>CAJTDK010000008.1 GCA_910575105.1 Lachnospiraceae bacterium
TCAAGGTTCTTTCTGTTTGCTTGCCGTCTCAGCGACAGCTCATATATGATATCATGTCTGTATCTCTTTGTCAATACCTTTTTTGATATCTTTTTTATTTTTTGTTCCCGCCGGTTTTCTGCATGGGATAAAACCCTGTGCTTTCTTCCTTGGAAACCGCCGCGTCCGCCGCAGCGAAATTTATAATATCAGCTTTTATCCTCTATGTCAATACTTTTTTCTATCTTTTTTTTCCTTTTTTTACATTATTTTCTTGGACACTATATTTGGTATCCATTATTTATAGAAGACACAAGATATTATTCCTATGATAAGCATATCATTCACGCAAAAAAAGCGCCGGCGCGTTTCCGCACAACTCGGCGTTCTGCGAAACCTCTGCCGGCTCTTTTACTCCATTGAAAAAGGACTGTTTTCTGAATCACTCAGAATCACAGTCCCGCCTCTTACGCCATCACGTCAACAAACTCACCCAGACCAGGCGTACTAGGAAGCATCTCAAGAAGCTGCGCTGCGGCAACTTCCTGAGTCTCCATTGCACTTTTGGCAACAGCCATGCTGGCACTTACCTGCAACTTGGCTGCACTCATTGACATACTTGCCATTGCGATATCTGAAAATTCCATATCTTGATTACCTCCTTTCTTTTATATATATCGGCTCTTTCCTTTATTTATTTAAGTCGATCGGGAAAAGAAAACAGAAGATCTCTCACTACCTCTCCCGCAAGAACCAGCCCCGCCGCCGGCGGCACAAAAGCGATGCTCCCAGGGATATGGCTTCCTCGTTTTACCGGCTCCTCTTTCGAATACACTACTTTCAGCTCCCTGACCCCACGCTTCTTAAGCTCTCTTCTCATCACCTTCGCTAACGGACAGACAGACGTCCGATAAATATCCTCCACCCGGAACGCAGCCGCATCAAGCTTGTTCCCCGCTCCCATGCAGCTAATGATCGGCGCCCCGGCCTCCTTTGCCTGCATAATCAGGCTAAGCTTGCCCGTCACCGTGTCGATCGCATCCACGACGTAATCATATAGCGTGAAATCAAACTGCCCCGCAGTCTCCGGCAGATAAAATATCTTATAAATATTCACTTTAATCTCCGGATTGATCTCCAGGGCGCGCTCCTTCGCCACCTCCACCTTCGCACGCCCGACTGTCCTGTCCGTAGCGATGATCTGGCGGTTGATATTACTCAGACTGACGACGTCTGCATCAATCAGGTCCAATGTTCCCACGCCGCTTCTTACAAGCGCCTCCACCACATATCCGCCGACCCCGCCGACCCCGAATACCGCTACCCTGGCACGCCTCAGGCGCTGGATATTCTCTGCTCCAATTAATAATTCCGTTCTGGAAAATCGTTCAGACACCGCTTCTCCCCCTGTAATCATGCTGTCTTTTCATTCTTTCTTTTAACTTCTATTTTTTTGTTCCTGCTTCCTCCTTGGCATAAACTACCCGCTCCATCGTAAAACCGCGCCCTTTCACCTCATTGATCTGTGAGATGGTGATAAATGCCTTTTCATCAATCGTATGGATCATCTCATTGGTCGCATAGAGCTTCCGGTTCGGTATAATGCACAGAACCGCTTTCTGCTCCTCCTTGCCGTATCCGGTCTCGACGTGCACCATCGTCACACCTACATCCTGCTCCTTGAGCATCCTCTCCCGTATCTCTTCGTGCCTCTCCGAAATGACGAAAAGCTGAATCTGCGACTGACCCATCAGCATCACACGGTTCAGTATGGCCGTCTCGATGACCAGCGCAAGAATACCGTACATGATCTGCTCAGTATCGGAAAAGAGCATCTGCGCGCCGAGTACCGTAAAATCCACAATATACATCAGCACCGCAACGCTGACATGGAACCATTTGTTAAATACCAGGGCAAGGATGTCCGTACCTCCCGTAGAAGAGCCGACCCGGACGATCACACCCACTCCAAGCCCCAGGAGCGCACCGCCGTAAAGGGTCGCCAGCATAATATTATCCGTAAGCTCCGCAACCCCCGGTATCGCCTGCATCACCGACAGGCACGCCGGATAAAGAAATGTGCTCGCTATCGTCGTAATTACAAACTTCTTTCCTAATGTCACAGCTCCCAGAAGGAACAGACACGCATTCACGATCAAAATGATCAAAGAAAGCTGAACCGGGAGATAATGGCTGATCGTAAGGCCGATACCCGTAGCGCCCCCCATGATGATCCCATGAGGAACCATAAATGCAGCTACGGTAAACGCAAGCACGATATTGCCCACCAGAACTCCCAGAACCGTCTCCAGATTCTTCTGCCAAGGTTTTTTCATCTCATATTTCCTCCAATTCCATACTCATATCCATACATATAGCTATATATCGCTATGATCACATCCCACCGGGCATCCTGTCCAGAAGGAAACGGTTATTTGATCCCCTTCATCGTAAGCTGGATCCTCTTTTTCTTCAGATCCACGCTCATTACCTTTACATCCACGATATCCCCAACGCTCACTGCTTCCAGCGGATGCTTGATAAACTTCTTGTCTGTAATCTCAGAGATATGTACTAGGCCGTCCTGATGCACGCCGATATCTACGAAAGCCCCAAAATCGATGACATTGCGGACAGTTCCCTTCAATATCATCCCTTCCGTCAGATCCTTCATCTCCAGCACATCCGTCCGGAGAATCGGCTTCGGCATCTCATCTCTGGGATCCCTCGCCGGCTTTTCCAGCTCCTTTACGATATCCTTAAGCGTAATCTCACCAATCCCCAGCTCTTCGGCAAGCTTTTTGTAATCCTTGATGGTCAGCGACAAGCCGACAAGCTTCCCGCCCCTGATATCATCCGGCTTGTATCCCTGCTTCTTCAGAAGCTTTTTTGCAGCGTCATATGACTCCGGATGAACGCTTGTCCCGTCAAGGGGATTGTCCCCCGACTGGATCCGCATGAAGCCAGCGCACTGTTCGTAAGCTTTCGGCCCAAGCTTCGCCACCTTAAGAAGCTCTTTGCGGTTTTCAAACCGGCCGTTCTCCTCCCGGTAGGACACGATATTTTTCGCAATCGTGGATGAAATCCCGGAAATGTAGGAAAGCAGCGGCGCCGACGCTGTATTCAGGTCCACGCCGACTTTATTCACACAGTCCTCCACCACTCCCGACAATGCCTCACTGAGCTTTTTCTGATTCATATCATGCTGGTACTGCCCCACTCCGATCGACTTAGGATCGATCTTTACCAGCTCCGCCAGCGGATCCTGAAGCCGTCTCGCGATAGAGGCCGCACTTCTCTGCCCCACGTCGAACTTCGGAAATTCCTCACTTGCCAGCTTGCTTGCCGAGTACACAGAGGCTCCCGCCTCATTTACGATGATATACTGCACCTTCTGTGGGATCTCTTTCAAAAGCTCCACGATGAACTGCTCGGACTCTCTCGACGCCGTCCCGTTCCCCACAGAGATCAGCGTAATATTATACTTCTCGATGATCTTCTTAAGCAGATCCTTAGACGCCTTTATCTTCTTCGGTGTCGTGGGGGCAGTAGGATAGATGACCGTCGTCCCGATCACCTTGCCCGTAGGATCCACAACAGCCAGCTTGCAGCCCGTGCGGAATGCCGGATCCCACCCGAGGACAGTCTGTCCCACGATCGGCGGCTGCATAAGAAGCTGCTCCAAATTCTTTCCGAATACATCGATCGCGCCGTTCTCTGCCTTCTCCGTCAGTTCATTTCTTATCTCACGCTCGATGGCCGGGGCGATCAGCCTCTTGTATGCATCGGCAGCCGCCTCCTTCAAGACAGGCGCCGTATATTCGTTATTCCCGCGGATCGTCTTTTTCTCCAGATAGCGGAGGATATCCTCCTCCGGCGCCTCGATCTTCACCGTCAGGAACTTCTCCTTCTCCCCGCGGTTCAGCGCGAGAATACGGTGCCCCGCAAGCCTTCCCACCGGCTCCTCAAAGTCATAGTACATCTCATAGACCGATTCCGCCTTCTCATCCTTAGCCGCAGAAACCACCTTTCCCTTCTGCGCCGTTATCTTTCTGATCCATATCCGGTAATCTGCTTCATCGGATATGCTCTCGGCAATGATATCCTGCGCGCCGCTAAGCGCCTCCTTCGCCGTCCTGACTTCCTTCTCTTCATTCACATAGTCTTCCGCCAGCTCAAGAACCGGCCGCTTAACCTGCTGAAGCGAAATGAGCGCAGCCAGCGGGTCTAAGCCCTTCTCCTTCGCAATCGTAGCGCGGGTCCTTCTCTTCGGGCGGTACGGGCGGTACAGATCCTCCACCACCACCAGCGTCTCCGCCGCCAGGATCTGAGCCTTAAGCTCTTTTGTAAGCTTCCCCTGCTCGTCAATGCTGGAGATCACCTGCTCTTTTTTCTCCTCCAGGTTCCTCAGATATGTCAACCGCTCATGGAGCTTTCTCAACTGCTCATCATCCAGAGTTCCTGTCACTTCCTTACGGTATCTGGCTATAAAAGGAATCGTATTTCCTTCATCAATCAATTTTACCGCAGCATCTACCTGCCATTTCTTCACCCCAAGCTCTTCTGCTATTTTTTGATTAATATCCATTCTTACATCCTTTCTTCAAATAAAGTAGGTTACTCTCACGGAACGTAAACAGCACCTAAAATAGACTTTATATATCATAACATAAAATCAGACAGGATAAAACACAGAGTTCACTCTGTTTCATTGAAAAAAGATTTTTCATATGATATACTGTTTCCAGCCAGATAAAGCAAACAATTTTGAAGGGAAGACTGTGCCATGAACCAATTGCACGATGACAGGGAACTATCCAGACAGCAAATGAAATCAAAAGAGACTAAGGCCCGGATTTTTAAGGCGGCTAAGGATATTCTGCGCAAAAAAGGATATGAGGAGCTGTCGATCAAGAATATCTGCGAGGAAGCCGGCGTTTCCAATGGCAGCTTTTATCATCATTTCAAAACAAAGGACGACCTTCTCTCCTACTATATCGAAGAACAGCCCGGTATCAATCCCGACCTGTCAGAGCTTCCGGCGGACGCAAAGGACGCAAAAGAGACGATCATCTATGTCTACATCAATTATGTCCGGTACTGCAAAGAGCTGGGCGTAGAATTCATGTCCAATTATTACACGCCCAAGAACCAGTCCCTCAACCCGCTGATCCGCACGGAACGCCCCTATCCGATCGTCACCGTGCAGAATTACATCCGGAAATGTATAGACGCAGGCATTATCGCTCCGAAGCTGTCTCTGGATGCACTGTCAACCGACATCCGCATGATCGTCATCGGGAATGTATTCGAATGGTGCCTGAAACAGGGAAAGGCTGATTTTGAGGAGAATATGCGCCGTTCCTTAAAGATTTACCTTGACGGCGCTTTCTGAATACAAAAAATCCCTTAAGCGCACATCTTAAAGGACTTTTGTAGAAGGAAACATAGTAATCTCTCGATTACTAAAACAATAATATCTTTGTTTAGTATAATACTCCTCCTTTCCCTGTTTGTCCAATTGCTTATTTTAATAAACATTTTCTCTTATAGTTTTTTTCTATAATACTGTGATTCCCGAAAGGAACTCTGCTATGTATACCTTTATTGTAAACCCGAATGCCCGCACCGGACTGGGGCAAAAAGTCTGGCATGAGCTAGAATCAGTCTTAAAGGAACGGAACATAAGCTACCGGGCTTTTCTGACAAAATACCGCGGTCACGCTGCCGCCATCACCAGGAATCTTCTCTCGGAAACCAGCCGCTGTACGCTGACCATACTGGGCGGAGACGGGACGGTTAACGAAGTAATCAACGGTATCTCTGATTTCGAAGCCGTGACCCTGGCCTATATTCCCATCGGCTCCAGCAATGATTTCGCCAGAGGGATGAAGCTTTCTTCTGACCCCCTTGCTGCGCTGGAACACATCCTCGCCCCCTCACGCTTCACCTATTTAAGCGTGGGGACGGCAGCCTACGGGACGCACAGGCGCTCCTTTGCCGTCAGTTCCGGCTTCGGCTTTGACGCGGAGGTCTGCTGCCGCATCAGCTATTCCCGCGTGAAAGCCTTTTTAAACAGGCTCTCACTTGGGAAGTTTTCCTACGTCAGCATCGCTGTGTCAAGCCTTCTGCTCCAGACGCCGAAAAGGATGGTCCTCACCATGGATAACAGAAGATCCGTGACCTTTGAAAAAGTCTATTTTGCCGCTGCCATGAATCAGAGATACGAGGGAGGCGGCTTCATGTTCTGCCCGAATGCCTGCCCCACCGATGAGTTTCTGGATATTATCGTCGCCGAAGGCCTGTCGAAGCTTAAGATCCTCTGTCTGCTCCCTACCGCATTTTTCGGAAAGCATACAAGATTTTCCGGCATCCACATTTACCGCTGCAGAGCCATAACGATGGAGAGCGAGATCTCCCTGCCCTTCCACACAGACGGCGAGCCCATATCCAGAGCGCGCAGGATAAGTATCTCGCAGAATCCTCAGAGAATACGTTTCATCATCAGTTGATACCAGGAGAGAGCGCTATGTTGATTGCAATTGTCATATGTTCAGTTATCTTGTTTTATGTTTTTATGGTCTTTCCAAGACGGACCGAAAAAAAGCGCATCCTTAATATCTCTACTTCTATGTTCGCGCACCGGGGATACCACGACATCGGACACCGGATCCCGGAAAATTCTATGACAGCCTTCCGCGCCGCCATGCAGCGGGGATACGGCATAGAGCTTGACCTGCACCTGACACGGGACGGGCAGCTCATCGTCTTCCACGATGATACCTTAGAGCGTCTCTGCGGCCGTCCCGGAAAGGTAGAGGACTTAACCTACGATGAGCTTAAGACGCTGTGCCTTCTCGGGACCAGCGAACGGATCCCCCTGTTCGGCGATGTGCTCGATACAGTAAACGGACGGGTCCCTTTGCTCATCGAATTAAAAATACCAACTTCTTCCTTAAGGATCTGCGAGGAAACTTACCGTATACTTAAGCCGTATTCCGGGAATTATATGATACAGTCCTTTAATACTATGGGTCTGCGGTGGTTCAGGCTTCACGCCCCGCATATCCTGCGAGGGCAGCTCGCTGAGCACCTGACCGCCAGAGAGTGCAGGGAAGCATGGCTTTTAAAATTCATTGTCCAGAATCTTTTCTGCAACTTTTTAGGAAGGCCCGATTTTATCTCTTACCGGCTGTCAGACCTCCCCCATCTGTCGGTCCTGCTCCTAAAGTACATATTCCGCATTCCGATCGCTGTCTGGACGCTGACGACCAATGAGGACTTAAAGAAAGGGATGTCGGGATATCATATTCAGATTTTCGAAAAACATGGTGAAAATTATTAATATTGAATGAACTTCCTTGTTGAATGATTTTTTTCATGTTATAATTTTCCGTGAATCAGAAATACATTATACCAAACAGGCTATTTAAAGGGGCGTTAATTTCATGAAAACTATTGACACAGTGAAGGCATTCATAAAAAAGTATAGTCATGCATGGGTATTTCTGTACGCTTTTATCTATTTACCCTGGTTTAATTATCTGGAGGAGCATATTCAGAAGAATTACTTCGTGATCCACTCCCCTCTGGATGATTTTATCCCATTTGTTGAATATTTTATCTTTCCGTACTACTTTTGGTTTGTATTTATGGGGATCTGTGTATTCTATTTCTTTTTTATGGATAAGAAGGGATTTTACCGGCTCGCTACCTTCCTTATCATCGGGATGACAGCCTTCCTCATCATATGCACCGTATTTCCTAACGGACTGAACCTGCGCCCGGCAGTATTTGCCAGAGACAACTTCTGCGTAGATCTGGTCAGGCGCCTTTACACGATAGATACCCCGACGAACGTACTCCCGAGCATCCATGTGTTCAACACGGTGGGCGTGCTCATCGCGGCGGCTCACAGCGAGAAGCTGAGAGCCTGCAAGGGTATCATGTGGAGCGTATATATAACCGGTATTTTGATCATCCTGTCCACGGTATTTTTAAAGCAGCATTCGGTTACGGATGTGATTGCAGCCTTTGCCATGGCTTGTATCATCTATCCCTTTATCTATGCGTCGCAGCCGCGCAAGGCAACTAAGTTTTCTCATCAGCCAATATAATACGATAAGACAAGGAGGGATTTTTTATGAGAGCTGAGTTTAGCGAGAATTTAATCACTGGTAATGAGCTGATCGATTCACAGCACAAGGAGCTGATCGGCCGCATCAACAAGCTTTTGGACAGCTGCGAGGACAGCGACGCAAGGCTTACTGCGGTAAAGACTCTTGACTATCTGTCAGACTACACGGTTTTCCACTTTGGCGCCGAGGAAGATCTGCAGAAGGAGATCGGTTATCCGGGCTATGAAAAGCACAAAGCGCAGCACGAGGAATTCAAAAAGACGATTTCCGAATTAGACGAGATGCTGCAGGAGGAAGAGGGGCCGTCGCCCGCTTTCGTGAAAAGGGTGGAGGAGAACGTGATCAAGTGGTTCTATACACATATCGAAGGTTTTGACCGTTCCGTCGCAGAATACAAATTTATGCGCGATAATAACGGAAGGCTCTGATACATCAGGATCAATGCTATGATGCAATATTTAAAAAGCTATCCGGCACACCGCTGCCGCATAGCTTTTTTTGATCCGCTACACTAACTCCCGCATATATTTTTCAAAAGCCGAAGGTATAGGATACCGCGCTTCGATCTCCTCCGGATGGATGAACAGGAAGTCCTTCTGCTCCGTCTTCTCCAGTTCGTCCACCCTGACCGCATAGCCGATCATATGCCACTCCACATGGCTGAATATATGCTTTGCCGCCGGAAGGGCTTTGATTCGCACCGGCATAAGCCCGATCGCCTTGCTGTACGCTGCCGCCTCCTCCATAGTCAGATGCCCTTCCACATTGGGAAGCTCGTAAAGCCCGGCCAGCAGCCCTTTTTCCTTGCGTTTGGCGATCGCCGCCCGCTCCCCGTCCTTGAAGACCAGCACCGTCCTTTCTTCTATCCTTCTTGCCTTCGCCCTCGCTTTCACGGGGAAATGCTCTGTCTGCCCCCTCTTTCTCGCCTCACACAGAGACGACAGCGGGCACTCCCCGCATAAGGGCGCCCCCTTCGGCACGCAGACGATCGCTCCAAGCTCGATAAGCCCCTGGTTAAAATCGCTTGCCGCTTCTTTCGGGATCACTCGTTCAAGCTTCTGTTCGATCCGGTTTTTCGTGCTCTGCTTCGCAATGTCCGAATCATCTGCCGTCAACCGCGTGATGACCCGGAGCACATTGCCGTCCACCGCCGGCACAGGCATACCGAAAGCAAAGGAACAGACCGCTCCCGCCGTATAATTCCCGATTCCTTTAAGCGCTCTTATCTCTTCGTAGGTCTTGGGGAATTCCCCGCCGTAATCTAGCATAATCTGCCGCGCCGCGCCCTTCATGTTGCGCACGCGGTTATAATATCCCAGCCCTTCCCACAGCTTTAATAGCTGGTCTTCCTCTGCTTCGGATAACGCCTTCACCGTGGGCAGTTCCTTCATGAATCTGGCATAGTAAGGCTTGACTGCCTCCACTCTCGTCTGCTGGAGCATGATCTCTGAGACCCACACGCGGTACGGCTCGGGCTTCTCCCGCCAGGGCAGTTCCCTGCGGTTCTTTTTGTACCACGGAACCAGCAGCGCTGCCACTTCGCCCAGGATATCATTTCCCGGGTCGACCGGCACCTCCCTGCCGATAGCTATGCCGTCTTTTTCCTCCAGGATACCATTTCCCAGGTCGACCGGCACCTCCCTGCCGATAGCTATGCTGTCTTTTTCCACCAGACAATCATAGGCGACGACCTTCACGCCCCCATCCGCCGCCTCCTTAAGAGCCTTGGCAAATTCCGGGTGGGTATCCTGGTTAGGCGTGAAATAGCGGACATCCTTCATCTGGATCACGAAAAATACGTACGCCTCATATCCCTTCTTTACCGCCTCCTTAAGCTCCTGCACATGCTTTACCGCCCGCTCGCTGGGCGCATCCGGGAACCGCACTACGCCCTCTTCCTCCAGCGTCACTCCCTTCACCTCGATAAGGATCTTCTTCTCCCCCGCCTCTACATACAAGTCAATGCGCGAGCTGCCGTAGGTATACTCCGGCCGTACGGCAGTAATATCCCCGATGAGATTCCCCTTTTCCAGCCATTCCTTCACCGCCTTATTGGGTATCTGAGAGTCTATATTGACGATCCGGTCTCCCTTTTGTACCGCGATCAGATCCCATCTCGTCTTCCTCGCCGGACTTAAGCTGTCCTGAATATATACTTCCGCCCCCGGCTTCAGCAGCTCCCTGCACCGACCTGTATTTTTCACATGCACCGTCTCCTCGCGGCCGTCTATCTCCACGTGGGCGATAAAGCGGTTGGGACGGTCGATGAATCTGCCTTCATATATATTTTCATACTTCATGATGCTGTACCACACCTTCCAAATTATATGCTCTGGACTGCACCGGTCCTTCCAACAGAAAAGACCCGAGTTCAACTCAGGTCCCCGATACTTGCTTTTGCTCAAGCAACGTCTCTGTCTGACTATATGTACGCTTCTTTGACTCTTCGTGATTCCTCAGGCATTGCAGAATCGCCTCATTCAGTGTGAGCATCTTCTCATCCAGAGACGACACCATCTCTGCACACTCCCGAAGATCCCGGCTGATATACTCCGGGGCATTTCCTTCAAATTTGTAATATATCTTATGTTCAAGGCTCGCCCAAAAATCCATGGCGATCGTGCGTATCTGGATCTCCACCTTAGTATCCACCACACTGTCCGACAAAAAAATCGGGACAGATACGAGCATATGATAGCTCTTATATCCGCTTTGTTTCGGATGCCTGATATAATCCTTGATCGAAAGCACCTTCAGATCACTTTGGTTCCCGATCATCTCTGCCAGCCGGTAAATATCCGATGAGAACGAGCAGATCAGCCGGACACCGGCAATGTCATTGACATACTTCACCATATTCTCAATGGACGTCTCATATCCATAACGCTTCAGCTTTTTTACGATACTCTCCGGTGATTTCACCCTTTTTTTAATATGTTCTATGGGATTATACTTATGAACATGCTGAAATTCATCATTCAATATCTCCAGTTTCGTTCCAACTTCCTTCAACGCTGCATTATAGAGAAATATAATCGTCTTCCAACTGTCAACATCTTCGTAGTTCTTAATTGCGTTCTCCAAATTTATCTCTCCTCTCTATGCGAAGAGCCGTTCCGTACATATCTATATTATAGCATAGAATAAGGAGTTATGTCTTCTTTTTAATACTAATTTAATAAACATATCACAATTAATATTCTATTCCCAGCCGGGCCCCGAATCCCGCGTCAAATGGATGTTTCTCCTTCTTCATCTCCGTTGCGTAGCTGGCAATTTCCAGCATCTTTTCAGACGCCTTGTGACCTGTCAGAATGATTTCCAGAGTCTTCGGTTTATGACGCAGAAAGCCCAGTAATCTGTCCTCGTCAAGGGCTCCGAGCATCACTGCGCACAGCGCCTCGTCCAAAACAAGTATGTCAAAAGAATCACAAAGTTTGACAATACTATCCAGCATGGCCATGTGATAAGCTTTAAGCTCCCTGCGCTCTTCTTCGTCCATCCGGCTGTAAAACTTCACCTTATCCTTGCCCGGGATACAGGTAACATTAGGAATCCTTTCTAAGATCAGCCTTTCACTGGAAGAATTATCTTTTAAAAACTGGAATACGAGCACCTTTAAGCCCGCCCCGGCAGCCCGCACTGCCTGTCCCACGGCCGCGGTCGTCTTCCCCTTGCCGCGCCCGTAATAGATATGGATCATTCCGTCTTTATCCATCCAAAGATACCTCCGGCATATATTTCCTTACATCTCAAGCTTCATGTCGCCGAACTTGATCCAGCCCTTTTTGCGCATAAATTCCGAGATGCCCAAAGTCACGACGGCAGGCAGGATAATCTGGATAACCAGTATCTTTGTCATCACCATCGAAGCCGTCTCTGTCTGTATCATCGTCTGCCACGTCATGATCTGCCCGACCAGCCCTGCCGTACCCATCCCGGATCCGGTGGCATTGCTTGTCATATGCAGCGCCATCGTCCCTACCGGTCCTAGAACCGCGCTGGATAATATGGCCGGAAGCCAGATCACCGGCTTTTTCACAATATTCGGAACCTGCAGCATAGATGTGCCGATCCCTTGAGCCAGAAGTCCTCCCACCTTGTTCTCCCGGTAGCTTGCCACCGCGAACCCAACCATATTGCAGCAGCAGCCTACCGTGGCTGCCCCCGCTGCCAGACCGGAAAGGTTCAGGATGATCCCAAGCGCCGCCGAGCTTATGGGCAGGGTGAGGATCATCCCCATAAGCACCGACACGATAATTCCCATAAGAAGCGGCTGCTGCTCTGTTCCCCAGTTGATGACCGCCCCAAGCCACGCCATGAACCCGGATATAGGCGGTCCCAAGATCAGCCCTACCGCAGAGCCTGTTCCAATCGACACAAGCGGCGTCACCAGGATATCGACCTTCGTCCTGCCCGATACCAGATGCCCGAAAAGGATACCCACATATGCGGCGATAAATGCCCCAAGCGGCTCTCCAGGCCCGGCATACACCATAGCGCCCTCCACCAATACTGCGCCGGCCAGCAGCTTACTTGCAAAAGCGCCTACCATACCCGCTGTCGCCGCGGATACGACTACCAGCGGGCTCTCCCTAAACCGGTAAGCTACCGCCGCCCCGATTCCCGCTCCCGTAAGAGAAGCGGCCGCCTTTCCGATCACAAAGATCATATCCCCGGCCGTTCCTCCCATAAGCGTCCCGATCTGCTGGATGATCGTCCCGATGATCAGCGTAGCAAACAGTCCCTGGGCCATGGCGCTCAGCCCCTCGATAAATATCCGATCCAGTGCCTTCTTTATCTTTTCCATATGCAAACTCCTCTTAGCCATTGTTTTGTCAAGTGTCTTGTCACTCGTTGAATTGTATCATATCCGCTGCTCTTTCGCAAGTATTCATTTCTCGCTTCCCGGTATCAGTGCGCCGAATGTTACTGGTCACGGGCCAGGAATGCGCACTGGCTGCTCATTTCGTAAGAACATGATGTAAGAGTGAGGGGCGGCTTTTGCACAGCAAAATATTTGCAGTACTAGACAGTCTCCTGCCAAAGAGGTATACTGTTTTCAGTTGCACAAATATAAAATACTTAATCTGAGAGGTACTGCCATGTTCCGTTTATGGGGAAAAGAGTTTAAAGACAACCGTATGCTGAGAGACACCGTTATCTGCGATGACTCCGACGATACACGGACGCATAAGATCTTCAATGCCTTAGAGGCGCTCTGTTATGAATTTGACCTGAGCAGGCCGATCTGGCTGGATGCGACCATCAGCGAATTCAAGCGCCACAGCAAGGCCCGGTTTAACCAGGATAACTTTGTGGATGCTATTGATTTTGATTATCTTGAGATACAGGTGATCGAGGAATAGCAAAAAAGGATCAGCGCCTTAAAAGGGCGCTGGTCCTTTTGTTATTCTTATCCGTTCCGGATCGCCTCCAGCGGGCTTAGCTTCATGGCGCGCTTTGCCGGGAAATATCCGGCGACGATCCCTACCAGCATGGCAAATCCGATGGAAGCCAGCATCAGCCATATCGGTATGTAGGAGATATCCGCACCGCCGGTCGATATCATATCTGAATTCGCCGTCAGCGCATTGATCACCATCGACATGAGGAAGCTCAAGGCATTGCCGACGATTCCTCCGAACATCCCGATAAATGCCGCTTCCATGAGGAACATCCCTCTGATATTGCCAAGGCTGCAGCCCAATACCTTCATGACGCCGATCTCCTTCGTCCGCTCATAGATAGACATCATCATCGTATTGGCTATACCTATAGCCGCCACAAACAGCGACACCGCCCCGATTCCGCCGAGAACAGCCTGGATGATCCCCATCTGCCTGTTCACGCTGTCCATCATCTCTGCGTTAGTCTCTACATTATACCCCATCTCTTTGATGGTATTGGCTACTTGCGCCACATTATCCTTATCATCCACCTTAAGCTGGGCGTAGGAATAACAGAACTCCTTCATAGGCTTTCCGTTCTTCGTCTGCGGCTGCCCCGGAATAACCCTGCCTGCAAACTCTTTTTTCAACACCTGTTTTAACGTATCCAGGTCGCAGAATATGTAATAGCAGTTGGCATTATAGTCCTCAATTCCGCCCTTTACCAGCCCGCAGCCGCGGACCACATGCTTCTGCACCGGTTTGCTGCTCTGTGCGCCTTCGCCTCCGTCATCATCTCCGCCCATATCCAAAGGCGACTGCTCCCGGCTGGCATAATAGCTATCCTGATCCAGAATCAGAAACAGGGAATCTTTCGCCAGGTCAATATCCGGCAGCTCTCCGGTATCCCAGTAGGAATTTCCCGTCCCTTTCTCATAGAAGTTCATGATCGCCATATTTCCATATACAAGCTCGATCTGCGCGCTGCCCTTTGCCGGGAGACTTCCCTGGGACAGCTCGATGTTCCTGGTCTTAAGCCCCTCCGGGGTCATGGCCATCAACTGCATATTGCCCTCGTACGAACCCTTAAGGAGCATAACTGACATATTGTACACCGGCTCCACGTTCGTTACGTGCTCAAGCTTAGCCAGCTTCGCCAGACACGCGTCGTCTACGTATTCCTCAGACTCCTCCTGGGAATCATCCATGTAGCCGTACATCATGTCGCCTCCGCCGTTGGCCCCTGACACATTGACCGTAGTCAGTCCGCCGTACTGCTCTATCTCCTGATACATCGCCTGCTGAAGCCCCAGCCCCAGCGAGATCATGACTACGATCGATGCCGTACCGATGACAACTCCGAGGACGGTAAGAAAAGTACGTAACTTTCTTCTGCGCAGGTTGCTACCGCTCATCCTCAGAAGATCCATCCAGTTCATACAGAAAATCCTCCTCCTCGCTCTTTCTCATTCTCTTTTTACGCCGCTTGAGAATGATCACTGCTGCTACGATCATCGCTATAACTCCCACAGCGATCACTACCGGCACTACCGGGAATCCGCCGCCCTGCATATCTTCCTCTATAGGCATTCCCACATCCATGCCCTCATCCATCAGCTCTGTGACCTCAAGCATCAGTTCCTTCTTCTCTGTGATCGCTTCGCCTTCTTCATTTTCATAGCTCATGGTCATAGTTACGGGCGCAGGCCCTTCTGTCGCCTGGGTTCCTTTGAGCATGGCATCTATGGACGCTGTGGCGCCGGACTCTACATTTCCGATAAACACCTCTTCCTTCTCGATGGACTCTCCCTCGAAGATCGCCCTTACATTGTAAAGCTTGATCCTCCCGAGATTATAAAGGTTGCACATAACATTCGCCTCGTCGTCCACAGCGACACTCTCGGGATTGATCTCGAAATCGCTGAATTCAAACCGCGCGTCCTGCTTGACCGGAATGGACAGGCTTGAAGTGGTTTCTACGGAGCCGCCGCTGGCGTCCTCGTATTTCATACTCAGCTCAACGCTGTAAGGCTTCTGTAAAAGATCCGACTTGGCATTAAGCTTAATGGAAATATCCGCCGTGCCTTTCGCCTTCATCCCCTCCAGATAAACCGAACTGCTTCCTGAGGACGGGAGAAATGCCGGCGCTGTCGTCTGCTCATCCGATCCCTCCTCAGGTGCATTAAGATCGAACAGCATATTCTTTACTCTTGTTTTCTTAGAAGTATTTTTCAGATGAACCGTAAGGGTGAAATCACTTCCCGCCTTTACCTTCTTCGGCTTCGTATCGAAGCCTGTCACGATAACTCTCGGCACAGACCCGTCAGAGCTGTCGTCACCGCCGCCTCCGCCTCCGCCGGAATAGGACACTTCACCGTTGCTGATCCCGCCGTCGTCCATGGGGATTTCCCCAAGTCCTTCATCTTCCTTCTTCTTCGTCGTATCGGTAATCTGCACCTGCAGGGGCTTGTCTTCCTTCTTCTCCTCAGGCTTCGCCGTAGTCTTTACCCAGAACGCTTTCCTGCTGCTTTTCTCTTCTCCGTTTACTTTATATGAGCACTCAAAATAAATCTTGTGGTTGCCTGTCGCCACATCGTCCCGCTCTTTGAAGGTGAACCGGATCATCTGGCTCGTGGTATTTCCCGCCAGCCTGTCGATCTTTACCGTATCGTCCTGATTATCCTTCTGGAACGGCCATTTAGAAATATCTTCTTCATCAATATACGGCTCGACCTTAATATTAGTGAGTTCCTGATCCCCGGTATTCGTCAGGTACATATCCAGGCTGTTGGCCTTCTGATATTCAAATACAGGAACCGTATTACTTGCCGCCTTCCATTCTACAGCCGCTCTTTCCTGCGTATTGATCTCCGGCTCCTTTGCATTAACCGGCGCGCCAAGCCCTCCGCCGGCAAGAACCACCGCCGCAAGAACGCCGGCTGTTCCTCTCATCAATTCCTTCCATCTGCTCATTGTTCTTCTTCCTCCCTCACTCTGGCATGTTCTTCGATCTTTAAAATCTTTCCGTCTCTGATATGAAAAACCCTGTCTGCATAAGTTGCAAGATGGTTATCATGGGTAACCATGACCAGCGTCTTCTTCTGCTCCCGCACAACCTTCTGCATCAGCCGCATCACATCCTCCGACGTATGTGAATCCAGATTGCCCGTGGGCTCATCTGCAAATATGATCTTGGGATCCACCACCAGCGCCCTGGCGACGCCCACTCTCTGCTGCTGTCCGCCGGACATCTGGTTAGGCATGTGCTTTCTATGCTTTTTCAAACCTACAAGATTAAGCATCTGATTCGCTTTTTTGAGGCGGAGCTTCCTGTCCTCTCCCCGGAAACTTAAGGGCAGCGCCACATTCTCCACCGCATTCATCGTTCCCATGAGATGGAACGACTGAAAGATAAAGCCGACATTATTTCTCCGGAAAGCAACCAGCTCATTCTCTTTCAGATTCTCAATATGCTGCCCGCCGATGACTATGGCGCCCTTCGTCGGCTTCTCAAGACCGGCAAGCATATTAAGGAGAGTTGACTTACCGGAGCCGGAGGTTCCTACGATCGCGCAGAACTCGCCATGATGGATATCAAAATCCACTCCGTCCAGCGCCCGGACTGTCTCGTCTCCGACCTTGTAAAGTTTATACAGGTTCCTGACCTGAATTACCTCTTCCATAATCTGTATTTCTTCCTTTTATCCCTATTTTCTCCTATCATAACACAGAATACGAAATACTTTCATTAGAAAAACGAAAAAATTTCTTAAGATTGCGTATATCTTATCTTTATGTTAAGATATTGAAACCAAAGAGCAAGAAAAGGTCAAAAAGAAAGGAGCGGGTACAATGATCGCCACCCCCGGATTATCCGTCAATTTTTTAAAAAAAGAAGCCTATACCGGTTCCCATGCAAAAACCCGGTATTATCTGTGCAGCGCAGGCGATACCCTGAAGGCATGCGTCTATCCCGAACCATGGTGCTTTGAAGCCACGCCGGACGAAGAGAAGACCTGGAAGGAATTCCCCTTCTCCCCAGAGGGCCTGAATGACGCCGTAGAGTGGATAAACGCCGCGGCTGAAAGCAGAGAAAACGCGGGGAATCCCCTATAACCAGGTGAATTCCCCGCGCGGATTCTTTATTCTCTTTTATAGCCTTTTTATAATCCTTTTAATACCTCTTCCGCGATATTTCTCGCATGATCAGAGATACGCTCTAAGCCTACCAGCGCATCAAGGAAGACGATCCCCGCCTCGGTATTGCACTGATTGTCCGCAAGCCGGGCGATATGCTTAGTCCGAAGCCTGATCTCAAGCTCGTCGATCTTCGTCTCCTTCTCGATGACCTTAAGCGCGTTCTCCCGGCTGTTTTCCCTGAACGCTTCCATCGCATATCTGTAGCTGTCTATAGTCTCTGACATGATCTCCTCCATATGCGACCTAGCAATATCGGAAAATGATACCTTCTTTTCCATCATCGTCTCCGCGTACTCGGATATATTTTCACAATAATCGCTTACACGCTCAATATCCGAAAGAATCTGCAAAAGGCGCGCCACTGTCTCATGCTCCTTCTCGCTGATGCGCATGGTGCTCAGCTTCACCGCATATTCCGTGATTCCCGCGCACAGCTTATCTACGGCAGACTCATCCTCCCTGATCTTGTCGATGGCGTCCTGCTCCTTGGCAAATAATACATCCCGCGCCGTCTCCATCGTCTCCATGACCAGCTCGCCCATACGGATCGCCTCGTTAAGGGTAGACTGCAGGGCGATACCGGGGGTCTCCAGCACACGTTCGTCTAAGAGCACCTTTGCCCGGTCCTGCTCATCCTCTTTGACATTGCCGATCTTCTTGGCAAGCTTTATGATCAGACCCGACGCCGGGAATAAAAGTACGGTCGTCCCCACATTAAAGACCGTATGGACCATACTGATCTGGGTCTGGGTGATGCTTCCCACTCCTGCCTGCGGGTTCAAAAGCTCAAAATAGATGATCGCCACCGCGCTGAACAGCACCGTACCGATGATGTTGAACAGAAGATGCATAAGCGCCGCCGTCTTCGCGTTCTTCTTCGCTCCGAGGCTTGAAAGTACTGCCGTCACACAGGTACCGATATTCTGGCCCATGATAATGTATATGGCCGCGCTGAAAGGCACCAGCCCTGCCGCCGCCAGGCTCTGTAAGATTCCCACCGACGCGGACGAGCTCTGGATGATCGCCGTCACCACCGCGCCGGCAAGGATCCCTAAGACCGGACTCTGGCCCAGGACGACGAACATATTGACAAAGCCCTCGTATTCCCTGAGCGGCTCTACCGCGTCTGACATGGTCGTGATCCCGATGAACAGAAGCCCGAAACCGATAATGATACTTGAGATATCCTTTGCCGAGCGCCGCTTTCCGGTCAGCATCACGACGACGCCGGCGATTACCGCTACCGGAGCCATCTTCGACGGGCTTAAGAACTCCGCCCACTCTACAGAAGAGACGAGCCATCCCGTTACCGTCGTACCGATATTCGCTCCCATGATGACGCCCATCGCCTGGGCAAGATTCATAAGCCCGGCATTGACAAAACCGACGACCATGACTGTCGTCGCAGACGAACTCTGGATCACCGCCGTGATCGCCGCGCCGAGGAACACCCCCAAAAGCTTATTTTTCGTCAGGATCTCAAGCAATGATTTCATCCGGTTCCCGGCAGCATTCTCCAGTCCCTGCGCCATAATCTGCATACCATAGATGAACATCCCCAGCCCGCCTGCAAATGGTATGATAATATTTACGTATTCCATTGATTTCCTCCCATGTATTCATCCGCCACTTACCGTCCGGCCCCAAAACGCTTCCGCTTATAAGCAAAAAGCCGCCCATGACCAGTCTAATCTCACAATATCATGTAGCGGCAGCGAAAACAATATGCAATTATAGCTGATAATTCGCCGTTATTTTCTTATTTGCTTGTCAATTATACACAAGCCTGAATGATGTGTTCTGCTCACTATACGGCCGGCGGCAGGCTTATTTCTTCATCTTCGGCTCGCAGATCAATGAGGCCAGATAGCCGAACACAAGCGCCGCTGAGATCCCTACTGCACTTGCCTTGAAACCTCCCAGAAAGATTCCGATAAAGCCTTCCTTGTCGACAGCCTCCTTGACGCCCTTCCACAGAAGATTCCCGAATCCGGCCAGCGGCACGCTGGCGCCTGCCCCGGCATAATCCTGGATCGGCTGATAGATGTGAAGCGCCCCAAGTACGGCCCCAGTACATACTAAAAGCACCATCACCCTTCCCGGCATCAGCTTCGTGCGGTCCAGCAGGATCTGTGCAAGAGCGCAGATCAGTCCGCCTACCCAGAATGCGTTGATATAATCCATATATATTTCCCCCTCGTGTAATAAATTAACAGTGCTCCAGCACTATCCCGTGTGCGATGCCCGGCACGCTCGCGCCCTCGTTGAAGCTCACGGTAGACATCAGTGCGCCCGTCGGGACGAACAATACCCGTTTCCACTCTCCCCGCTCCAATTTCGGCAGCACGTAAGAGGACAGCACCGATGCCGCACATCCGCAGCCGCTTCCTCCGGCGTGGGTATCCTGCTTGTTCTGGTCAAAGATCATCATCCCGCAATCGATATGATTTTTCTTAATATCTATCTCTTTTCCCCTCATTAAGTCAAATAGTATGCTCTGCCCAACATATCCCAGATCCCCGGTGATGATCCGGCTGTAATCATCCGGTTCCCGCCCGAAGTCTTTGAGGTTCCTCTCGATGGTATCCGCCGCGGCCGGCGCCATACATGCCCCCATATTCTGGGAATCCTTAAGGCCGAAGTCCACGATCTTTCCTACGGTGATCCCGGTGATTCTCACATGGCTGCGCTTTTTCCCCACCAAAAACGCACCGCTCCCGGTCACTGTCCACTGGGCGGACAGCGGCCTTTGGTTGGCGTAGCTTAAGGGAAAACGAAACTCCTTCTCCGCGCTTCCGAAATGACTTGAGGTCACGGCAAGCATATAATCCCCGTAGCCTGCCGCCACGCTCATGGACGCTAACGCCAGCGCCTCCCCCGAGGTCGAGCAGGCTCCGAACAGCCCGAACATGGGAATCCCGAACTGCTCGACTCCGAGAGACGTAGCGATCCCCTGACGGAGCAGGTCGCCGCCGAACAGAAACCTCACATCCTCCTTGTCAATATGGGCCTTTCCCATGGCCAGAAGGCACGCTTCCTTCTGCATGGTACTCTCTGCCGCCTCCCATGTATCCTCTCCGAAAAGGTTCTCTGTCTCTACCATGTCAAACATCTTCCCCAGCGGCCCCTCGCCCTCCTTTTTTCCGACGACGGACGCACTTGACACCACATATGGCGACTGTTCAAATGCAATACTCTGTAATCCCTGTGTCATAACTTATTGTACCTGCCTTTTTTCCTGATTATAGTAGTTACCGTTCACTCCTTGAACTGTATCTTATAGTAGTCCTGCGATCTTCCCGATCCAGTAAAGGAATCCAAGCACCCAGCTCGTGAATACTCCGTATAGAATCACCGGCCCTGCAATGGTGAAGATCTTACAGCCGATTCCCATGACCTGCCCTTCCTTCTGGAACTCTATAGCCGGCGCCGCCACGGAATTGGCAAACCCGGTAATCGGCACCAGCGCACCGGCTCCGCCCCATTTTGCTATCCTGGGATAGACATTAAGGGCAGTCAGGATGACACTAAGCAGGATGAGGATCATCGATGTCCATCCGCCGCTTATATCCTTGTCAAGCCCTATTTTTTCACAATAATTTAAAATACTCTGTCCAATCACGCATATGATGCCTCCTGTGATAAACGCTTTCGTCATATTCGCCGGGAGATTGTGCACCGGCGTCTTTCTCTTCACATAATTTTCATATGCTTCCTGCTGTTTTTTTCTGTCCACTCTACCCTCTCCTTCCAAGCTTTCCGTGTTACTGTCCGCTCCGGCCAGCCGCATGCCAAAATCCACTTTTACGATTGCAGCATTTTTGCTACCATCCGCGGTAAAAGAAGATAAGCGCGCCGATTCCTTTTCCCAAAGCCATGGCGGCGATCAGATAAGGAATACACTTGATCAGCTTCGCGCGCCTGATAAATATAGGAAATACATTCAGTATCTCCGCCAGCGCCATAGACCAGCACCCCACGAAGATCCCCGCAAAGATCCCGAACACACCCAGGAGTACGCTTCCGCCAGGTATGGCAATATGGTATACCCAGAATATATTTCCAAGCATTCCTCCAAGCGCAACGCTGTCTTCATAAAGAAGGATATGATCGCCTGTGTGCGTGCGGTCAGCAAAATCCGAGATAACCCCCAACCCGATAATGAAGGAAAAAAGACCTGCCGCCACCGCCAGTCCCGCGCTAAGTCCGAGAACTGCCAGAACGGTCTGAGTTACCCACATCCAGCTCCTTCCCCTTCCGCGAGAAATCTTCGATCAGCGTCGTCTGGATATCATTCTCATACAGACGCATCTCCACCTCCATCGGCGTCGGGTCCACCGTGAATTTCTTTTTACCAAAATGGTTGAAAAATGTAAGGATCCCTATGATTACCCCGATGCTGTACGTAAGCTCCAGGATCGTAAAGCCGGGGCTTTCGGTCCCCGTCAGACTTTCGTACACCTGGCCGAATAATTTTGTCACGTCAACATCGTTGTTAAATGCCATAATCGAAAATGCGGCGCCGCAAAAGGTAATGACCACTACAAAGAAGGTTTTTACCCAGTGGACAAACTGTCCCGCCGTCTTTTGCTCCTCCAAGGTGACGATGAAATCCTGTTCACCGGCATTCTCCACATCTGCATTAGGATAAACCTCATGGATGCAGGCGATCACCTTAAGAATTGATACGCAGGTACGGTTTTTGTTTTTCCTGTCCGTATCATGGAATTTAAGCAGCTTCAAGGTCTTTACTCTGGAAGTGACAGAAGGATTGGCACACTCGATCTTCAAAACGTCACCGAGAGTCACCTCCGGCTTAGTCACCTCAATATTACGGTCTGCCTTTATATAGATCGTATCACTGCATGAAGCCATAACAGCCTCCCATATCCGCAGCCGATGCCGTCTCTAGCACACCTTCTGTCTGCTTCACCAATGTTCCTTCGCTCATATTCCTGCCCTTTTTCACATCGCCGAAATAGTAGATCAGCCCGATGATGACTGCTGCCGCAACTACCACCGCCAGACAAAGCCTGAGCTTTCTTCTTGCTTCTTCCATACTGACACCTTCCTTTGTTTTTCTGTTAGTATGCTGCTTTTCTTTTAAAATATACGCAAAGAAATGGGTCAGATTTTTTCTCTCATTTGTTTTAAAATTTTCTTTTCCATTCTGGACACCTGCACCTGCGAGATCCCAAGCTCCTCCCCCACCTGCGTCTGCGTGCGGTTTGCAAAATACCGCAGGTAGATAAGCTGGCGCTCCTTTGCATCCAGGGACATGAGAAGTTTTCCCAGCACCATATGGTCTACGATCCTATCCTCCTGCCGCTCCTGCCCCGGAAGCTTGTCCATCAGCCGGATCTCCTGCCCGTCATTCTGGTAAATGGATTTCTGCAGCGACTCTATGTCGCCGCTGGCCTCCATCGCCATGGTAAGCTCCTCTGTAGTTACCGAAAGCTCCTGGGCTATCTCCGTGACAGACGGCTCCCTTCCCAGGGTTTCCGTAAGCTTCTCCTGGCACAGATATGCCTTGTAGGAAAGCTCCTTTAACGAGCGGCTGACCTTGATCATCCCATCATCCCGCAAAAATCTCTTGATCTCCCCGGAGATCATCGGAACGGCATAGGTAGAGAACTTTACGTTGTAATCCAGATTGAACTTATCGATCGCCTTAAGAAGCCCGATGCAGCCGATCTGGAACAAATCCTCAGATTCCGTCCCGCGGTTCATAAAACGCTTCACGATACACCATACAAGCCCCGCATTCTCTTCTACCAGCTGTGCCCTTGCTTCTTCATCCCCTTCGTGAGACTTCTGAATTAAAGCGATTGTGCGGTCCATAATCTCCGTCCTTTACCGATTGTTTTTTCCATCTTCACAACAGTTCCTGCTCCCGGCTCAGACTCTACCTCCAGCTTATCCATGAACGCTTCCATAAAGGAAAAGCCCATGCCCGAACGCTCAAGCTCCGGTTTGCTGGTAAACAAAGGCTCCATCGCCTGTTTGATATCCTCGATGCCCTTCCCCTCGTCCCGGACCTCAAGATAAAGGGTCTGCCCCGATGTGCGGCAGCGGATGTAGATATTATGTATTTCATTTTCATAGCCATGGATAATGGCATTGGTCACCGCCTCCGACACTGCGGTCTTTACATCAGACACCTCCTCCACCGTCGGGTTTAGGGACGTCATAAACGAGGCGACCGTCACCCGGGCAAATGACTCGTTGGATGATCGGCTGTCAAAGATTACCTGCATTTCATTCGTGTTTTCCATCTAATTATCCTCCTCATAGATCTGCATTATTTTTGTCACTCCAGACATCGTTAATATTTTTTTCATTCTCTCGCCTACATGTACTGCGCACACTTCCCCGCCCAGCATAAAGATCCTCCGGTATCTTCCCATGATGACCCCGATTCCCGAACTGTCCATAAAATCTGTCTCCTTAAAATCAAAAATGACGTAGCGGATATGGTTTCTCTCTATCAAATGGTCCGACTCCTTCCTTAATTCCTCCGCATTGTGATGGTCGATCTCACGGGGCAGAAAGATCGTCAGGCAATTCTCCTGTACCTGATACTTCATATACTTCCTCCTTCATATTTTTAGATATAGAAAAAGGATATGCTCTCTTTGCATACCCTTTTCTTTCGTAAAATATACCTGTTATGAATCTTCATTATCGTCCTGGCCGCCCTCATCATCCTGATCATCCTGGTTGTCCTGACCGTCCTGGCCGTCTTTATCCTTCGCATCCTTCTTTTCATTCTGTCCGTCCAGCGCCTTCTGCGCCTTCTGGGACGCTTCTTTGCCCTTATACTTCTCCACAAGCTTCTGATAACGGATGTTTGCCTTATCCTGCTCGCCTTTTTTTTCAAAGGTCTGAGCAAGCAAAAGCAGCGCATTGCCGTCCTGATAGCCCTCGTCCATCTTCACGACCTTCTCAAGGCTGCTGAGGGCTTCGTCGTAATCACCGGCCTCATACTCCTCCCTGGCCGTCTTATAAAGCTTCTCGCACATCCTGGGAAACAGCGTATCCGCCACCTCGTCATACCTCTGCCTGCCGGTCTTCCCAAGAGAATCCGGCGAGACTTTAAGCATCTGCTCCATCATCTCCTTATCGCCCATATCCTCCGCCGACAGATGCCTGGCCACCTCGAGGACGATCTCGTAGCTCTCCTGAGTGGACGCTGACTGCGCCTTCAGATCCTCGCTCTCCTCGCTGTTCGCCCGGTAATCATCAAGCTCCGTCTTAAGGGCGCTGATCTGCGCCTCCTGGGTCGCGATCCGGTCACTGAAGGAGACGACCTGCTCATTCAGCTTCTTCTGCCTGCCCACCGACACCGCAGGCATGATCAGAAACCACATGACCGCTGCGCCCACGAGCACGCCGACCGCAATATTTAAAAATGTATGAAGCCCCGAATTCTCCTTAAACACCGAAGAAGCCGGCTGGATGATCGTCTCATTTCCAATATTGTAAGTGACGGTCTGCTCCTGCCTTTCCTCCCCGCCCTTGCCTCTGTCCCTGGCCCTGCTGGGCCTGGACTTCCGGATCTGGGTGATCTCGTGCATATACCGGAGCGTGATCTCATCTGTCGTGTCCAGCTTATGAGCCGTCCGCAGCTCCTTCCTCGCCGCCGAAAACTGCCCCGTCTGTATATACAGAAGCGCCAGAAGCTGATGAGCCTTGACGTAGGACGGGTGGGCAGCGATGGCCTTCTTTAGCTGGATGATCGCCAGATCCTCACCATTCTGCCCGGCAAGCTCGATACTCTGATTAAAAAGCTTTACCGCCTGATTAATGCTTTCAAGCTCCCCCGGCACCTCCTGTATCCTGCCGATATAATAATCTGCGATATTATCCTCCGACTGGAAATTCTTGCTGAGGATCCACTCCACCAGCGCCTCAACCACATCGCCCCTGCCGTAATAGACAAGCCCCAGGAGGTTCCTCGCAGCCACATTCTCCCGGTTATACTGCAGACTTCGCCGAAGGGACGTTACCGCCCCGCTCATGTCGCGGATATTCGCTTTCTTCAGACCGTCATTGTACCAGTAATTGGACTGATACATCAGCTTTGTTGTATATTCCATAGACTGTATAACCTCTTTTTATCTCCGCTACTTCGTCTGCTCTATCATCTCGCGCAGGATATCCGTCATATCCGTAAGATCCTCCTGATAAACCGCGCCTTCAATATCCTCTACCTCCAGACTCGGCTGGAATTTCTTCAGTTCTTCCGCAAAATCTAACATTGCCCGTTACCTCCTGCCAGATATTTTTTCACCGCGCCCACAAGATAAAGAGAGCCGAGACAATAGATCTCACTGTCTCCTCTCACCTCGCGGGCTGTCTCAACTGCTTCCCCGATATCGCCTCTTTCATATACCGGAGAAGACGTATATTTCCGAAAAAGCGCAGACAGCTCATCTAAAGCCACTCTCCGCTTGTCGCCGATCTCTGTCACAATATATGCCTTCGCCCTGATCTCCCGGGCAAGATACGCGATCATCTGCTCATATTTCTTATCCGACACTGCCGAAAATATGATGACCGGAAGCACGCTGTCCCTTTCCGGAAGCATACGTATACTCTGTACAAATGCAGCAAGCGCTCCGGGATTATGCGCCCCGTCCACCGTCAGATGAGGCGCGACAAGCTCCATGCGCCCCTCCCACCGGACGGATGCGATAGCCCGGACCCACCTCTCCCAGCGGATCTTACCGCCCCGGAACATATATTCCAGCGCCTCTATGGCAAGGCCTGCGTTCATCACCTGATAAAGTCCGCAGATGGGGACACGCCACGTAATACCCTTATCATACGCATTCTTTCTCGAAAATGCAATACCGTTCCGGCTCACTTCCTGGATTTCGTACGCAGATTCCGAGATTTCTCTACAAGAAACCTGCTTTTGCGACGCCGTCCGCCTTATGACCGCTGAAGCCTCGGGGCAGCTCCCGTCGAAGAACAACGGAACATCTCCTTTTATGATCCCCGCCTTCTCAGCGGCAATCTGCTCAAGGCTGTCGCCGAGGATCTCCGTATGGTCCAGGCTTATGGAGGTGATCACTGTCAGATAGGGATGCTCAGGCGCATTGGTCGCGTCAAGCCTTCCCCCAAGCCCTGTCTCCAGAATGATATACTCCACATCCGAATCAGCAAAGGCCGTCATCCCCATGCCGAATAAAAATTCAAAATAAGAAGGATGAGAAAGCCCCTCCTTCTCCATCCCGCGCACAGCCTCAAGGGTTCTTAAGAACACGCGGTAAAATAAATCGTCATCTACCGGGATACGGTCAAGCTGGATCCGCTCGTTGATCTTCACCAGATGAGGGGAAGTAAAGAATCCTGTCCGCTTCCCCTCCGCCGCCAGGACCGCCTGCATATACGCGCATACGGATCCTTTCCCATTTGTCCCCGCCACATGGATGATCTTCCGGTCAAGCCCGGGATTCCCCAGCCGCTCAAGGAACTGCCTTGTGTGCCAAAGGGTATGCTTCTTCGTAAATCTGGGAAGCTCTTCGATATACTCCACTGCTTCATGATAATTCTTTGGTATGCTTTCTGCCATCATGCTCTCCGATCATTATTCCTCCAGCGGCTTTTGCTCCTGCCACGATTTTGACGTATCCGTACCTGTGCCCGCGCGGACGATAAGCTTCCCGCCCCGGTAGACATATTCATCCGAAGCCCTGAACACAGTGTTGCTGGATCCCATCTGAATGACAGTGAGCACATCCCCCTCATTCAGGTTCGTCTCCGGCAGCTCTATCCTTGTATTATTAAGAAATGAACTTTTCTGCCTGGTTCCGTTGACAAACACCTTGCTGTTGCTCGTAAAATTCTCGCCGTACAGACTGCTGCTGCCGTTCAGGTGCTCGATCACATCCGTCACCGTCACGTTCCTGACGCCCATCACCATATGGGGCGCCTTCACCGGCATATCCTTACCGCTGTACACAAACTGCCTTCCGTAGAGAATATCATACTGCAGAAGCTCCAGATCCTTCAGATACCCTTTCGTCTTCCGACGCTCCTGATGATAGTTGAACACCGTGCCCGAGTGAATGTCAAGCCGCTCAAACACATCCGCCATGATCTGGTAAGCCGGGATATTCCTGTCTTCCTTCTTAAGTCCGATATTATCCCAGATCACATAGTTAGTGTTATAGAGATAACGTCCCTTAAGATCCTCCGCCTTAAGCCCGAGGGTGGGCAGATGATCCCCGTAAAAGACGATGACCGAAGGCTCATTTCTCTCCTCCACTGCCTTGACCAGGTTTCCCGCGAACTCATCCATACCGTACACCTGGTTGATATAATATTCCCACCGGTTCTTAAGCGCCTCGTCTTCAATTCCCTCCACCGTGACTTCCGGTTTCTCGATCACCTTCTCCTCCGGGTAATCCCCGTGTCCCTGCAGGCTTACGCAGAACACAAAATCCTGCTGCTTTGTCGTATCCATCGCCTCCATGATATGCTGGATAAGGATATCATCCTTCGCCCACCCGTTCTCGGTAAACTGCAGGATATTCATAAATTCCTTACTCGTATAGGAATCAAATCCGATATGATCAAACACCTTGGCGCGGCTGTAAAAATTGCCGCCGTTGTTGTGGAGCGCATGGGTTCCGTAGCCAAGAGCGCTTAATGCCGATGCCGCGCTCTCACTCTGCCGCTCCTTAAGCACCGTCTTATACGGATACTCACCCGGCCCGAAGTATCTGAGGTTCATCCCCGTAAGTACCTCGAACTCTGTATTCGCCGTCCCCGCGCCCACAGACGGCACCTTAAAGTACCCGGATGAATAATTCTCATACATCTTCCTGAGGTTCGGGCTTGCGTCCTTAGAGGTCGTAAAAAACTCCGACTCTGCCACGTCAAAATAAGACTCAAGCTGGACAAAGATAATGTTGGGCTTTTCACTGTCCTTACGCCCCGTCTCGTTCTTTACAATACTCCCGTCATTTGTAATCTCCGCCATCGTATTTTCATTATACTCATTAGGCTCGTTGATGCCCGTATTGAACACGCTGGCCATAAAGCAGTAGGGCAGGCCGTAATCCTCATAGGCGAACGCGATATTTCCAAAATAGGTGGAGACTACCCGCTTATCAATAGCCGCATCCGTGATCACTGCATACAGCGCCGCGCAGACAGCGATCCCCGCCAGCGCCCGGATGTGGTGCACCTTTCCATTATACTGTCCTCCCCGGCGCCACATCGACACAACCCACACCGTAACCGCTGCTATGCCCACGCCCAGCATAATCAGCTCGAATCCGTTAAAATAGTTATTGATCAGAGAAACTGCATCCGATGCAACCTTCAGATCCTGCGCATTAAAAGGCGTCACGCGCTTGATCAGCATATACCCGTTGGCCACTCCCAACACCATCCAGAGCACACTGATGATAATCCGCACAAAAACCCGCCGCCTGAACAGATATACGACAGAAAACGTCATGAATATCATAAACGAATTATACAGAAATACAAGCGGCGTCTCCGTCATATAACTCCACGCCTGAACCGCAGAATGTCGTGAGATTGCCTCAATGGCGAAATTGATCATGCACGAAAGCAGTGCATGAAGCGCCCATGAGAGCCGGTTCATCCACAGATAAACCGGCTGCATCTTCTTTGCAAACGCACTGTTTCTCCTCTCCTCAAGGATCCTCTGCCGCCTTTCCTTCCTCGCCCTAAGATAGCCCGTCACATCTTCTTTTTTCAGATTTTTAAGCCTTTTAAACGCCCCTTTTACACCGGGCTTTTTTAATTGGATTTTTTTCATAATATTATGCAATCTCCCAAAACACCGAAGTGTCAGGCTAGTGTACTAGCTCTGCCTTGCTCTTAATCCCTTAAGTCTTTCCTGGACCTTTGTCATCATCCCGCGATACGTCTCCAACTTCTTCTGCTCTTCTTCAATCTTCGCCTTCGGAGCCTTACTCATGAATTTCTCATTTTTCAGCATCCCGTCTGCACGTGCGATCTCCTTCATCAGACGCTTTTCTTCCTTTGTCAGGCGCTCCATCTCCTGCTCAAGGTCGATCAGATCCTCAAGGGGAAGATACACCGACGCATCCGGCACCACGACAGATACCGCATCCTCCGCGATTCCTGCCTTATCCTGCCGGATCACCAGCTCACTTGCCGCCGCCATGGTCTGCGCCGCATCGCTAAGGTGCGCCAAACCTGTGCAAAGCTCCTGATCCTGGCACACGATATAGATCTTGGCTTTTCTGGAATTCGGCACGTTCATCTCTGCACGGACATTGCGCACACCCCGGATGATCTCCTTATAATGGTCCACGATCCTCTCTGCCTGCGGAAAGCTTAACGCCTCGTCGTATTCCGGCCATGAAGACATCATCAGCGACTCCTCCTCAGGGATTAGCTTGCCGTAGATCTCCTCGGTCACAAACGGCATATACGGATGCAGAAGCTTAAGCGCCTTCTTAAGCACCTCCCGCAATGTCCACAACGCATCGTTCGCGCTCTCCGGATCCTCGTCAGCATGGTAGATCCTGTATTTCGCAAGCTCGATGTACCAGTCGCAGAACTCATCCCAGATAAAGTCATACAGCTTAGACAGCGCGATCCCCAGCTCGAACTTATCCATATTCTCCGTCACGTCTTTCACCAGACTGTTGCATCTGGACATGATCCAGCAGTCAGCCGGGCGGAACTTCGCTCCCGAAGGCTCGGAGAGCTCCTTCTCGTCAAGATTCATCATGATGAAGCGCGACGCGTTCCAGACCTTATTGGCAAAGTTGCGGCTCGCCTCAACTCTCTCATGATAAAAACGCATATCGTTGCCCGGCGCATTGCCCGTCACAAGGGTCATGCGCAGAGCGTCCGCGCCGTACTGGTCGATGATCTCTAACGGGTCGATACCATTTCCCAAAGACTTGCTCATCTTACGCCCCAGCGAATCCCTCACCAGGCCGTGGATGAACACCGTATGGAACGGTGATCTTCCAGTATGTGCATATCCGGAGAATACCATACGGATAACCCAGAAGAAAATAATGTCATACCCGGTAACAAGCACGTCCGTCGGGTAAAAATAATCTAAATCTTCGGTCTTTTCCGGCCATCCCAGCACAGAAAACGGCCACAGCGCAGAGGAAAACCATGTATCCAGCGTATCCTCGTCCTGGGTCATATGCGCACAGCCGCACTTCGGGCACACCTCCGGCTTCGTCCTTGACACTACCATCTCACCGCACTCGCCGCAGTAGTACGCCGGAATCCTATGTCCCCACCAGATCTGCCTGGAGATGCACCAGTCACGGATATTCTCAAGCCAGTGCAGGTAAATCTTGTCAAATCTCTCCGGCACAAACTTAAGCTCGCCGCTCTTCACCGCCTGGATCGCCGGCTTGGCCAGCTCTTCCATCCTTACAAACCACTGCTGCTTCACCAGCGGTTCTACCGTCGTGTGACAGCGGTCATGGGTTCCTACATTGTGGCTGTGGGGAACGACCTTCACTAATAATCCCTGCTCCTCAAGCTCCTTAACCATGAGCTTTCTCGCCTCATAACGCTCCATCCCGGCGTATTTTCCGCCATTTTCATTGATGGTGGCATCGTCATTCATGATATTGATCTCCGGTAGGTTATGACGCTTTCCAACCTCAAAGTCATTGGGGTCGTGGGCCGGCGTGATCTTAACCGCTCCCGTCCCAAACTCCTTGTCAACATAAGCATCCGCAACGATAGGGATCTCTCTGCCCACCAGCGGCAGAACCGCGTTTTTCCCCACGATATCCTTATATCTCTCATCATCCGGGTGAACGGCGATGGCCGTATCCCCGAGCATCGTCTCCGGACGTGTCGTCGCTATCTCAAGGAAGTCGCTGCTCCCCGCGATCGGGTACTTGATGTGCCAGAAGTGCCCGTCCTGCTCCTCATGCTCCACCTCGGCGTCAGAAAGGGACGTCTTGCACACCGGACACCAGTTGATAATCCTGGAGCCTTTGTATATATATCCTTCCTCATAAAGCTTGATAAATACTTCCTCAACTGCCTTTGAGCATCCTTCGTCCATAGTAAAACGCTCTCTGTCCCAGTCGCAGGAAACGCCTAACTTCTTAAGCTGCCCCTCGATGGTTCCGGCATACTCCTCTTTCCACTGCCAAGTTCGCTCAAGGAATTTCTCGCGGCCAAGTTCTTTCTTATCGATGCCTTCATCCTTAAGCTGGTTCGTCACTTTGACTTCCGTGGAGATCGCCGCATGGTCTGTCCCCGGCACCCAGAGCGCATTGTACCCCTGCATCCTCTTGTACCGGATCAGGATATCCTGCAGGGTATTGTCAAGGGCATGGCCCATGTGCAGCTTCCCGGTAATATTCGGCGGCGGCATCACCGTCGTAAACGGCTTTTTCTCCCTGTCCGCCTCTGCGTGGAAATACTTGTTGTCACACCACTTTTCATAAAGCTTTGCCTCAATCTCCTTCGGATTGTAGGTTTTGTTCAGATTCTCACCCATAGTCTCTCTCCTTGGTTCACATAATTTTCACAATCGAGGACATAAAAAAACGCCCTCTACGCTGTAAAGGGCGATATAGCATCGCGGTACCACCTTTATTTATATAGAAGAAATACTCTCTATATCTCATCTTATTCGATAACGGGAACGACTCCGGGACTGCCTAGTATCTGCGGCTATCTGCGGTTTTCTCATACTCACAGCGGTTCAGCAGTCCGGCTCAAAAGCTACCTTCCGCACACTGCATCCTGAAACGGCTCTCAGCCTTCTTGCCGCTCTCTCTGTCAGGTCAGGGGTGCGTACTCCTCTTTTTCACTGCCTTTAAGATTTTTAAACTATTGACTATCATAGCCATCCGTGAGGAATTTGTCAAGGAATTTCCGCGTATTTCAGAAAGTCTTAAGAGTTGGAATCACTTTGAATATTTAATCACCAAATTCCTTTCGCAGTTTATTCACCGTATCGTACATGACAGACAGACATTTTTCAAAATCGTCTTTCGTCACATTGTAAAAATCGTCTCCCGGATATCTTGCATCATAGTAAAAATCAGTCAGATATGCCAGCCCTATTGTATCCAGTTCCAATCCCGCTTTCACAGAATTTAGCTTTGAAGCGATCTTTTTCATATTATGTTTCCTCAGCAGATCAGCCACATCCTCATCCACCAAAATTTTATCAAGATACCCCTTTAAATATTTTTCTGCGACCTGCTGGCATTGCACTGCAAGCTGATTGTAAAAGGTGCTTCCCACAGCAAGCACAGACTCCAAATATTGCAGATCATTTTCGGCAATATCCAAATAGGTATTTCTTATCATCCGAGCACCTCCAGAATTATCTTTTTATCACGATCAACACTATTTTCAAAAACATTTTTCATCTCTTCCGATGTTTCATTTTTATAGACAACATCCGTCCTGACACCATTTACCGGCTCGTCCAATGACCAGCGGATATCGGCAGCAAGCGCCCTGTCACTGATTTTCTGCTCCGTGACTACCATAATATCCACATCACTGCTGCTCCTGACATTTCCCCGCGCGCAGCTTCCAAAAAGATAAACCTTTTTCAAGCCAACAATGTCCCGCTCCAGCAGACAGCGTATATCATGCTCTATTTTCTCGATGAATCTTTCGGGCAGATTTTCATAATTTTCTTTATATATTTTGATCTTTTGATTCAAAACAAAGCCTCCAGACATTTATTCCCCATATAGATTTTATCTAAAATCCATAAATCGAAACTTAAGCGCCAGCGCCTCCTTCGGGCAGCACGCCGTACATTTCCCGCAGCGGATGCATTCTGCGGAATCCGGTGTTTTTACAGGGTCAACGTCCATAGGACACTCGGCATGGCATTGTCCGCAGGATATGCACCTTTCTTTATCTACTTCCATATGGTAAAGGCTGATCTTATTCAGGATGCCGTAGATGGCGCCCAGCGGGCACATTACCTTGCAGAAAAACCGGCATATGGCCAGGCAGCCGACCAGTGTCAGCGCCAGAATACACGCCTTTATTGAAAACAGCGCGCCGACGACCTTCCGTAGCTCCGGATGGGTGGCGAGTAAGGGCAGGCCGCCCTCCAGCGTACCTACCGGGCAGATATACTCGCAGAACGCCGGAGCGCCCATCCCCAGCTCATTCGTATGTATGACCGGAAGGAGCAGGACGAAAAACGCCAGCAAAATATATTTTACATAAATAAAGCCCTTCCAGAGCTTTTTCTTCGGAAACGGAATTTTATACAGCAATTCCTGTATCAGCCCGAAGGGACAGACAAATCCGCAGACCGCCCTTCCAAACAGAACTCCCACGGCCAGCACAAAACCCGTCACGTAAAAGCTGACGCTGAAATTCATCGAACCGCTCACCGCCTGCATGGCGCCGATAGGACAGGACAGCCTTGCCGCCGGGCAGGAGTAACAGTTCATCCCCGGATTGCAGAACTGCTTCCACCTGCCCTTATAGAGCTGTCCTCCTGCGAAGTTGCAAAGATAGGAGTTTGAAAAGCCAAATGCGGCGATCTGAACGATCTTTCTTTTTACTTCCTGACGAATCTTCATACACTTACCCCAATCCGATACATTCCAGGCAGACATTGACCGCTTTCCCAAGCATGACGGTCATCTCTCCTCTGTACACTCCCCACGCCATCATACCGGCCGCGGCAAGGAATACCAGTCCGCGGGCCGCCTGCCTTTTCCACCCTGATCCTTTATTCCAGTCCATCCAGATACCCTTCCACAAAGCTTTTATACCCCGCCACATCCGCGCCGACGACAGGACTGCCCACAAAGTTGCCGTCTCTGTCCACGAAAAATGTCGTCGGAACCCCGACAATCTCCCGGATAACCGGGGAAAATCCTTCCGCCGCCACCAAATTCACAAAGTTCACGCCTATCTTTTCCACGATCTGCTGCGCCAGGGCATACTGATCTGAATCCTCTGACGGCACATCTGTGACAACGCCAATGATCTGTACATTATCCGGCATAGCCTCCGACCATTCCGAAAGCTCCGGCATCTCATTGATACACGGGCTGCAGTAAGTGGCCCAGAAATTGACCACCGTAAGATCTGCTTTTGAAAATATATCATTTGTCACCGTATTCCCTTCGAGATCCGCCGCCGAGAATTCCGGCACGGCATCCGAGGCTTTAGCCTCTTCCGGATCTCCGATATCCGCTGAATCTCCGACGCCGGATTCAGCCACGGCCTTGTTCTCAGCCCTTCCCTCTTCCTCCTTGTGACCGCACGCCCATATGCACAGGCACAGCGCGAATGTTAAACATAATAACTGAATTTTTCTCATCTTAAATCCTCCACCAGATACCCCTTCTCCTTAAGCATCCTTTCGATACTGTCCAGGATCTCCTCATTTTCTGCCTCAACCGTGTGATAGTGATAATTAGAAGTAATATTTTTAAGAGGGCTCGACTTCCCAAGCCGGATATTCTCAATAAATTCCATCACCTTTTTCCGGGAATTGATCCCCAGGGGAGCCTCCATATGTCCGTAGACCCGGTGGTTCACCATGACATTCACCACTTTTCCGCCAATGTCAACTATAGAACACAGCTCATCCTCCATCTGCTCATCCGTATGGCTGACCTTGAACTTCCGCCGCGCCGCATACGGAGCGTTCACGATATACCCCCGGTTTGTCGCTATGATATCTATTCCCGTCTCCCTGATCAGCACCATATCCTGCACGATCACCTGGCGGCTCACGTCGCAGAGCCTGGCCAGCTCCTTCGCCGGAACCGGAGCCTCACTCTCACTGATGATCCGTATGATCTCCCGCCGCCGTTCCGCTCTCGTCATACAGTTCCCCCTTTCCTTAAATGACATGAAGATTTTTAAGCGAAATATCCAATATAGGCGCAGAATGAGTCAGCGCCCCGCTGGAGATATAATCGACGCCAAGGGAAGACAGCCCCTCGATATTCTCCTTCGTCACATTTCCCGAGCACTCTGTCTCTGCCCGTCCTCCGATAAGCTCAATCGCCTGACGCATCTCCTCCGGGGACATATTGTCAAGCATGATGATGTCCGCCCCTGCCTCCACGGCCTCCCTCACCATATCAAGATTCTCCGTCTCCACTTCGATCTTGCGCACAAAAGGAGCATAAGCCTTCGCCATCTTGACTGCTTTCGTCACACTGCCCGCCGCTCCGATATGATTATCCTTCAAAAGCACTCCGTCGGACAGATTGTAGCGGTGGTTGTACCCGCCGCCCACGCGCACTGCATATTTTTCAAAAATGCGCATATTCGGGGTAGTCTTTCTCGTATCCAGAAGCTTTGTCTTGCTCCCCTCAAGGAGCTTTGCCACAGCATGGGTGTAGGTCGCGATCCCGCTCATGCGCTGCAAGTAGTTGAGCGCCACCCGCTCCCCGGAGAGAAGCACACGGATATCGCCTCTAAGAAGCCCCATCCTCTCCCCCTTCTTCACCTTATCGCCGTCCTTGCAGAAAAATGTGACCGACATCTTTTCATCCAGCAGCGTAAAAACCCTGCGGAATACCTCAAGCCCCGCGATGATGCCGTCCTGTTTGCAGATCAGCTCAACCTCGCCTTCCGCCGCCTCCTTCATCACAGAATTGGTCGTAACGTCCTCACTGGAAATATCCTCCTTAAGCGCTTCCATAATCAGATGGTCCGCCTGTAACCGCATGGTTATATCATTCATGGTAAACTTTTCTCCTCTCTCTGTCAATCTTTCTATGATTATTCCTAGTCAGTTTATCCAGGTAAGAAACTGGAAAAATCCCATTGCTGAAAGCAATTTTCGTGGATTTTTGCATGTTACTGGTTACGGGTCACGGCGTGAGCAGTAACTCTTTATCTTCTCTGCCGCCCGTTTAGCAAATACAAGGCTCTCAAGCAGCGAATTGCTCGCCAGCCGGTTGGCTCCGTGCACGCCGTTGCAGCTCGTCTCTCCCACCGCATACAGCCTCTCCATAGATGTCCGGCTGTCCGAGTCCACCCAGATTCCTCCCATGAGATAATGCTGGGCGGGAACTACCGGGATGCATTCACCTGTCACGTCATAGCCCTCCTCCAGACAATGCTCGTATATATGCGGAAAATGCTTTAGAACCGTCTCTTTACCGATATGCTCCATGGAAAGCCACACATAGTCCGTTCCGTCTTCCTCCATCTGCCGCCGGATAGCTTCCGCCACCACGTCCCGGGGAAGAAGCTCATTGACAAAACGCTCTTTTTTCTTATTATAAAGCACCGCGCCCTCTCCCCGGACCGATTCGGAGATCAGAAATCTCCTCCCCGGCTTCTTCGAGTACAGCGTGGTAGGATGGAACTGCACGTAGTCCAGATTCTCCAGGCGGATGTGATGCCGCCTGGCGATCTCAATAGCGTCTCCCGTCAGATGGGGGAAATTCGTAGAGTGCCGGTAACGCCCGCCGATCCCTCCCGTCGCCAGAACCGTATCCCGCGCCAGAATCCGAATCGCGCCGTCCGCATTTCCCTGTTCCGGCAGGCCAGCCCAGCCATCTGCAGATTTCTCCTCCGCCGCCTCTGCCTTCCTGGCCACGACTCCGCAGCATACGCCGTCCTTAACGATGATATCTGTCATCGCCGTATATTCATAGAGCCTGATGTTCGGCCGCTCCTTCACCCTTGCCAGAAGCTTGCCGGTAATCTCTCTCCCGGTGATATCCTCATGGAACAGAATCCTGGGCCTTGAATGGGCGCCCTCCCTCGTATAGACGAACTCACCGTTTTCCCTAGCAAATTCGACGCCGTAATCCACCAGGTCACGGACCACATCTCTGGAGCTTTGGAGCATAATGTCCACCGACTCCTTCCGGTTCTCATAATGCCCCGCCCGCATAGTATCCTCAAAATACCCCTCATAATCCTCCTCGTCCCTGAGGACGCAGATCCCGCCCTGGGCAAGAAAAGAGTCGCTGCTCTTTGCATCCGACTTTGTGATCATCACGACCCGGCAGTCCTCCGGGAGATTCAACGCCGCAAACAAGCCGCCCACGCCTGTCCCTACAATCACCACATCCGCATTCATATCCATCTTCTCATCCTCCGCCAGCTATCTGGCAAGCTCCAGCATCCGCTCCAGAGGCCGCCTTGTCTCCTCTGCCGCATCTGCCTCCATATGTACCTCATTTTCCCCGGTCTTTAGGACATGCAGCACCTTCTCTAAAGTCACCAGCTTCATATCCGGGCAGACCGGCAGCGTATCCGTAAAGTAAAATACCTTGTCCGGATTCTTCTGCTTAAGCTCGTAAGCCACGCCTTCCTCCGTGCAGATAATAAATTCCTTTCCGGCGCTCTCTGTGGCATATTGGATAATGCCGGATGTGCTGCCCACATAATCCGCCAGCTCAAGGATTGCCTTCGCGCATTCCGGATGGGCAAGCACCTGCGCATCCGGATGTTCGCCCTTCGCCTTCCTGATCTCCTCCGCCTGCATCCGCTCATGGGTCGGGCAGTACCCCTCATTGTAGATAAAATGCTTCTCCGGCGCCTGCTCTGCGATAAAATGCGCCAGATTCCTGTCCGGAATAAAGAATATGTTCCGATTCGGCAGCGCCTTTACGATCTTCACCGCATTTGCAGACGTCACGCACACATCCGAAAGCCGCTTCAACTCCGCCGTAGAATTAATGTAGCAGACCACCGCCACATCCTCATACTCTTCCCGCACACGGCGGATAGTCTCCTCATCCGCCATATGGGCCATGGGGCAGTCCGCCGCCTTATCCGGCATAAGCACCGTCTTGTCCGGGCTTAACGCCTTCGCGCTCTCCCCCATAAATGAAACGCCGCAGAACACGATCGTCTGCGCCCCTGTCTCTGCCGCCGCCTTACTCAGATAATAAGAATCCCCTACGTAATCCGCGATTTGCTGCACCCCCGGCTCCACATAATAATGCGCCAGGATGACCGCATTCTTCTCCTTTTTTAAAGCCCGTATCTCCTCTGTGACTGTCATCTTTTCTATATCCTCCTGTAAAATCATAAAGCTCCAATACATTCCGACACAGTATAACACATATATTTACAGATGACAAGACACTTGAAACGTATTTCTTTTCTTGTGTTATGCGTTAATTCATGCTATAAATTAAATAAGACTTATGGGAGGAAACCGCTATGAAAGAATGGTTTTTCGAGAGAACATTGATGACACATCTCAGAGATCTGAATTTTTTATCCATACTGGTACGGATCTGCCTGTCCGTCCTTGTGGGCGGGATTCTTGGAATGGAGCGCGGCAAGAAGAACCGTCCGGCAGGGCTTCGGACTTATATCCTTGTATGTCTCGGCTCTGCACTGGTAATGATGACGAATCAGTATGTCTATCTCGCCTTTCAGGCCGGCGACCCTATGCGCCTAGGCGCGCAGGTCATCAGCGGCGTCGGTTTCCTCGGCGCCGGGACGATCATACTGACCGGAAGAAATAAGATCACAGGCATCACTACCGCGGCCGGCCTGTGGACGGCTGCCTGCAGCGGTCTGGCGATCGGGATCGGCTTTTACGAGGGAGCGATCCTTGGCGGGATCGCCATCGCATTTACCGTATCCGGCCTGTTGAAGTTCGACATCTGGCTCCGTAAAAAATCCAGATATCTGGACCTTTATATCGAATACAATACAGAAAAAGAGAATTTCAGCGGCTTCCTGCAGTATGCGAAGGAGCACAAGCTGGAAGTACATAACATCCAGATCAGCAGCGGATATTCCTGGCGGGACACCGGCGGGAATATCCGCACGCTCAGCTATATCGTGACCGTATCAAGCCAGCCCCACCGCACCCACGCAGAGATAATTGAAATCCTGGCCCATGGAAATGGCGTCCAGTTTGTAGAAGAATTATAATAAAAAAACGTCCTCTGCTTTAGCGAATGTCGTATTTCACAACATCTATATTCGCAGCCCCGTCTGCCAAAAACGAGATCTCATCCGCCTCCTGCCTGGTATACATGGTGGCCGACATAACCTGCTCTCCGTCGTTGACAAAGACTTCTACACTAAAACGATCCAGGATGATCCTTAACTTTAATTCTTCGTTTGAAGTATTTATCCGGCTGCGCCGCTGATGGATAATGGCTCTCCTGGAACCCGAGAATTTCCGGTCTACCTTCAGGATGGACTCCCTCGGCCGGAAGCTCAGCGAAGTATAGTAGGTATCATCCTGCGCAAAGCGGATTGAGAATTTCTGGTACAGTTCCTGTCCATCTGCCGGCCGGACCGTCAGCTCCATATCCACCCTTCTTCCCCTGATCCCATCCAGCTTTACTTCTCCTGATACCGCGACATCCGTGTATTCTACCTTACCGCACCGCAATGCATCCAGTTCCCTGACCGGCGTCTGATACAGCCTGCCGTTTCTCAGGGACAATTCCCTTGGCAGGCTCATCTGGCCAAACCACGGCTCCTCCGGCGAGCGCATACTGCAGGCATCCCAGTTCTGCATCCAGCCGATCATGATCCTGCGGCCGTCCGGCGCCAGGACTGTCTGCGGGGCATAAAAATCAATCCCATAGTCAACAGACTGGTCATGCATTTCCTCAAATGTGCCTGTCTCTTCCTGATAATCGCCGATCAAACAGAGCGTCCCGTTGCCGTTGTGGTACTCAAACCCTTCCGGGCGCATATCCTGCGGGCTTGTAATCAGCACCCATTTTCCGTCCAGTTCAAAGAGATCGGGACACTCCCACATCTTACCGAACCGGTTTAGATTAGAAGCCAGCACGCTCTTAAACTCCCAATTCCACCCGTCGGCGCTGTTATACAGCAAGATCTGCCCGCTCCCGTCGGCCGGACGGTTGCCTACCACGCACGCGTAAGTTCCGTCTGCTTTTTTCCACATCTTTGGATCACGGAAATCGAACCTGCTGCTGCCCTCAGGGATATTCTTCTCATCCAGCACCGGGTTTTGTTCATATTTCTCATAATCAACCCCGTCGCCCACAGCGATGCACTGGGTCTGCACTTCTTTGTAGATGTCCCTCTCCTGATGCTCCTTCAGCACGCCGGTATACATCAGCAGATGCCTTCCGTCCGGCAGTACCACCGCACTCCCGGAGAAGCATCCGTCCCTGTCATACGCCTCGTCCGGCGCAAGAGCGCAAGGAAGATATTCCCAGTGCAGCAGGTCGCTGCTCACTGCATGCCCCCAATGCATAGGACCCCACTTTGATTCATATGGATAATACTGGTAAAACATATGGTACTGTCCTTTATAGTAAGAAAATCCATTAGGGTCATTCATCCAGCCTGTACGCGGAGTCAGGTGGAAATCGGGACGCTCCTCTTTTCGTATTAATCTTTCGGAAGCTTCTTCATATTTTCGCGCTTCACGTAATGTCTGACTTGTCATAGCTTTTTTCTTCCTTTCTTTAAAGATCCCTTACCGGACGGGGCGCGCCTGTCCCGCAGGGCTTAAAATCGCAGGATGCCCCTTGGGTCTGCCGGCGCGCATGATTTATTTGTTCTCTGCCATGCTTGCATTATACGAATCCAGATACTTCTGGAACAGCTCAAGATACTCGCTCAGGCCATAAGCTTCCAGCTTCTCCAGATATTTCTCCCAGTCCGCGTCCGTAAAGCCGTTCATGATCCAGTCTGCTTTCTTGGCTTTGATCTCTTTATGGATGTCCGCCTGCAGATTCGAGAATTTCTCGGTGTCGTCACGGCTCATAAAAATATTCGGATATACATACTGGTTATGCATATCAGGCGTATAGTACTCTTTGATCCAGTCCAGACGGTACTTCGCATCGTCCGGGCAGGTCACGTACACGTCATAGTATTCGTCCAATATGGCAAGGGGACCTCCTACTGCTTCTGCCTCTCTTACCTCTACCGGAGATGCATCGCCCAGCGGCGCATGCTTCAGCATAGCTTCTCCGTCTGCATTTTTACCCATCTCAAAGATGTCAAAATCATCGTCTTCCCCGTATGTCCCCCAGTTGTTCTGCGGAGACTGCAGCGGCGCGTACATCTGGTCCATCCACGCACAGATCAGCGCCGGATTCTCCGCCACAGAAGTTACCACGCAGCGCCCCCGGTTGAATCCGCTGGTAAATGATCCGTTCTCAGGCGTCAGGTTCCGGGTATCTGCCGTCAGTACCGGCAGCGGAACCCAGTCCGTAAGATTGTCGATATTTCCCACATCCCAGCTAAAGCATACACCGTAGCGGCCAGACTTTCCCTTAGAGACATAGGTTGCCCATTCCTGGGTAAATGCTTCCGGGTCAATCAGCTTCTCCTCATACAGCTTATGCAGCCACTCGATTCCCTTCTTGTAGCCTTCCTGGACAGCGCAGCAGATGACCTTCTGGTCGTCGGTAACCACGATATGCCTGCCGTTATTTACATCCTTATCGACGTCCCCGTATCCTTCTCCAAAGCCGTTGATCAGAATTCCCAGATCCTCATTGCCTTTATTTATCATACAGGACATCGGGATGATACTTCCGTCGATCCCAAATTCACTCTGCAGCTTTGCCGCATTGTCGCGGAACGAGATCAGCACATTCTCGAATTCTTCCACCGTCTTTGGAACCTCAAGCCCCAGAAAATCCAGCCATTTCTTATTGATAAAGCTCATGTTCCCGACACTCTGTATCGCCGTTTTGTCGGAACCAAGCTGCTCGATCCACGGCAGCGCCCAGATATGCCCGTTCACGTCCGTACACATCATCCGGTATTCCGGATATTTGTCAAATACTGATTTCAGGTTCGGCATATAAGCGTCGATATATTCCTCCAGCGGGATGATCGCTCCGTATTCCGCATACTTCAACAAATTGCTGTCTGTAAAATCCGCAGAAAAGATAAAGTCCGTCAGCTTATTCGGATCCGACATATTCAGGGATATCTTGTCCGCCCACTGGTCAGACTGTATCGCCGTCCACTTGACCTCCACATTGGTCGCCTCCTGCAGGCGTTTAAAGATCGTCCGTTTATTCGGCTCTGATTCTGTATTCGCCGGATAGCTGATCATGCCGGTGATGTCCGCCTTTTCTTTTAGTGGAAATGCCAGTTCTGCTTCATCTACCGGACGGAAAGTTCCGTCGTTGATCTTCCTCTTTCCTCCGCAGCCCGCCAGGGAAAATGCCATGCAGGCCACAAGCGCTGCCGCTACGATTCTCTTTCCATATCTTGATTTCATCGTCTGCCTCCTTCTCTTATCTTTTCCTAACCCTTTACGGCGCCGGCCATGATTCCGCTGTCAAAATATTTCTGGAAGAACGGATACATGATCAGAAGCGGTAAACTGGAAATAATGATGGTTGCATATTTCAAAAGCTCAGCCAGCTGCGCTCTCGCCGCCGTACTCTGCATATCCGCGATCATGCCGGATTCCGGCTGGTTCTGAATCAGGATAGACCGGAGCACAAGCTGCAGCGGCTGCTTTGCTGAATCATTCAGGTAGATCATCGCGTCAAAATAGCTGTTCCACATGGCAACGAACTGCCACAGTACAAGAACGGCTATGACAGGCGTACATACCGGAAGCAGGATCTTAAAGAAGAAGGTCAGCTCACTCGCCCCGTCTACGTCCGACGCCTCGCGCAGCTCCTGGGGGATGCCTCTGTAATAGGTCCTGGCAATGGTCATATTCCATACGCTGAAGGCTCCCGGAAGGATCACTGCCCACATGCTGTCTACAAGCCCCAGATTACTTACGACCAAATATGTCGGGATCAAACCGCCGCCGAAAAACATCGTGATCATAAAGATAACATTGAAGAAGCCCTTTCCTTTAAAGTCCGCCCTTGACAGCGGATACGCCGCCAGAAGCGTCACTACGACAGAAACCACCGTAAACAGTACGGAATAGACGATCGCATTTTTAAATCCGATCCATATCTGACCGTTGGTCATGACACGTTCATAGGCAGTCGCCGTCCATTTGCTGAAATCAAAAGTGATTCCCTTATTCTGCAAGGTGATCGGATCCATGAAGGATGCAACGATAATATAGATCATCGGCACAATAATCGCAACTACAAATAATCCCAGCAGTATATATCCGGTAGTCAGTAATACCTTATCCTGTTTTGAGTATCTTGTAAATAAGCTTTTTTTCTTTTTCACTTTTTGTACACCTCCTTAGATTCCCTGACCGTCATTCATCTTGGCCACAATCTTATTAACGGCAATCAGAAGGATGACATTAATTACGGTGTTAAACAGGCCCACCGCTGTTGAAAAGCTGTAATCACCGTCGATCAGACCCTTTCTATATACATATGTAGCGATGATCTCAGAAGCCGGGAGATTCAGGTCCGTCTGCAGCGCATACGCCTTCTCAAAACCAATGCTCATGATATTTCCAGCCTGCAGGATGAACTGAATCACTACCATGTCCTTTATCGCCGGCCATTCTACCGTCTTAATCTGCTGCAGGATATTCGCGCCGTCCATGATGGCAGCCTCTCTTAATTCCTGGCTCGCGTTGGACAGGGAGGCCGTATACATAATTGACGCCCAGCCTGCTCCCTGCCAGATTCCGCTGACAATATAGATGGAGCGGAAAGCCTCCGGCATGGTCATGAAATTAATATCTGTTCCCAGCAGCAGGTTCACCGGCCCTGTCACGGAAAGGAAGATCCGCACGATACCGCAGAGTACGATCACTGATACAAAGTTTGGAAGATAAAGCACCAACTGTATCTTTTTCTTGATCCCTGCGCTCTGGATCCGGTTCAATAGCAGCGCCAGTATGATCGGAACCGGGAATCCCCACAGCAGGCTGTATACGCTCAGCTTTAACGTGTTCACCAGATATCTCATGAAATCCGGGGATGAAAGAAATCTTGTAAAATGCTTGGCTCCTACCCACTCGCTTCCCGACACTCCCTTAAACGGATTGTAATCCTGAAAGGCAATCAGAATACCGCTCATAGGCGCATACTTAAAAATCAATGTCAGCAGCAACGCCGGCATCAGGAAGATCAGATAGAGCTGCCAGTGCTGCCTGACATATACCAGTGTATTGTGAAATCCCGTATCTTTGCTTCCCTGTTTTGCATTTGCAGCAGCTTTTGAAGTTGTATTCATAACTTCCTCCTTTCTTTCAAATCCCTCCATCTTCTGCACATGTTCACTCTCATTTCATTTTAATCTCCTTTCTCCTCACTTTTGTGCATTTGTAAAATATTAATTTTACATTTAATTGAGATTTGCTTAATATATTTATATCACTTATTTTACATTTAGTCAATATTATTTTTGCTATTTGCATAGTTTTGTTTTTACATTTTCACATATCTATACACTCTGAACAAAAATTCAAAACACATGTCATTGCCGAAAAATTTGTGAAAATTTTTGAATTTTTACATTTGACACATTTCTATTTGTGCATTATAATGTGAATAGCACATCATCAGTTAAGCAAATTTGAAAGAGGGGAAATCTATGGGAACCAGAGTCACTATTCAGGATATTGCCGACGAACTCGGCATCTCCCGCAACACTGTCTCAAAAGCGATCAACAACACCGGCATACTGGCCGATGCTACCAGAGATAAAGTATTAAAAAAAGCAATGGAAATGGGATATAAGCAGTTTTCATATGTAACGGCCGCCAAATCGGGCAGCTCTATCCTATCTATCCCTGTGCCGAAAGAAAATACGGAGATCGCCGTATTTCTTACTAATTTTGTCGGCGGCTCCCACTTTGCACTGATCATGCTGGATAAGTTCCAGAAAGAGCTTGCCGGACTGGGTTACAGTCTCACCATGCACAGAGTGCTTGCCGAAGACCAGGAAAACATGAACCTGCCCGCCTCTTTTTCCCGGGAACGGACTGCCGGCATCATCTGTGTCGAGATGTTTCATTATGAATATGACCGGATGCTCTGCGGCCTGGGACTGCCGATCTTATTCGTAGACGCACCGGCAGTATGTCTGGACGAACCATTAGAGGCAGACATTCTGTCCATGGATAACCAATCCGGGATTCATGCATTGATAAGGGAAATGATAAGAAGAGGGAAGACGGATATCGGATTCATCGGAGAATATATGCACTGTCAGTCTTTCTTTGAGCGGTATATGGCCTATCGGAATGCGATGTTTCTGGCGGGGCTGCCCTGCCCGGATGAACTCAGCATCCTGCAAAGCAAGGATGGAATCCGTTATCCGTCCTCAGAAGATTACCACGAATATCTGGAGGAAAGCTTCCGAAAGCTTCCGCATCTGCCGGAAGTATTCATATGCGCCAACGATTTTATCGCCCTGGACGCCCTGCAGGTATTAAAAAAATTAGGCTATTCTGTCCCAAAGGACGTATATCTGATTGGTTTTGACGACTCACCCGAATCAAGAATCATCACGCCCGCCTTCACCACCATCCATATACACAGCCAGATCATGGGATTTTCTGCTGTAAATCTGCTGATGTCCCGTATCAACGAACCATCCTTAAATTACCGCACCGTGTATACGGAGACGACCCTGATCTACAGGGAATCTACAGAAGATTAAGATCTCGCAGCCATTAAAAACAAACGATATCAGGAGGGATATTATGCGCAGCTTATTTAATCTGGACGGACCGGTCCTGCAGTTTATCAACAAGATCACCTACAGCGTCTATCTGAACATTTTGTGGTTCATTTGCTGTATTCCTATTGTGACAGCCGGCGCGTCCACCACTGCACTTTTCTACGTTACGCTAAAGATAGTAAAAAACGAAGAAGGGAATATTACGAAAGCCTTCTTCCGCTCGTTCAGGGCTAACTTGAAACAAGGAACCAAGATATGGCTGATTCTTCTGTTTCTGGGCGCCATCCTCTGCACCGACGGTTATGTGCTTTACCATCTGAGATTTGAAAATATCTTCTGGACCCTCTGCACGGCAGTATTCTTTGTGGCGGCTGCCGCTTATGCCATCGTCCTGATGTATATCTTTCCTCTTCTTGCACGATTTGATAATACCGTTGGCGCTATGTTTAAAAATGCGTTGTTCATCGGCGTCCGTTTTCTGGTATGTACCGCAATGATGGCTGCAGTCTACTTTATGATGGTTCTTGTTGTGATCCGTGTCTTTACCCCGGCCGTCATATTTGGGGAAGGACTGTGCGCCCTGCTCTGCTCTTACCTGCTGTCCAACATCCTGCTGCTCTGCCAGGAGAAAACCGAAGACCACAAAGACGCCGTCCCCGAAACAGAATAATACGTTGCTATTCACGGCGGCATTTCGAGTTTGGCTGCACAAAAGCCGCCCCTCACTCCTGTATCATGTTCTTACGGAATGTGCATCCAGTGCGCATTCCTGACCCGTGAACAGTAACGAATAATACACCTTCTAAAGCAGCGCGCCTGCTGGCAACGAAAGAGCTAAACTCCAGAAAGGGTATTGATATGCGACCCGAAGAACACACTCTCTCCCCTAAGAGAAAATACCTAAAAAATCTACAAGGAAAGCAAAGACTGCAATATATCTGGGATTATTACAAACTGCCTGCCGTAATCTGCCTGATCCTCATCTACATGGCCGGCTATGCAGTACACGGGCATTTTTCCAGGAAAGAGACCTTGCTTTATGCCGGCCTTGTGAACATATCCGCCAGCGAACAGCTCAAAGATGAGTTAAGCGACGGTTTCATCGGCCACCTGGACGCCGACATTTCCAAAAAGGAGCTGGAGTTGTATACGGGATTGTATCTTACGGATGATCCCGGCGACCCTAACCACGAATACACTTATGCTTCCCGCATAAAGATAATCGCCGCGGTCGATGATGAACGGCTGGATGTGGTACTCATGAACAAAGAAGTGTTCGATGCATTCTCACAAAGCGGATATCTCTGCAACATGGAAGAGCTGCTTTCGGACCTGGATTACGATACGAGGCTAAATATAACGCCGTACCTTGCAGCTAATACAGTCATCCTTGAGGACAATGCCGACGACCTGCCGCCCGACAGACCGGCAGATTACAAAGCTGTGACAGAAGAGTATCCCATGGGGCTTCTGGTATCGCAGAAAGGGATTTTTAAGAAAGCCGGCTTTGACGGCGACGTGTATCTTGGCGTTGTCAAAAATTCTCCGCGGACAGATATGGCGATAGAATATATAAACTATCTGTATTCCGAACAATAAATGGGAAGCGCCGATACATCAAAGCATTTCGTATCAGCACTTCCCCCGGCCTTCTACTCTGCCGCTTTTATGATGTTGATGGCGTTGAATGCCGCCGGAAATCCGATATACGGCAGGCACTGTACCATAGCGGCGTATAACGTCTCCTTACTATTCCCGGCTTTCAGATTGCCCGCCACATGAGCCTTGATCTGCGTGTCTGCGCCCAATGAGGCCAGAACAGCCAGCATAAGCAGCTCTCTTTCCTGTACCCTAAGTACGCCGCGGGTGTAAAAATCCCCGAAGCACACTTCCGTCAAAAAGCGCGGCAGGGCTTCTCCGATGCCGTCCGGCAGACCGGCATATTTTTCTTTAATCTCGTTCCCATAAAGCGGGAACTGCACTGCAAGCCCCTTTTCATACCTTTCGCTCTCTTCTGCCATCCCCTGTGCAGAAAGCGGCAGAGATATCCCGTTGTCCTGAAACACTTCATTCACCGCACCGACTGCGTTCAATGTACGCGGAAACCCGATAAACGGCGCGCACTGATATACTGCCTCCCGGATCTTAAGCGGAGAGTTCCCCACATTTAACGCCGCCTGCGTATGAGCCTTAAGCTGAGGCAAAGTCTGCATGGCCGTAAGGCAGACTACTGTCAGAAGCTCCCTTACCTTTTTATCCAGCATCCCTGTATCAAACACCTCGCCGAATATGAACCTCCGCAGGATGATCATCAGCTCCGGATCATTCCCGCTCTCCATAGCAGCAGGCTCTCCGCCGAACAGCTCTGCATATACTTCTTTGCATCTTTCTATCCGATTCATTTCATACCTCCTCTTGCCCGATCGTAATATCTGATTCCAGGCCATTATCTGCCTTCAGGCCATTTGCCCGGTCTGTGCCCTCCTTGCGGGAGCTTGCCCAGTTCAGTGATGCATCTATATTATAAGACCGATCATCTGCTGCTGCAAATGCTAAGATGCTATAAGGACTTATGCCTAAAAAGCATCGGATATACCAATGATTTGCTGCCATCTTTCATCATCTTCCAAAAATCCGTACATCTCCTCATTCCGGAAGCTGCCAAGCAGCTTGTCCTTAAACTCCTCGTGGAATTCTCTTCTTAACTTTTCAAACTTCATATGCTCATATAGAGGAGCTCTGCGAAAACACCCGATATCCTCCACGCTGGCGATCAGCTCCTCCACCACAGCAAGCGCCGTCTCTGTATCTTTCTCCAGTACCGCCAGATCCAATCGCCCTACAACCTCGTAATACCTTCCCATCTCAAAGCATCTGGCCATCTCTTCCTGTTTTTCCACAAGCATATGGGCTTTCTTTTTATCTTTCGTCCGCACGGCAAGCTGATACATCCCGTTAAGCGCCGCACTTATCATCTGATAACTGGCAAACAACAGCTCTTCATAAGCCTTATACGCCTCCCGGAACCGGTCCGTCTCGCCGTAGAGCTGCGCCTGCTTTCTCTTCCGCTCCGGATTCTGCACAGAAAAATATTTCAGACACTCCTCTGCCTTCTCATACTGCTTTTTCCTCATGTAAAAGCCAAATAAGGAATCGGCGGCCCTGCCGCGCATCGTCTCATCCTTGCTCTCAAGGACACGCTCGTACAAATCCCCTATATATTCCTCATATTCTTTCGCGCAGGGCTCCTCGGAAATCTCCTGGACCATCCGCTGCGCGTCAAGGATCACCGCTATCTGCCAGGCCAGCTGCTCACAGTCGGGATACTGTTCAAGCTTCCTCTTCGCCCAGCCGAATACCTCCTCATAAGGCGCTTCTTTAAATTTTCGGTCCAGCTCATAGACGATCTCCTTTATCTCCTCCGCAGTCAGATCTTCGCGAAAAGCCAGAAGCGTATCCAATGAGACATCCAGCAGCCTGGCAATCGGGGCAAGCAGCGTAATATCGGGAAGGGAATTGCCCTTTTCCCACTTGTTCACCGCAGGAGCCGTCACACCCAGGCGGCGCGCCATCTCCTCTTGCGTCATATCCTTTCTTTTTCTGTATGTTCTGATCACTTCTCCTATCTGCATACCAAATCCTCCTATCTGCAATGTTCTATCGGGCCGCTTTGCTTATTCAGCCTGCACGGTTTTCCTTTAGTATCATCATATCAGGGAATCTTTGCGCCTGCAATTGAAGGCATGTTAAGTTTTACGAAAAGAAATTAACTGTAATTCAAAATATACAGACTATGCCTCATCTGACCATGCTTTAGCAATCCGTCTCTTTCTCCAATTCCTCAAACATCTCCCGCACCACCGGCGCATTCTTCGTCAGCCGCTTGATGCTTAAGTCCTCCGCCTTATTGTTCGCCAGCCGGAGATTATTTTCAGACGAAAGCAGCGCCTCCTTTGTCTTTTGCAGATGAGCGATCGTCTTGTCGATCTCCTCGACCGCCGTCTTGAACTTATTGCTTGCGATCCGGTAATTGCGCGCGAATCCTTCCTTAAACGCATTCATATTCTCCTCAAAATGAAGGATATCCACCTGCTGGTGCTTTGCCGCCTCAAGCTCTTTGCGGTATTGCAGGGAATTAAGCGCCGCATTCCGCAAGAGCGTGATCATCGGGATAAAAAACTGAGGCCGGATCACGTACATTTTGTCATACTTATAGGAAACATCCACGATGCCGTTATTATAAAGCTCGTTGTCAATCTCAAGGAGCGAGACCAGTACCGCATACTCGCATTTCTTTTCGCGCCTGTCCTTGTCAAGCTCCTTCAGGAAATCCTCATTCTTATGCTTGGTGGCCGTTTCGTCCATCTCATTTTTCATCTCAAACATAATGGAGATAAATTCGATGCCCTCCAGCGACTCCCGGAAGATAAAGTCGCCTTTACTTCCTGTCCGCGCATCATTGTCCTTCTCGAAATATGCGTTGGGAAACGCAGTCATCCGCAAAGCGTTGAACTGGTTCATACAGTGAAGCTCTAAGCTTTCGCCGATCATCTTGGTGGACTGCCTTGCCTTGAAATCCTTGTAATATTCGATCTGCTCGTCCTTAAGCTTGAGCCTGTCCTCATACTGTTTCTTTAAGGACTGTTCCTTTAACTCATTTTCCGTCTCCTTATTGGACAGCCTGCTCTTAAGCTCGGCAATCTCTGTCGCCTTTTGTGAAAGCTCCTTTTCCTTCTCATTGACGACCTCGCTGACGGCAAGCTTTTTCTCTGTTTCATTCCCGGCAATCTGCGCTTTTAGCTGCCCGATGATCTTATCCTTCTCCGAAAGCTCTGCATCCTTTGACGACAGCGCCGTGGCAAGCTCCTCCTTTTGTTCCATCTGCGCCAGCTTCAATGCGCTCTCCTTCATCTTCGCAAAATCATCCTCGCGCTGTTTCAGCTCCTTCGCAAATTCCCTGTCCCTGACCTGCTTTACGATCTGCGCGTAACCAGATTCGTCCACCGCAAAGACTTCCCCGCAATTAGGGCATTTAATCTCCTTCATCGTTCTTCGTCCTTCCTTATCCAATCATATCATATATGAGATTCAGCGCCAGCAACGGACCCTGTTCATAGTCGTTATCCGTTCTTTCAGCTTTTATCTTTCGAAACTGTTCCACAAGCAGCGATGTATATTCCGCCTTTTTCTTCACACCAAATACAATACACAGCTCCGAACGGGCATACGCATTTCTGATATCCGGGAAGAGATCATAGAGTTGTTCCGTATATTTTGTATCCACATTAGCAAGCAGTACAGCCGCATTTTCTATAAATACGTCATATCCGGACCGGCATATTTTTTTCAGTACCAAAGGCATAACCTCATCCTGATATTCAATCGCTGTTCTAATCAAAAGACCGGTGTTTACAGAATCCTTGATTTTTCTCATACATGGCACGATATCTTCGGTCTTGCTCAGATTCATCACATATGCTTTTTCCATCAGGAACCCTTCATACCTTGACCCATTCATTAACGGAATAACTGTATCGTCTAACTGCTCTTCAAAATCTGACATCGTAACTGTTATCATGCGAAAATGAGTCAACGAAGCAGCCGAAACTTCCTTGAGTGGATATTCTTCAAAAAAACGTTCAGGTAACTGCATATTATTCACCTTCTAATTCCCTCCACAGCATCCTTTTCCGCTTCCGCACATGCAAAAAACATTGTGATAAATCTTTTTATATTATATATTAAACTTGCCCCTGCGGCAATGATCCTTTTCCATCGAGCACAAATTGCCATCAGTACTTGATTACTATTCACGATCTGAAGGCCGTTCATAGCAACGATTCGGGGTGGTATTCCGAGTTTTGCTGTGCAAAAGCCGCTCCTCCTGTATCATGTTCTCTCAGAATGCGCAGCTCCCCTAACCCTCTGCAGCTATCACTGTCCGCCAAAACAAGACCAGCACTGCCGCGCCTTCAAGAACCCCCGCCTGCATCCACGCCCCGAGCATCCGCTGCCACGGCGCAAATTCCTGATGGCGCATAAGTCCCTGTATCTGCTGCCTTTTCTCCCTGAAAAGCTGCACAAAAAAGTCAAAATCCGACCAGTAGGACGGCAGATAGTCACTGCCCGGCGACGCAAAGCTGATCCCCAGGATCAATATCTCTGCCGCAAGAACCATATACAGCACCGCGATGATCCTTCTCTTCCTGTCTTTCACCCCGGCCGCGGCCAGAAAAACTGCAATCAGCAGAAAATAAAAAAGACATGCCGTCGTATAATACAGATGCCCGTCAATTCTCTGCTGCCCTACTTTCCCAAGGGACGCCTCCAGAGTACCGAATGCCGTCTCCGGGGACGAAGATTTTTCTGCCCTTTTTACAGCGATGCCGTCATAAGCCGTCCCCTCCTTCGCCGGGACGATGCAGAGGGGCTGATCTCCCCCAAGAATCCCTGAGACCACATACTCCGACCCTTCCCAGCTCACCTTCATCCCAAGGACATTATCCGACCCGAAGATCTCCCTTGCCGTCTCTCGGTCCAGCAGGCAGACGCTCTGTTCTCCTTCCGTAAAATATCTTCCCGCGCACAATTGCTTCCCGAATACCGCGCTCTGCTGCCCCTTCATCTGATACAGGGACACGATTTTTTCCCTGCCCGTTCCCTCACAGCCGACCGGCACCTTCCCTTCCGCTCTCCACAGCGCTGCCTCGGAAAATATCCCGCCCGATTCGTTCTCCCTGACAAGCCGGGACAAGGCATCCTCCTCCACCTCCCCCTTTCCGTAAGCGACCGCCGTAACATCCGCGTACTCGAAAAGGCTGTGCAGCCGGGTGATGATCAGCATATTCAATACCAGCAAAGCCAGGAAACAGGCCGCCGTCTTTATTACTCCTTTATCCGTACCCGGTCACCTCCTGACACGAATTTTTCCGATGATATGATAATCTGGTCTTCCTTTTTAAGCTCCGAGGTGATGGCGGCGCTTTTCCCGTCCTTTTCCAGCACAGTTACTGGAACCCTCTTCGCGACCATAAGGGTTCCCAGCATCTGCTCCTTCTCTGAGATGATCAGGCAGTACGCCCCTTCCATATCCTCCCGCAGCGCCGAGATCGGTATGATCTGCTCATATTCCTTTTCCGACTCTGTCTCCGCTTTCCAGGTAAATGTCTCCGTTCCTTCAACCTCCGTCTCCTGCGGCAGCGACGCGTACCAGATGTAGGATGACTCTTTTTCCTTCCCTTCTTCTTCGCTTCCCGAAGACGCCTCTACAGTCTCTACCTCTGCCTCCGTCTTCCCTCCCGAAGAGAACTCGGCTGTTGCCTGTATGCCCGGCGCGATTCTATCCTTATCCGCCTGTGCCACTTCTCCCCGGAGCTTCCACCCGCCGTTCCCAAGGACGATATACTCCGTCCCCGCAGCGATAACGCCGGTCTGCACATGATTTTCAAGTACGGTGCAGTCCTTCTTTGCCAGAATCTTCCCTCCTGCCTTCTCGTACTGTTTGAGCACCTTAAGCTCCTTTCCTGCCGTCTCCACCTGCGCAGCAGCTGCCTGCGCGCTGGTCCTGGCCGCCTCCTGGGTATTAGCGCTGTTTTTATCCTGGGCGGCGTCTTCTGCTTTGGCCAGCTCGTATGCCGCCCGCGCCTGGGATCTCTCCTGCCTCGCCGCCTCTGTCTCAGCCTTTGCCGCCTGGTAGCTTTCCTTTAGCTCCTGCTTTTTCAACGATCCGCCGCCATCTCCAGACGTTTCCTGGTTCTTATATGATTCCTGGTTTTTGTACGATTCCTGGTTATTATACGCTTCCTGGCTCTTGTACGATTCCTGCTCCTTGTATGCCTCCCACAACGCCTTCGCCTTTTTCTCCTTATCTTCTGCCTTTTTAAGCTTCTTTTCTGCTTCCGTGAGAGCCTGGTACGCGCTCTTTGCCGCCGGCACTCTGGCAGGCTTTCTGGCTGAGATCTGCTGCTCCTTTGCCTGCAGATTCAGCTGCTCCAATTCCTCCTCCTTCTTTTCGATCTCCTGCTTTAGATATTTCTTGCGGAATTTAACCAGGCATTTTCCCTTTTTCACAGTGCTGCCCTGCGGGGCTGTCCATTCAACCTGCTGCCCTGCCCACAAAAATATCTTCTGCTCCTTCTTCGGCACGATATTTCCCGTCCCCCCACAAGTATAGGAAAGCTTGCCGCGCCCTGTTTTTTTCACCTCCACCTGTGCCACCAGGACGGATGCCGCCGCCCGGGAAAGCACCGTGCATACTGCCATAACCGCAAGGAATCCGAAAAATACCTTCACCGCCAATCTCCTGCCTGTACTCACCTTTAATCCCTCCTAGCTTGCTTATAATTTTAGAAGCTTCCCGATGCCCCGATCCCTTTCTCCAGGCTCTCCTGCCCGCAGAAAAACAGAAGGACTGCCGGGAGCAGCGTAATGATAGACGCGGCAAATGCCGTCTGCACCTCCCCCTTCACCATCACCGGAAGATACAGCGAAAGCGGCTTAAGGGATTCCGTCTTAAGATAAGTCAGCGGCTGCTCCACCGCATTCCAGTATTCCAGAAAGCTTAAGATTACCACGGAAAATATCCCCGGCCTCCCAAGGGGCACCCCGATCCTGATAAATATCCCGAAGTCCCCCGCGCCGTCGATCTTAGCCGCCTCGATGACCTCCTTCGGAATGGCGGCAAATGATCTTGACAGAATGAACACCGGGAGCGCGGAAAATATCCCCGGCAGGATCACTGCAAGATACGTATCCAGAAGTTTCAGGGAATCCAGCACCAGATATCCGGACACCATCGTCACCTGAAAGGGCAGAATCAGCAGCAGCATATATAAGAACCTAAGCGCCGCCTTTCCCGGGAAATCATAGCGGGCCAGCGCCCACGCCGCCAGAACGGCGGTAAAAAGCTGTCCTGCGACTACCCCTCCGGCGATAACCGCCGAATTCCAGAACGCCGCGAAATATTCCGGCGAATCTAAAAGGAGCCTTACATATGCCCGCATGGTCGGATACTGCGGAAACAGCCTGAATTGCGCCTTTCCTCCGTAATCCGACAGAACCGCCCCGCAAGTCTCGATAATCTCCCGCTTTCCCATCAGGGAATTGGTACAGAGCATAACCAGAGGCATGACCATCAGGATAAGCAATACTGCCAGAATCATGCGCATCACGATACCCCATATTGTTGTTTTTTTCATGAATCCTTCCGCCCTTTTCTCCTTTTTCTTTTCCCGGTATCCGCCGGTTTTTCCCCATGCCCTGCCAGCTCTTCCGCCTTATGCAGCTTACCCTTATACTCTGGCGCAGAGACAGGTAACGACTCGCCGCTATTTACAAAAAAGTGTAACGGCTTGCCCTTATGCTCCGACGTAGAGACACGCCTGCGCTTCCCCCTATTTTCCGACGCAAGGACGCGGGCCAGCGTCCCGGCAGCAAACAGAAAAATCCCGGTAGCAAGCACAAGCAGCGAAGCTGCTGCCGTCAGCTTCTGGATATCCAGGTTCACGAACCAATTATTGAACAGATGCTGCAGCATATAGATGCTCTCATGAGGATAATCCCCCGACAGAAGATACGCCTCCCGGAACACCCGGAACCCATTGACGAAGGAAAGGAGCGCCGTCACATATGCCGTCGCCCTTAGCTGCGGCAGTGTAATATACCAAAAGCAGGCGAATCCTCCCGCTCCCTGGACTCTGGCGGCTTCATACTGTTCCTTTTCTATTCCGGCGATGCCCGTCATCCAGAGGATCATATCGTACCCCAGATTCTTCCAGATATAGCAGACCACCAGCACCCAGAAGGCACAGCCGCCGTTCAGCCAGTCCCGTCCCGCAAACCCAAGCCATCCGGCCAGCAGGTTCAGCCATCCCTTCTCGTCAAAGAGCATCTGGAAAAATACAACGACAGACGCCGCCGGGATCGCCATCGGGAGGGTAAAGCCTGTCTTTATCCTGCTTATAGCCATAATCCCATTTTTTCGCCTGCCTCCCCAGGCGCCGGAGGTCTTGCCTCTTCTCTTTCTGTGCCCCGCGTCCGCCATGCTCTGAAACATCACTGCGACCCAAAGAGACAACAGCAAAAGCAGAGGAATGCAGACTGCCATGAATCTGGCTGTATTGGCGGCGGCCAGCCAGAAAGCCTTATTCTCCAGTACCGCACAGTAGTTGGACAGGCCGACGAACCCGCTGCCTACCGCCTGAAGGCAGGAGCGCCGGAACACATCCAGAAAGGGGATCAGTACAAAGCACACTGTTCCAAAAAGATTCGGGAGCAGGAACAGATACGCCTTCCCGCTCCCGCTCATCTTACTCCGCAAGATAAAGCTCCACTTTCTTCCGGATATTCTCTGCTCCTTCTCCTGCCCCGATGCTGCCGTTAAGAACCTTATCCGCCTCACTCTGGTAGATATCCCATACCGCCCGGTCCTGATTGGCCGGTCTGTTCAGTGTCTTGCACAGCTCAACCAAGTCTTTGACCTCCTTTACCGTTGGGAACCCGGCATCTATCTTGAAGTCTTCCCCTGCAAGCTCACCGCCCACGCTTATGGTGTAAGAGTCTGCATATTTGCTGTCTGCCTCTTCCTCCTTCGCCTCCAGCGCCTGGGTAAGGACCGGAAATCCATCGTCTAGCTTCGCTCCCTGCACTTCCTCTGAAAAGAGATATTTCACGAATTCCTCCGCGATCTCTTTCTGCTTCGTGTTCTTATTGATTCCCGCGATTCCTCCCGGCAGGTAAAAGCCCTTCAGGGATTTAAGAGTAAAATTCTGTGTGCGGGCGATCTTGCAGTCCAGCATCATGCTCACCAGGCTGTCGATCCTGTCCGTAACCACCATGTCCGTATGCTTCATCAGATACATGGAACCCGGATTGCTAAACAAGGTATCCTGGCTGCTTCCCATCTCCATTTCTTCATAAAAATCTGTCTTAGAGTTCTTTGCGATGCTTACGGCAAGCTCCAGGAGCTGTTCCATCTTCGCCTTGTCTGCCGTACCGTCCGTTTTCATCAGTTCCTCCTGATACATCTGGAACAGGAAATCCCGGATATACTCCTTATTTGTCACTCCGAATATTGCCGCATCCGGATTCTTATCCATATACGCACTAAGGCTGTCCAGGGAATCTAACGCTTTTTCGATCTGCTCATCCCCGTACAGGACAGGAACCGTGAATTTTACCGGGATACCGTAGATCTTCCCGTCCTTTTGCAGAGTGTTGTTCATCATATTTTCCAGATAACGATTCTCCTTCATCAGCCCCTTCGCCAGCTTCGTCAGGTCGCAGAGCACGCCTTTTTCTATGTAAGCGTCCGCCGGAAGGCCGTTAAGCAGCAGGACATCCGCACCCTTTCCGCTGAGAAGCTCTGTATTCAGCGTCCGGATATCGTCCGAGGATACCTCCCCGGCCTCTTTTCCGGAGGTCTTGAATTCTACTTTTACGTCCGGATTCTTCCTCTGGAACCCGATGACCGCCTGCTGGATAGTATCGCTTTCTGAAAGACCGAACACCTGAAGCGTATGCTCTGGTACTGCGGCAACGTCTTTGTCATAGGTGTACCGCGCGAAGCTGTAAGTCTCTTCTTTCCACTGCCGGTACAGCACGAAGAACTCCGTCTCCTGCCCCTTTATTATCCCCGCTGGAGCGTTGACCGGCGAGCCCATAGCTCCCATCCCTCCGTCCATGAGCACCTCCCGGCTGTCGTCTCCGGGCTTCATCCGAACGATTCCTTCCGATGAGACCATGTACCAGTTCTCCTTGCCGCCGCACAGCTGGCCGTTTTCTGTCTGGGTAAACGTAAGCTTTCCCTGCTCCTTCCCGTCCTTGTCGTAGATCAGATAAACGCCATCGTCTGTGTTGGCTGCCACCGTCCCGTCATCCCCTGCGAAGATCATTTTCTGGCCATCGCTGCTGGAATGCATGCTCTCAAACTCCTCTACCGTATCCAGAGTATCCGGAGACACGACGACGATCTTAGACTGGTAGATATCCTGAAGCCAGTAATTTCCCCCGCCGTCAGCAGCTATACTGATGATCGACGAATACCCATACTCCGTCTTTTTCTCAAGGTAAGGGATATCTAAAAGTTCCCCGCTCTGTCCGTCCCTGCTTCTCGCGATACAGGTCTTCATCTGTTCATTAAGCCCGGCCACGAGTTGTACGCCGTCCGTTGTCTCGGCCACACTGACCGGGTAATCTATCTTTCCCTTACACGTCTTACTGACCCAGTCCAGGTCGCTTTCCTCCCACTCTCCGTCTATGTACTCACAGCGCCTGATCTGCTCATCCTTTACGGCGACGAATATCACCGGGTTTCCGTCCTTCGACTTTGACAGATTAATCGCCCGCTCGCCTTCCTTAATGGGGAGGCTGATCTCCTCCTCCACATATCTGCCTTTCCCCGCGCTGTCTTCCCCCGCGCCTTTTCCCTCATCTTCTGCGCTCTTCTGGCCGCAGCCGTTCAGCACGCCTGATGCCAGGATGACCGCCAGCATGATCAGCAACATACATCTGATATTTCTTTTTACCATCTCTTATCAACCTCCTTATGTTCAACACTATAACAATGTTTTCTCAAAAAGACTTTTAAAAATCTCATAAAATCTTAAAGAATTTTTTGAGATTTCTCTGGTATGATAAGAGTAATAGATTTTTCGATGTACTAATGTACTAGCGGAAAGAGGGATTTGCAATGCATATTTTGATTATCGAAGACGACAGGGAGCTGTGCGGCGCCCTAAAGGAACAGCTTGATGCCAGAAGCCATCACGTCACCTGCTGCCACACGGGAAGTGAAGCGCTGTACTGCGCCATGAACGGAGTATACGATCTGATCCTTTTAGACCGGATGCTGCCGGAGATCGACGGATTATCCATCCTCCGCTCCATCCGCCAGAACAGGATCACGACGCCAGTGATCTTAACGACCGCCCTCGGCGCAGTAAATGACCGCATCGACGGCTTAGACTGCGGAGCTGATGATTATCTGGTTAAGCCTTATGCCATCGAAGAGCTGATGGCGCGGATTCGGGCGCTGTCACGCAGGCCCAAGGCCCTGACTGAGCACGAGATGCTCTCCTATCTGGATATCCGCTTTGACTCCGATGTAAGGATGCTTTCCTGCAAGGGAAGAGAACTGCGCCTCTCCGGCCGGGAATCGCTGCTGTTGGAATTTTTCCTTAAGAACCCGGAAAAGACGCTGGCCAGGGAGCAGATCTTTTACCGGGTATGGGGTCCGGACGGAACGGTAGAGGACGGGAATCTGGACACCTATATCTATTTTCTGAGAAAACATCTGCGCACCTTAAAAAGCCAGGCCGCCATACGCACCGTCCATGGCCTGGGATACCGTATGGAGGATTCCCATGTTTCCTGAACTACAGAAAAGATTAGTAAGGCTTTACACCTTAAGTACGGGGATGATCCTGACCTTCATCCTCGCCGTCACCTTCCTGTTCTATCTATCTTCCCGGCAGAGCCGTCTGGAGGCTTCCTTTTCTGACCACATCTTTACCCTGACCTCAAAGCTTCAGACAGATTCTACCTTTATCGACTCCTATCTGGCGCAGCTTGAGACAAAGCATAACCTGATCATTTACATCGAGGAAAATGATACGCCCTTCTTCTTTCCCGGCGCCTTCAAGCCCCGCACTGACCGCCGCAGTCTGCTCCATAAGGCGCAGGAGATGGCCTGCGCCGAAGGGATCTTCCCGAATTCCCACCCGATCTCTTCGAATCTTCTGCAGTCGTCCCTTCTTAAGATCGAAGGCGGACACCATGATTCCTATCTGGGCTGTGTGACGGTCACCAACACCTCTGCCGGCTATAAAAAGCTCATCCTGCTCCAGGATATAACCGCGAACAGAATGAATCTTACCTGGACTGCCATATTGTATCTGCTGATTGATATTCTGGGGATCCTGCTATTATTCCTGACGGGAAGAAGATTCGTCGGCCGTTCTCTTAGGCCTCTGGAAGAAATGTATGAAAAGCAGCAGGACTTTGCCGCTTCAGCGTCCCACGAGCTGCGCTCACCCCTGGCCGTCATCCGCACGGCTGCCGACGCGGCCGCAGCATCGCCCGCACAACAGGAAAAATACCTGGCGGTCATCAGAGACGAATGTCAGCGCGGGAATGCTCTGGTTAAAAATCTTCTGCTGCTCGCATCCGCACAGCAGGAAAACTGGTGCGTCAAAAAACAGCTCTTCGAGCTTGACGAGATGCTCCTTCACCTGATGGAGCTGTACGAACCGCTCTGCAGCGCAAAGAACGCAAGTCTTCTCCTTGCCCTTCCCGAAGAACCCCTTCCGCCCGTGTACGCAGACCCGGAGCTGTGCCTGCAGATCTTTACCATTCTTTTAGACAACGCCATCGCCTACGGGCTTAAAGACACGGGGCGGATCATCCTGAGCGCAGGCCGTGCCCAGTCTCTGACCACTGTCTGCGTGACAGACTTCGGTCCGGGGATCGGCGAAGAGGACAAGGCGCTCATCTTCGATCCATTTTACCGGCAGGACAAATCCCGGAATGTGAAGGCACACTTCGGCCTCGGCCTGTCTATCGCTGCAAGACTCGCCGGGCTCCAGGATGTCTCGCTCAATGTCCGGGATACCGAAGGGGGCGGAAGTACTTTTGAAGTGGTATTTAACGGATGATGGACACATGAAGCTTCCTTAGCTTCTCTGTCTCATCCTCATCGAACTCTTTATCCGTAACAACTCCCGTGTAGTCCCCGAGATGATTGATTCTTGTCATGGCCTGCCTTTTGAACTTTGACTCATCCACCACCAAGTAAGAGTTCCTGCACTGCTTTGGAGTCTGGCGCTTCAGCCACATCTTATCGACTGTCGGCGTCATCACCTCAAAATCCTCATTGATGGAAGCAGCGCCAAAAAAGCCAACATCAAATTTAAAATCCTCAAGCATCTGTGTAGCATAATGACCAAACATACTTCCGGTGGATTTCTGGACATGCCCTCCACAGATAAAAAGCTCCGCCTCACTGTTCTTAATCAGCTGCGCGATCTCCAGATCATTTGTCACGATCATAATCTCCGGCGTATCTTTGATCAGCCGCGCAATCTCAAACGTTGTCGTGCCTGCGTCAAGAAACACTGTATCACCTTTTCCTACCAGAGACACACAAAGCTCTGCCACCCGGCGTTTTGCCTCCATGCAGCTTGTCTGCTTATCTGCGTAAGTTACTTCCTGCTTGGCAACTGCACCGCCATGGCATCTTAGCAGGACATCCTCTTTCTGGAGCTTTACCAGATCTCTGCGTATCGTCATGGCACTTACCTTCAGCTCCTGTGCCAGCTCTTCCACCTGCACACTGCCCTGCCGGTGCACAAGCTCTACAATTTTTGACTGTCTCTCTGCCGCAAGCATATCTGTCTCCTCTTTTCTATATGGATTCTTAGCCCTCACGTCTATTTTCCTGCCTTTCTTTCTTATTTGAGAAGGCAGTGAAAGCGACGCTCCCACTGCCTATATTTTACATGATTACATAAAAATACTCAATACCAATACTTCTACAACACCGACTGCCCATGCAATTGTCGATGTAACAGACCACACCGTAAGCTGGTCCTTCGCTTCACGAACACCGAGCGTCCGGTTTACAACCCAGAAATAGCTGTCGTTAAAATATCCGAAGAACAAAGACCCAACACAGCATGCAACTGCCCCAAGCAGCGGACTTACATTCGCTGCCACAAGAATCGGCGCGGAGATTCCTGCTGCCGTCGTCATGGCAACCGTTCCCGAACCCTGGATAAACCTCATTGCCGTAGAGATGATCAGCGGCAGGATGATGATCGGAACTGCCGTTCCCGCAAGCCCCTCTGCCATAAATGTTCCAAGCCCGGAATCCTTGATGATCTGGCCGAGAGCGCCGCCTCCGCCTGTAACAAGCATGATGATACCAGCGGACATCATACCCTTCTCCATCTCTGCGATAATTTCATTTCTTTCAATATTTTTACCTAAGGTAAAGATCGCTACGATAAGCCCAAGCCCTACCGCGATGATCGGCTGGCCAAGGAAGATTAGTACTTCCATAATTCCTGCCGTCTGGCCGAGAGCCGTTGCAACTGTATTGATCAATATCAATACGATCGGCACGATCAGCGGGAGAAACGATATCAGTGTACCCGGCATCCCTTCTGTATCCATTGAAAAGGCGTTCTCATAATCCGGCTCCTGATAAGGCATCTCTACTACTTCGCCTTCCTCATTCGGAATGCGGTAATATTTCTTAGAAAGAAATATTCTTGCATATGCAATACATGCAACGGCCATCGGAATCGCAAGCACGATCGTAAGCAGGATGAACTTACCAACATCTACTCCGAAAATACCGCACACGCCTAACGGTCCGGGTGTAGGCGGCACTAGGGAGTGGGTAATGACAAGACCTGCCGCAAGCGCAACTCCCAGCCCAATAAAAGATTTCTTCGTCGCTTTGGAAATCGCTTTTGCTATAGGCGCAAGCACGACAAAACCAGAATCACAAAATATCGGTATGGATACAAGAAACCCAGTCAGCGCCAGAGCCTCTTCTTCTTTCTTCTTACCAAACAGCTTCAAGAATGTGTATGCCATTCTCTGGGCAGCCCCTGTCACTTCAAAAATCTGTCCCATCATAACACCGAAGCCGATAATAATACCGATACTTCCAAGCGTCCCTCCAAAGCCTGATGTTATGGAATTGACGATGCCAAATGTCTTCCCGTCTTCTAATGTAATGTTTACTAAGGGCATCCCTCCTACAACTCCCACGATCACTGTACAGATAATGAGCGCTAAGAATGCCTGTACTTTTGTTTTGAGCACCAAGAATATTAAGACCGCGATACCGATCGCAAGGCCGATTAACATTCTCTCGCCGCTAAGTCCGTTTACCATAATAGTCCTCCTCTTCCTCTCTTAAGATTTATTTTGTAAAATTGGGTGCATATTTTGCTGCTAACAGAATCGCTTCAATCATACTGACAGCACTCACAAGCCCTTTTCCGGCAATGTCAAAAGCCGTACCGTGGTCTACCGATGTACGCAGGATAGGCATTCCGTTGGTTATGGCGATTGTTTTTTCAAAGTCCAGCGTCTTCGTTGCAATATGCCCCTGGTCATGATAGAGGGACAGCACGCTGTTATATCTGCCCTGCGCCGCCTGATGGAATACAGAATCAGCCCCAATAGGCCCTGCCACATCATAGCCTTCTGCCTTAAGCTCCTCAATTGCCGGAGTAATCTCATTGACCTCCTCCCATCCGAACAATCCATGCTCGCCGCTGTGGGGATTCAGCCCTGCAATAGCCATCGTCCCGTCCTTAACGCCTAACTTCTTAAGCGCTTCAAGACATCGTTTTACGTAATCCTTAATCCGTTCCTTCGTAATCATGTCTAACATCTCCCTCAAGGATACATGCCTGGTCAGGAAAAATACACGCATGCCGTTCGTCTCGAACATCGTGAGGGGATCCTCCGTTCCCGTAAGCGCGCCGAAGATCTCTGTATGCCCGATAAAGTTAATCCCCCCTGCCCGCAATGACTCCTTATTGATCGGCGTTGTCGCTACGGCATCGACTTTGCCTTCGTTGGCAAGCGCAATGCTTTTTGCTATATATTCATATGCGGCCTTTCCGCACATTCCGCTGACCTTGCCAAATTCAAATTGACCAAGGTCAACATTGCCTAAATCAATCAGATTCAAAACTCCTTTACGGAAATCACCCTCTAAAGGGTCTTCGATTACGTTGATACTAAGCTTTTCACCAACAATCTTAACCGCATTCTCCATAACCGCTTTATCGCCGATGATGATACAGTCTGCCGCGTCAAATACCTCCTGTGATGCAACCGACTTTGCCACGATCTCCGGCCCGACTCCTGCCGGATCTCCGATAGGTACTGCAATTAATGATCTTTTCATAATTCTCTTCCTTTCATTGTCAAAATATGATCTTAAATATAAAGCTTTTCTTTCAAATAAGTGACGCATTTGTTAATCGCGCTGCTGTTCCCCTGGCTTCCGCCCTTGGTAATGATGTGTACTCCCTCAAATTCACCCTTCAGGAACTGCCCATAAGCCGCCAGGGGAAGCACCTCATCCATCAGACTTAATCCGGCTGTATGGAATCTTTCGCATACAGATACCGTCACGTCACCGCCGCTGGTGTAAAGCCCCCTGAACGTCGGCTCCGCCTTGAATACGCGGTAAGTTATCTCGGCAAAAGCACTGTTGATAAGTCCTGTCACGTCATCCATGGGACGCCGGTATTTCTCCATATACGGCTTAAAATCAATCCTGTTCTCAGGATAGATCCCGTCACCCGTCACCGTAGAGACAATATTCCGGCCACACTCCGAAAGAACTTCCTCTGTAACCCTGGCGATTTCTTTCTCCCGCTCTTCTTCTCCCTCAAGCAGTGCCTTTGTATTGACAAATACATTGTGGGTACGCTGGGACAGCCAGAGTTCTTCCATCTGTCTCCTCGTATTCGGGTTAACGCTCCCCACCACTGCAAGAATCTTGCTCTTCTCCTTCTTTTCATATGGGGTGATCAGCTTTCTTGACAGTGTTGCTGTAAATACCCCCGGGTCTACCGCGATTGTCTTCAGCTTACTTGTAATGACAGCATCGGCAATCAGGTCTAAGTCCTCCTGCGTTACACAGTCCACCACAATGATCCGGCTTCCTTCTGCCACGCACTGATTCATCAGGTCTGCAAGATAATGCTTTCCATGCATTAGATCCTTCATTAGGATAGAAGACACCTGATATTTGCTCTGCTGGCGAAAGAGCAGCGCAACCTCCGACACCTTTACCGGAGTCTTGGGGTCGATAGCAATGTCCGTCTTATGTAACGGCAATCCGTTCACCAGCATATAGCCGCCGATCACGATTCTCCCCGACGAGGGAAAGCAGGGCGCTACAACCGCCACATATTCATCTCCAAGGCAGTCTAATATGGCATCCGTCTCACTCCCTAAGTTTCCCCGCAAGGTACTGTCGATCCGGTTCGCGTAGACTTTTACTTCGTCACTCTTTAACAGGCGGCACACATTTTGTACGCGGTTATAGGCAATCTCCGGTTCCACCCCTCTGCTGTCCGTAGGATAGAGAAGGCAGTCACATTCATCAAGGACCGAAAGCTCAATCCGTTCCGTATTCATCACAGTATAAGCTCTGTAATTCATATTCTTTAAGAGCACTCCTGTGGCATTTGCCCCCGTCAGGTCATCTGCAATTACAACACACTGCGGCATGACAAATCTCCTTTCATAACCGAACACTGTTTGTTCGTTTTTGTCGCTTTTATTGTACTCTTATTGTTTGAATATGTCAATTAAATCTATTTTTTGACAAAGACTTTGTATACATGCACAATTATCATGTTTGTTTTTGTTAATTATGAACAATCGAATTTCCACTATCCATTATTGTACTAACGGTTCATCAGCACCTCTGCCGCCTCCTTCAGCGTGGTAATCTCCCCCACATTGCCAGGGAAGATCACATACGGCGTCATCGGGAATTTACTCTCACCCCCCGTCTGCCATACTGGAATTCCGGGCCTGATCTGCCCGAGGACATTCGCCTTCCTTACTGCAAGGGCTTTTGTTCCCACATCGCTGGAGGTAATCCCGCCTTTTGCGATCACAAAGCTTGGCGTGATCTTAAGGCGCCCTACCAGTGACTGTACTGCATCGGAGATTTTAACTGAAAGCCGCAGCTCATCCTCCCTGTCCCCTGTGTCTGCCGTAATGAGGGCACGGGTTGTATAACAGCATACTGTCCTGCCCGCTTTTATGCACTCTTCCTCTTTCTCAAGACACCGCTTTACTTCATCCTCAAAAGCCTCATCATCCTTTACAAGTGTTGCATCCAGTTCGATAAACTCAATATCCGCCAGTTCCTTCAGGCACTCCACCTGCTTTGTCGTCTTATCCGTGTGAGAACCCACTACGATAATACCGCCGTTCTCTGTCTCCTTTACAACCATCTGCTCCCTTGTAAGAAGGGGCTGGCTGCTGACTCCGCCCATGACCTTTACGATTGCCGCGGCAGTGCGGAACATAAATACCTTTCCTTTCGCCATCGCCCGGTACAGCGCTGTGCAGAACACCTTTACGTCAGCATAATCGATTGCATTTACGATAATCTTGTTAAAATCCTTTACCGCCATAAGCTGCTCTTCTATCTTGTCAAAATCTGTGTTGTGGATGTCCTCAAGAGAAATGCATGTAACATCGGAAGCCTTATATGCTCCCTCTGTCTTTTCCTCCACATATTCCGGCATCACTGCCGTACTGTAACCAAAGGTCTTATCCTTTGCAAACTCTGTTTCGTCCGCCGGGACAAGTTCCTCGCCGTACTTTACATAATGCACATTGCCGATGGTGAACCTGCCGCCTTCTTTAAAGAATGGACATATAATCTCTCCGTCAATGGTCTTTCCCGTATTGTTCTCATAGTTTTCTTTCAAAATCTCCGTCTCAAGGGGATAATGTCCGCGCAGCGTACTGTCACTGCGGCTGATGAATATGTACTCTTTTCCGCACTCCTTTGCGACTTCATCCACGACTGCCGCGATCTCTCTGTGCGCTTTTGTTGTCTGTCCTGCTGTAAATCCCCTGGAGTTTGTCAGCACATAAAACAGATGATTCTCCTCCTCAAAGCCCTGTCGGATACTCTCCTTCTCCCAATTCGTATATACGGAAATATCATGAACCGTCTGTACACCTGTCGGGTCATCATCCAGAACAACAATTTTCTTATTATTTGCCGCAATCTCCTTGTTCAACAGCCCATCTACTGCCGCCTCATCGATTTCTTTATAAGATGATAAAACTTCTGCACTTAATGACATCTTTACGCTTCCTCCTGATCAAACTTCTTAACCTCTACATCCGCCAGCTTCTCAAAGTACTGTACGATTCCGCCGTGGTCATCCTCCATATGCCCGTGAACCTTTAATGACTGTAAAATCTCATATAACTGAGCCGTATACGGAATCGGGACATCAATGGAATGTGCGGTATTGACAACATTTTTAATATCCTTATGATTGATTCTGATCGGTCCGCCCGGTTTGAAATTACGCTCTACAATCATCGGAATCTTGGCATCGAGCACCGCACTTCCTGCAAGTCCGCCGCGGATTGCTTCATATACCTTCTGCGGATCGGCTCCTGCCTTCGCAGCAAGGACAAATGCTTCTGACACAACTGCGATCGTGTTATTTACGATCACCTGATTGGCAAGCTTGGTAACACTTCCGCTCCCGCTTCCGCCTATCAGCAATGCAGAGGAACCAAGAATATCAAAGTATTCCTTCATAGCGTCAAAGTCCTCTTTGTCACCGCCCGCCATAATCGCCAGCGTTCCCGCAACTGCTCCCGGCTCTCCCCCAGATACCGGGGCATCCACGAAACCTACGCCCTTTTCTTTCAGGCCTTTGTAGCACTCCTGGGATTCTACCGGCGTCACGGAACTCATGTCACACACTACGCTTCCTGCCTTGATTGCTGACGCTACACCGTTCTCCCCGAAAAGGATAGACTTTGAGATCGCGCCGCTTGGAACCATAATGATGATCCGCTCACACTGCTCTCCGATCTCCGCGTAAGAAGCCTCCTTTGCCCCTGCTGCAACGACATCTGCGACTGCCTCTTTGCTGAGGTCAGAAACCAAAAGCTCTACACCCGCCTTCAGCATGTTCTTTGCCATAGGCCTTCCCATAATACCCAGTCCGATAAATCCTACTTTCATCTCTTTACTTCCTTTCTCGCTTAAATGTTTAAATATGTTAGTTTATGAAATAATCAGTTCGTTATTTCATTTCCTGATTTCATTTTACTGCATACCGGTATACCGGTCAAGAGTATAAAACTCTTTCTCTCTTTTCCACAGTTTTGCCCTATTATTTTTGTGCAAATCGCCCAGCGAGCATTAGTGAATGGCAGCATGCATTATTGTCATTCAAACACCGCCGTTTCTATTGACCGTTTTTTCAGATTATTGTATGATAATTTCAGGGAAACTGCTATACATAAATTTTGAGATGTACGAGTTTGAGGAGATTGTATGATACCGTTAAATGAACAGGCTTTTCAGCATTTGAAAAATATGATTATAAATAATGAACTTTCCTATCAGGAAATCTACTCTGAGACAAAACTTTCCAAGGAGCTTGGCATATCACGCACCCCTTTCCGCGACGCAATCCACCGTCTAGCCCAGGAAGGTTATATCGATATTATTCCGAGTAAAGGATTCTGCATCCACAAACTGACGAAGCAGGATGTGGATGAAACCTTTCAGGTGCGCTCCGCTCTTGAGTGCTACTGCACATTTCAGATTGCAAAACAGGCACACACCAGAAACGCAAAAAAACTATTCAAAGAACTGGACTGGGTCATGGAAGAACTGACAGAAATCCTTCACACAACACAGTCCATCGAAGAATTCAGCGAATATGATTTTCAATTCCACAATAAAATTATCGACTACCTGCAAAACGAACAGTTTTCCTCTGTATTTGCCACATTCATGTACCGTATGCGCAAGCTCGCCGAACTATCGCTGGCACATAAAGGACGTATGCAAGATACTTATGACGAGCATATGGCGATTCTCACGGCAATGAAAGAGGGGGATACCGCGCATATTTACGAGATCACCCTGAAGCATATGGATACGCCAAGAGACATTAATCTGGAGGATTTATAGATTTTCCCCCTTAAGCCCTTGATAATAAGAATTGCTCGTATAAAGCGCCGCCACAGGATTATGCCCCATGACCCGGTCCTTCGCCACAAGCGTCGTCACGTAGGCGTCCGAATATTTGTAAAACAGGCTGTCGTGGCCGACGCACAGCCCCATGACGATATTCAGCTCTGTGTGCTCCTCGTTCAACAGCTTCGCCTGCAGGATCGGATTGCACATATTGGCACCCACCTCACAGCAGGATCTGTCAATCCCCATCTTGACCTTCGGTACAGCGCCCGCCTTACAGGCGATCCCGAACACCTCAAAGCCGTGGCTCCGTAAGATATCCGTCAGAAGCTTTGTCTCGCGGATCAGTCCCACGCAGGTCGCGATGCCAAGCTTTTTATAGCCCATCTTCTTTGCAAATTCAACGATCTCCTGCACCCTGCACCACTGCATATAGCCCTCGTGCTCTACCTGCGCGGCTGTCTTCATCACCTTGAGGTTGTCTTCCTCATTGTAAGCATCCAAAGCCTCCTTTTTCACTGCTTCGTCCATGTTCGTCGTCAGGCAGAAGGCCGGATAGCTTTTATCCATCTTATTGCAATTAGTAACGGCACAGTCAGCGCATGACATTTTCTTGTTTTCCATCTTCATCATCCTCCCAAAAACTTTTGTTCACAGCCCGGCGTTCTGCCTTGCACAAATTACAGCCGCCGGTCAATACCCCCATATCTCATAGGCGGTATATTCATGGCTATAATGATACCCCAGTTTCTCCGCTAATGCAACCGACCATTTATTCTGCGCATCCCAGCTCGGATACAGATCCCTTTTTATACATTCCAGGATAAGCCCGGCTGCGCAGGCCGACGCAAGCCCCCTTCTCCGATACGGTTCATCCGTATCGATCTCGATCTCAATCCCTCCCTCATAGGAGGCATAAGAAGACGCCCCCGAGACTACCCTGCCGTCCTTTTGAACCACCACGCCCAGCCCAAGCTTTTGGTATGTTCCATAATCCGGATACTGCGACACCAGGTCACGGCTCCACTCCTTCGCCCTGCACTGATGATAGATGTCCTCGTCGATCAGCTTCAGCACATAGCCGTCAGGCAGGCAGCCTTGCACCTTCTTAAGTTTCTCCCGGTCAAATACCTGGGGTTCCTTCTTGATGGCATAGCGGGACACCTTCTTTGCCCTCCCTTTGTAGCAGCTTTCGATCATCCTGCCCCATTCATCATTTTCCGGCACCATGATGATAAAATCCGCCAGATGTCCTTCCGGCTTATGCAGAATAAGCTCCCGCTAGGGTTTCCCGGCAAAAAATGCAAAATCCCCAAGCGTCGCTGCAGCTGAGCAAGGATGCCTGTCATCATCGGCATAGATGCAGCCCATGACGCCCTGCAGGCAGGACCAGATGATGGTCTCTTCCCATCCTCCGAAGAGCTGCCGGGCTTTGTCTGTATCAGTAAGCTTATATACCATCTGGCTTCTTCCTTTCATTTACTGTCAATTTCTTTTCCTTTTCCCGTGACACCGTTTTTTTCTCCGGCACAGTAACCACCGCATAGCTCAGAACCTCGAACACTTCCTTCTCCGGCCTGCCAAACACCACCAACGCAGCCGTAGTCAGCACCAGCCCCGAAGCTGCCAGCGCCGTCGGCCTCTCCGCAAAAAATGCAAATCCAAACACCATCGCCGCCACCGGCTCTCCCGCCGCCAGGATCGACGCCTTCCCTGCCTCCATGAATCCCAGCGCCAGCGTATAGAACACATATGGCAGCACCGAAGTGACCAGTGCGTTAAGGAGCATGAACAGCACCATCTTCGCACCGCCGCCCGCCGTTACTTTATAGATGCATCCCCAGTCTGTCACCGGAAAGAGCGCGACCGCGCTGATCAACATGCAGTAAAATATCATGGTAAATGCATGATATCCCTTTTCCGCCGCCGCCTTGCTCACTAGACTGTACAGCCCATAGAAAAATGCCGCCAGCACACCGAAGCCGATTCCACGAACCGACCATCTCATCCCCGACCCGGCCTCCAGCACGCCGCTCACCAGCACGCAGCCTGTCAGGGCAAGCGCCATACACCCCAACTTCTTTGCCGTTATCTTCTCGCCGAACAGAACCGCCGCCAGAAACAGCACGAATATGGGAGACATACTGAGGAGAACTGCCGCCAGGGATAAGGTCACTTCCTTGATCGCCGCATTGTAAGCAAGCATCACCCCCAATATCCCGCAGAATCCGCCGAGCGCAAATATCCAGATATCGGAAAGTCTAATCTTAAACAGCCGCCGGTCATACAGAAAGATAACCGCCGCCAATATACACGCCGCGACCGAAAGTCTTGATTCCGCCACTGAAAATCCGTCCATACCCAGCTCCGTAAGCGTCCGCACAAAGATACCGCCGGATCCCCACATGATCCCGGACAATACCGGAAGCAGAAATATCATTCTCTTCATCATCTCTTCTTCTCCCCAAGCTCTTTTTTTCCAAGCCTTACTTCTTCCATCTCCCGCTTAAGCTCCTGGTCCATGGCGTCAAAGAGGTAACTTTTCCCGCTGCCCTCCCGCGCTCCATACTCCTCTTCGATCTGCCGCCTCACCAGCTTTACTTCCTCAAGGAACTCTCTTGCAGAGATCAATGTGCCTCCCTGTCCAAGCGTCACTACCTGTTCAACTCCGTCAGAAGTAACGACGGTCACATGATATTTGCGCCCGATCTCATGTACGACTTTCTCGATATACTGATCCGCGGTTTCCGCCTCTTTTGTATAGACCACATGGATATTGTGGTATCTCTGTATCTCCAGCGCATAGCCGTCCACCTTGTAGGCATCAAAGACAAGGATCACCGTGCATTTCTTAAAGCCCTGGTAATTACAGAGGACATCCATAAGCTTCCCCCGCGCCCCTTCGATATTGTCTTTGGCCAGCTCCTTTAGATCGTCCCACGCAAAGATGACATTATAACCGTCTACCAGAAGGTATTCCTTCAGCGCTTCCTTCTTCTTATGGCTCTTTTGGCTCTCCGCAGATACTACCCTCGGTGAAGGCAAAGGCTTCGTCTCGTATCTGCCATAGGTCCGGATGAATATCTCTTCAAGCTCCTTTTCCTCTTTCATGCTCATGGAATACATCTGCGCCGCCTCTTTTCCCGCCGGAAGGCGCGCCGCCCCTTTGCCCCTTCTTCCCGGCATCTGCGCCTCCTGCCCGTCCGCTTCATCCTCCAGCCATTTTTTTAGCTGGCTCTCTATATGCATATGCTTTGGCACCTCGTTCCAAGGCACATAAAATCCCGCTCCGTGCGCGCAGAATACGGAACCCGCCGGGTTATCCATATCCTTTTCCGGGTCATAGCCGATCTCCCCGATCACTTCCTCCTGATCATGGCACGGCTCATAATCTCTAAATTCAAGAAAAAGCCGCCCCTGCCCTTTCGCATATCCCAGGACCTCCCGCTGATAATCGCGCATGAAAGCCACCGGGGCCTTTCCGGTAAGCACGGTCATCTCTCCTGCCGTCTCCGGAATATCCGCCTCACCGTACATCCTCTGGATATCCGTCATCGCCCGCCCGGTCATCTCCGCAGGTATCTCCAGGCGGAAGGTATAATACGGCTCCAGCAGGGCGCTTTCTGCCTGCATAAGCCCCTGTCTCACCGCACGGTAAGTCGCCTGCCGGAAATCGCCGCCCTCGGTGTGCTTTAGATGGGCACGGCCTGCCGCCAGTGTAATCTTCATATCCGTAATGACCGCTCCGGCCAGAACGCCCCGGTGAGGCTTCTCCGTCAGATGGGTAAGGATCAGCCTCTGCCAGTTCTTGTCCAGCTCATCCTCGCTGCATGCCGTCTCAAATACCAGTCCGCTCCCCGGCTCTCCCGGCTCCAGGATCAGATGCACCTCCGCATAGTGCCGGAGCGGTTCATAATGCCCCACTCCTTCTGCTGTCGTCCGGATCGTCTCTTTGTACACGATATTCCCCGTGCCGAATTCTACGGACACGCCGAACCGTTCCTTGATCAGGCTTTTCAAAACCTCCGTCTGAACCTCTCCCATAAGCCGCACATGGATCTCTCCCAGCTCCTCATTCCAGACTATCCTAAGCATCGGGTCTTCTTCCTCAAGCTGTCGCAGATGCAAAAGCATCCTATGGACGTCAACTCCCTCCGGCAGTATGACCTGGTAGTTCAAAACCGGCTCCAGAACCGGGGCTTTCGCCTTTCCCTCTGTCCCGACCCCCTGACCGGCATATGTACTGCCAAGACCCGTAACCGCACAGACCATCCCGGCTTCGGCCTCCTGCACCGTCTCATATTTTTCCCCGGAATAGATGCGGATCTGGTTCACCTTCTCGCCTTCGGTTAAGCTATCTTTAACTCTTAAGCAGCCATTTGTGATCTTAAGATGGGTCAGACGGCTGCCCTGAGAATCGCGGGAGATCTTAAATACCCTCGCTCCGAATTGTTCCGTACCCCTCCCGGCGTTTTTGTCGCTTCTGTCCTTTTTTTCGTTCCTGACTTTTTTATCACTTCCGTTGCTTTTTTCGTTCCTGTCTTCCGTAACTTTACGATCCTGCTTATTTTGCCTTTCCCGCAGGCTGCCTTCACCGATGCACGCCCCGGCGTATTTTTCAATTCCGTCCAGAAGCTCCCGCACGCCCGCATTCTTTAATGCTGCCCCGAAATAGCACGGAAATACTTTTCTTTCTGCAATCATATCCGCAATCATCGCTTCTTCAAGCTTCCCCGTCTCCAGATACTGCTCCATAGCCTCCTCGCTGCAGAGAGCCAGCTCCTCGTAAAATACCGACTTCTCCTCCTCCGGCGCATCCCGGAGCACAGGAAAAGAAACGCAGCCTTCATCAAGGCTGCGGCCCAACTCTTTAAGGAGGGACGTCCGGTCTGTCCCCTCCTGATCCATCTTATTTACAAAAAGAAATACGGGAATCCGGTACGCGGCAAGAAGGCGCCACAAAGTACGCGTATGCCCCTGCACGCCGTCCGCCCCGCTCAGCACCAGCACAGCCGCATCCAGAACCTCGAGCGTGCGCTCCATCTCCGCCGAAAAATCCACATGCCCCGGGGTATCCAGAAGCGTTACGTTAAGCCCGCCCAGAGAGAACACCGCCTGCTTTGAAAATATCGTGATGCCGCGGCTTCTTTCCAGCTCATAGGTATCTAAGAAAGCGTCGCCGTGATCTACGCGCCCTTGCCTGCGTATCCGCCCGGTCAGGTAGAGAATACTCTCGGAAAGTGTGGTCTTTCCGGCGTCTACATGTGCCAGCAGGCCCAGGCTGAGGTATTTTCTATGCTTAATTAATTTATTTTCTGATGCATCCTCCATGGAAAGCACCCCTTTCTGTTATTCAAATGTGTTCATTATCATAACATAGAACGGGGCATTAGTCGATATGTAGGGGGGATGGTTTGGTGAAATTTCTTTTGAATACATTTTAAGTCCCATTAAGCGATTAAAATCAAGGAACAACTACTTTATTTTTTCAACCAGCTGTACATGACTTTAACCTCTTTTATCAGTGAAATCAAGTGTTTTAGCATTTGTATTGGCATTAATTAGCAGATAATAATTAGTTTGTATATTACCCCCCCCCCCCTACATCACGGAATGGTTTTAACTTGTATAAAATAGTTTTAATACTATTCTTAATATATCTGTTTGGATAACATCTCCAGACAATCCGGCTAAATTTCTTTCCCGCTTCCATCATAGTAAAAAATTTTTCTCGTTGTATTGGTTTTGCTGATGGACGCTGAAGTTGATAATTATATTTTACAGCGTTTTCTAAATTCACTTCTTCCATATAAAGATTAGTTTGTTTCAATAATCTTAATCCTTTTTCTGTTTGACATAACGCCAGAGATATCCCCTTATTCTTTTCAGACTTTGGAAGTTTACTTCCCCATGAGTCTCCCAATGTCAGATCTGAAACACGTTCTAATCTTGCATATTTACACTCATAACAATTTTCTGTATAAGATATTGAATTTAGGAAGGTCATAGTATAATAATCCTGTACAGTTGGTACAGTAAATGATATTTTCTCATTACTCAAGCCAAAACAATCTTTCACCCGAAACGTTATATCTTTTATACTAGTTAGAGAATATCGATATTCATTCAAAAACTTCTCCAAAATTCGGGGCGAGGGAGTACCATGACAAATTAAGTCTATTGTATAAAATTCTTCATGATCTCCCACATAATTTTTTGCCGCAGCAATTTGACAAGGAAGCCCTAATAAGAGTACTTTTTTATTTTTCTCAAGATTCATCAATATATTCTTGTAGACACCTTTAGGATTGCTTTTAACATATTTAGAGCCAATAAATTTCTTTACTCCATCTTCTGAATTTGCACTTGTAAATATAAATTGTCCATTTATAAACGAACAGCTATAAACGATACCACCAGAATTTACAAAGGCTAGTGTGATAGCCGTTGCAAAACCACCGGAAGAAGATTTCATCCTAATTTCTGGATTTGCAGCCCATCCTTCTCTCCAAAGTATTGGGTACTTTAAATCAGGCATATGACATTCTTGACATATTTTATGGCATAAATTACAATTTATACATTTTTGTTCATCAATAATTGCATTATAAAATCTCAAAGAATCTTTAATCGTAATTGCATTCTTCGGGCAAATATCAGTACAGGCCATACAACCAGCACAACCATTTAATTCACATACAGTTTTCAATTTATTTAACCTTCCTATTCCTCTGTATATTTCTTATAAAATGTTATCTTAGCACTATGTGTCTGAATATACTCATAAATAGCTGAAAGCATTTTTTTACAAATCTATGGTTCAATATCAGTATAATTATAACTTCAAAAATCATAAGAATTTGGCCAAAAATATTAGAAATTGCCATTGTAATCGCTGTTATAACCAAAATTGCATACCCCAAAATATAAATTGGCTTAAAAACATTTATAAACATGTATTTTCTTGTATCTTTTACTCTATAAAAAAAGACAGCAATATAACTGATGCATGTGGAAATTGCGGCACCATGAATCCCCATTATTGGAATCATAATCCAATTAAAAGAAATATTCAATATCGCTCCTATTATACTAGAAAAAAGAAATCCTTTGCTATCTTTATGAACAGTATACGATGTAGACAGAAAAGTAGCCATTGTAAGGAAGAAATTACCAACCAAAAGGTAAGGTGTGTATTTCCATGCATCATAATATTCTGGTTGAACATATATCTTTAAAAAGGGTTTTAAAATGCTCATCAGCACTATTGTAACAATTAACTGAAAACGAACCAATTTATCATACATATTATTATTAAATTCTTCTTTATCATTGCTTTCACTTTCATGAATTGCCGAATAAGACCATGCTTGATTAAAAATTGTTGATAGCGCTGATAGTATTGAAGGAAGTTTATAAGAAATAGCATAAATTCCATTTGCAGCTATACTTATCATAGATGTTACCATTATATGATCCAATGAATTCATAATCCACCACATCAAAGAATTAGGTACTAAAATTATAGAATATTTTATCATATTTCTTGTTAATGTTATATCTATGTAAAAATTATTCAGTGCTTTAATTACATCTCCTGTTATGAAACAGTAAACACCTGATGCAAGAAATGCAATAATATATGCATAAAAATATCCCTCAATTCCAAAGTCTAAAATTATTAAAAAAAAGACATTTAATATTGCTGCTGTAAATGTATTCAATATATTTCCAATAGCATAATTTAGTAGTTTTTCTTGTCCTCTTAAATTGCAGGAAAGTGTCTGGTACAATCCCTGTGAAATACAATAAATATAAACTATTTTTCCACTTACAATAATATTGGGAAACCAAAACAGCACAAAGATAACACTTGTTCCCATTAATAATGATATTCCTGTAAAAAGCAGCCCTACATTTACTATATTGTTCTTATTAGCATTTTCATCTAGAGAAAACCTCATTACTGCCTCGCCTATATTCATTGTAATAATTGGAACCAAAATAGTCGCAATTGTTGTTATAATATCTATAGTTCCATACTCAGCAGTTGTAAAAGTTTTTGTATATAATGGAACCAAAAAGAAGGTAATCAATCGGGTTCCAATACTATTTAGTGCAAAAAGTGCTGTATTTTTTGCCAAATAACTTTTTCGTTCCACGTTCAATCTATCCTTATGATCTGTTTTTTTTTGACAAACATTTTCTAAGATATTCCTTTGTACGATTATGTTCATTCTGTCTCAACTTTTCAAAAGAATCATAATCAATATCTTTGACTAAAACTTGTTCTATATTGTCCTGATTTGTTACCAACCTATCAAGCATATTTAATCTAAGCAATAAGTCATGTAATTTATGTTTATTTGTATCTCGAATTACAGTAACAAACTTCTTATGGCAACAAGCTGAAAAAATTGTTCCATGAAATGTATCTGTTACAATATACTGAGCACTAAAAAAATAATCAATCAACTGCTTAGGATTAACAATTATATTTTTGTCACACCACTCTTGATAAAATCCTACCGAATATATCTTGCACTTGCTTTTTCTCGCTAAAGATTTAACTTGTTTAATTATATTTATATCTGTAAGTCTAAAATCATAGGAATAAACAAGTATATAACGGCCTAATACATCTGCTGACAAACTAAAATTAGGCAAATCCCCTACCAACACAGGATCAAGATGAATTTCTGGAATAATACCGGTAAGTCGCTCGACTATATCTGCAGAATTTTGATCTCGAACTGATATTTGCCTTAAATTTGACAATGCCTTTCTTATAGTATCACTCACCCCATATTTTTCAATATCGAAAAGTGTAGTAAAACCAAAGCAAGCAGCATATGAACTGACATGGTTATTTTTTATGTTCCCGTATAACTGAGGACTGAATCCCCAAGGAGATTTTTGAACAAAATTAAACACTTCATCGCTACCAATAATAATAGCATCGTAGTCCGCTTTATAATTAGCTTTATTACTACATCCCAAAACTTCTCTCTGCGAATTTGCAAATATTTTTTTTTTCTTTTTTTGGTGAATGTAATAAGGTATTTTTTTCAATTTTTCAAGTGAAAACGAGGGTTTAAACTTTGTTCTTGTATCTTCTTTTCCCGGAATAATATCGATAAATTCTACGGTATTTGAGTGAAAACTTTCTAAGTCATTTTCTATAATCTGTTTCAAACAATATGCCTGCCAAAAGGAACCATAATTATTTACTCTCTGCATCGACAATAAACCTATTTCCAACTTATTTTCCTCCCTACTAAAAAATTTATAATAATTTAGACAGTATATTTTTTCCCTGCATATTTAACTAAAATGTATAAAAAGATAATTCCAACAATTGAATAAATGCTAAATACTCCACCGATAAATCCATCAAAATTCCCCCTTGGAGCTAATAATACATAATACATGATTGCAAGTAATATTCCATCCCTTAAGAAATGAGAAAAATCTATATAGCTGACAAGACGAAGGATCCTTCCTAAAAAGACACTTCCTATAAAAATACCGATATATCCAAAATCATGAAATAATTCAGCAATATAACAAGAGCCAACCCCTCTTCCGAGTAGATATGCACTTCCATAAGTATAATAGGATAAGCGATGCATCAATGAATTTCCATTCATTGCTCGTTCTACGGAATTTCCAGATAATACTTTTGCCCCTGTAATCTCCCTCACAATCAAATTTTCAGTAAGAACACTTCTAAGATTTTCAAAAGAACAAAATGACAAATCTTTCAGCTCTTCTTCATGATATTTAACCCTTTTTATTACATTTATACTTCCACCTTGCTCATCAAAAAAATTAATAATTGTATCAGTTATACTCACATAGCTAACTCTTTCTCCAATTCTAATTGAATCATATGCCGACAAAAAAACTAAAAGCAATGGAATGGAGATTATAATTACATATACCATCCTCCTTGTAATCCATCCTTTTTCGTTTTTATTTCTAATAACCAAATAGATTAATATAATCATACTAATCGCTATGAATGGATATCGTTTGCCGGTAAAAACGGTTAATATAGCATAAATTTCATATAGAAAAATCGGAACAATTGCTCTCTTTTTATTAGGATATGTTGCTAAAAACAAACAAAAAAATGTAGGTGTAAGTGCACTGATGTAAGACACAACTGGAGGGACTCCCAAAATCAAAGCTTCGTCCGTATATGAAGCCAAATATCCAATTTGCTTAACTAAAAAAATTTGAATAAATGTTGCAATAACAGAAAACAAATAAGATAAAAGAAAAGCACACATTACAATTTTTTGTACATAATTCGGGTAGTATGGAGTATGTGGTTCAATATTCATTTTAACATTACTTTTATCTGAAGATGATATAAAATTGCCTAATCCTACTCCTACCATACCTAATAACAAACAAATAAACGCAAAAGAATTTTCATCTGCTAAATATTTATAATATACTTTTACTGAAAAATAGTTAAAGCATACTTCTCTCCCAATTAAAAAAACAAAGAATGATATCAAGAAACAAAACAAAGCAATGTTATTCTTTATATCACTAACCGACAATATAAAAAAATAGAACCAAACCATCAAGACTATCATCAATAGAAATGACGCTTCATTGCAAATGGTTGCTATTAATAATACAATATAACCAAATATTAGTACTAATACCATTTTCGCTTTTATTTTGGGTATGACAATTTTCATCTCTATAACCTCCATCCTATTGAAAAAACTCATTCAGTTTCTTTTCTAGCGCAGACAAACAATCATTGAGATCATAGCCTTTTTCTTTTATAATCCTGTATCCCTCATAACGATCCAAAATGGAATTATTCTTTAATATATTATCGGCCCATAGATTATCATCAAGACTTAATGGAAGAAACTGATTCCACCCCAAAACATCGATTTCTTTACTTACTGTATCCGATACTACACATCTAAGTCCAGCCGTTTGTGCTTCAAGTAAAGCAAAAGGAAAGCCTTCGAAGAGAGAAGGCATTACCATAATATCAATAGCTTGAAGTATTTCATTTACATTATCAACATTACCCAATAGCAGCACATCTGTTTTAAGGTCAAGTTCTTCTATTTGTTGTTCAATACTGTTCCGTTCTTCTCCATCCCCACACAATATAAGTTTTGAATTTTCCTTTTTTTGTTTTAATATATTAAATATATTTATTAACTTTTTATGGTTTTTTTCAATTCCAAAACGTCCAACATGTCCAATCAAAAATGAATTATCCAAATTCATTTCTTTACGTATCTTATCTCTCAGCGATGGATTATATTTAAATTTGTCTAAATCAATACCATTTATCATGATTTGTGATGGATGCTTTCCATAAAACCATCTAGCTGCCGTAACCGAACATGCAAAATAATTATTGGCTATTCTAAAAATACATTTCCTATTAATGTTATGCATCACATAAGTGAACTTCCCACCCATGTTAGCTGAACTATGACTATGTATTATTCGAACGGGAACTCCGTTCTTTTTGGAAATAGATAATATTTCACAAGCGCTTAATGTTGTTTTATGTGCCCATACAATATCAAAATATTGTTTGCTAAATAGATTGTCTAATGCTTTCCTATGCTGGTATAATCCATCATGACGTGGAGGTATTTTAACAATAGTTGCCCCATTATTTTTTAAATATATTTCATATGCAATTTCTTTATTATATGAAACAAATGTCACATGATATTTAGTTTTGTCAAGGAAATTAAAAATATTGATGATATATGTTTCTTTTCCACCCTTATTTTCTGTCATACCTTCAATTAATAATTCAATCATATAATTCACCTGCAAATTATAAATTTTTAACAATATCATACACTCTTTTACAATTATCAGTGTCATATAATCGAAAAAAATCATTATGTGCCTTTATATAACTATTTGATACTTTAAACTTTGAGCAAATAAACCTTTCAATGTCTGAAAACACGTCTTCTTTCTTTCTGTGGCTTTTTCCAAACACAGTATTATCATAATGGAAATATCCTTCACTATATTGTCCAGCTCTAAATCTCTCATAGTCAAACTGATAAAAAGATACTGGTTTTTTCATATATACCATATCAAAAAAAACGCTTGAATAGTCAGTAACCAACATAGACGCTTTCTTTAGCAATTCTTGCACATTATAATCATTCGCACAGGCTATCTCTATATATTTATCAGATACAGGAAAATATTTCATATATTTTTGCATATTACGGTGTGGAAAAAATATAAATTTTACATTATATTTTTTTGATAACTCTCTAATATGTATATCTTTTATGAAGTCAATCCACGATAAAAAGTAAGTAGTCCTTGGAATTTCAGTGGTACCCTCATATTCTTTCAAGCGTTCATCCTCATCTGCAATCCATTCACGCCATGTCGGCATTATTAGAATCAATCGTTCCGTTCTTATATCATGTAATCCATCAAAACGGCAAAGTCCTGTATAACAAACATTTCCTTTGGGATATCCGTATACAGTGTTTACATACATCCATTCCGGATATGCCCCACAAATAAACCGATTTATTTTAGTTACATTATAATAAAGCCATTTAAGATCGTCCTTTATCACTCCGTGTTGCAAAAAAATCCTTTTGTCTTTGAAAATACCATACACTTCTAAAAAGTAAAAAATAGCTGCATTGGGATTTCCAGATTTTTGACTACTTATTTTTTTAGTTGATGCAAAATACATAATCCAATGCTTCAATGAGCCAAATTCTACTGTAGCCCCCCATCTACTCACTTGCTTAAAATCCGGAGATTCTTTTAAAATTGCATATACACATTCCTGATTAGGATGATTTTCCCTGACATACTTAAAAAACCAGTATCCATTATCCCTTGCTTCATTTTTATCTTCACAAACAATCCATAAATCTTTATGGTGTAATCGATAAAATAAAGAACATATCAAAGCTATAGGCAATTTCCACGCTTGCATAATTTCATTTAATTTAACTCTTTTTAGTTGTTTGAAAAAATGCGACATTTCATTTAATTCTCCTTGCACTTTATACATTAGACATATCACTGTTTTATCCATGGCTCATATGAACCAAATTCTAAAATATCAGCAATTCTTTTGCATGCATGACCATCTCCATAAGGATTGCACGCGTTGCTCATTGCAGCATATGCTTTTTCATTTTCAAGAAGCTCTGTGAAGGTACTATATATCACTTCCTCATCCGTACCGACCAGCCTAAGTGTTCCGGCATCAACTCCTTCGGGACGCTCTGTAGTATCACGCATAACCAGCACCGGAACACCATAACTTGGACATTCTTCCTGAATCCCGCCAGAATCAGTCAAGCAGAGAAAGGCACGAGCTTCAAAATTGTGACAATCGATGACTTCAATAGATTCTATAATATGAATTTGCTGACAGTCTCCGAATTCTAATTCAGCAGCTTCACGCACAATTGGGTTCATATGGATCGGATATACCGCTTTGCATTCCGGATGCTCATCCAACACTCTTCGAATAGCCCGAAACATGTGATGCATTGGTTCACCAAGATTCTCACGACGATGAGCCGTAATAAAAATCAGCTTATCGTCACCTACCCAATCAAGCTCTGGATGCCGATAATTCTCTTTTACTGTATACCGCATTGCGTCAATTACAGTATTTCCTGTAATATAAACGTTCTTCGAATTCTTCCCTTCTTTAAGAAGGTGTTCAGCTGCAAGCGGTGTCGGTGCAAAGTTATATTGAGAAATGATACCTACCGCCTGGCGGTTAAACTCTTCTGGATAAGGACTGAAAATATTATGAGTCCTGAGGCCCGCTTCAACATGGCCAACCGGAATTTTAAGATAAAAACAAGCAAGAGCTGTCACAAATGCAGTGCTTGTATCACCATGCACTAATACCACCTCCGGCTCTACCTTCTCAAGTACTGCTTTTATTTTTTCCAGTATCCCAGTTGTAATATCAAACAGTGTCTGTTTGTCCTTCATTATTTTTAGATCAAAATCTGGTACTATATTAAATGTAGTTAGTACCTGATCAAGCATTTGCCGATGTTGCCCTGTAACACATACAATGGTTTTAATGCTTCTTCTTGTTTTCAATTCATTCACTAAAGGACATATCTTGATTGCTTCAGGCCTTGTCCCAAAGACCAGCATTATTTTCTTCATTACTAGACAAAAACCTCCAACAATAACATTGTCAAAAACTTTCCAATTGTTTTCATGTATGAAGAAAACACAGATAATTTTTGCAAATTATAAAGTCATCCAACTATTAACCCTTTTATATATCCACAGCCATAAGAAACATGAATAACAATATGTGTCCATACAAGTACGATTTTATCAGTCATGTTGTCAAGTTTCCTATTTTTCAAGGAAAATCCCAAATCGAAAAAAAGATAAAGCATTAATATTGAGCAATACCATATTTGAACATATCTTGATAAAACCGAGCCTATTGCACCTAGTACCAAAAAAACAACAAATAACATTGGAATAACTTGTCTTAATCTTGTTGGCTTACCATGTTTGTGTAGCACTTTAGGTTTTCCTTCACCATATCCAAAATACTGCCTTGCAAGTGAAACAAAAGAACTTCTTGGATAATAAACAGTTCGGATTGCAGGACTCATATAAATCTTACCGCCCTGTTTCACAATCCTGTAATTAAATTCGTCATCTTCATTTCTCGCCATAGTTTCATCATATAATCCAATATTCTCAGCAAATTTCTTTTTATAACACCCCAGAAAAACTGTATCTACATACCCCTCAAAGTTTTCTTTATATTGATTTCCTGCACCCAAGGCAAATGGGGAATAGTATGCTGCTGCAATAATACGTTGCTTCCTGGTTTTCCCCTTTGCCAAAACTGGTCCGCCGACATTATCAGCATTCGTATTTTTTATAACATCAATACATTTACTGATATAATCTGTACTATACTCTGTGTGAGCATCCATACGGACAATATAAATTCCCTTAGCTGCCAGGATTCCTATATTCATGGCACTCGGAATTAGTTTCTTATCATTATCAAGAATTCTTATCCACCCATACTGTTCTTCTGCCTTCTTTAGCATTTTTCTTGTACCATCTGTTGATAATCCATCAACAAATAATACTTCCAATTGTTCTTTAACATAATCCTGTTTGACAATCGAATTTATACAATCTTCTATGTATTTTTCTTCATTTAATACTGGCACTACAACCGATACCTCTATCATGCTGCACCACCCGTCCACAAAAGACCAACAGTAACTACATTATAGACGCTATCTAGCTCTTTCCAGTACCCCCCCCCCATTCAATCTGCTACTTAGCACCTTTTCCCAAGCACTATTGATTTCATCTGTATCAAAGAGTTTTGCCGCGTTTTTCGCATTTTCTTTATATTCAGCCATCTTAGCATTAGAAATGTTCAAAAAATATTCAACCCCTTTCGCATATTCTACAGATGAACCAGCTTTTACAATCTTCCCACATCCATACTTTGTAATGATTGGGTATTTGCCTTCATCAATATTTGCAATAACTGGGTTACCTGCCGCAAGATACTCAAATAATTTATTAGAACTGTTTCCATATTTCTGTGTTTTAGCAGATTTCAAATTCAGAACATTCAAATCACTTCTTGATAGAACATATGGAATATATTTTTTATCAATACTTCCCTTGAACACAACATTAGGTATGTTTTCCTCAACACAGCACTTTTCAAGAATTTTTCTATCTGGGCCGTCACCGTATATAATAAATCTAATCCTATTCCCATAACCCTCTTCATTTAATCTTTTCGCACAAGACACGATAGTTCCAATATCATTGGCTTTTCTCACGCTTCCACAATACATGACACGGAATTTATCATCTTGAAGATCTGGATCTTCAAGATGATATTCCTCCATATTTCTGTAAAATTCTTTAAGATTTACACCGATATTGATATAGTGAAATTTTCGTCTGGAAATATTCTTATTCCACCCTTTATCAATGATGTAATCATATGCTCCTTCCCATGTAAAAACCAATTCATCAGATTTAATATATAACCACTTTTCAAATGCGTATAATGCCTTGATTGCGGGATTATTATCTGAAAAATCAGCGTATTCAACAATTGACAGAGGCCATAAATCCACAACACTGGTTATATACGGTATATGGTACTTTTTTGCAATCCTATATCCTGCCAAACAAGATAAGGGTTGCGGCATAGCAGCCATGATTATATTCGGTTTTTCAAAGTTGTTATAACACTTCATCATATTCCGATAAAAGTCTATAAAGCTTAACGATTCGCCCTTTCGTGTAGTATATGATCTGGTATGAACATAAACGAAAGGAACACCATCAACCATTTGCTCTCGATATGCGCTTCCGTCAATAATGAAATTAACATCTGTGTTATGCAGAGCGCTTCCCGCAAATATCAAAGCTTCATATCCATGTTCACGAAGATACTTAGCCAGACTATAATCCGGAATTCTAGGGCAATATGACGGGCCGCCTGCAAAATAACTAATGATCCATACTATTTTTTTCTTCATAGAATTGATACTCCTAGTCATAATTTTTATCCAATACCGCCGCAACTGTCCTGAACATCGTCAGAATATCCCGACTAAACCTATATCCCTTAACACCCTCTAGATTCCATTTCATCTTTTCTGGCAGAACCTTTTCAACATATATCCTGTCAACATCCGTTACAGAGTTTAACATTTTATCTTCATCCTTATATCTTATACTCGCTTCGCTTGTAATCCCTGCCGGCATAAGCAAAGTAGCGTTATACTCAGGTTTGTACTGTTCAACATATTTCACTGCTTCTGGCCTTGTCCCTACAAAGCTCATATCACCGCTAATCACATCAAACACCTGCGGCAACTCATCCAGCCGCAAACGTCTAAGTCTACTACCCACCTTCGTAATCCGACAGTCATTCTCAACCGTTACAGCAGATCCAATCTTATCTGCATTATTTACCATTGTCCGAAACTTGTGGATACGGAAGTGTTTCCTATATGTAGTCACACGTTCCTGACGATAGAATACGGGGCCATCTGAATCCATTTTAATCAATACAGCAATAATCACCATAGGAATACTTAGGATAGCAAGTAAGATCAATGCCACTGTAAGGTCAAATAGTCTCTTTAGAATTAGTTGACCGCGTTTCTTATTTAAAGCCTCCCAATATGGCCGTACTTCATCTATTTGCATAAAATCAGGCAAATCTTCCCATCTCTTTAACATGCTTATCCCCTAATTTCTTTAACCGCTACTTTTAATGTCACACACACATACTCCACATCCTCATCCGTCATCTTCGTATGCAGCGGCAGCGTAATCAGATTATGGTAATAATCATATGCATTTGGGAAATCCTTTATATCCCATCCCATCTCCCGATATGCTGTCATCATCGGAAGCGGTTTATAATGCACATTCGCTGCCACTCCCATCTCAGCCAGCTTTTCAATAATCTCATTCCGCTGTTCAGAAGTGATCCCCAGTATTCTGGTCAGATACAGATGCCCCGAACTGCGGAAATCTGCGCCCATATGATTAAGATGCATAACTCCAAGTTCATCGCACACCTCATCATATCTTCGGATGATATCATGACGCCTGGCAATCAGACCTTCATAACGCTCAAGCTGTTTCAAACCAATAGCGGCCATGATATCTGTCATGTTGCATTTATACCAGGGGCCTACGACATCATATTCCCATGCTCCCAACTTAGTCTTTGCCAACGCGTCTTTGCTCTGTCCATGCAGACTCAGCAGCTGATACCAGCGATAAAGTTCATCATCATCAATTCCAGAAATTGTTCTCCACGTGCTTGCCCCACCTTCGGCCGTTGTAAAATTTTTTACAGCATGGAACGAAAATGATGTAAAGTCAGCAAGTTCTCCTGCCATTTTCCCATGCCACCGTGCGCCAAGGGCATGCGCACAATCGGATACGATAACAACGCGGCCTATCGCTTCCTGAATCTTATTTGCCGGACGGAATAATGATTTTTTATTTTTTACAGCCTGATAAATCCGGTCATAATCACAGACTATACCTCCAAGATCAACAGCAATAATTGCTTTGGTCTTTTCCGTAATCGCAGCTTCTACCGCATCATAATCCATCTCCACACAATCCTTCTGGGAATCGATAAACTTTACCGTTGCCCCAGCATGGATCGCTGCAGATGCAGAAGCCGTATAAGTATAAGCCGGAACCAGTACTTCGTCCCCTTCACCTATTCCGAGAATACGAAGATTTAACTCCTCCGCTGCCGTGGCAGAATTCAGGCACACAACTCTGCTGGTATGGCAATATTCTGCCAGCTTTTTCTCCAACAGTTTTGTCCTCGGTCCCGTTGTGATCCATCCAGAGCGAAGTGTATCTGCTACTTCCGCAATCTCCGCCTCCGTAATATCAGGCGGACTAAATGAAATTATTCTCTTTTCCATGATTAGCATTCCTCTTTTGCCCTAAAAATGAAATTCGCCATATCCGCTCCATATTTTCATCATCTACACTCACTTTTACATCGCAAATCACACAAGCTGCGCAATGCATCTTGGGCACACCCGCTTCTATCAAAACCTTCCAAAGTCAAGACAATTTTCAAAAAAAGCTCACCGCATCTTCTTCAGTCCAATCCATACGGTTGATCTGCTTATTCTCCTCAAGCACGATCTGCGCCTCTCCACCAACCGCTTTAATGCTTTTAACCAAATATGATTTATCAAACTCATAACCGGCCAGCTTTTCTCCATTGTCAAATCTCAGATCAAAAGGCTCTATGATATGTATAGGAGAGATGATCTTCTTTAACCCAAAATCCAATTTATACATAACGTCTTACGCCTCCCCGCTCTCCTCTGCATCGGATTTCTACACGAACCCAATCGCCCCAAGCTTCTCCGCCTGCTCCTCCGACAGCTTCCTGTTCTTCATCTTCGTATGCTGGTTATTCAGCCATCCCTTGAGCTTAAAGCCGTCTTCGCAGACATAATTCGCGGGCATCCGGATACTTCCGTGCTCCTTTACATATTCCACAGCATGGGCGTATCCCTTTTCCCAAAACGCCTGATTCTTATTCCAGGCGAGTCCTATCGCTTCCAGTCTTTCTATCCGCTCCTGCGAAAGCTTCCCGATCCGCTTCCGGTACCTCTGGGTGCGGATCCAGACGATCGGCTTGAAACTACCGAATTGGAAATCTTCCGAGATTTGGTTGATATCCCCATATTCCCTGGCATAACGCTGGCAGTAGCCATAGCCTTGTTCCCACTTGCTCTCGAATCTGTCCCAGCTCATACCAATGCCGTCGAGAAGTTCGGCCTGCTCCTTGGAGAGCCGCCCCATGCCGTAGCTTTCCCTCTGTGAGGATATCCAGATCCCTACCTTCAAGCCATCCGCGATATAGTCATAAGGAATATTCAAATCGCCATGTTCCCTGTAATACTCCGCCGCAAGCTCGTAATACTTCATCCACCTGCGTACCAGTACGGAATTCCATTCGATTCCGATTTCCTCTAACTGCGTGATCTTCTCCGCAGAAAGCTTTCCCTCGGCATATTTCTTCCTTATCCCCCGGTACAGACGCCCGAGCCGTACTCCGCTCTCTGTCTCATATTGAGCCGGGATATCCAGATTGCCATGCTTTGCATAATAATCAACAGCCGCTTCATAAAATGTATTCCAGGTTCTATCCTCAGCAGAATCCCAGTTCATTCCGATTTTATCCAGAGCAGCTATCCTCTCCTTCGTCATACACGGATCGTTTTTCCTGCGGTTCATCCGCTGCGTAGCCACCCACCTTCCAAGCGCGTACCCGGAATCCGTCTCATAAGCCAGCACCGGAAGCAAGTCGCCATGTTTTGCATGGTATCTTTTCGCTTCGAGATACATCACATCCCACGACGCGGTCAAAGCCCCCTCCATGGCGCGAAAGAGCCTCAGGCAGTCCTTTAGCTCGCCGGTCACCTCAAATGTTTTATTAGCTATCTCTTTTTCAGAACCGCTGTCCCTCATAAAATCAAGAGCCGCTTCCATTTCTTCTTTGACCGCATCTATACTGTATAGATTTTCAATATTATTCACCACGTCAAAGATCACTGGTTTTGTCTGCTTAGATGCGGATAACGCCCTTCCGATCTGCTGTTTGTAAACGACAGGAGATACTGTCGGGCGAAGAAGGATGACCCCGGACACATTTTCCACATGCACGCCCTCATTCAGGGCATCTATGCAGAAAAGCAGCTTCAGGCGGCGCTCGTCCCCGTCTTCCCTGAACCGCTTAAACGACTCGCTTGCAGCGGGATCTTCAGTATATAAAGAATAAACGTGAGGCGCTTCATCGACCAGATGAAACCACTCCTTCACCTTACCCATGGCTTCCCGCATAGCTTCAAAATTAGCGCAGAACACGATATACTTGCCGCGCCGTTCAGTCATGTGCCTGTCAAAAAGCACGTCCAGGCCTTCCGCTTTGTCCAGCGCTCTCTTTAACTGCTCTAGGCAGTCCTCCGCCTGCTCCCTGCGCTTTTTATTCTTAATCTGGCAGACCTTCTCACTGTATTTTTCCAGATCATCCATATACGAGTAAACAGACTGGACGTATTTCGGCGGATGCAATATACCTCTTACGATCGCCTCCCCCAGGGTCATCCTGCTGGCAATATGTCCGTCAAATAATTCATCTGACATATCCCTCTGGTTATCCAGATAGCGGACTGCCGTAGCCGAAAGCCCCAAAAGCGGAACTTCGCCGTACATGGCAAGAAGCCGGCCAACCCCCTGCCCCCAGGCGGCCGCCCCGCACCGGTGGAACTCGTCAAGGATAATATAATCCGGCTTAATCTCCTTCATCTCTAAATCCGTCATATTCATCAGCCGCGCGTAGGTAATAAACTCCACATTTTCCGGCTGATAGCCTTCACTGGCACACGCAAGGTTCTCAAGCTGCGTGTCAAATATATATTTTGACGGGGACAGCCAGCAGATCTTTTTCTCCGGATGATCCTCACACAGTTTGAACCCGATAAACGATTTTCCTGTTCCGGTAGGATGAATGACGGCCGCTTTACCCGTACTGGAAAGCATAGCCGCAACTGATGTATAGGCATTCTGATTATGCTCATATAGACACATTGCCATCTGGGCTGCACACCTCCGTTTTGTACAGAAACAATCTGCTTTCTGCCTTATATTTACGAAAACACATGGCAAACTGCTTATGATCGCAATTTTTCATCTGACGTGGATTTCGCAATATATATAGCGTTCATGTCCAGGCAGGCATGAATTTCGTAGATTATCCCAATCTGCGAAAAAGTACGGTTATTCCCCGTAAATGCGCGCTTTCTCATCATTGCTGACCCAAAAATTGACCATAAATAGCCGAAAGTGAGTTCATATACTTGCGTTTTACTTCTTCCGTCGGGTGGATATATCGGTTCAGCGTTATCTTGACATCAGAATGGCCTAATATCTCGCTCAGGCTCTTAATATCCACCCCGCCATTAACGCAGTTTGTCGCAAAAGTGTGACGGAGTGTATGGAAATTTGTCTTCTTTATTCCGGCAAACTGAAGATATTTGTGAAATTTGTTCTGGTATGTTCTCGGTTCCATCGGCTTATTTTTATTAATGACATATTCACCGGCGCCGGTGCGATAATCATGAAGCATCTTCGCAAGATCGTCTGATAGCGGAATCTCCCGTTTGGAAAATATACTTTTCGGTTCTCCCTCAAGAAGCGCTGTCCTGGTACCTTTTCCTTCTATCGACATCCGTTGTACAGTCGTGTTGACACACATCGTTTTGTCTGCAAAATCAATATCATCCCATTTCAGCGAACAGATCTCGCCCAGGCGGAGCCCCGTCGAGATGCAGACGATAATTCCTAATTTATAAATATCCATCTCATCATAAAGATAGTGGAACAGCCTCGTCTGTTCAGACAGGTTCAGGACTTCCGTCAGCCTTGGCTCTTTCCTGCGCCTGGGCCTGGAATAATTTATTGTAGAGGAATAATGTTGCGAAACAGCATAATCAAGAATCTGGTTTATCACACAGGAGATACTGTTTTGTAAACTGTTTGACAAAAATTTCTTCTCCTCCATTTGAAAGATGCCGGCCAGGGCTTCCGAATCCAGCTCCGAAAACAATACTCCGCCGACTTTTTCCTGAATATATTTTTTGTATACTGAGCGATATTTCACATAGGTTGAATGTTTCTTTTCGCTGCAGATAACACTCAGCCATTCTTCCGCCGCCATATGGAAACAGACTTTTGAACTCTTGCTCTGCTTTTTTGAAATACTTTTCACCGACTGCCTTGCTTTGTATAATTTTTCCTTAACTTCCCCGTAGCTCCTGGCATAAACCGAACGCACCTGGCTGCATCCGGTATGCGGATCCCGTATCGAATACCGTCCCTCCCATCTCCCGTCCTTTCTTTTTCTGATGTTTTCTCCGCGTCTTGACATCCTTTTTCTTCCTCCTGACCATGTTTTTGACCCCTAATAGAAATAAATCTACTTAGAATAAGCAGGATTTGCCCGTAAAACACTGCAATACCGCACATTGCATTTTTTGGTAATTGACAAATACTACCGTTGTAAGTATAATAAGTTACGTGGATTGAGCCAATATCGACCTGGGGTCGTTGTATTAATGAAGCTTTGCTGCAGTGCTTAGGCCATTTCGCAGATTGGGATAATCTATGATAAAATCGCTTATCTTTCATTGTCGATCCTATATCCGTATAATATAAAAACGGTACAGCCTTATCTGGCTATACCGTTCTTTTTTCGTTATCTGTTTTCTATTTTACAAAGAGCCTCCATCACTATTTTTGAATATACTTCTCCTTTAACTCTTTCACCTTCGCATTGTAAGCGTCATTCTGCTTCTGGTGAAGAAGATTCGCCTTGATCGTCCCGCTCACATCCGCATAGGTCGTATCGGAAGCCCCGCTCTTTTCTTCTACTTTGATCAGATGGTATCCAAAGCTTGTCTTCACCGGACCGATGATCTTGCCGGTTTCTGCGCCGAACGCTGCCTTCTCGAACTCCGGGACCATCTGTCCCTTACCGAATTCGCCAAGGTCTCCCCCTCTCTGCCCGGACGGACAGGTGGAATACTCCTTCGCCGCATCCTCGAAGGTCTTCCCGCCGCCTTCAATCTCCGCCAGAATCTCCGCGCATCTCTCCTCCGTCTCCGTCAGAATATGCCTTGCCTTCACCGTCTCGCCCTTGACAAACCGGCGCTTATTCGCCTGAAAATAGCTCTCTGCCTCCTCATCAGTGACCGCGATATCCTTTATCGTCTCGGAGATCATCATCTGCGCAAGGATATCCTTCCTTGCCCCCTCCATGATCTTCTGAAATTCCTCAGTTTCATCAAGCTTTAACTCCTCGCCCTCCTTCGTAAACATACGCAGCGCGATAAGCTGCTCCAGATACTGCTGTCTGAACTGCGGATTCGTCCGATATGCCTGCTGATCCTGAGGAACATTCTCCATAAAATCATTAAGATCCTGCTCCGTAACCTCTTCGCCTGCCACAACTGCCAATACTTTATTTTCCATCATTTTCTCCAATCCTTCCTAATCATAATAATCATAGTCTTTCCTTCTTCGCTTGCCACCGCCGAACAGCGACCGGATCAGCCGGAATACCCCCTTCACAACCGCCCGCGCGACGACAAATGCGATAAACATCGCCATAAATCCTGCCACGCCCGCCACGATATCATCAAAGTCCATCGTCCCGGTCCCCGTGATCCCCTGACCGATCTCAATGGCAAACACAATCACGATGATCACCGTAAACACATAGATCCAGGCGATCACCAGCACATGGTTCTCACTCAGCAGCTTAAACAACGGATAGATCACAAAAAGCATCCCCATCCCTAAAAATCCGATCACAAGGAAATGAAGCTCTTTATCTGAAAATACCGTCTCAAAACTATCGTTCCAGGTCATAATCATATCGTGGATAACCGCGATCATCTTTACAATTACATATAAAAAATCAGCCATAATCTCAATATCCCCTTATCTTTCGTTTTTGCCTTCTATCCTATATTCCCCGCGCAACCCTTCCCCGCAGCTGCCCTAGTACAGCATTGCATTAGTCTTTCTTTTTATCCGGCACGAACTGGTCAGGATAAACTTCGCTCCCTTCATATCCGCAGACACCCATCCGCGTGGAATTACATACCGGCAGATAGTACTCTGCAATTTCATCCTCCATCCATTCCATAGATTCCTCTGCGTCTTCTTCGTCTTCTAACTCCTCCTTATTTATCTCGCGCAGACAGTCCATACACCAGAAAGTATCCCGCTCTTCGCAAATTCTTTTCCGCAGTATTTACAATATCCTTTTGTCTGTTTTGCCATATCCCTTTCTCCCGAATCCTTTTTCAGCTCAAGACTGCTACACACTGTTCACTCCATGGACAACAACCGATGTTTCCTCTAAAAGTGTATATCATTCTGTCTGAGAAATCCAGTTATTTTTTTCTTAAGACAGCCGGACATATAAAAAGACCGCCCGGCAGCTTATCCCTCAGGGAGCCTGCTGCCGAACGGCCGTCACTATATTTTATTCGATCACGATCTCAAATCCTGTATCGATCTCCTTTGTCTTCGTCTTTTTCCCGCGGTCCTTCGCAAGCTTCTCCACATTCGTCTTCTGGTGAGGCTCACTGACTAACACCTTCACCGGCCCGTTACCACTCTTTAAAGCCTCCGCTGTCAGCATAATCGGCTCCGGACAGGAAAGACCTCTTGCGTCTACTTCTTTCATATTACAAGCCCTCCTATTTCACATTTTCCCGTTTGTTTGTAAATGCAATGATAAAGCATACGACGATGCAGATGATAACTGCCGTCTTGCCGGCCGGTGTAGCCGCTCCTGCAACTACCTCGTTCGTCTCTGCGTTAAGCGCCGTTCCGCTTGATGCAAGTCCCAGGTTATGGCAGAGCGCAGCTCCCACAAACAGCCCCAGCACCGTCACTGCCGCATCGGATGAACCCTGGCCTGCCAGAATCAGCTGACGAAGCGGGCAGCCTCCTGCAAGCACAGCGGCAAATCCGACAGCGTACATGCCAAGGATATTCCACAGATGATCCGAATGCGCGATAATCCCCGGTGTATCGAATCCTACTACGAATTTGCCCATCGCAAGATTAAATACAAGCATTACGACAAACACGCCGCCGATAACTGTCAGCAGATCAAAGTTCTTCATCAGGATCACGTCGCGGATCCCGCCGGCAAAGCACATCCTTGCCTTCTGGGCAAGAGCGCCAAATACAAGACCGCCGATCAGCGACAAGATAATCGGAGCATGCATGCTTCCCGGACCTGCCTCACTGGCCTTCAACAGTCCCATCACGCCAAGTACCAGTACGCCCGCCAAAAGGATTGGCAGCACTGCGCCGCTCTCCTTCCCGGTATCGTGGGAACGTCCCAGGCTGAAGCCTTTCTTCAGCGCAAATGTACCTGTCGCCACACCAAGAATGAATCCGACCAGCGCAACCCATGCATTCAGGTCGCCTGCCGACATACGGATCACCATACGAAGCGGGCAGCCTAGGAACACAAGGGATCCGATCATAATGACCATTCCCAGAATAAAGCGGATCATCGGCGATGAACCTGCTGTCGAGCGGTACTCCTTCGTCGCAACGGAGATCAGAAACGCGCCCAGCACCAGTCCCGTGATCTCCGGCCTTGCATACTGGACAACCTCTGCCTGGTGCATGCCGAGAGACCCTGCCATATCACGCACAAAGCACGCAATACAGAACGCCATGTTCGCCGGATTCCCGAAATAAGCCAGAACCGCCGCGACCGCTCCGCATAAGACCCCCGCAACTGCGAGTTTTTTCCTTGAATCATACAAATTCATGTTACTTTCCTCTCTTTCCTCTTTGTGTAACTATTTTGTTTCTTCTCTATTATTATGAACTTGCATGAATCATGTGTCCAATTGATTATACTTATGAACAGATGTATTTATAGATATAATCAATAAACAACCACAACATACAGAGCATCCCAAGGCTATATTTACAAAATCTATTTCCGCTCTTCAAGCTTTTGATAATCCACATGGTACCCTACATATTTGTAAGCGGGACGGATGATCTTCCCTTTATTCACCAGCTCCTCAAGCCGATGGGCGCTCCAGCCGGAAATCCTTGATATAGCAAAAATCGGTGTAAAAAGCTCTGTAGGAATCCCAAGCATGCTGTATACAAGCCCACTGTAAAAGTCTACATTAGCACAGATCGGCTTGAAGAGCTGCCTTCTCTCCATCAGAAGCTTTGATGCGACACGCTCCACCATATTGTAGAGGGCGAATTCCCCTTCCATTCCCTCCGCCTCCGAAAGCTTCTCTGCATATTCCTTAAGCACGGCCTCCCTCGGGTCAGATATGGTATAGACCGCATGGCCCATCCCGTAGATCAGCCCTGCACCGTCAAATGCCTTTTTATCAAGCACCCTGATCAAATACTCCGTCACCGCCTGCTCGTCGGTAACATCCGGGCAGGATTCCTTAAGATCATCGAACATCTGCATGACCTTCAGGTTAGCGCCGCCGTGGCGCGGCCCCTTGAGGGAGGACATGGACGCCGCTACTGCCGAATAGGTATCCGTCCCGGAACTTGTCACGACATGGTTGGTAAACGTACTGTTATTCCCGCCGCCGTGGTCTGCATGGAGCACAAGGGCGATATCAAGCACCTTTGCCTCCAGATCGGTATATTTGCCGTCCTTGCGGAGCATGTATAAGATATTTTCCGCGGTGGACAGCTCCGGCTTCGGCGGGCGCACCATCAGTGTCTTGTCAAAATGAAACATCCGGTACGCATAATAGGCATACACACTCATCATAGGCATCTTGGCGATAAGCTGCAGGGACTGCCTGAGCACATTGGACACCGAGATGTCATCCGGCCTCGCATCATAGGAATACAAAAGCACGATACATTTTTGCAGGGCATTCATAATATTGGCCGGAGGCGCTTTCATCACCACGTCCCGGACAAACTGTCCCGAAAGCTCACGCAGACTCCCCAGTATCCGGATAAAATTCTCGAACTCGTCATTGACCGGCAGCCTGCCGAACAGCAAAAGATACGTCGCCTCCTCGAACAGGAAACGCTCCCTGTCCTCGGCGCTCACGATATCCCTCACATTGACCCCCTGATAATAAAGCTCGCCCTCCACCGGGTAAGACTTGCCGTTCACCCGCTTCATGGCCACCACATCCGAGATCTCCGTAAGGCCCGTCAGCACGCCCTTGCCATTGGAGTCGCGCAGACCCCTTTTTACATCATATTCCAGGTAAAGATTCTGGTCGATGGCGCCGGAACGCATGCAATTCTCGACCAGCTCCTCAAACTTAACATCCAGCTCCTTGCCAAGCTCCATCATAGAATGTATATTTTCCATATAAATGTACCCCTTTCTTCAACTTCTGTTCTGCTCCCATTTTCTCACCGTTTATGCCGCAAATGCATGAACCTGTTGGAATAATAATCTTTCGCAAACCACTCAGCCTTCAAAAAGCCCGGCAGCCCGGTTCACCTTCTGTAAGAACAGATAATTAAACAGCGCCATCACCCGTCCGACGCCGATAACCGCAAGCACCGTCCCGATGCCGATTCCGATCACGCGGCCTGCAAAAATCAGGCTTACCCCGACCGTGAGACTGATGTTAAACCCGTCAAAACAGTTTTTGACAAATCCTACATCCCTGCCAAAAAAGTCTCCCAGCGCCTGCACAATACCGTCTCCAGGATTCGGGACGAGGCGCATATCCAGCGACCAGACAGCCCCTACGCCGGTAAGGATTATGGCAAGGACAAGAAACAAAAGCCTCCCCGCAAAGCTTCCGGCAAATGTCCCGGCACAGTCTGTCTCAAGCTCCGGCACCACTGCCGAAAACAGATTCATAAACCGGGTAAACACCAGGCAAAGAGGGAGCTGCAGGGCATCTGCCACAATCGTCCTTTTCAGATCCGTCACCCTGAATTTCCCTGATCCTTCGCTTCTTTTTGACATTGCCGTATGCAGAAGTATCTCGGCAAGCACGAACACCGTATACCACAAAAACGTGATATCCCCGAAGTTAGCATGAAGTATCTCCGATACGCTGAAAGCCACCGAGATGATAGGCGATACCCCGAGCCCCGTCTTCGTATTAAGCGTGATGCCGAGCGCCAGGAGCAAAAGCCCTGCCAGATAGAATATCACGCGGCAAATCTTACTTTTTTCCACTGTATATGTACCCCCTTGCCTGTTCACTGCCTGCCGCCTAACGGACAGGCCGGTCCAGTGTATTGACCCATTCACATTTAATCAAACTTCCTTGTCTATTTTCCTGACAGCGCTGCTCCCGGACATTGATAAAAATACCCAACTGCCAGGCAAAGCTGTGCCGGACAGTCAGGTATCACCGCCTTTGGAAAATATCCTGCTGCATTGTTACTATATCATATCTACTTAGAAATTCCAACTACCCCGAACGCCCCCGGGCCTCCGTGGCAGGTGATAACGCCTCCTGTCTGCACCCACGTCACCTTCTTCGCGCCGCAGTCTAAAGCTGCCTTTTCCGCATTTTCGCGGACCTCATCCGACATACGCGGCGAACAGATCAGCCAGATCTCATCCAGGTCAAGCTTCTGCTCTCTAATGTAACTCTCCGTCAACTGCCCGACGATCTTTTTCATACTTCCTCTGTGCTTTTTCGTCGCCTTCAGATACCCGTCAAGGATATCGATCTGAGGATGGATCTTAAGCAAAGCCCCGCACATCGCCGCCGCATTGCTCACTCTTCCGCCCGCCCGCAAAAACTCAAGCGTATCCGGCACGAAGCACATCCGGACGCGTCCAGACACTTCCTTCGCCTTCTCAGCCGCCTCCTCAACCGTCCATTCCGGATGCTCCTTAAGAAGCTTGGCCATCGTGACAACAACGACATACTGTCCCACGGATACATGCTTCGTATCGATGCTGGTGACATAATCCCTCCCCTGCGCCGCGATCTGCCCGCTCTGATAGGAACAGGTCGTCACCGAAGAATACGCCAGATAAAGGATCTGCCCGTCAGGATGCTCCTCATGGATCCGGTCATATATCTTTTCAAAGTCCTCTGGAACACTCCCGCTCGTCTTCGGAAGCTTTCCCGTCCGCTCATAATACCCGCATACCTCTTCCGCCGGAAATGCGGCGTCATCCTTCGTCTCCTCCCCGAAGGACACATGCATCGGCACGATATATATCCCGTATTTTTCAGCCACATCTTTTGTAATATCCGACCCTGTCTCAGCAAGCAAAATTATCTCTCCCATGATCTTCTCCTTTTACGTATGGTGCATCATATCATTACGTGGTTTTTATTACTACTTGTTATTGTATCTCACCTGTTCCTATGATACAATTTACAGATAAGTATGATATGTAAACTTTTAGGAGAATACCGATGAAGCATGATATTTCTTTAATGAAAAGCATTTTGGGACAGAATTTTACAAAGCGGAACCGGTTCACCCGTCAGTGTATCGGCGAATCGATCATTGTTTTAATGCAGAACAAAATCTTTGAGGAGATCACGATCTCGGATATCGTCAAAAAGGCCGGCGTGTCACGTATGACCTTCTACCACTATTTCCAGTCAAAGACCGACGCTCTTAACAGTTATCTCCACGAGATCATCGAGCTTTATCTGGAAGAGTGCAGCCGCTCGATCGGCATCGAGACTTTCTATGACGCCGCGCATATCCGCCACGCCTTCCTGTTCTTCGACCAGTACGCCGTATTCTTCCTCACTCTGGCCAATGCGAACCTCCATTCGCTGATGATCCATGCCATCAATGAATATATCACCAAGCTTGTGGCGCCCGTATACCCGCACTCCGTCTATGATCTGTACTATTACGGCGGAGCGCTTCTGAATGTGTTTTTAAAATGGGAGGCAGACGGCAAGAAAGAATCTATAGACGAAATCGTCCAGGTCGTCTGCCATTGCAGCAATATCAAATGAACGTGCAATATACCAGCAGTCACTCTACCCTCTATTCTGCATTTCCACCAGACGCTTGCCGCAGTAGATCTCGCGAAGCCTCGGCTTCTCGATCTTGCCCGTGGCATTGCGCGGAACCTCTGCAAAGATGTACTTGTGCGGGCGCTTATACCGCGGCAGCTTCTTACAGAACTTCTCCAGCTCCTCCTGCGTACAGGAAGCGCCCTCCTTCACTTCAACAATCGCCGCCGCGATCTCACCGAGACGCTTATCCGGCAGGCCGATGACCGCCACGTCCTTCACTGCCTCATGGGCGCGCATGAAGTCTTCGATCTGAACCGGATACAGATTCTCTCCGCCGCTGATGATCACATCCTTCTTGCGGTCTACAAGGAAGATAAAGCCGTCCTCATCCTCCATGGCCATATCGCCGGTGTAGAGCCAGCCGTCCTTCAGCACCTCTGCGGTGGCCTTCTCGTCATGGTAATAGCAGGTCATCACACCCGGCCCGGACAGAAGCAGCTCACCTACATCGCCCTGCCGAACATCCTGGCCGTTCTCATCCGCGATCCGGGTCCTCCAGCCGTATCCGGCCTTACCGATAGCTCCCACCTTGTGGATATTGTCAATCCCAAGATGCACGGCGCCTGGGCCGATAGACTCACTGAGCCCGTAATTCGTATCGTACTTATGGTTCGGAAAATACTTCTTCCACCGCTTGATAAGGCTCGGCGGAACAGGCTGCGCACCAATATGCATGAGCCTCCACTGGCTCAGCTCGTAATCATCAAGACACACATCACCTCTGTCCAGCGCATCCAGAATATCCTGCGCCCACGGAACGAGAAGCCATACTATAGAACATTTTTCCTTGGATACTGCATCTAAGATAACCTCCGGAGCCGTCCCCTTTAACAGGATCCCCTTGCCGCCGGTCAGAAAGCTTCCGAACCAGTGCATCTTCGCTCCCGTATGGTAGAGAGGCGGGATACATAGGAAAATATCCTCCTTCGTCTGCCGGTGATGGCTCTGCTCCACCTTGCAGGCATGCATCAGGCTCTCGTGGTTATGTAAGATCGCTTTCGGGAACCCGGTCGTCCCCGACGAAAAATAGATTGCCGCATCGTCCACATCTCGCAGCACGATATCCGGCGACTGGCAGGAGCAGTTCACCGACTGCTGCACATAGCTCTCCGCAAAGGAAGGGCATCCGTCTCCCACAAAAAAGACAAGCCTGTTCTTCGAGATCGAATCCGCGATCTCCTCCACACGCCCGATAAACTCCGACCCGAACACAAGCACATCCGACGCAGAAAGGTTCAGACAGTATTCGATCTCCTCCGAAGAATAACGGAAATTAAGCGGCACCGCCAAAGCTCCGGTCTTTAATACGCCAAAATATATGGGCAGCCACTCCAGGCAGTTCATCAAAAGAATCGCAACCTTGTCCCCCTTCTTCACCCCGCGGCTCAAAAGAAGGTTCGCAAAACGGTTCGCCTTCTCATTGAACACATTCCACGTAATCTCCCTACGGTAGTAGGTGGGAGATGTAGGCTCCATCAGCTCATATTCCTTCCACGTGATCCGCCTGTCCTCCGGCATCTGCGGGTTGATCTCCACCAGGCAGATATCTTCCCCATATTTCCGGCAATTTTCCTCTAAAATCTCTGTAATCGGCATTACACTTTACCCCTTTAACGCTTTTATTAGTTAAAGCTCATTCTACCATTATCTGAAAGCTTCGTCAACCTCATCTCCCGGCAATAACTACTTTCTTTTGTTCTATTTTATCCCGGCATTATCCCGTCCACAGTAAATCTGAATTGCTTTACTGACAAATACCACGGTCCATTCTCCCTGTAATATCAACATAAACTGTTACGCTACGCAGGAGTCAACGCTTTTTTCAAAATCTAATCAGGTATATCTATTCACCTCGTTAACCATACATCCTGCTTTGCCTCTTACTTGTCCGAACCGTCATAATTTTTCTGCGGGATCAGGAAAATAAACACTAATGAGCTGATCAGCAGAAGCCCCGGGTAGAAAAGGTTCGGGATGATATTGAACGCCGTCACCTCAAAGCCAAGCTCACTGGCCGCCGAGATCGCCACCAGCATCTGGGCGCCGTAAGGGATCGCCCCCTGCGAGATACAGGAAAAGGTATCCAGAAGGGACGCCGTCTTTCTCGGAGTGACCCCGTACTCATGGGCCATCTCCTTCGCGATCGGATTCGCCATAACGATCGCAACCGTATTATTCGCCGTTGCAATATCCATAGCGCAGACAAGAAGCCCCATGCCGAGCTGTCCGCCCTTCCTCCCCTTGAACACACGCCGGATCGCTGACAAAAGCGCCTCAAATCCGCCGTATTCCCGGATGAGCGCGCACATCGCCGCCACAAGGACAGCTACCATACATGTCTCGAACATGCCAGAAACTCCCGAGCCCATATTGGCGAGAAGATCCGTCGGCGCAGTCTGGCCGGTAGCCAGCATGATAAGCGAACCAGAGACGATCCCGATCAGCAGCACCACGAACACATTGATCCCGACGATACCACCGATCAGCACCAGGACATACGGTATGATCTGTATCAGATTGTACTCCTTCGCCACCGCGCCACCAAGATCCGTGCGCAGAGACAATACAAGAATCAAGATCAGGGTAACGGCTGCTGCCGGAAAAGCAATACCGAAGTTCTCCCGGAACTTATCCTTCATAGCGCAGCCCTGCCCGTTGCAGGCCGCAATAGTCGTGTCAGAGATAAAGGAAAGGTTATCTCCGAACATAGCTCCGCCCATGACCGAGCCGATACAAAGAGGCAGGCTGAAGCCCGAAGCCTGCGCCACCGTCACCGCGATCGGCGTAATCAGTGTGATCGTCCCCACGGAAGTTCCCATCGCCGTAGAGACAAAGCATGCTACCACAAACAGTACCGCCACCGCGAACTTTGCCGGGATCAGCGAAAGCATAAAGTAGGCGACACTCTCCGCGCTGCTCCTTCCCACTACTCCCACAAACGCACCTGCCGTCAAAAAGATCAGCAACATCGTAATAATATTCTTATCTGCCATCCCCTGCGCCATAATCCCAAGCTTATCATCAAATTTCACGCCCCTGTTCTGCAGGCACGCCACCAGGATCGCCGCCAGAAATGCAACTACAATCGGTATATTGTAGAAACCCATCGGAATCTTCATCACATACTCGAACAAAATACCAAGTCCCAGATACAGGACCAAAAACACGCCGATCGGCAGCAATGCAGCCGGATTATTTTTTTTCATCTCTCTCTTCCCCCTGACTCTCTAAATTCTCATCCTGAAAGGTAAGTCCTATGCACACGCATATACTTCCTTTACTTTACCATGGCCCCAAAAGCAGGGTCAAGAAAAAAATATGCTGCGCAAGTAGTAACAAACCTCACATTATCCACATATATTAGAAAAAACAAGACTGAGGCTTTTATGGCAATATATACTGTAGCTCCCGGAGACACTGTGGATACCATCGCCGCTTCATACGGAATCTCCGCAGAGTCTGTCATCTATGACAACCAGCTTATCTACCCCTATGCACTGGCCGTCGGACAATCACTCTTTATTGCCGACGGGTCTGTTCCCTCCGGCAAGCCTTACATCCAGGCAAATGGATACGCCTATACGTATATCAGCAACTGGGTGCTCACCCAGACGCTTCCGTTTCTCACTGAGCTTTCCATATTTTCCTACGGCTTCACCCCGCAGGGCGACCTTGTCTATCCTCCCAATGACGACAGTTGGATGATCTCTGCCGCGTGGCAGGCGGACGTAAGGCCCATCCTCACGCTGACGCCCCTTGACTCCTCCGGCCAGTTCAACAATAACCTGATCTCCTCTGTCGTACGCAATGGCGCCTACAAGGAAAACCTGATCTGGCAATTACTATCCGTCATGCGCACAAAAGGATACGCCGGGGTAGACGTGGATTTTGAATACATATTAGCCGATGACAGGGATCTCTTCACCGCCTTTGTAAATGACCTTGCAGATACGCTTCATCCTTACGGCTTTACCGTATCTGTCGCCCTCGCCCCCAAAACATCCGCAGACCAGCCAGGGCTTCTGTATGAGGGTAAGGATTACGCCGCTTTAGGCGCGGCGGCTGATTATGTCCTTTTGATGACCTACGAATGGGGCTATAAATACGGCCCGAACATGGCGGTCGCCCCGCTGAACATGGTGCGTCGCGTGGTAGATTACGCCGTCACGGAGATCCCGCCTGAGAAAATCCACCTCGGCATTCCCAATTACGGCTACGACTGGGCGCTCCCCTTCGAGCAGGGAACGACAGTCGCCGTCACCATCGGCAATGTAGAAGCCGTGCAGATCGCCATTCGGAACAGTGCCGGGATTTATTTTGACAGCACCGCCCAGTCTCCCTATTTTAACTACACAAAGGACAGCGTCTACCACGAAGTCTGGTTCGAGGACGTCCGGAGCATCCAGGCCAAATTCGGCCTTATCAAAGAGTACGGTCTCGGCGGCGCAGGCTACTGGCAGATCATGCGCTGGTGGCGGGCCAACTGGCTGCTCTTGGCGGAAAGCTTCCCGGGTACAGCCTAAGCGGCTGATTCTCACCGACTTTTGGGCGCGGCTGCATAATATTTCCAAAAGAGGGAATGCTAAGAATTAAACTTTCTATGGAGGTACATTATGGAAAACAATGATACGATCAACTTATTGAAAGAATGTGATGCCGGCACAAAGATGGCGGTCGTCTCTATCGACGAAATACTGGAAAAGACAAAAGACGCAAAGCTCAAGAAGCTCCTTGCAGACAGCAAGGAAGAGCACCGCACGCTGGGCAACGAGATCCATACCCTTTTAGTCCAGCACGGAAGCGAGTACAAGGAGCCTTCCCCGATGGCAAAGGGCATGTCGTGGCTTAAGACAAATGTAAAGATGGGACTGGATGAAAGTGATGCGACAGTGGCCGACCTGATTACCGATGGCTGCGATATGGGGATAAAGACCCTGAACAAATATCTGAATCAGTACACGAAAGCCAGCAGCACCTCTAAAGGGCTGTGTAAGAAGCTGATCTCTATTGAAGAAAAGCTGAGCAAAGATCTGCGGAGCTATCTATAAGCGCGCCGCTTTATTTTCCTTGACAGATCACCCCACCTCCGCTAATATGGTTCAAAACGAAGCTTATTAGCGGAGATTTTTATTTACCGGGAATACTGATCTTAGGAGGATACCATGTTTCACTACTATATGTTTTACAAGCCATTCGGCTGTGTCACCGCCAGGCGGGACCCCCGTTATCCCACGGTGATGGACTATTTCCGGGAATGCGGTCATGAAAATCTGTCCCCCGCCGGGCGCCTCGACCGTCAGACCGAGGGACTTCTCTTCATCACGGATGACGGGAAATGGAACCAGCTCATGACCCATCCTGACCATCACAAGGAAAAGACTTACGAATTCACCGCGTTGGGAATGCTTGATGCCGAAAAGATTAAATCTCTGGAAAGCGGCGTATATTTGAAGGGTTCTTCTGTCCTCACCGCCCCGTGCCATATCCAGGCCACCGGCGCCTGCGTCCTATCACAAATCCTCCCTTCCCTGCACCCGGAGATCCAGGAAGCGACGAATCATAACCGCCCGGATCACCCTGTCGTTACCGGACGCATCACCATTACCGAAGGGCGCAAGCACCAGATCCGGCGGATGATGAAAACCGCAGGATGCTGTGTCATCGGCTTAAAACGCATCTCCATAGACGGCATCACCCTTGACAAAAGCCTGAAGCCGGGCGAGTGGAAAGCGTTCACGCCCAATCTCGGAGAATGACAAACCGATTGTATCACTAATCAATATAATGAACCCTTGTCTCGTCGTACCTGTCCTGCTGTGTCTGCTCCTTTGCCGGATAGCCACAGGCGATGAGTGCAAATGCCTCCAGCCCATCGGGCATATCCACGATCTCCTTCACCGTCTCCATCCGGTCCTCAAGCGGCGCGATCCCCATCCACACCGCTCCAAGCCCCAGCGCATCCGCCTCAAGCAGAAGATTTTCCACCGACGCACTCAGATCAATGTGCGCATACATGGGGCGCAGGCATTCCCTGCGGTAACACGCCACGAATACCAGAGGCGCCTCCTTCGCGCAGCCCGTATAAGGCGTACTTTCCGCCAGCCTCCCGATCATCTCCCGCCGCGTCACTACATAATATTCCCACGGCTGCTGATTCATCGCCGACGGCGCCGCCATAGCCGCCCTCAGCATCAGCCCCACCTTCTCTTTCTCCACCGGCCTGTCCTCATACTGCCTTACACTCGTCCGGTGAAAAATACTGTTCCTGCACTCACTCATCATCAAAACTCCTTTCTGATCTCTGTAATCTTGTACATCGCCTTAAACTCCTCCAGATCCTTTTCATCCCGGATAAGCATGATGTCCGTGAACTTCCCTGTATGCACATCTTTAAACCCGGCCACCTGCTCTCCCGTACAGATGCTGCAGCGGATCACCGGCTTCTGATTTTCCTTGTCGTATGTCAAATGCTTTGTCTCTTTTGGCTTAAATAGATGAAACATATCACACCTCCTGTTTTCTCCCCGGCCTCGGGGCTTCTGACGGGCTTCTTGCGTGCTTAAGCTCCCAGTAAAAAATATACTGCTGCAGGATCCCTTCATATCCTTTATAACGCCTTTTGGGAAATCCCCGCTTATAGTACTTCTCCAAAGCCTGCCGGACATGCGTATCAACCGGAAACGCCTGCATATGGTGCAGCCCAAGCAGACAGATACAATCCGCCACCTTCTCTCCCACCCCGAACAACTTCAAAAGCTCCGCTTTGGCCTGTCTGTAAGTCATCCTGCGGATCTTCCCAAGATCTGTCTCTCCATCCGCGATACTTCCCGCCGTCCGCACGATATATTTGCTGCGGTAGCCGAGCCCGCATTCCTTAAGGGCATCCTCAGGCAGGCACGAAAGCGCCCCGGGCTCTGGGAACGCAAAATACTCCTCTCCCCGGAAGTTCTTTTTCGGCTCTCCGTACCGCTCACAGATGTTGGCTATGCACCTTCGTATCCTGACGATATTATTCTGTTGAGAGATGATAAAGGATGCGATAACCTCCCACAGATCCTGGCGAAGGATCCTGATCCCCTCTCCAAACTCCGCTGCGTTCCTAAGATAACTGTCGTTCGGGTTGATCTGGGACAGATAAAAAGAATAGTCTCCCTCCAGGTCAAAATACGCTTTCCAAAAATCCTCAAATTCCTCTTCACCGCAGGAAAAGACACATTCTCTCCCACGCTGCTCTGCCTCCAGGTATCTGCCGGCGGCTATTATACAGTATGTATCCTCACCTCTCTGCGTCATGCGGAAGCATTGCCCGGACTCGCAGATCTGTGCCAGATTAAAATGATCTATTGTTCTTTTTGTCACTCTTTTTTCCCCCTGATTCCCATGCCGCCGATGGCAGTCTGGCGCAAAAGCTTATGTCAATCCAGCAGACAGCCCGCTTTGTATGAGCATTCCAGATAGCTTGGATTCTGATAGTACACATCTGTCTGGAAATCCGATATCTCATCACTGATAAATGATGTAAAAATGTCAGGCAATCAAGCGCAGATAATGTATGGAAACTGATCCCCTTTTCTTGCATTTTTAATCAGTTTCTTTCTGAACACTCTTACTTCTAATTAAATATTGTACGTTTTTATATAAAGATTGTAAAGTAGATAAAAAAAGATTTGACACCTGCATAGCGCCAAACCTTTTTAATTATTGCTGCATTTTTACATCATTCTCAAATGAGCGTCCTCAGCAACCGGGAACTGTGGAGCTTGAGTACCATACATTTTTACATCATTCTCAAACAACACAGAAAGAAGTACTGGAGGGGCCGAGACTTGAGTACCATACATTTTTACATCATTCTCAAACTCTTCTTCAGCAAGTTCAAAATTTAGCCCTGCTTGAGTACCATACATTTTTACATCATTCTCAAACTTTGCTGCAGTATGAAAAGTGAAAACTATGGCTTGAGTACCATACATTTTTACATCATTCTCAAACTTATCTTGTGATCGTAATGCATTTGTAGTAGCTTGAGTACCATACATTTTTACATCATTCTCAAACACATCCCATCGTGGCTTGGTGGTGGAAGTTGCTTGAGTACCATACATTTTTACATCATTCTCAAACTTGCAACAACAATAACAGACATAAGAACAGCTTGAGTACCATACATTTTTACATCATTCTCAAACCCATCATATGTCACCACTGCAATTTTCTTTGCTTGAGTACCATACATTTTTACATCATTCTCAAACATTCGGCATTTTTTGCAAAACTGTTTATTAGCTTGAGTACCATACATTTTTACATCATTCTCAAACCGTTGACTTACTGGAAGAAAATGACGATTGGCTTGAGTACCATACATTTTTACATCATTCTCAAACCCAATCTCATGCATAATCTCATATGTTTCAGCTTGAGTACCATACATTTTTACATCATTCTCAAACAAAACAAAGACAAAAGTAAAAGTAGCAAAAGCTTGAGTACCATACATTTTTACATCATTCTCAAACAAGTTTTTCAAGGGATTGCCGGAAAAGATCGCTTGAGTACCATACATTTTTACATCATTCTCAAACATGGAGGGAAGGTTTTCTTTAACCATGATGCTTGAGTACCATACATTTTTACATCATTCTCAAACTGTCTTAACAAATCGGGATGCTAACATTTTGCTTGAGTACCATACATTTTTACATCATTCTCAAACCCAGTTCGTAAATTATTATACTGACATGAGCTTGAGTACCATACATTTTTACATCATTCTCAAACATCTCCGCTATAGTAATTCCCGGGGATGCAGCTTGAGTACCATACATTTTTACATCATTCTCAAACCTCAAATTCAAAAATGATATGCCATCATCTGCATAAATTTCCGGCACCCAAGCTTTATCGGAATTACTCTAATTATTAAATTGAGCATATTCCTATATTTTAATCTCAAAAACGGTTTGCAAAAAAATATTCAAAATATCTCGCATCCGTCTTTATCAATTATATACTGATATACATTATCTTTCAACTCCCTTTGCACATTCTCTACCATCAATAATGCAATCTCATTATAAAGTGCATTTTGTATTATCTGCCCAACCTTTTCTTCAGAAATATAGCTTCCTATATTTACCAATACAATTACTCCTTTGTGCAGCAGTTCCGCCATAATCCTAATGTACTGATTTAGATTCCCGACAAAATCACCTGCATAGTCACTGAACCTTATGCCTATTGCTTTCAAAATCGCAGTTATATCCAATTCCGCATCTGCTTCTAAAATATAAGTGCTAGTATGTTCTAATTCCAGAAAATATGCCAGCAGATCATTTTTTATCTCCTGTGTCCTTATGTACATTTCTTCGCCCACTGCCAGTTCAGACAGCTCGGAATATAATTTGTTCAGTACTTTCCTGTCATTAATATTCACAGCAAAGGGGTTAAAAATTACTTCCACACATTTTGAAACGTCTTTTTCCTCCGCTCCCTCGGAAAGCACAAACTGACCTTCTTTTCCTTCAGACTGCCGGAATAGTTCCTGTATATATGCCGAAAAATCTCTCGGAGATTCTATCACCCACACACATGGTTTCTCGGCGCTCAATATAAGCTGCCCCTCCAGCGTTGGATGTACCAGTTTCATAAGACCACCAGCCTTTCATCACTGTCTAGCACCTCGCTTTTCACCTCTCCGATAATCAGATCCATTTTCGCATACTGTTTTTCCGTCACGGTCAGTAATTGCACCAGACCTTCCTCCGGACTATTCTTATGTACACTGTCAACAATTCCTCTGACCGCAGTTCCATTTAACGCCAATTTGCAGTAAACGGATTCCTGCAGCATCAGAAAACCACTTTTCAACAGAAACTTTCTAAATTTTGTATACGCTCTTCTCTGTTCCCCGGTTATTACCGGAAGGTCAAAAAACACCAATACTCTCATAAACCTATAACTCAAAACCGTAAAACCGAATCAGTGAGCTGTCATTTTCATTCAAGGCATCAAACACGCTTTTGCAATATATTTTTACCGCATTATTCACATATTGGACTTTCCCGTCTATTCTTACTTCCTGATTCAGCAGATTGACTATCTCCATTTTCTCCTGATGTGCAAACTCTTTCAATTCCATCCCCGCTACTTTTTGATCTACCAGGATTCTAAACGGCTCCATCAGATCAGATGCAAGATTAAACTGGTTGAACATATTATCATGAAACAATCCAAGCTGGGTAATATATCCATTCGCCGTAATTTCCCTGGTAAATGCGGATAAGATAATCGCGTATCCGTAATTCAGCGCGGCATTTTCCAGTGTATCCGCAGTTCTGGTAAAACTCATTCCAAAAAGTGCGTTAAAATACACTTTCGCGGCATGTCCCTCCCGGTTTGTCTCATCGTTCCAATGAATTTCTTCTATGTATGAATCTAATAGCTCTGACTCTCCCTTCCCCAGATATTCCAACAGTTCCTTTTGTTTTCTTATCTTTTCCGACACAATCTCTGTCCAGACAGCCTCCTTCGTCTCCGTCAGCCACTTAATCTGGCAGCGTACCTTGTTACTTGTGTCATGACTGCCATAATAGCTGACCAGTTCCGAAGACGGATTCCGCTTCTCATCACAAAATATGACCTTAATCTTCTTTTTCGCCAGTTCTGATAATAGGCTGGCAGTGACCGATACCGCTGTAGATTCAATCAGCACTGTCGATATCTCACCCAGATGAATCTTTGTTATCTCTTCATTTCTGACTACCATATAACCCATTTGATAGTCCAGTTTTGACCTTCTGGAGATAACTACTATACGCCAGCTCATATTTTCTTCAGATCAATCTCCTGCTCATAGATTCCTGTTGGAGACTGATGGATGATAGCAATCTGATTACATTTAGAAATAACTTTATTTAATAACAATATGCCAGCATTTGCAGGTCCGTTCATTAATTTCAAATTAGCAGCGCCGCTCTGGCACTGGAACATATGCAATATTTCTGAAAGAACAACACACTTATCCTCTTTGCTCAATTCGCAGAAAACATTCCTATTATCCGTCAAAGTTTTTTCCTGGGTACTCAGCCTGGTCTGATATACCGTATTTTTAATCTTATCTAAAAAAACGTCGTATAATCTACTCAGGTCTTCCTCGCACAGCTCATCATGTTCCACAAGCACCGCGTTCTTATTTTCCTTTCTCCGGTTTACATATTTGATTACTTTTTTTAGAATCCTTGCATCCTGTTCGGATATAAGCAATTGATTGGCGCCTTTAAAAACTAGCCGACTTCCTGTCCTTCCGGACAGCCACATATAAAATCCGTCCACCTTGAACAGTGTGTCAATCTTTATCTTAGCCATCAATACTCTCGGATTCCTTAATCCACGATCCTTTTCCAGATATTCCTTCGCTGTTTCCTCATCCTTTTCAATGCGGGCACACAGGTAAAACGGCACATACTCGACACTTCTCATCTTTGCACCCTTTTTGTCTTCCGATTCTACCAGCATAAAATATGTTCCTGCCGCTTTATTATAACCGCCATATTTACTGATATCTGCCAGCCTTTCATCACTGCCTTTGATCGGAACCTGCCCTTTCCCTTTTTTCATAAGCTGCTGGTCAAAAAGCCCTCCTTTCACCTGATAAGAACGCCTTGTCACCAATATATTATTCTTCCCCATCACTCTTTTCACCGTAGCTATCGTTCCGCCGTCCCCGGCCTTCCACGCAATCTCACCATTTCTGGCAACATCTCTCTCTGAAGTAAACATCCTCTTCAGATTATAGCTTCTCCCCGGATGCTCCTTCACATACCACGCCGCGTTACTGGTAAATTTCGTATAATATACATTTCCCACTACGATATTGACATACGCATCCTTCGCATGATGCAGGTCATTCATTTCTCTGACTTTGATCAAGCCTAATTCCTTCCTAAACTGTGAGGCAACCTTTGCTTTTGCATATACAATCTCCGCATCCGGGAAGATCTGCTTTAAAACCGATGCGACTGCTTTCGTTCCCTGCCGCGTCTCTACAAGCTGACGTGCGATGAATCCCGCCAGCTCAGACAGCTCAAATCCCGTTCCTCTTGTCAGTCTTTTATACTTCTCCTTCGAGATGAAACCATTTCCAAGCAGCATATGCCAGAACGGCCTCATCTTCTCCCGGATATCCGCACGAATCGGATACTCATCCGTTTTATCCGCATTGTACTCTTTCTTTACCAGCACCCGGTTGTCCAGGCTGTCATCCATCACTTTTGATTGGGGATAGATATGGTCTATATCGTACTTTCTGTTATCCCAGAGTTCTTCAAGCTCAATCACTTCCCCTGAATACATGCATCTTCCTTTCTGTGTATAATACAGGTAAAGCTTATCACTTCTTAGTTTTGTGTCCTCGGTAATTCCTAACTCCGTAATCCAATCCCTTTCCTCTTCCTTACACTTCTTATACAGATCTATCAGTTTTTTCTTCCTGGATTCTGTCCGCTTACTCTCAGTCCTTTCACGTGCCATCTCTACAAATATCCTTTTCGGCGGCTCTCCCATCACCTTGCAGATTTCCCTGATCACCTGCAGTGTCTGCCAGATCTGGCGTTTTACTGCGGGGGAAACGTTCATCTGCTCCACGGCTTTATAAGATATCTCTTTTGTCTTTTCCCCCACATTCTCTGCCTCGACAATATCCGCAAAATGATATTTCTCGCTCAATACCTGCATCAGATTGTCATTCGTCTCCCACATCGTGCGTATAATTGTCCACACTTCTCCCGTCTCTGGTGCAGGCGCAGTAATTCCTTCTAAAAATCTCCGGCTCAGACGCCCCCAGCCTTTGTATGATAAAGAGCATACTGCTTTTTTCTGAGGTTCCGTTAGTCCTGGATAGAGCAATTCCAGTCTTTTTTTCAGCAACGCTTTATCTTCTCCGAACAAAGTGATATTCAAAATGATATTCTCTTTTTCACTCTGAGACAACTCACAGCCTGTAAGTTTTTCCTTAAAATCATGGTATGCCGTCAGCGTCCCTTTAAAATCTCCGTCAATTCCTGTAACATCTACACTTTTATCCGTCTCTCCCTCCCGCACAAGATAGGCAATCAGCCTTTTCTGCGTAACTTTTCTATGGCGCTGAAACAAGTCTTCATATATTTTCTGTTTCAATTCAACACTGATCGGTTCTCCATTTAGTCTGACATTATTAAGTTCATTCAAAACCATGAATTTGCTATACAGCATAGAATTTTTAGGAAGAACATCCTCGTGAATCAGATATGAGCACTTGCTTGTCATCCTTCTTATAAATTTCTCCGCACTTGCCTCTGTATCTACCATCTCATGGAAATTCCACGGGTATATTTTCCCCTTCTTTCTTCTCTGTACCCAGTTCGTCCTTTCGCCGCTCTTTACAATCCCGTTCAGCGGGCCGACATAATACGGTACTCTGAATGTAAAAATATCACGTATCCTGCTGCCATTTTCCCTTAATATAGGAATTCGCCCACTCAGGTTTTTAAGTATCGCATCCAACTCATACAAATGCACCTGATATGGAATTACCCCGTTATCTTTTGTCACCTGTCTCGGCATAAATGCCTCTGTCTCTATCTCTGACCTCAAATATTCTGTCTTTGATTCATCCGCAATGGCATTTACCACTCTTTTTTTCAAATAATCATAAAAAGCTTTTTTGTCACAGCGCTTCCCTCCCATCTCTGTCTTTACGCCGTTTTTCTTCGTCATGCCGGCGTAGGCGCTGTAATTTTGCAATTTTTCATCTGTCTTTATAAAAACCTCATTATAAATTTCTTTACCAAGATTTTCCTTTACCAATCTCTTTAAATATTTTAAATCTTTCTGATGTTTTTCATAAACCGCCACTTTCGCGTCGGATATGGAACGGTAATCCCCCAGTATATCTGCCAGCACACTCCAGTCATACACCGCCTTGGCCATTTCAACGATCACATACTGCTCCCCCAGCTCATCCTCTATTATTCCGGCGTACTCATCATAACCGGCATCCGCAAAAGAAAGCTTTGGCCTTTCGCAGGAATCCAGCTCACTGTTCCCAAAGATTTCACTCAGCTTGACCGAACCGCCCACCACTAGGTTTAATATCGCTTTCTCACACGCCGTATGCGCCCCCAAAAGCTTTATCAGCCTTGTCTTTTTTGCAGACCTGGTAAGATTGCTGTCTTTTAATATATTTTCTATCCCCTGTAATTCTTCATCCTCAATGCAAAGATCAAAATCAAGCTCCTCATCTCTGATGCTTTTCACATACTGCCGGAAGGTTTCCTGAAACTCTTTAATATTTTCTATATTTCCTGAAAAAAGGAAATGCCCCCGGTGCTTCATCATGTGATGGAGCGCCAGATAGACAAGGCGGACATCCGGTGTCTCGTCAGTATCCATCAGCCACCTCCTCAGATGGTAGATGCTTGGAAACTGCTTATGGAAATCTTTGTCCGTATATCCATCATCTACAAACAGGGCATATGGCAACTCTGGACATCTCCCGATAATATCCCTCTTATCCTCTGGCACATACTTGCTCTCTTTCATCCGTAGGAAAAACCCAGGATCCACTGTACGGATCTCCGTATCAAACAATTCCTGCAAAAGCTCTATTCTCCAGCTTCTCCTGTCAAGCCTTCTTCTCGCCGTCCGAAATCCTCTCCGCTCCTCTGCAGTATTCGCACTGTCAAACAAGCGGACTCCCCACAGTGCTTTCCCATGAGCACGGATAAGCTCGTATTCTTTATCCGTAACCGCCCATCCAAGTGAACCTGTCCCCAAATCTAAACCCATAAAATAATCTGCCATCTTTTGTAGCTCCTTTGCTGTTCCTTTTCGTATATTCTACCATATAATCTGTCCATATGCCTTATTTTTACACAATAAAAAAGCCTGCAAAGCAGACTTTTTCTCCGCACACTGCGGGTCATCCAAGATGACGGTTTGAATAAATTCTTATTTGAACTTATGATGTAAAATTTAGTATGGTACTAAACTTAATGATATAATATCTCTTTTGCACTTAAACGTCAAGACATTCTCTCATTTATTGATTTATTTTCCCAACATATGACATTTTTTCATCAATCCTTGCCTTCACGCAAGCCGCCAGCTCCTTCGTCTTCATCTCCTTATACTCTTCATAATAAAGCGGCTTAAGGAAATGAACTTCCACATCCACCGGCGCCAGGCTGCTGATATCAAAAGGTTTGAAAGAATTAACAAGCACCACCGGGACTACCGGGCACTTTGCCTTCGTTGCGGATTTAAAAGAACCGCTCTTAAACTCCAGCGTTTCATTGCCGTTCTTCGAGCGCGTACCCTCCGCAAAGATCAGATAATTTCTCCCCTTTGCCACCTCTTCTGACACATTTATGATCACTTCCATCGCCTGCCGGACATTCTCCCGATCAAGAAGAAACGCCCTCATGCAGCTTAGAACCTGCTTTAAAAACGGGATATCCTTGATCTCCTTTTTCGCCACCACAGAAAACGGCGTGGGGCTCGCCTCCAGCATCGCAAGCACATCGTAAAGCCCCTGATGGTTGGGGAAATACATGAATCCGTCCTTTTCCGGGATATTCTCCCTGCCTGTCACGGTAATATGCACATTCCCCCCTTTATTCGCACGGCGGGTAATGTCCCTTAAAAATACAAAGTGCTCGTAATCCGTATATTTGTCCGGATGCGCGGCACGCCAGCAGAGTCTTATCCACGCAAATGGTACGTAATACCAGTTTCTAAGCACCATCATCAGTATCCTTCTCATAATCCCAAACTACTCCTTCATCTTCGAATCATCCTTTCCTATCTTATTACAAATACTGACAATAATCAATTATTACTTTCTGTTATCTTTCATCCACTGTTCACAAAAGCTTTTTTTATTTATCTCGTGATTTACTTGTGCTTCATCATATTTTCCCAACTTATCTAAGACAATTTGATAATAGTTTAAAGTTCGTGCATACGAATAAACATTTCTATAGTATTTTTCAATTCTTTCATAATTGTATTAAAAGTGCTTGCCCATATCTACAATCTCCAAAACCTCATCCCGGAAGCCCTAAGCTCATCCATTCTATAAAGGCTCTTAACATCAAGGAGCACCTTCTCCTCATCCGGCAAATCGGGCTTAAACAATTCCTTGATTTGCATCATTGACATAAACCTGAACTCATTATGGCCGACTGCTACAATAACACAGTCTGCCTTTGGTATCTCATTATACGGCACGAGATCTACCCCATATTCCTTTTCGGCTACATCAGCATCCGCCCAGTTGTCAGTTATTATTGGGACAATTTCATATTCTTTCAGCCTGTTAATAATATCAATCACTTTGCTGTTACGCGTATCCGGACAATTTTCTTTAAAGGTAAGTCCCAGCACTATGACTGTAGCCTTTTTGGGGGCTTTCCCGGCCTCTATCATCTCTTTAATAGCTGCATCAGCAACAAAAACGCCTATACTGTCATTGATTTGTCTGCCATTTAAAATAATCTGACTATGATACCCCAGTTTTTCAGCAGCATTTGTCAAATAATAAGGATCAACGCCGATGCAATGGCCGCCGACTAGCCCAGGCTTAAATCCCAGCGCGTTCCATTTGGTATTCATACCTGCAAGCACTTCATCAGTATCAATTTTAAGCCTGTCACAAATCATGGCAATTTCGTTCATGAATGCTATATTGATATCACGCTGGCTGTTTTCTACAACCTTGACAGCTTCTGCTGTTTTTATATTAGAAACTTGAAAAGTACCCGCTTTAATGACGATATCATAAACCTTTTTAATCTCATTTGCGGACTCCTCATCCATACCAGATATGATCTTACGGATGGAGGTCAGCGTATGTACCCGGTCGCCCGGATTTATTCTTTCGGGCGAATAACCGATTTTCCAGTCTACACCGCACTTAAGGCCGGATTCTTTTTCAATGATCGGAATACATATATCTTCGGTTACACCTGGGTATACCGTTGATTCAAACACAACTATCGCACCAGGCGTAAGGTTCTGCCCTACTGTTCTTGAAGCCCCTTCAACAGGACGCAAGTCAGGACTATTATCATCTTTAACCGGCGTGGGCACCGCAACTATAATAAATCTGGCGTCTTTAAGTCTTTCAGGTGTTGATGTGAAATCTACGGTAGTTTTTTTAATCGCTTCTCCAATTTCATTCGTAGAATCAATCCCGTTTTTGTATTCATTTACACGATTTTCATTAATATCAAAACCGATCACTTTAACGTGTTTAGCAAACTCCACGGCAATAGGCATGCCTACGTAGCCAAGTCCGACTAGCGCGAGCTTCTCTTTTCCGGAAATCAGTCCTGAGTATATTTTATTAAATTCCATTGTCATTAGCTCCTCATATCGTCCCCTCTTTTGAGGTATTATTTCTCTATCAGCTTTTTCGCAATAATATCTACCATTTCTTCCGTAAGGTAAGGATGCATCGGCAGGCTTAACACTCTTTTCGCCGCTTCAACAGTATTGGGATATAACTCATCTTTCAAATTCATCCATTTATACGCTTCCTGTTGGTGAAGTCCTCTGGGATAATAAATCATAGACGGAATACCATTTTCTTTGAGATATTTTTGTGTTGCATCACGTTCCTCTCTATTTTCCACGAGAATTGTATACTGAGCCCAGCTTGAGTAGAAACCATCTGGTACTTTAGGTATGACAAATCTATCTCTCAGCCTTTCCGTGTACCCGTTTGCCGCTTTATTGACTGCCTCCAGTTCATACTCTACAAATGCTTTAAATTTAGGAAGCAGAATAGCTGCCTGTAATGTATCCAATCGTGAATTTATTCCAATCTCACGATTATCATATTTATCTGTCGGAGATTTCCCCTGTGCGCGAAGAGAACGTAACCTTGCATCAATTTCGTCATCATCTGTAAAAATCGCGCCGCCGTCTCCATAGCATCCCAAAGGCTTCGCCGGAAAAAAGGATGTTGCAGACAGATCACCAAATGAACCTGCCCGTTTTCCATTAATGTTTCCGCCAAATCCCTGCGCCGCATCTTCTAGAACTTTCAACCCATATTTCCGGGCAATCGGAAGAATCTTTTCATAGTCTGCAGGCTGTCCGAACAAATCGACGGGAACAATCGCCCTGGGTGTCAGTTTGCCTGCCTCTAACACACATTGAATCGCTGCCTCTAGCGCATCTGGTGATATGTTGAACGTATCAAGATCAATATCTACCAGAACAGGAACAGCACCAAGAATCGAAATAGTACCTGCAGAAGCAAAATAGGTAAAGTCTGAGGTGAATACCGCATCCCCGGGGCCGATTCCCCATGCCATTAAGGAAAGCTGAAGAGCATCTGTTCCATTACCGCATGTGACACAATGTTTTCGTCCGACATAATCTGCCAATTTCTCTTCCAGTTCAGCTACAGGTTTTCCCAAAATATAAGCAGAACTGTCAATGACCGCTTGAATCCCGGCATCAATATCTTTCTTTAGTGCCTGATACTGCATACCTAAGTCTCTGAATTGCATTTCATTTCCTCCTCTTCATTTCGGATAATGTCTACTTCGTACGCTTAAAATTGGCTTAGCCACAGTAAATCCAAGGATTTCCGGATTGGATTTGACAGATATCTTAATTCTTGGATGAGATAATAGTTATAGAAATAACAAAGTCAGTTTTTTGACAAAGAGTTTAATAAAATCTGCTCATAATTGCGCAGACTTTCTTTTTGCCGAGCTGTCCAGGAGCATTTTTCAGCTTCAAAAGCCATCTCTTCCAAGTTAATGGTAAACTTGCCTTCAAGGTAATCTACCACTCTCCCGGCCAACTGTCCGCATAATTCATCCTCTTGCACCACTGGCACTACACTTCCATACAATCCAACTGCCTCTCCTATCCCGCCCACGTCGCATCCAACCGGAATCACACCACAAGCCTGCGCCTCTTTTATGACGCAAGAATAGCCTTCGTTCCTGCTAGGGACGACAAGAACATCCATTCGATTATAAATATCAGATAATTGTTTTGGCGAAAGCTGACCGGTGAATGTTACAGGAAGACTTTCCATCTGCTCCTTCAATTTCTCTGCCAAGTCTCCTTGCCCCACAACGATAAAATCTAATTCATCTTTATAAGATACCATTATTCTAGAAAAAATCTCTGGTAGTCTGTCTGCACCTTTTACAGGAAGAAGATTCCCAACAAATCCGACACATTTATGTCTATCTTTGTCCCTGTCTTGATCTGGTTTTCTGTAAAAGGTATCTGTATCAATTCCGTTGTAGATAACAATGGCATTTTCACCTGAATAGCCGCTAACAATTGCTCTATCAAGCAATGCCTGACTGACAAATTCGACAGAGGCTGCATTTTCCATGATGTCTAGCATCACCGGTTTCACAGTCGGGTTCTGTAACTGAATATTAATGTCGCTCCCGTGAAAAGTAAGGACATACGGAATACCCTGTTTCGCCGCAAGCTCCGGCAAAATCAGCCCTACTGGCCAGCACCAGTGAAGATGAATCACATCTGCATCTACCATTTTAAGCCTGCTATATAAATCACGCTTAAGTACTTTTTTATAAGCCGTTGGACTGATTCTCGCCTTCAAAATGTCATACAAGTTCACCTTTACTGTAATTACATAATAATCTATATTCAATTGCTGACTCAGTAATTTTCCATTATCTGAAATGCGCTTCAGTCTCCGTAACAATTGAAGAACATATGAATAAACAAGTCTTGCATTCACCGGAACTATCTGAACGCCCAGTTTTTTCAAAGCAAGAATTCTTTGTGAGACAAAAATCCCACTCAAAGAAGCTTTCTTTACCGGCCCCATCCCATTAATATAAAGTATTTTCAAATAATTCTCCTCCTGCAAGCTCAAGCCCAAAATATAGCTTCTTTCAAAATCAGTTCTTCTTTATTATTATTGATATCTTTCCTGACTTCAATCTATCTCTATTCAAACTCAGTAAAAATGGAATAATATAAAATACTGTCGCCATTTGTGTCATCGTATATCCTGTATTCACAAACATTTCCGTAAGATATCCTAAGAATAATATTAGATATGGATATCTCATTTCTATTTGTAATCTTTTTGAAATACTAAAATACATTCCTATCATTGTGAAAACGAATATTCCACAGCCTAAAATTCCGTAGTGTGCTAACGTATCTAATATTACAGAATGTCCGCCAACACCACCAGATTGATATCCTAAATATCCGATTCCTACGAACGGGCTGCTTTTCCATACATCAATTGATGATTTATAAAGGGCGTATCGTTCTCCAGCATCATGTGTAGAAAAAGTACTGTTCCCCCTAAAGAATTCTTCAATTGTTAAAATATTCCTTCCGACATATGTTCCTTGTCCACCTGCGATATTCGACAATGCAACTATTATCGTATGCATGTTGAAATATGCGATTATAGCAGCAAACATTCCCGCACAAATAATAAAAAAAAGTTTTTTTCTACTTTTTACTTCAAATATAGTTCCCAAAATCATAAGCCCGGAAATCAGAAAAGCAAATGTATATTTTGATTTTATAATAAAAATAATTCCTACAATGAACCCTAGCCAGTTTATGCTTCTAATTCCCGCTCTACCTCTTATACCAACCAAGAAGCAAGCGTTTAGAAGCGTAACTGAATACACATGTGCAAAACCTCCCACAAATGGCATCTCATAAAATGGGATGGAATAATACTTCCCTGTAGCTGCTAAAAACCTGGAAATATCTGTATCTTGTATCAATTTGAAAATTGTATAAGTATTAATCAAAATAATGTATATACAAATTACGGATATTCTTTTAATCACACCTATTTCTTCGTAAGAATCAAAAATTACTATGAAAATCAAAGCTATTGAAGAAAGAACAAAACTGCTAATTACCGTCATTAAAAGCGTTTTCCCCTGTAATGCTAAAGCAAACAAATAAATCGAATATGCATACAAAAAAATATACTGTTCATTTATGACAATATCTATAGCTTTCTTTCGTTGTGTGACAAAAAAAAATACTATCCAAAAAAGTGTAAGCACAAACATAAATATCGTATAATTCATTCCCAAATTGGATATAGGTGAAAAAGCTAATAATATAATTAAACTCCCCAAATATGTAAGGAAAGCATTCTTTTTATAAATTCTAAATGTCATTTTTTAACTCTCATTTCAATTTGAATATTTAACATTCTGAGACAAACCATTTACAACCTGTAATGCTCTTCTTTTCCACAGATTTCTTTTCTTTGCCTCCATACAATACCGCCTCTTCATTTCAAGTTCATCAGAATGCTCAATAATATATTCTAATGTCTCGGCTATAGCATTAGCTTCAAATCGTATATTCCATCCAATATTTTCTTTTTCAATAAAGTCTCCTATTGCGGTTCCTTTAGTTGATAACATTGGAATCTCATTTGCCAAATACTCATAAGCTTTGAATGGTTTCGCCATCTCTCTATATCTATCTTGTTTAAACAATAATGAACAAACATCCGCACTATTATAATTTTCAGACAATTCATCTGAACTTTTATGTATAACATGGATTTTCTCACACATATATAACTTAAAATTATTTTTTTCCTGTGCCCATTCGGATTCTCTACAACAAACAGTTAAATCACAATTTGGGGTTTTATAAACCGCTTTTACCAATTCAATAATCTGATACTGTTTTCCAATACCACCAACATAAAAAATCTTCAATGGATCTTTAACGAAATCTCGTTTTGAATATTTTCGTGTGCTGACAATTATATCCTCTGCACCAGGCGGCAGTTCTTGAGCAATTCGTGTCAGTTTCGGTTCCTGTAGATAATCACACACTTTCAAATCCGCAACGTACAATCGCGTCAGGTATTTTTTATATTCTCTTATATCATATCTGTATGAAACTAATGCCCCCATTCGTTTCCACATTGGCAATTCCATTCCGTATGTGCTAAATTTCCAATAAATATCACAATAAAAAAGACCTATTTTAATACCATTATTTGCAATAAATTTAAAAAAATCAAAATCCAAAAATGGATGTGTTGGTAAATGATGCGGATCTGTTAATAGCGTAGGCTCCGTATGCGATTCTGTATACATGAAATCATACTTTATGCCAGCTTGTATATCCCGCTTCACTTTTTTTATCAGCTTTCTTCTTTCAGTGGAAAAACCAGCAATAACACATACTTCGTATCCTATATCCTTAAAAGCTTGTATCATTTTTCTAGGTCTCAGCATCCTTGCACTCCTGCCATGCGCTTCCAATTCGTACGGAAGATAAAAAATACATCTCATCATGATGATTTTCTCCTATATAACAGATAGTTCGTTCATATATGTCTTATACAATCTTTCAATATAAGAAAAGCATTTATTTAATTCATATCTAGATTGTACATATAGCATTCCCTTTTCGGCTATCTCTCTAAAATCTGACTTCATATACAACTTCATAATTGCACATGCAATTGCCTTAGAGTCTTCTTTTGGAACAACAATTGATGTTTCCCCTGGCTTTGTTGTTTCCATTAATCCAGGTACGTCAGAAATAATCACGGCTGTACCACTCGCTTGAGCTTCTACTGCTGCTACTCCAAAAGACTCTGATTCAAGGACGGATGGAATAATAGCAATATCCATATTTGCCCATTCAACCGCAGCTTTTTCCTGACTTATGAAACCTAGCCAGGTAACGGTGTCATTTATGCCAAGATCATCTGCTAATTTCCGATATCTTACTTCATCAGGTCCTTTGCCGGCAATACGCAACTTTATAGGAATTTTTTTATAACTCCTAATTTCACTTACAGCTTCAAGTATATATTTTATTCCGTATTTATCAGACAATCCTTTTATTGTTCCAACGACAAACTCCTGTTTTTTTCTTAGTTCTAAAAATATGATAACTCCTTTTTTTCTACTCTCTGTTACCGTTTTATACCCCCCCCTCCATATTTCGAAATATTTTTCTATATCAGCAAAGCATTTATTTAATTCATACTTTTCAGTAACATATTGACGTCCAATTTCGCCCATTTGCTGCCGCATCTCCGGATGATAATATAATTTCAATATAGCATCTGCAATTGCACCTGCATCTTTCTTTGGAACCATTTCGCTTGATTGTCCAGGTATTGTTGTTTCCATCAATCCAGGAACATCCGAAATGATTATTGATGTTCCACTTGCTTCCGCCTCTACTGCTGCAACACCAAATGATTCATACAAAATAGAAGGCAATATTGCAATATCCATGTTAGCCCATTCGATTGCAGCTTCCTGCTGAGAAATCAATCCTAAAAATGATGTGCAATTTTCTATGCCAAGTTTTATTGCCAAATTCTGGTATTCATCTGCTTTAGGTCCTTCTCCTGCAATCCTAACGGAAATATCTATTTCTGGATTATTTTTCCGAATAATAGACGCAGCCTTCAAAATATAATCAATACCATATTTATCATCTAATGATTTTACAGTTCCTAATACAAAAGGAGCATCTATTTTTGGTCTGGTTCGCTTATTCGGATTGAATAGCTCCATATCCACACCAAACGGCGTAATCTCAAATTTTTTATCTGTATATTTTGATGCCTCTTTAGCCATAGCTTTACTAGTCGAAAAAAGATATCTTGCTTTTTTTAAGCTGTATTTCAAAAGATTTTTATGAAAAATACTCTTCTTTGGAAAGTCGTATATATCAGATCCCCACACAGATAATATATAATTATCAATTCCACTCAACGCCATAGCAACACCATAACTTGAAGCATAATGAGCATTTACAATATCTGGCTGGATTTTATACACTATTTTTTTTATTTGTTTACCAGTAGCCATATATTTTAGTTTACCCAAATCGCTGCCTTCCGTATCGACTCTGATATCGATAACATGGATTTCTGCATTATCTATCTTACCATCTGTAAAAGAAATAACATGAACTTCATGTCCATGTGTGCTAAACCATATACACCATTTTACAATATGAACACTATTAGCTGGACCTACAAAACATATTCTCATGTCATTATCCTTCCTTGAATCTCTCCGGAAATTGCACAATTTTTCCCCTATAATATAAAAATGATTTTCTGTAATAAAAGGATTACTTACTAAATCTTCCAATAAAATCCGTTGATGCAGTCCCGTTGAGGGGCAATTTTACTGGCACCCCTGTTGCTGAAGACTGATAAATAGCGAGTATCATCTCAACAGCGTTTCTACCGGCAACAGCATCTACATAGGGTTTTCTATTGTTTTTTATAGAATCAATTACATCTGCATATAAACTTGTATGCCCATTGCCATATATATTAGCTGTTTGTTCTTGCAAGCCTTTGTTTTCCTGATCGACTTCTTTTTCATCAGAAAATTCCCAAACATCAATAGTATTCGTTGATTTTCCGCCTATCTTTACAGTTCCATTTTCTCCAAATAAATAAAGTGTTTCTTCTAGATTTTGAGGATATACATTTACAGTTCCTTCTATCGTACCGATTGCCCCATTTTTAAACTTGACAACAGCCATACCTATATCTTCGCATTCGAGATAATCATGAAATTGCTGTTTAGTTACACCATATACTTCATCAACTTCACCACCAAGCATCCAACATAATAAATCTATTCCATGTATACATTGGTTAAACAAACATCCTCCGTCAGATGCCCATTTTCCTCTCCATGGTGCCTGATTATAATAATCTTGATTGCGATTCCAGCGTACATTTATAGAGCCATGAGATAATCTGCCGAATCTTCCTTCTTCTAAGGCATGCCGCATTTGTTGGATTGCCGCATTAAATCTATTTTGATGGCAGACAGATACCTTTACACCCATTTCATCAGACCTGCGTACAATTTCTTCAGCATCTGCCATAGACATTGCCATGGGTTTTTCTACTATTACATTGATACCATGTTCAATACAATAAAGCGCGATTTCCGCATGAACTCCACTTTCTGTAGCTATTGCCACTAGATCAAGTTCTGGATTTTCCATAATCATCTTTTTGTAATCGGCATATCTTTTTACTGTTTTACTATAACCAGTTTTCTCAAAAAGAATATCAATTGCTTCTGGGAGCAAGTCGCACACTGCAACCATCTCTAAATCGTTATCCACTACCGCTTTGATGTGGTTACATGCAATACGCCCACAACCAATTAATGCAAATTTCATTATTTCTCCTTTCAGTCATCCAATACTCTAATTCTTCTAATTTTGCATGGCAGCCAAAAAACGCTTAGCCATACCTCCATATTCATAATTTTCCAACACTGCCTTATGTCCATTTTGTCCCATTTTCGTTCGCTCTGCTTCAGACATATTCTCTAACCTCTCAATTGCGTTTTTTATTGAATCTACATTACCAGCCTCTGCACTTATGCCACATTGATACATTTCAGCAAAATTATTGGGAGCATTAACCGCAAAAACCAAGGGCTTTGCCGCCATCATAGAATCAAAAATTTTATTCATAGCAATACCAAACCGATACAAGGGAGAATTTGAGGCAGAGATGTAACTGCAATCAAAATATCTTGTCAACTCAGGAATTGCATACTTTGATACAGGCGGCAAAAATATTACATTTTTAAGCTCTTTCTTTAAAGATATCTCCTGAAGTATAGGCTTTTCTATACCATCGCCAACTAACACAAAGCAAATTCTATTGTTCTCTTTAAGATCTTCCGCAACATCAAGAAGAACGCTTAAATTATTGCTTAAGGCATGTCCGCCGAAATATCCAACGATAAATTTGCCATGTCCCTTTAACCCCTGAAGAACCTGTTCATGCTCCGACGGAAGTCCCTCTTTACGTTTCCAATCATCTAGAACAATTCCATTATTAATGTAAACAAATTTCCCTTTTAAACCATGCTTTCGCATATATTTTTCAGTGTAAGGTAAAACAGATACAATTGCATCAGAATATCTATATGCTGAATTTCCTCCTGCCTGCATTAAAAGTACAAAAGGATTTTTTTCAGACATGCCACCTATTTCTGTCAGCGTAGACGGCCACATATCATGAATTTCATGTACCAGAATTCCATTATTACAATACTTTTTAATATGTTGTCCTGCAAATGTATCAATAGGGTATGTAGAAGAACAAATTATTACATCGGGTTTGAATGTTTCTGCAACCCATTTCGCTCTCATCCATATCTTTGTAACAAATCTTACCATGGTTAAAGCACGTTTTATTCCGTTACCCTTATATTTTCCAGTTTTAATCCAGTAATAATCCACTCTGTCTACTTTTTCATGTTGAAAATCGCGTTCCACGTTCGGATTTTTCTTTCGAAGATGAGAATAGTCTCCTGCAATAATACTTACTTTATGCCCCAATTTTACCCACTCTCTGGTAAAATAATATGGCCTGAATTCCATTCCCATAGTTAACGAGCCCGCATAATGATCAATATATAAAATATTCATCCTTTATTTTTGCTCCTTCCTAAAAACTGCAAACACAGTTTGAAACATAAGTATTATTTCTTCTACTACACTAAAATCTCGAATACTTTTCAGATTCCATTCCATCTTCCCCGGCAGCACTTTCTCCACATAAACCCTGTCCACATCCTCCGCCCCGTCCAACAATTCAGCTTCATCCTTATACCTGATACTGGCCTCACTCGTTATCCCTGCCGGCAAAAGCAACGTCGCCCTCATCTCATTCGTATACTTCCTGACATACTTCGCCACCTCCGGCCTGGTTCCCACAAAGCTCATATCACCCTTCAATACATCGATAAGCTGCGGCACCTCGTCCAGCCTGTATCTCCGCAGAAAAGCACCCACTTTCGTAATCCGGCTGTCCCCGCCGACAGTGACCGCCGCACCGATTCTATCCGCATCCGCCACCATAGTACGGAGCTTATGTATCCTGAATTTCTTTCCATACGCGGTAACACGCTCCTGCCTATAGAACACCGGCCCTTTGGAATCCAATTTGATCAAAACCGCAAGGACTGCCAGTACCGGACCAAACATCACTAACAACACCTCTGCTGCAGTAACGTCAAAAACGCGCTTCACTTTCAGGCTCAGCCTTTTCTTCGACAGGATTTCATAGTATTCCCGGACTTCCGGCTTCTGCATACCCTTGGGAAGTTCCTCCCATTCCCGCCATTTCATCAATTCCTTCTCCCGTTTTCAGATATATTCTTTAACAATCTTTCCAAAACACTCTGTTACATACTCTGCATCCTCATCCGTCAGCTTCGTATACAGCGGCAATGTAATCAGATTATGGTAATAGTCATACGCATTCGGGAAATCTCTGATATCCCATCCCATTTCCTTATATGCGGTCATCATCGGAAGCGGTTTATAATGCACATTCGCTGCAACTCCCAGCTCAGCCAGCTTTTCAATAATCTCATTGCGCTGCTTCTCACTGATCCCTGGTATCCTCGTCAGATACAGATGCCCCGAACTGCAAAAATCTGCGCCCATGTGAGTAAGATGCATAACCCCCAGCTCATCACACGCCGCATCAAACTTTCGGATAATATCGTAACGTCTGGCAAGCAGGCCTTCATAGCGCTCAAGCTGCTTCAGTCCGATAGCCGCCATGATATCCGTCATGTTACATTTATACCATGGTCCTACCACATCGTATTCCCACGCTCCCAACTTCGTCTTTGCCAGCGCATCTTTACTCTGGCCGTGCAGACTCAGCAGCTGATACCGATGATAAATCTCCTCATCATCGATTCCGGGAATGCTCAGCCAGGTAACCGCCCCACCCTCTCCAGTCGTAAAATTCTTCACCGCATGGAAGGAAAACGAAGTGAAATCAGCGATCTCCCCTGCCATTTTCCCGCGCCGTTTTGCACCAAGACCATGGGCGCAATCCGATACGACCGCAACGCGGCCTAACGCTTTCTGGACCTCATTTTCCGGGTGGAACAAGGATTTCTTGTTTTCCACAGCCTGGTAAATCCTGTCATAATCGCAGAGAATCCCTCCCAAATCAACCGCGATGACTGCCTTGGTCTTTTCCGTGATCGCAGCTTCCATTGCATCATAATCCATCTCCGCGCAGTCCTTCTGGAAGTCGATAAATTTAACCGTCGCTCCCACATGGATCACTGAAGCTGCGGAAGCCGTATAAGTATAAGCCGGAACCAGAACTTCATCCCCCTCACCGATTCTGAGAATGCGTAAGTTTAGCTCCTCTGCGGCTGTGGCAGAATTCAGGCACACCACCTTATTCGTATGACAGTATTCAGCCAGCTTTTTCTCCAACAGCTTTGTTCTCGGCCCCGTCGTGATCCACCCGGAGCGGAGCGCCTCTGTGACTTCCGCAATCTCTGCCTCCGTGATATCCGGCGGGCTGAATGGGATTATCCGTTTTTCCATGATTAGTGTCCCTCTTTTCTCTTAAGTATGAATCTCACGTATCTGCGCCGCTTTCCTGCGCATCATCCTCTTCCAAATCAAACATAACGGAAGTTTAAAAGAAGCTTACTGCTTTTTCTTCCGTCCAGTCCAGGCTGTTGACCTGCCTATTCTCCTCCAGCACGATCTCTATCTCCCCGCCAACTGCCTTAATGCTTTTTATCAGATAATTCTCCTCAAACCCGTAATCAGCCAGTTCCCCGCCATCAGCAAATCTCAGATCAACAGGCTGTATGATATGTACAGGGGATATGATCTTCTTTAACCCATAATCCAGTTTATACATAACTTTTCCTGCCTCCCCACTTTTCTCGTGGTATCAAACCCCCGCAGCATTAGCTTCCTGCGGTAACATTCCCTGCAGCATCAACTTTCTACATAATCAACTTCTTACACAAACCCAATCGCCCGAAGCTTCTCCACCTGTTCCTCCGACAGCTTCCTGTTCTTAAGCTTCGTATGCTGATTATTCAGCCATCCCTTAAGCTTAAAGCCGTCCTCACAGATGTAATTCACCGGCATCCGGATACTCCCATGTTCCTTTACATATTCTCTGGCATGCTCATACCCCTTCTCCCAGAACGCCTGGTGTCTGTCCCATTCCAATCCCAGCGTCTCTAATCTTTCTATCCTGTCCGGCGAAAGCTTCCCCGTCCGTTTCCGGTATCTCTGGGTACGTATCCACACGATTGGCCTGAAGCTGCCGAACCGGAAATCCTCCGGGATACTGTTGATATCCCCGTATTCCCTGGCATAACACTGGCAATACCGAAATCCCTGCTCCCACTTACTCTCGAATCTGTCCCAGCACATGCCGATGTCATTAAGGAGACCAACCTGCTCCTCTGAAAGCCTTCCCATGCCGTAGCTCTCCCTCTGGGAAGATATCCATACGCCCACTTTCAGCCCATCCGCTATATAGTCATAAGGAATGTTCAAATCACCGTACTTTTCATAATACTTTTCCGCAAGCCCGTAGTACCTCATCCACTTGCGCACCAGCACGGAGTTCCATTTAATTCCAATCTCCTCAAGCTGCGTGATCCTTTCCTCCGAAAGCTTTCCTTCCGCATACTTCTTCCTGATCCCCCGGTACAGACGGCCAAGCTTCACGCCCTCCTCCGTCTCGTACTGGGCCGGGATATCCAGGTTCCCATGCTCTCCATAATAATCCGTGGCTGCTTTATAAAAGGTATTCCAAGTCCTGTCTTCCGCAGAATCCCAGTCCATCCCGATCTTATCTAAAGCTTGTATCCGCTCCTCTGTCATGGCCGGGTCATTTTTCCTGCGGTTTGCCCGCTGCGCAGCGACCCATCTGCCAAGGGGATACCCGGATTCCGTCTCATAGGCCATCACCGGGAGCAAGTCTCCGTGAGTTTTATAATACTGCTCTGCCTCAAGATACATGGTATCCCACGAGGCGGCCAGCGCGCCCTCCATCGCAGAAAAAAGCCGCAGGCAGTCCTTAAGCTCACCCGTCACCTCAAAGGTTTCATTGGCAATCTCCCGTTCAGAGCCGCTGTCCCGCATAAGCTCAAGTGCTTCTTCCATTTCTTCCTTAACTGTGTCTATGCTGTATAGGTTTTCAATGTTATTTACCACGTCGAAGATCACGGGGTTCGTCTGCTTGGAAGCTGACAATGCTCTTCCAATCTGCTGTTTATACACAACAGGGGAAACTGTCGGGCGAAGGAGGATGACCCCTGATACATTTTCCACATGCACACCCTCGTTCAGGGCATCTATGCAGAACAAAAGCTTAAGATGCCTCTCATCCTTATCTTCCCTGAAGTTCTTAAAGGATTCGCTTGCTTCCGGGTCTTCCGTATATAAAGAGTAGACGTTCGGCTTTTCATCAATCAGGCGAAACCATTCTTTCACCTTTCCCATGGCTTCCTGCATGGCCTCGAAATTCGCGCAAAAAATAATATATTTCCCCCGACGTTCAGTCATGTACCGGTCGAAAAGCACATCCAGGCCCTCTGCTTTATCAAGTGCCCGTTTTAACTGCTCCAGGCAGTCCTCCGCCTGCTCCCTGCGCTTATCATTTCGGATACGGCGGATCTTCTCGCTGTACCTTTCCAGATCATCCCTATATGAATAAATGGACTGGACGTATTTCGGCGGGTTCAGTATGCCCCTCACGATCGCCTCGCCCAGGGTCATCCGGCTGGCGATATGCCCGTCGAACAATTCATCCGACATATCTCTCTGGTTATCCAGATAGCGGATCGCCGTGGCGGAAAGTCCCAGAAGGGGAACATCTTCATACATGGCAAGGAACCGGCTCACCCCCTGGCCCCAGGCGGCTGCGCCGCACCGGTGGAACTCGTCGAGGATGATATAATCCGGCTGTATCTCTTTCATTTCCAATGCAATCATATTCATCAGCCGCGCATAGGTGATGAACGCCACATTCTCCGGCTGGTAGCCCCCGCATGCGCAGGCAAGGTTTTCAAGCTGCGTGTCAAAGATATATTTTGACGGGGACAGCCAGCAGATCTTTTTGTCCGGATGTTCCTCGCATAACCTGAAGCCAATAAAGGATTTGCCTGTCCCGGTGGGATGGATCACGGCTGCTTTGCCTGTTTTGGAAAGCATGGCCCTGACTGATGCATAGGCTTGTTTGTTATGCTCGTAAAGACTTATTGGCATCCTGACCACACCTCCATTTTTCCGGGAATTATCCGTTCTCTGCCTATCACCTGTATATCCTGTTGCTGCATTGCGTAATCAGCGATAAATTCTGTGCCGGTTCTTTCTGCCGGCACTCCATCGCCGTCAATAGACACTGCCCCGCACCGGCTGCATGCCGCTGTCATGATTTCTTATAATTCAGATTCCCTGGCAGACGTATATTTTTCCCTATCCTGACCATACTGAATTTCGTAGATTACTTTAATCTACGAAAAAATCCCGCCACCCCCCTGTAAATCCGCCATTCTTCATCATTTCTGACCCAGATATTGACCATAAATAGCCGATAATAAGTTCATATGTCCCCGCTTTATCTCCTCTGTGGGATGGATGTAGCGGTTCAAAGTTATTTTCACGTCCGAATGTCCAAGTATCTCACTTAAGCTCTTGATATCCACCCCGCCGCTTATGCAGTTGGTGGCAAATGTGTGGCGGAGCGTATGAAAATTTGTATTTTTTATGCCGGCAGACTGAAGATATTTCCGGAACTTATTCTGGTATGTCCTTGGTTCCATCGGCTTATTTTTATTGATGACATATTCACCGGAACCGGTGTGATGATCGCGCAGCAGCCTGGCAAGCTCGTCTGAGAGCGGGATCTCCCGCCTGGAAAACATACTCTTCGGCTCCCCCTCGAGAAGGACTGTCCTCGTCCCCTTCCCCTCTATCGGAATCCGCTGCACAGTCGAGTTGACGCTCATCCTCTTCTCCTCAAAATCAATATCCCTCCATTTCAGCGAACAGATCTCCCCCAGGCGGAGGCCCGTAGAGATGCACACCACAATCCCCAGTTTGTAAATATCCATCTCTTCATAAAGGTACTGGAACAGCTTCGTCTGCTCTGACAGATTCAGCACTTCCGCCAGCCGGGGATCCTTCCTGCGCCTGGGCCGAGAATATTTTATTGCCGTGGAATAATGATGCGAGACTGCGTAATCAAGGATCTGGTTCAACACACAGGAGATGCTGTCCTGCAGGCTGTTTGACAAGAACTTCTGATCTTCTCTTTGAAAAATTTCATCCAGGGTTTCCGAATCCAGGTTCGAAAACAGGAATCCGCCGATCTTTTCCTGGATATAATTATGGTAGACCGCCTGGTATTTCACATAGGTTGAATGCTTCTTTTCACCGCAGACTGCAGCGAGCCACTCCTCCGCCACCTTATGGAAACAGATCTCTTCGCCCGTTCCGTAATCTTTGGAAATGCTCCTTGCCAACTGCCTGGCTTTAGATAATTTTTCCTTAGCCTCCCCGTAGCTTCTGGCATACACGGAATGTACCGTGCTGTGACCAGTCTGGGGATTTTTTGCCGAATACCGTCCCTCCCAGCGGCCGTCTTTTCTTTTTCTGATGTTTTCTCCACGTCTTGACATACCTTTTCCTCCTGACCATCTTTTTGACCCCTAATAGCAAAAAATCTAGCTAATGGGAGTCGAATCCGTGCATAAAAGCGCACAAATGTGCGAAAAAATGCATTACATTATTTGGCGATTGACAAATATTACTGTTAGAAGTATAATAAGTAACGTGAATTGAGCCAATATCTGCCGGAAAAAGCGGTAAATCGAGCTTATTTTGGGCAGTTTGACGTTTCGTAGATTAAAGTAATCTGCGAAGATATATTTCTTTTTTATTTGTAACCGATATATTCATTTGAAGATTAACAACCAAATCGATTACTTAACCAATTGATTATATAAAGCAAAATGATCACAAAAAATCGGCATAGTCAAAAATGACTATACCGGTTTTTTCACTGTCCGATACCGTGACAACATCAATATTGGGAAAAAATAGCAAATCCCCAATGTTATTTATAAAACAGCAGCAAGGAAACTCCTTACAAGCCAAGCAGCACTCTGCATTTTTTATAACTTTTCCACTTTTGTAATACTTATGGCTGAAAACATTAATCTTCACTCTGCCCCGAATCATACAACCGCTTATCATCCAAATGGAATATGACAACGTTATCTTTTTCTGAATAGGTTCCTGCGACCTTATATGTATGCGATAGATCCATGTCATTCATTGTCATAAGCCCATGCACAAACGCCCGGCTTGTCACATGCATCTGGACATGATTCACAAGATATATTCTATCTGGAACCTTGAAAGAGAGCGTTTCCGTCTTTTCACACGGTGTTATGATGATAGAATCCATGCTCCTGTTCACTTTAAGACATATATACGAGGGCGCCCCAAGAATCCTTACCACATCTTTCCCGATATTAATTGCATTCCCCTTTCCGTAAAAGGATATCTCAAGCCTTACATTCTTTTTTTCACCTTTCCATAACCGATTTGGCGCTTCAATAGTTTTCTCATCCATTATCTCATCTCCCTGACTTTTGTATTGACCTGCAAAATAGTACTTCAGTTCTGCCTGTCCCATTTTTTACGCCTCAGATGAATAATCTGATTGTGTAAGAATCTCTCCCTCATCCCCCTTTATCTCCTGTTCCGCATCCGCAGGATGATCAGAGTATGCCTGTCCCGTATATTCTCCCAGATATTCAAATATACTCATCTGTCTTGCCTCAACATAATCGTTATAAGATTTACCAATACAGTCCTTATACGCATCCGGATAGTATCTCACCTGTTTTTTCTTAATCTCACCTGTTTCCTCATTGACAAATTCCACCGGCCGGGAAGCGAACATAATCGCTTCATCAAGCTCAAATACCAGAACCAGCCCTTCCCTGGAATTCGCTACATGCCCAAGGACCTTATACCGGCAGCTCAGTTTCCATCCCATCAACTTATACACATTGTGAATGAAATCCTCGGAAGTAATGTCACGGTTCACCCACGCATTATCCTTTTGCCGTTTTCTCGCCCACGCCACAGAAGCGCTCTGCTCCTCCGGGCACATAACAACTGTCAGCTTTCTTTTGTCCGGATGGATCAATGGCAGAATATATTCCACCCCGGCGAACAGACGGACACTGGCCATATTAAACGTCATTCTGCCGTATTTGATACTGACCGCCGGCTTTTTCAGCATAGAAAACTGTGTACGGGGCGGCAGGACATAGCCGTCCAGATTTTCATACTCTAACTCCTGATTTTGTGCCATCCTTGATTTCACAAGCTGGCGGATCAATTCCTGGTCACTGTAATTATAGGATTGCTCCTTTGCTCCTTTCTTTACCCCACCAATATTCTGAATTATTTCTATATCATCCATGATCAGACCTCCGCATTTACATCAGCATTAACAGTTCTTCCAGCTCATCCCTGATCTCTTTTCTGGCAGGAATTTTTCCGATGAGAGGATTGTCAGCAATATTTCCTGCCTCTGTCATATCCTCTTCCGAAAGCGAAGCAACCATACTGTCTCTTCTTTTTCGCATCGCGTAAAGCATCCCGGCCTGACGTTTTCTCCATTCTCCCATATCCTCATTATTTAAATAAAGCTCACTGTTCTTATGTGGTATGTATCTCGAAGGTAACTGCCGCTGCTCTTTTGACAATGCTTCCGCCGCCTTCTTTACAGTCTTACTTGCTACAATCTGCGGTTCATCAAGAAAGAAGACCATAAGTTTTTTGCCGCCTCTCTCCCTGGTAATACCGCGGAACCTGAAACTGTATTTTTTGATCCAGTCCTGCTCTTCATATACAGCCGTACAGAATGCATTGGCTGAAAATGACAGTATCGGACTGCCTTCTTCGTTTTTCCACCGAAAACCTCCAGATCCATCGCCGCAGTTTCTGATGATGATTGTCTGCAGCAATGGATGATACAAAAACTCTATATTTGCACAATCATTAAATCTGTCATGGCATTTTTTATTAAATTTTAACTGTTTATTGGTTATCGTAAGCGTCGGAGTATCCCTGCCTATAAAATAGGCACTGTGCGGAACATAATATCCGGTAAAATCCATGGAAAGGACTTTACTGTGCTCTTCCCCGTTAATGATCCTCGCTTCATACTCTAAATGTTCATATTCCTCATCACTGTATACACTGCGTGACAGTTCCGCCAAAGCTTTTCTGTCTATACCGCTGAAACCCGGATGGGTACTAACGAATCCCTTTAATCTTCCCGTGCCGATCACTCGGATATCCGGTACACCATCTACTCTTCTGCTGGATGCCATCATATGTGCCGCTCTTGCTATTTCCGGAGTAACTATCCCTCCATGGTGATTTGGTACAAATGCACTTTCTCTTATTCCGTCGTTTTTCATTTTCTTTCCTTTCTTATAATCAACAGTAATTGTCTTTCTTGCTCTCAAATCTCCCCACCTTCTTTCGTTCATGAGAATATTACTAACCATATCTCCGTTCCAGTCAGTTCTGCCCGTAAGGGTTTTTCGTTCCTTGTCTGTAAGGATTTCCGCTATTTCATCATAAGAATATCCGTAAATACGGGCAAGGAATATAAAACGGACAGTCAGCGCCTCATCTTCGACGATGACAAAACCGCCGTCTGCTGTATGCCTGTACCCGAGCAGATCCGATACCGGGAACTGCCCTGTACAGATCCGCTGATCATAAGAGAGTATCATCCTGCGGCTCTTGTTATCCGACTCCCAGTCTGCAAGCATGGCATGGATGGAAAGCGCCTGATTACAGTCTGGATCTAAGGTATAGATATTTTCCGTCTCAAAGTAAACACCTACCGGATGGGAAGGGTTCTTTGTCTTTAAATTGCTGATCTGCTCCATACAATCAGTCATATTCCTTGCAAAACGGGAGACACTGGCGCAAAGGATCAAGTCCATCTTCTTATCCGCTGCGTCTTTAAGCATCCTCTTGAATTCAGTCCTTTTCTTTATTGAAGTGCCGGTCTTGCCCTCATCCGCATAGATTTCCTTCATCGTCCAGTTCGGAGTTTTACTGATCTTCTCCGTGTAATATTTCGTCTGGTTTTCAATTGACGACACCTGCTCCTCACTCTTAGTGCTGACTCTGGCGTATACAGCCACGGCCTTTTCTCCTCCATCCTGAATAGAAGGCTTTGGTCTGGCCGGATAAAAAACAGTCCCTTCCGGTATCCTGGCATTTCGCACCCTTTTTCTGGTAATAGTTTTCCGCTCTTCATGATCAGCATTCTGCGGCACCTGAATCTCTTTTCCTTCGTTCATCGCAAACCTCCCCGTCATCGGATCGCACGCATGATGGCCGTATGCCATTCCCTGAAATCATCTGGATTTAGGGAAATGTACTTCTCCGCCATCTTAGCCAGTTCCTGCAGTTGATTTTCTTCGTTCCTTATTGTATCGATGTGATAATACTTATCCTCTGTAACGACATCCACGCCATTGCCGAATCCCCTGAGCATTTTAAACAAATAACAAAACTCTCTTGTATCTGCGGCAAGATACCCCTTAGTCTGTACCGCAATACATTCTACTTTCCCACATCTGCATTCATAAAGAAGCCTCAGCATTTCCGGCCTCTTAGCAATTTCCCTGTTTCCGGTAATGTCAACATAAACTCCGGCCAGTTCATACTTATTGGAACCTTTATACTTGTCAACATAATATTTCTGATGATACAAAAGGGCTTCATCCCGCCGATCATCCCACAGTTTAGCCAGTTTCGCATATCCGGCGACGTTAATTTTCTTACTCATCCTCTGTCTCCGTTTCTGTTACAATACATCTATTTTCCGGCAGTCTCCAGAATCATTAATCATTCCTCAGATTTTCGGTAAGACTTTACACCATCTTTTCTGCTCTTATATATCCTAATATGATATCTGGATATCATAACTACTCTGTCTTTGTTTCCGCAGCCTTTTTTACTGTCGCAAATATATCCACTATGGTTATATCATAAGACCGAAACGGTTAGTTGTCAATCCAAAACTATCCAATTTGGATACATAAATTGTACCAAAACGGAAATATAATAATAAAATAGGAGGTGTCATCATGGAACTAAAAAAAATTCGTACTCAAAAAGGACTAACACAGCAAGCTGTAGCGGATGGAATTCAATGTTCTCCGACTGTCTATGCCCGATACGAGCGCGGTGAAAGGGAGCCCTCCATTGAAATGCTGCTTAAACTTTCTTCTTTTTTCGATGTTACCGTGGACTATCTTCTTGGTAATGTTGAAACAACGATGTCAACTTTTACAAAATATGAGATGGATTTAGTCATGGCAGCCAGAGGCGCCGACGACCGTGCAAAAGAGGATGCACTGAATACACTGCGGGCACACCAGATTAAAAAAGCAAAAGTCTGCCGGGCATAATGAAAAAAAAGGGAAACATTATATATTTATCCTGGGACTGATAAGGATGCAGCTTAAGACCCCGCTTCGGCTGCATCCCTTTTAATTTTGCAAGAAGCTGTAAATAATCTTATGCACTTACCTTTTGCACAATTAAAACGCATAAACTCCATACCCATAAATCCCTATCCCCAATCTTATAGCTTCTTCTCCTTACCGTATCACTTGAATTGCCTTCAAACGTATTCGCCCTCCCGTTCTTTACATCCACAGCGATGTCTACGTGATGATCGCCCGCTCCCCAGTCAAAAAAGATAATGTCTCCCGGTGACGGAACATAACTTCTGTCTTTAAGTCTACCCCTGCTCCTGAACCAGGACACCTCATTAGGTGGGACGTTTTCATACCCAAACGGGTAGTTACGCTCGGCTTGTGACTGGACAGGAGTATCATTGTCCCCGCTGCCTGTTATCGCCTTGTCAGCAGCAAGCTGACAGTTATAACTTAGTATTTCTCGCTATCTGAAAAGGATTTAAAGACTGGCAGCTGATCTTTCTTTGGAATCACTCTACTCCCATAATCTTTATATAGTCTTCCCTTTTATCCCGCATGATACGCAGTCCCTCTCCAAGCTCCTTCAGAGATAGTTTTTGTGTAATCAACCTCTCCGGCATTATCCCTCCGCCAGAAAGCTTTTCTAAAGCATAATGCCAGTCATCATCTGCCTTTCCTGTAAATGAAGAATTCCATGTCCCGGTGACAGTAAGCTGGTTCCTGAGTATTTTCCAATAAGTGTCCCTTGGAACCTCTATATCTGAAAATGGGTTTCCTGCCAGGCACACTTTCCCAGACACAGCCGTCAGGTCTATTGCATTTATTATCGTCTCATTTCTCCCCACGCACTCAAAGAATATATCTGCCCCCATGCCGTCTGTCTTTTCCATAAGCCAAAGGCCCAACTCCTTGTTTCTATTCTTGGGACAGGCGTCCCGTAATTGTCCGCTGTCAAAAAAACAGTCCTCTGAAACACCCGTTTTTAAAACGGCTGCCTTCTGAAACTCTTTATTTCCAATCACAAAAACATGTTTAAATCCTGCTTCCTTAAGGAACATCACAAGTAAAATCCCTATGGTACCTAGGCCGCAGACTGCTATCTTGTCCTCGGTCCGCGGTTTGGTACGTCTCATGGCATGCACAGCCACCGCCATAGGTTCTAACATTGCTGCTGCCTCAAAAGATACCGTATCCGGAAGTTCAATCAGATTTTCCACAGGGACGGCCGCATATTCCGCAAACCCGCCGTTCCTCCTTGAACCCAGATAGCTGTAGTTCCTGCACAACTCGTATTTTTCCAGCCTGCAGGCTGCGCATTCCCTGCAGGGAACTAGCGGAAATATCCCTACCCTTCTATGCAGGAAATGTCTGTCCGCTCCTTTTCCAAGCGCTGCCACCTCCCCGGAAAATTCATGGCCGGGAATCAAAGGCATCTTATGTGTGCCATCCTGGAAAATCCGCGGGATATCAGAACCGCAGATACCACAGGCTTTTATTTTCACAAGCACTTCTTTTTCCACTGGCACAGGATCTGCCACGTCTTTCAACTTTATATCACCTATATTCAGCAACACATATGCTTTCATCCTCTTCCTCCGACAGTTCTATTCAATATTTTCCATCGATACGCCCCAAAAATCCGCTTCAAGATCTTTACATCCGACGCACTATATGTTCAAAAAAACTGCTCTTTCTGCCTGCGGAAATGTTCCAAATCCGCTTTTGTAGTAATCTTATAATTATTTTCGTCTCCCGGAATCATGACAATATTCATTCCCGCCATGACTGCCGGTTCCGTAGAACCGTTTATTCTGCGCAGACCGTCGGGCAGCAGGCGTAGATTCGCCGCATAATATTTGTCAAAGGCAAATACTTCCGGCGCCTGCCCCGCAAATATCTTTTTCCGGTCAAGCAGTTCTGATACACATCTGCCCCCGTCGCTCAGATAGACCGTATCCTTCATAGGCAGGACGGGCATGACTCCGTCGTGGTTTTTTAATGCCTCAAAGCAGGCTGTAATCTGTTCTTTAGTGAGATTTGGACGAACGGCATCGTGGATAAGGATGGTATATGCGGTTTGAACGACATTGTAAGCGGAGATGACATTGTGTGCGAGAACGGTATGCATAGTTTGAACATCCTGGACAGAATTATGTTGATAATCGGAATAATAAACAGCATCCATTGAACCTTCTGTGCCGCTTTTGCTGCTTGTATTGCTTTTGTTGCCGGCACTACTGATGATGCTCATGTTATTCGCGCTTCTAATACTGGTGATGCCAGAACCTTTTATATCTTTAAGAGCATGAAAAATAGAGGACTGCCTCTCAGCCCCCGGTACGGAAAAACCACAGATCTTTTCTGTAGCCAGCCTGCTTTTTCTGAGGTCGGCCAGGATGTCCTCTCTCCACTTTTTCCCGGCCACAATCTGTACTGCGTCTATCAGGGGATGGGCAAGAAGCGTTTCCAGAGAATAGGTAATCAGCATCTTCCCTGACACCCTGATATACTGCTTCGGGATATCCGATCCCATTCGCCGGCCTGCCCCGCCGGATAATAATACTGCTATGTTCATAATATAACCTTCCTGCTGTAAGAAGCTTTGGAAAGCTTCTAGCCGCACAGTTGGAAACCTGTTCTCCTGCATTCTTTTTATTCACTCAAAAATCAGAATTTCAGCTCCCGGATATCCTGCAATGTCTCTCCATATGATCTGTCCTTGCCGAAGAGCAGCGTTGTCCCCAGCACAAACCCCCGCACTCCCCTGGGTGCATACTCCAGTATCCGTCCCGCACTGCAGGCTCCATCCCAATACAGCTCAAAATCCATGTCCTCTTTCATCGAAAGCAGCTTCGTAATCTTCTTTCCCACATAAGGAAGGTACATCTGCCCGGCATTCCCCGGGTTTACTGACATTACAAGAACCTTTTTTACTATTCTTAACATCTCAAAGACGGTTTCTACCGAAGTCCCCGGATTAATGGCAATGCCGGGGATCATGCCTGCGTCTATAATTCGCTGGAGAGTGGTAGAGGGATGGTATTCTGCCTCCGGGTGGATGTAGACGGTGTCGCCTCTTCGCAGGTTTTGTAGGAAAAGGCCGATGTTATTGCTGGGGTGCTCGATCATCAGATGGACATCCAGCGGCTTCGATGCGGCGCTGGCTATGTAGCGCATGTCATTTAAAGACATGGCAAAGTTGGGTACGTAGCGTCCGTCCATGATGTCGATGTGAAAGGAGTCGATCCCGCCTTTTTCCAGATTATGTATTTCTTTCTCCAGATTAGCGTAGTTTGCGCACATCATGGAGGCCGTTAATTCAAAAGTCATGATTATAGTCTCCTGTAAGGGTGTATTATGGTGTTGCCAAATTATTAGTGCAACGCTCAAAATACCGATTGTTTTCCTGCTCTTAAGATGTGAACAGGCTACTGCAGAAAATTCTTATCTGCATACACCACCTTATATTTATCTTTGTGCCTCTCAAAAAAGAAAGTCATCAGTCTTTCAGACAGGAATCCCGGATAACGGTTCTGATAAGCATCCGTTTTCTGTCCGCCATGCTCTGCAACAGCGAAAAGAATAGGGAATATCCATCTGCATAGATCATCAAGCACATTTTTGCGCATAATGAACATATTACATGGTGAATAAAGATTACCCCGGAAGAATTCCTCCGCATCATTATATAGATCTTCATCCTGGCTTTTCAAATGATTCATCATATACTCCCAGTCTGACGGGTCGTGGCGGGACTTGTAGTTTTCTGCGAGACTTGGAGATACATAGAGTGGTATCGGGAGGATCACATCTATATTGTGCGCTTCCATACGCTCCAGCCAGTCCGCTGGCAAGATAAAATGCCGTCGGTAATGCTCAAGGCCCACCACTTCATCCTTCGCATTCTTCCAAATCCAGTAAAGTACCGCAAGCTCACAAAACCGCTTATTTTGAGACGAGATATTGTCTCCATTGTCATCCGTAAGAATCCCTGGAGTTAATCTCCTGCCTGTCAGTGCTGCCCCAGCCTGTATCTCCTGCTCATATTTTTTTATTCTCCAGGCTTTGCATAAAGCTTTATCTCCGATACTTCTCGCGACATATACCGTTCCCTGAAGGTTACTGTTACATGCACGGCACTCCGTCAGCTTGTCCAGCTTTAAAAATTCCCTTCCTAACAAAGCGAAATACTTCTCAAGATACGCATTGCGCAGATTCAGATCCTGTTCAACAGTGACCGGGATAATATCAGTAAAACCGCACTTTCGGAGTTCAGTCGTTAATCTTTCATGGTAAATGCCCCTTGTTCCGATATAGACAGCATATTCAGTATGTAATTTTGTATATTTGTCAAAATGAATCACCGGCACATCCCCGATAAACGCAGTGTTTTTCTCTTTATTATTTACTAAATACGCTTCTATCGAAACATCAGCATATAAACCCGTCAGATATACTGCTAAAGTCTGTGCTCTGGAATGGGCACCAGCTATGTAAATATTTCGTTTCATAATAACCCAAACGCTCTCCCTGTCTGCTCTGAAAGAATTAATTCTTCATTTATTATATAAATATCCATATCCGGATATTTTTTCTTTAGTTCCATATATAGCTCTGTTCTTGATTTATAATAAGTATTTGCAATGACAACCTTATCACAATCCGAAGTTTCCAGCTCATCGGGCCTGCTGACTTTTAACCCCATTTTTTGCAGCTCCATATAATTTTTATCCAGCCACAGCACTACATGACAGAAATTTGTTTTTTCTAAATAGTTATACAGTCTTTGCCCATATGTCCCTGCTCCATATAAAACTATCCTGCTTCCCTTTTTTATCCCGCTGAACGGAAAAAGATAATCCAGCCCGTCGAACCCACAGTACAGACTATCTGCACGGGGAAGCATTAAAAACAACATATATTTTAGCCATTGTTCCCTCAGATCATAAATACCTTTATATTTCTCAAAACTTTTACTGACCGTATTATATAGCAGGTAAAACCGCACCCTCTCATCTCTATAATCCCGGTTACTTTTTATCATGGATGAGGTTGTCTGACGGTAATGATACAGGCATTCATGCATTACATATATACTATCCACATTCAGCAAAGCCGGATAAATACACGCTGCATCTTCCCCCATTGCTATCCTGTCATCTACATCCATCTGGTACGGTATGATCTTTTCCCTTTTGAACAACTTATCCCAAATCCCAGGAAATATATTCCAGTCAAAAAAGACCTCGCCAACAATCATTTGGGGATATACTTCGGCAATCAATTTCTCCTTATCATATCTCCCTTCGCCGACTCCGTGATATACTCTTTTTGAGACACTCCCTGTATCGTCAAAACGCCCGCACATAACCGCATCAACATTATACGCCTTCAGACCGTGATAAAGCTTCTCGTACATGTCCGGTTCGATCCAGTCATCTCCGTCAACACTGCCAACATATTGTCCTGTTGCCGCCCGAATCCCGGCTTTTCTTGCGCTGACCAAGCCTCCGTTTTCTTTGTGTATCACTTTTATGCGGGTATCTTTCAATACATACTCATCACAAATCCTGCCACTTGAATCTGTAGAACCATCATCAACTAGGATAATCTCCAAGTCCGCATATGTCTGGCCGCATATACTGTCTACACATCGAATAAGATATTTTTCCTCATTGTAAATCGGTACTATTATACTTATCATTTATTTATCACAACTATCCTTTACGTCAGCCAGAAGCTATTTTTACCCCGTATCAGCAAAATCATTTCTTCCAATTCTTTCCATGATTTTTTTACAGGTTCGGATCATCTTCTGTCTTTCTTTTATCTGTTCTTCATCAAACCATGTCGCGGCATACTGATGGACACCATATGTATTTGATGTAGGATAACCAAAGCCATACTCATTGATTGGCGCAAAATAGTCCGATGCCAAAACAACACCTCCACGAATAAGCTGTGTCCTTCCATTTTTAATTAATCCATGGCTTCCTAACACTCTGGTTTGATAATTCGGCGAAGCAGTCATGTTCAGGGAACCATCTTCATTCTTAAAAAGCAAACCTTTATAACTTTCCATCATATCTCTAACAATACAGTTACCTTTACATGCTCCAAATCCATGCCCTAAATTAACACTAAAAGAGTTTTCAAAGCCAAAAAAGCTTTCAAACTGCAACAGATCATCCAACGGTTTTACCATCTCAACATCAATATCAAAATAAAGACCGCCATAATGAAAAATAATATCCAGCCTTGCAAAATCCGGGACAAATCCCCATTTCCCTTCCTGATAAGCCTGATACATGTATAAATTTTTGGTAACGTCATAGTTGGTTTCATTCCATTGTACGATCTCATAATCAGAACAATATTTTTTCCATGTTTCAATATTCTTTAAATATTGTTCAGGAATACTGCCGCCGCCAAACCAAATATAATGTATAGTCTTTGGTATCACAGATGTTTTCCTATCCCCTGGAAATATATCCCGTTTTTGACCTTTCCTAAAAAAATGCGGGAGGTAACACTCAAGATCATCCATTTTCCTGCACCGGTCTAATTGCTCCAACAATTCATCCGCGTATTTAAGTGTCGTGATGATCAATATACATTCCCTGATTTCACCTCCAGCTTCAGCCAATGGAATAACCTTAATCTTTCTTTGATTAACAGTTATTGCTGTATCCGCTTTATAATTGTCTATCACATACAAAATATTTTTTTCAAAACCGTACTGATCACATATATCAAAAAAATTTTTTCCGGCTCCAATACATACAATTTTCCGGTTTAAACATATTTGGTAAAATTCTTGTGCTGTGCAATTCATAATTTTCAGCATATCTATATCCTTTGCATACCTTCAATAATTTTTTTTACCGTGATAACCCCCACTCCCATGCTTTTCCCTAATTGATAAACAGCCGGGACCATATCATCCATAAGAGAATTCACGATAAGATCCACTCCGGGCAGGTCTTCGTCCGGACTATATATAGTATCCTCACTAATAATATAGCGTGCATTTTGATCAATAAAGTATGCGGCCTTAACAGATGAACCATGCAATTCTTTGAAAATCTGACGTCCAACATCTGAATAACCATATATCGCAATATTTTTTATACCCTTTGGAATAAAAAAATTTTCAAATCTTATACCATTGCGTAAAATGTTAAGCCATTTATCATAAACATAATTTTTTTCCTTTAATAAATCCATAGTCCTGACTCTTGCCAATGCAATTTCCCATTGCTGTTTTTCCAGCTTTCTCATATCGTCATCTGTCAAGACATTATTATTTCTTAATATAGACAACATTTCCGATTCAGACTTCATCATTTTCGCTGTATTCCATGACACATTTTTTCCATTCACAATATGTTCATACAAAACCTGTTGATTTAATTGTATTTTTGCATCCTCTCCATACATGCAGAGCCATAACAGCCAGTCATCCGCCCCATTGTTTTCCATTACACAGTTCCTCCATACAAGAGGGATTGCATCTCTTCTAAGTAATACCTGTCCGGGAGATACGATAAAATTACCATTATTAAGCATATATTCTTTTGAGAGAACCTTATGAAATGGTCTTCTATTATCATAATAATAACGATTTTCGTTTATTGCCTGGCAAATAACCGCATCTGCGTCACCAAGTTTATCTAACTGATCTCTAAAATAGTCTGAGCTGATCCTATCATCCTGGTCTAAGAACAGGATATAGTCCCCATTGCTTTTATTTAATCCTTCTAATCTTGCACCATGTATTCCATGGTTATAATCCAGATTGTATAAAAAAATCTTTATATCAATTCGAGAAAAATCTTTTGATATTTTCTTTTCCGGATCATCATTAACAAATATAAGTTCTATTTTATAATCTTCATCTAATCTTCCATATGAGGATTTTACCTGCCTGATAATTTCCGATATATATTTTTCTCCACGAAATAACGGTACTATTACACTGATCAGTTCCATAACCACTCCCTATCAATCATTAATTTACTTCTAAAAATCCTCATTTCGTCAAATGACTGATTCCAAAACACGATATAATTATCTACTCTTTTGGCTTCTAAATTTTTTATCATTTCTTTTTGAATATTCTCTTTAAGAACAGTAATAACTACTGCACTATCTGACCAGTCATTTATTTTATAAATTGAATACACCGGCAATCCGTTAATTATTTCATCCTCATGTTTTCCACTTACCAAATAAGCATATGGTAATATATCCCTCTCCTCCAGCAAATAAAGGCAGAATCTGCCAAATACTCCTGCACCATACAAATATAATTTCTTATCTATATTTTGTTCCGCAAAACGCACAACTCTTTCCCTGTTTATTTTGTAATCTTCCAAATCTCTGATTGTAGCAATCGGGAAAAAGTTCCTAGCCTCTGAAAAAAGTGCACTGACAGAGTACTGCAGATAACCGGTCTGCTCCCTGGCATATTCTATAGTCATAACTGTAGCTGTCTCAAAACCTGCATCCTGCGCAACATATGGAAATAAACGTTCTATCCCATAACTCAGATAATTTTGCTCTTTCAGCCTTTCATCATCAAAATCGGTATATTTCCAGCCGAACTCCAACAGTTTCTGTAATGCTTCACTCCTAAACCATAGGGTTGTCCCTAAAGTAATCGGAGGTTTCTCTATTGCTATGTCAGCATTTAGCTTAAGCCTGTCCACAAGTTCTTTAGTAATACCAAAACTTTCCCCCCATCCATATCCATACCACTCACGGAAATGATCACCAATTGGTTCCGGAGGCGCCAGAATTCCCATCTTCGGATTTTCTATGAACAAGTGCAGAATATTATCAATATAACCGGCACTGTTAATCAGATTCCCCCACAGATTTTTAATCCAAAGTTCTGTATCTTTTTTCATCTCTGCACAATGTTCTTTTTTGTCATGAAGAAAACAGACGTATTCATATTTTTTTACGATATCCACGCTCGTAACCAAAAACGCACTTACATCCCGGCCACGATTTTCTTTCAAAATATACTGTATGTATGTTCTTCCTGATAAAGATACATGTTCCCGAACTTTCTCCAGTATTTCTTCTTTGGAAGAAATGATATATACGTCTATAGCGTTTTGTATTCCGTCGAGGTAAAGCCAGTATACAGATAATGTATCCATGTAATACAGATAAAGGATGATAGCTGTTTTTTCATATATTTCACCATCCATAGTATCTGATAAACTCTCTTTTGAAGAAGATAAAATATAAGTTAAATTTTTTTCATATCTGATATCAAATACATTTTTCATTAATCATTATCCTTTTTTTATAAATTATCAGACTTTATCAAAATACTTCAAGAATGCTTTACTATTTTCTACATTCTTAATTTTTTTATTAATACTCTGTATATCTCTTCTTACCATACCCTTTTCCAACCATTCCATCATTTCAGTGTTACTTGAAAATGCAAAACCATTCCGATTAACTGTTACCTGTTTGTATACATTTCCGCTTTGAGCATTAGTAAGAACAAAACATCCTGCTTCATATACCTCATAATATGTGAAACTGTATGTTTCAGGCCATACAGAACCAATATAGGCTATATCTATACCATATTGAAGTAATGCTTCTGTCATCCTAGGAACATGTTCAGATTCTTTTAATGCCACTGGAACATACCATACATTCTTTATTTTCAAATCATCGGGACAATCACCTAAACAATAGAACTCATATTTACAACGGAATCTATCAACCAGCATAGCAAACTGCTCCCATCCCTTACTCCAAGAACAAACACCAATATACGCAATCCTGATACGGCTGTTCACCTGCTTTACACATGTCTCCTGTTCAAAATCCAAATGTGGCAGCTCAGCAATCTCAATATGCTTATAAAACGGCTCTACTCTTGCCTTTGCATCTGCAGAAGGCGCAATCATTAATACCTTATACTTCTCGAATAGTGCCTGATAAAAATGTAGCAATCTCCTTCGCTCTTCGTCTGCACTGCAGGTATTACAGACCATCTTCCCTTCCGCATCTATGCAAAGTTTTTTATCTTTGTATAAAAACCGATGTGTACAAAGACAGGCATAATCATGAATATAATATAAAACTCTGGTTTCTACAGTAAAGGACTCGAGCAAGGTCTCTATTGTGTTCCAATTGTAATACAAACTATGTATAATCATACCCTTGATTTTAGGATAAAACTTTACCAGGCTGTCAGACCGAAACAAACCCTGATATATTCCATTTGCGCTTATCGCCCAAAAAACAGGTTCTCTCATGCCTGCCTGAAAATAAAGTAAAGGAATAATTTCTAACGTTTGAAAACCTGACTGATGAAGTTGCTCTAATTGTCCGTCTATAAATTTCCTCGAACCATTCATTTGCCACATCGCATGAATACCTCCGCATACAGCAATACAATGGCTGGCTTCCAATGACTTTGACACTGTGAGTTCTTTTTCTTTCTGCTTTACGAGACACACAGTTATTATATCAATAATGTCAAAATTTCCGTACCTTCTGACTTGGGCAAGAACTTCTTCAACATAATGATTACATACAATCACCAAGGTTTCATCCATTTTCTCTTTTCTCAAATGTTCAGGGGAAAAAATAATTTTATGATCTAAAATAGTTCCCCATTTTTCTGCATTATTATCTACAAAATAAGTAAAACACTCATCAAGCAAATCTTTATATACTGTATAAAAGTTCCCTGTTCCCCAAACAATGATCTTCTTATACCTGTCAAAAAAATTTCTTATATATTGCCCCATTAAAAATCCACCTGTTCTTTTCTATAGCGTTCTTTAGTATAATTCATTAATTATCTCTTCTAACGACATTACCGGACAATCTATTCTATATCTTCGAATATTATCTAAAATATCTCCAAATTTGTATTCATGTATAACAGTAACAATAATTGCATCTACTTTTTCCATATCACACCCCAATCCGCATACCTTAATTCCTGGAAATACAAGACTTTCATTTTGGTCAATTATATATTCAACAGCAATTCCTTCCTGCAATAATTCTGAAACCAGATGTCTGCCCAAGACGCCCAAACCATATACAGCAATTTGTTTACAATCATATTTTTTTAAATAATCTGAAAGATATCGATTCTGTTCTCTTAAAGTCATCCATTTATCAAGCAATAAAATATAATCTCTCTGCTTTTCAATTTCGCATTCAAACTTATTTTCCTCAACATCTGCATTTTTAGACCTTTCCGTGCTGTTTTTATTATACTTACTGTTTACCTTTTTTTTCGTATTCCTTAATATTTCCAGGTATCCATATTTATTCTTTTTATCAGGTTCTAGGCACATCCCCTCCCCCCATTCATTAAAAGCATTAATAAATAGAAATTCATTATCTTCTTTCAGATTTTTTTTCATGAGTAGATATAAATATTTTTCAAATATATCCAAAGATACATTATTCAAAAATGTTCCTTTCTTTCCCCGGCGCGGTGTATCATCATAATCTGTAAATACACCATAATAGGTTTTACATTTTTTTATTGGCTCTGCTTTTAATGCATTTTCCCATATAGATTTATAATCATAATTTCTTACACTGCTTGTCCACCGTACATCTATTTCAATACCTTTCGACCTTGGAGTAAAATACATTAAAGGCCCGTTTAAAAGTACAGCATCTATGCCATTCATCTTTCTTAGTATAGATAATCCAATGATATAAATATCATTAATCCCATTTTTCCTGGCGACATTTTTCCATAAATTTATCATTTCAGGCAAACAGCCGATTCTTTCAGGTTTGTATATCAGAAAAACAGGTGCTCCATTTTTTCTTATATATCTTTTATCTTGGAAAAAGGGCAGCAAATACTCTATATGCTTTTTCCATTCTGCTTCTCTCCCATACTTTTGATCTAATAATATTTCATCTTCCATAATAGGATTTTTGTGATCTTTTTCATCTGCAATCAGCCATTCATTTATTTCATAGTTTATTTTACTCCATGTCCTCCCCCAACTTTCATTCGCCCAGCAAAAGCAAAATGGCATATTAACATCTTTCCATTCCAAAAGATTTTCTGCCGGTTTTTCTAAAATTTTTCTTCCCTCTTTAAAATAATAATGATAAAAACAAAAACCATCTAAAAGATACTTTCGGGCTATTTCTGCTTGCCATAACATCGTTGATTTATCCATAAGATCATAATAGTTATCATTCAGAGGCTCTCTCGGCTGATAGTGTCCATCAAAAAGTTTTTCTGCCTTCTTAGCTGCGATCCATTCTGTATACCCTTCTCCCCACCATTCATTATTCTCTGGAACTTCATGGAACTGCGGTAAATACATTGCGATTGCCTTTATTCTATTCATTTGGGATCATTTTTCCTTTCTTTATATAACTATCTTTTCTTAAACCGCCCAAAGGATATCCTCAACAGAAACAATTTCTGCATTTGTCAACTCTCTTATTTCCAAATATATTTTGTCAAAATAATGCAAAGCTGTGACAATAATCACGTCTACTTCCGGCATTGCGTATGAGGGCTTTAAAATAGTTATATCTGCACTGATTTCATCTGCATTCCTATCAACAGCATAACTGACCTCAATTCCTTCTCGTCTCAATTCACTAAGCAGAAGCATTCCAATTTCTTTCATTCCGTATATTGCTACCGTTCGGTATTCATTTCGTTTAAAATATTCTGTCAGTTTTTTTTGTTCCTGCATTAGTCCAAGCCAATGAATCAAAATATCATAAAATTCAAGATATTTATTTGCTTTGTCAATTTCTTCTTCTGTCCTTTTCCTATAATATCTTACAGTTCGTTCTAAAATAAGTATCGCAATAAAACAAGGTACAATAAAAATCATCTTAAACGTCTTCCTTTTCAATACTCTTCATATATTTGTTCTCATCAAATCCATATATATCCTCAATATTTTTTTTGCATATTCAAGACTGTCATATTTTTCTTTCGCGAATTTCTTTGCCTTTTTCACCATCTGTTCCTGCTCTCCCCAATGTGATATAACATCATATATTTTCCGGCTTAACTCCTGAATATTTCCAACCTCGTACAGATACCCGTTCACACCATCTTCTATAATTTCTGCTGTCCCAGCGGACTTTGTTCCAATAACAACGTTCTCGCTTAACATGCTTTCAACAGTGACACGTCCAAATGCCTCATTTTGAGAACACATCAATGCAATATCTGTATTTTTTCTGATATCCTTCAATTCAAGCTGAAATGGCAGAATTTCAATATATTGCTCCAGATTTTTCGTTCTTATGTAATTCTTTATTTCCTCAATATACTCTACATTTCCATTGCCGATTATTTTTAACCTGACATTACTGATCTTATATTCATATATTAGTATCTCCAATGCTTTTACCGCATCAAACTGACCTTTTTCCACGCGAATCGAGCCGCATATAATCATGGTGAATGTTTCCGGTTCTTTTTGAAACGCTTCACTTAACATATACTGATTAATATCAAATCCATTATATAAAACCGTAACTCGTAAGCCCGTAAGCATCCTTTTGTGCGTTTCTTTAATATATTCAGAGATACAGATAATCTGTGCAGTTTCTTTCAATATCTTTCTGTATAGAAATTTACAATCATACGATATTGCAAAATCCTTTTTTAACGCTTCTCTGATATGCCATACATGAGGTTTATTTACTCTTTGGCTTAATTGTGCTCCTATAGTGTGAGTTAAACTTTGAGTATGAATAATATCTATTTTCCAGTATTTGACATACTCCCCCATTTCCTGCAAGCATTTTTTATTCTCTTTCATACGAAATAATCTCGGGTAGAATCCCTTTTCCTGTGTATCATGAACACTTGGATAATAACGCAGAAACATATACTTAACGCCAAATTGGTCTAATATCTTCTTTAACGCACATCGCTCCTTCACCCTTCCCTCAAGAGGTATAAAAAAGAATACTTTCTGCCCAAGCTTTTGCAGCTCCGATGCCAAATCTATAGCAGAGCGGCTCGCTCCATATAACGATACAGAATGCATGACAAATAATATATGTATCATTGTTTCTCCTTATAAACTATATACCCTATCTTTAATCGTCTATATTCTCAATCCATCTACGTTTGAATTCACTAATATTTTCTTCGCTGTAAAAATGCCTGGCCAGCCTCGAATTATAGCAATATTCAACATATTCTCTCGACAGCTTCAATTCTTTCAACGCCTGACGATAAGCCGATGCATACCATTTTTCCACACCCACATTATCATTGATCAATTGAAAATCTTCTATGCCCAAAAATTCCCCCAAATCATCTTTGATATCATTCAATTTTTCCAATTGATAAATAAATATTTCTGTATTTCCATTATGTATAATCGAATATCCTCTTAACTTATCAAATGGATACTTGTACACGTCAATGCCATTATATTTCTCAAAATTTTCTTCAAAAAAATTTTGAATAGCTATCATATTGTGAAGCAATTTATCAATATAATCCATATATTCAAACACAATATGATTGCCTTTTTCCCCTGTACTTCCACATAACTGGAGGGTATTTTCCAGTATGTGTGATACCCATGCATCCCAAAGCGTTTGTACATCCCCGCCGTCTTTCCAGTATTCAGGGATATCACAAAATCTTGTATTTGACTGAAAGAAGAAAGAAATATTCTGCGCAATCGGATCTCGGACTGCCGTCACGATTTTAATCTTTTTTCCTTTTATAAACTGTTTTAATTCGCAAAAAATCCGATCATAACAAGGGCTGATCCGGACATATTCCGCATGATACCCGTGCAATGACGCTTCCAGTGTGTGATTACCTGTTTTGGGTGGAAGGCAGATAATATTATAGCTTTCTAAATCAAAGTATCTCATTCTGGCAGCATATTCCAGACATTTTTCTTTTATCTGGAGTACAGGATATCCCGTATCATAATATATCGCTTTATAAGTTTCCAAATATTGCGGGAGATTCTTATATATGCAAAGAGCACTCATTCTGGCACAATATTCTTCATAAGAAATGAAAGAACGGATATCTAACTCCTCTAATTGTTTTTCTATTTCTTTGCTAAAAACACTGCTTATCTGAACCAATACTTCATCATTATAAATTTCACACAAACGGAAAGGCGATATAATCTTAAGCCCGTCCATATCTCCTCCCCATTTATCCATATTGTTATCACATACACTTTTGATTTTTATACCCCCCCCCTCCAGTTCTTTTTTGATACGCAGTCCACTGTTTCCTGCTCCGAACAGAATGACTGTTCTTTTTTTATATATACTCAGTTCATCATCAATTTTTGAAAATCTAATCATTTTTTATTCCTCTATTTTTATGTCTATACAAAATATTCTTTTGCAGCCACATAATCTTCTTCCTTTTTCAATCCCAGACTTTGAAGCTGTTCTTCAATTCCATCTGTTTTGATACATGTAATAACAACTAAATATTGAGACCAGTCATGAATCTCTTTCGTATGAACTATTTTTGCCCCTCCCCTCCAGTTTCCTGCTTTTGACAGATCATTATCCACAACATATTCAACCGGGATAGTTATGTGTTCCATCAATTCCCTGCATTTTTCCCCTGCACCGAACAATAAAAGTTTTCTGCCGTTCACTTTTTGAAGAATCAATTTCCAGATAAGCGCATAACTCTGATTTTTAAGATGCAATATTTCTTCATGCTGAGTACATAACATTGCTGAAAATACCTGTATCAGATTTTTTTCAAATAAACTACACTGATGAATATCATCTATCGGATAGTTCATCCTGTTATCATAAAACAGAACACCATTTTCCCTGTGAAGATATTCCTTTGCAATCTGCTCATTCTCTGATGCAAACTGACCCATAAACTTTTTTCTTTCCTCGACAGTAAAATATCCCGTTTCTTTTTCGCATAATCTTTGTGAAAGCCTTTCTAAAGCGGAAACCATATCTTTAGAAGGCAGATATCCTGCCGAACAGACAGAATTTATCACCCTCTTTATCTCTATATAATTTCCAAATAACCTGTCATTAAGATTAAGACACTTTGTACAGCTATTCCACTCCGGAGTAAATCCAAGAGCAGAGAAAAAATCAGAAATAATTCCATATTCTCCTTGTAACTGCTGTTTTTCATAGACTCTGACAATGCAATTTTTCTTTCCTATCTGCCCGCTAATCTGATCCAGCTTCTTCAAATAGTGAAGTCCTTCCCGGATTTCATTATTTCCGTCAGAGGCAAGATAATCATGAAAAGATTTATCACACCATCTTCCACCCTTAATCATCTGGTTCCACCAGGATTCCATCGCCCGATCTTGACGTCTTATATAAACAATAACCTTTATATTCTCGTATCTTTTCTTTGCCTCAGCAAGAAATTCTTCCGAACTATACCATAATGCTTCTTCCGAGATAATTACATTTTTGCTTTTCAAACTTTGTAACAGCCAGTCCCAGATTTTGTTCCATTCGTCCGTATGTACTGTGAGCTTATCTCTCTCATATAAAATACTTTCGCCATACTTCGTTTCTTTTGTTGTGAAAAAAGCTGTGCCGTTTTTCTCCGTCTTCCATGGCGGCCACGCTCTGAGTTCCGGTATTTCTTTCTGAAAATCAGGATAGCACCATCCGTATTGTGCTAGTTTATCCCTATTTGCGCTTAAAAAAGACTGCAATGCCGTTGTTCCTGTTTTATGTCTGCCGAGATGTATCAGTAAAATATTATCCATATGTGTTCTCAAATTCCTTTCACCAGTTTATCCATGTAAACAAATGTACTTCCGGTCTTCTGAATAATTCATTTTGTACGACTTTTTCCAATTCAGGTTTCATATTACCATCTGAATCAAACATATTTTTCTGCTCAAACTCTTCCACAGATTGCTCACCAATCCGCTTCAACTGGCTGAACTTAATCCCATCCGCACGAAAGCCAAGACACATCTTTATATATTCTTCCATCTCCAGGTAATTCTCTCTCTGAACCACAAAATTAAAGGCAAAAAAATCAATTTTCCCTTCCTCTCTTTTATGTCCCAGATATTCCATATTTTTCTTCCATTTTTCAAAATCTGCACCGGCCCGCAATTTTTCTGCTGTCTCTTTGGTACATCCATCCATAGAGATAAAAATTTTAATAGAATTATAGTTTTCTGCCAATTTATCAAAATTCGATGGTGTCAGCAACGTCCCGTTAGACAAAATGCCAATCTGTCGAATATGCCTTGAAAGCTCCTGATTAAAAAGAATCCTCCTGTATACTTTACTGGCAAACGCCTCCCCGTCTCCTGCCACCTTAATCCGCTCTACATGCGGTAATAATTCTGCCTTAATCCGGTCTGTAAAATTCTGTAAAAGTTCTTCCTGCTTTCTATCCGCAACATACCTTTGAGACCGACAGGACGGACAATATAAATTACATGTTCTGTCAAAAGAACACATCACTACTTCCGGATATTCCCTCTCACGGGTATTATAATTTGTGTCATGAAATACCATATCTTTGGAAAACGTATCTTTTTTTGCAATATATTCGAGTTGACTTTTAGATTTATGCATTGAATAATGCAACTCATTCGTATCAATTGTTCTTTTACCACAATTATATTTCAATTCGCATTTTTGTTCGTCACAAAAACTGTATGTACCGTTGATCACAGATAATCTCAATATCTTCATAATATTAGAATGCCACACATGATCAAACTCTGAGTAAAACAGTGGTGTATTCCGATTTTCTACATCTCTCACACCTGCGCAGACTGATAATCTGCCCTCATGCATCAGCGCCGCGTCCTGAAATGGCTTTGGACACACATAATCCAGCCGGGGAACATCATATATCGTCTCGCGCATCATCCAGGAAGCCCACTGATTAACAGCAAAACAAGATATAAAATCTTCATTCTCCTTTTTCCCATATTTAAGTAAATTTTCTTTTATCTCCTGATAATATAACGTAGATGCAATAATAAAAAAGCTATCAGGACTATGAAGCACTTCTTCCGGCATATAAATCTTTCTTCGGAAAAATGTTTTTCCTTTTTTCTCCGGATTACTGTCAACGCATCCTAAAATTTCTATATCTGGATTTTTTTCCACAAAATTATGGAAGAAATTATGGCTGACATCGCCTGTTCCGTATACATATACATCTTTTTTTGCCGCTATATTTCTGATTGGAAAATCAAGTGTGTGAAAAAGTGCTTCTGCAGACACAAAATCAATTCCCCTCTTAAATCCTATTTTTCTTAAATTTTCCTGTGCTTTTTTCTCTTCATATTTACATATGATCACAAATACTTTGTTTCGATCTTTCTGCAAAACCTCAAAAGATTTTATACATCCATGCTCTTCATCGTCTACATAACAGGCGACTTGAATGGAATCAAACACATAGAGAAAATCTCTTGGATATCTCCCAGAACCATATATCACTATTTTCCTGTTGGTTTCCATAGCTATTCCTTTCTTGCTGTGATCGCATACCAAAATTCAGAATCACATATCTCACCTTTACCGTTATCTTTCAGTACCTCTCCTAATTCTGGAACATTTTTTATTTTTACATCAGAAAAACCACTGACCTCTATCTTCTCCCGCAATTCTTCCATACTTGCACCATAAACTTCCAGATTACTATCTGTTTCTTTATCGTGATAAAATTCTTTCTTCCTTTGCTTCACGGTTATACCGATTCCTTCCTTCATTGTATTGAAGCACAAAATACCCCCCCCGACGTATAACGCGAAACCATTCTCTGAGAGTAATTTCCGGTTCTAATAATGTCCAGATAAAGCGTGCATTAACAATATAATCTATAGAATCATCTACAAATGGCAATTCAGAAGCATTTCCTTCTATGTACATAGCAGATGATGCACACGTCTCTCCTTGTTTCACCGCATATTTGAGCATTTCTCTTGATAAATCCATTCCAATCGTTGGATGGCCTAACTTCCCGGTAATATTTGCTAAAAAACCTGTGCCTGTACCTATGTCAACTACACTTTTGCTTTTATCCCTGCCAAGAAATTCAGATAAAACTTTTTCCCATCTTCCAATTTCATCCGCATTGCGATCTATATTGAATTCTGCTGCCTTTTTATTCCAATGGTTTTTAATAACAGACAAAACATGCTCCTTTTCCATAACGCTCCTCCTTAATATTAACTGACTGTTCCTAACTGACTTGTGTCTGTTTATATATCTCAAACCCAATTTTATTTTCTGTTAATTGTTTCTGTTCACTGGGAACAGCCATAACATAATTGATAAAATCTTTAACTAAAAATTCTCCTTCAAAATTTAAATGATTTAAACACATTTTTTTCAAAATATATTTCTGAAATAAATCTTCTGGAATTTCAATTTTATGACTTGTCCACTCTTTCTGTTTTTCAGAAAATTCAAGCAGCACTTCTGCTCCCCAAGGAATCAGAAAGTATTTTTCACCATATACTATTGCTTTAAAAAAAAGTTTCTCTGAATATAATGAACCACCACTATCTTCCAGTTTTTTCTGCGCATCATGATAAGGCGATATCTTCCCTGTTTCAGGATCATAAATATCTATAGTTTTATTGTCTATTAAAAGAATCTTATTTCCAAATTTCATGCCCCTTCCATAAGGCATATCCTGCATATACGGACAATATATTTTATTTATCGTTCCTTCTTTTTTATCCCATTGAAACAACATCCTCTTTGCAAATGATGTGATATAGATTTTATCTTCCGTTGCAAACACACACCAAAGCCCTTTCTTCCCGGGTAACTGTTTTATTTTTATCGTCTCTTTCTTTAAGTCAAATTGTATTAGTTTGCATTCATCCCGTAATGTCATATAGACTATATTTTCTGTCTGACAAAAAGATACTGCCCTTCCGGTAATCTTCCATTTCAGACATTCTTTTTCCCACTTATCATGTATTTGGAATTTTTTTTCTGCAGGATCAAATGAAATCATTTTCCCCGGGAGTTCTATAGGAAGAATCCAAAGTTTATCATCAAAAAATACTGTACCTCTGTTTCTCCTCTCATCCTCCCCTGCCAATTTGAAATGTTCTATTTCACCGGATGATATATGATAACTGATCACTCTCACTCCGATATGCGTAACACAAAATACATATGAATGACTCCTATTAGGAACACTGTAATATCAAGGCTTTTCGGAGCCAGCAACCACAAAAAAATATAATCAGAGCTATCACATTACGCAGAAAGCCGTCCGGCATGAAAAAACGGGCGGCTTTTTTGCGTGGATAGCCGGGAGGGAGGCGAAAAAATAGTAACAAACTTTTAGCGCAAGATTTGTGCAACATTCACGAAATTGAAAAAGGAGGTAACGAATGGCAGACGAAAAATTAAACGTGAGCCCGGAGGAAAATCCCCAGCCCAGCTTGTTCGATGCTGGCCCGGCTGGTGCTCCTGCCCAGGACGCTCCCACCCCGGAGCCCCCGGCCCCGGAGAACGCCCCCGAGCAGACTGGCGGGGATGCGCCCGCCCAGGATGCCCCGGCTGGGGCCCCCGGCGCGGTGAATGTCTCCGCTGACCAGATTGAAAAGCTGATGGCAGAACAGCGGGCAGCGGGACGTGCGGAGGTGGAAAAGAACGAGCCACCCGAACCGGAACAGCCGCCCACCCCGGCCCCGGAGGAAAAGGCCGCCGGGGAAAAGGGGCCCGCCAAAAAGGACAAGGCCGCCAAAGAAAAAACGTCCGAGCCAGATAAACCCAAGGGTAGGCGGGGCCGCAAGCCCAAGGAAGAAAAAGCGGGGCCCGGTGAACCGGGAGGGACGGGGGCCCGCCGTGGCCGCCCGGCCAAGGCTGATAAGGCGGCCTCGGACAGGCCCCCGTCCCAACCTCGAGACAAAATGTCCCAAGGCAAGGGCGGAAAGGCCGCCACGGTAAAGGGCAAGGAAGAGGCTCCCGCCGCTCCCCCGCCTGCGCCGGAAGTGCCGCCCCAGCCCCGTGACGCGACCCGCGCCGAAAAGGAAGAGATTGTTTACCTCAACCTCTCGGAGCTGTTCCCGTTCAAAGACCATCCCTTTGGGGTGCGGGACGATGCGGAAATGAAAGGGCTTGTGGAGTCCGTCAAGGACAACGGCGTACACCAGCCCGCGCTGGTGCGTCCCCGCGAGGGCGGCGGCTATGAAATCATCGCGGGCCACCGCCGCCAGAGGGCCAGTGAGCTGGCCGGGTTCGCCAATATGCCGTGTATCGTCCGCAACATGACGGACGATGAGGCCATCCTTGCGATGACGGACGACAACCTGCGCCACCGGGAAAAGATTCTGCCGATGGAAAAGGCCCAGTCTCTGAAAATGCAGGTGGAGGCCATTAGCCATCAAGGGACGAAGATGGAGGGCGTGGCCGCCGGGGACGTTGGAAAACGCTCCACGGAAATCGTGGGGGAGCGCAACGGCATGAACTACAAGCAGGTACAGCGGTATATCCGGCTGACCGAGCTTGTGCCGGAGCTCCAGTCTATGGTGAACGAGAAAAAGCTGTCTTTCACCCCCGCCGTGGAAATCTCGTTCATCAAACCCAAAAACCAGAGGTTTATCGCCGTTTCCATTGAGGGCGAGCAGGCGTCCCCCTCGCTCTCCCAGGCCCAGGAGCTCCGCAAGCTGGATAAGGACGGGAAACTGAACGGCGATGTCATTGACGGCATTTTGAGCCGTGAGAAAAAGGAGGTAGACAAAGTGATTATTTCCGCCGCTGAATTGAACAAGTATTTCGGCAAGGACGCCACGCCCCGGGAAATGAAAGACCAGATTATGTCCCTGCTGGCCGAATGGAAAGAGAAACAGCCCCCGGAGCGCACCGCCCCAGAGAAAAAGACCGACCGGGAAAAGTAAGCCTTGAGACATTTTGTCCCGAGGTTTTTCTTTTTCCCGCGCCCCTCCCCCGCGCCTTGCATGGCGTTCTTTTAGAGAGGGGCTCTGGTGGTATATCCCCCGTCGCCGCCTGCTACTGAGCACAGCCGGGAGTGGGCGGTCAAGGGGCGGAACGCCCGCCGCCTGCGGCGGCTTGCCCTTGACGGCCCGCCCCGGCTGTGCCACCCCTCCCGGCGCGGCGGGGGATATATCCTCCAGAGCCGCCCCCTTTCCCATGAATGGGAAAGGGCGGGGGGAAAGGGCTGAACGACAACTATTAAAATATCGGAGGTAAACGACTATGAAACGACCCCTTGCTTACATCACCGCCGCTTGGTATGGCGGCGATACGGAAAATGCGGAGCTGGCCGCGCAGTATTGCCGGGCGGTCTACGATGCGGGCTTTGCCCCTATCTGCCCGGCCTTGTTCCTGCCCCTTTTCCTCAATGACGCGGTTCCCGAGGAGCACAAGAGCAGCATCGACATTGGCCGCGACCTGCTCCGCCGCTCCCGGGTACTGGTGGTGTGCGGGCATACCGTCACCGAGTCCATGAAGAACGACATCGCTGTGGCCCAGCGGCTGGGCATCACCGCTACCACCCTTGAGGGCATTTTGACCGTCAAGGGACAGGGCCGCCGCTGACGTGGCCGCGCTGTTCGAGGCGTACATCACCAATCTGGGGAAATACAACGAGGGCGAGCTGGTGGGGGAAACGCTGAAATTCCCCACCAGCCCCCAGGCGGTGGAGGCGCTGTTAAAGAATATCGGCGTGGACGGCATACGCTACGAGGAATTTTTCATCACCAGCTTTGACGGCGATGTGCTGGGGCTCTATGACTATCTGGGCGAGTATGAAAATCTGGACGAGCTGAACCATCTGGCCTGCCTGCTCTCGGAGCTCCCCCAAAGTGAGATCGAAAAATTCGAGGCCGCGCTCCATATGGGGGCGCATACCTCCAGCGTGGCGGACATCATCAATCTTGCGGAAAATCTGGACTGCTTTGAATTTTACCCGGATATTGAAAGCGAGGAAGATTTGGGCCGCTACTACACGGAGGATTTGGAAATCCCCGCCGAGCTGAAAGGCTATGTTGACTATGAGGCATACGGGCGGGACGTGTCCATCAACGAGGGCGGCCACTTCGCCCCCGGCGGCTATATCGTGCAGACTGGCGACCTCAAAGAAATATATCGTGGCATCCAGGATATTCCCAAGGAGCACAAGGTTTTTGCCCTCCCCCGGCTCTCCATCCGGGAGCAGATGGCCGCCTACAAGGAAGTGATTGACCGTTCCTCTCTGGAGGCGGAACGCAAGCACCCGGAAACGGGCCGGGATGAGCGGTGACTTCGAGACATTTTGTCCCAAAGGCCGGAGGGCCTATCCCCCATGAAAGGAGGCGGTTTTGATTGATTGACGAGGATGTTTCCCGGCGCACGATAGCACTTTCTATCAGAACGGGAAAACTTTCGGCCCGGGTGCTGGCCTATGCGCTCCGGGCGGCTGGCCGGAAGATACAAAAGGAACGCCGGGCCCACCAGACGCCCCACGGCAGGCAGTCCGTGAAAAAGCTCATGGCCCACGGCGCGGCGACCAACAGCATCGAGCTCACCGGGGCCCCAAAAGAATTTGACCGGGTGGCCCGGAAGTGGAATGTTGACTATGCCTTTTACAAGACCGGGCCGGACAAGTATCTGCTGTTCTTCAAGAGCGGGCAGGCGGACGCAATCACCGCTTGTTTTTCGGAATACTCCCGCCGGGTGCTGGATAAGGCAAAGACTGACCGCGTACCCATCCGGGAACAGCTCAAACGGGCCGCCGCCGAGATACTGCGCCAGCCCGCGCCCCAAAGGAAAGACCGCGTAAAGGAGGCCGCCCATGAGGACAGATAAGCTGAAAAAGTACCTTTTGCCCAACCTCCCCTATCTGTTCATCGGCTGGGCCTGCCTAAAGGTGGGGACGGCCTACCGTCTGGCGGCGGGGGCGGATTTGGCCCACAAGCTGGTGGGGATGGTGGCGGCCCTCGGCCTGGCCTTTGCCGACTTCGCGCCGGGGCTTGCTCCTTTTGACTGGCTCACTGGCATCGCGGGGGCTGTGGCGATCCGGCTGGTTATCTACCAGAAAAGCAAAAAAGCCCAAAAATACCGCCGGGATGAAGAGTATGGTTCGGCCCGCTGGGGAACGGAAAAAGACATCAAGCCGTTCACCGACCCCAGGTTTGAGAACAACATCATTCTGACCGGGACGGAATTTCTCACCACCAACACCCGGCCCGCCGTCCCCGCCAATGCCCGGAACCTGAATTGCTGTGTTGTCGGTTCCTCCGGCTCCGGCAAGACCCGGTTCTGGCTTACCCCGCAATTACTCCAGGCCCATTCCTCCTATGTGGTGGTAGACCCAAAAGGCGGGGTGCTGGAGCAGGCGGGCTTTTTCCTGCAACGGAAAAAGGGATATAAAATCAAGGTTTTTAACAGCATTGATTTTTCCCGCTCCATGCACTACAACCCGCTGGCCTATATCCGCAACGAGGCCGACATTTTGAAATTCGTCAATACCTTAATAGCCAACACCAAAGGCGAGGGCAAGGAGGGCGACCCGTTCTGGACGAAATCAGAAACGCTCCTATACTGCGCCCTTATCGCCTATATCATCTTCGAGGGCCCGGACGAGGATAAAAACATGAATACCCTTGTAGACATGATTTCCGGCATGGAGGTCAAGGAGGACGATGACGACTTTATGAACGCGGTGGACTATATGTTCGCCGGGCTGGAAAAGCGCAAGCCGGACTGTTTCGCGGTCAAGCAGTACAAAAAGTACAAGCTGGCCAGCGGCAAGACCGCCCGCTCCATACTTATTAGCTGTGGCGCAAGGCTGGCCCCATTTGACATCCCGCAACTCCGGGAGATTATGAGCTATGACGAGATGGAGCTTGACAAGCTGGGGGACAGACGGACGGCGGCTTTCTTCATCATCAGCGATACCGACACCACCTACAACTTTATTGTAGCTCTGGCGTTTTCGCAGATGTTCAATCTCTTGTGCGAAAGGGCGGACAACGTACACGGGGGCCGCCTGCCCCATCATGTGCGGGTGCTGTGGGACGAGGCCGCCAACACCGGGCAAGTGCCCAACCTCGAAAAGCTGGTGGCGGTCATCCGCTCCCGGGAGGTGAGCCTGACGCTGTTCTACCAGCAGTTGGCCCAATGTAAGGCCATCTACGATAAAAACGCGGAAACCATTTTAGGCAACATGGACAGCGTGGTGTTCCTCGGGGGCCGGGAAGCCAGCACCATCAAGGAAATATCGGAGAACTGGCTGGGCAAGGCCACCATCTCCATGCAGACCGAGGGCCGCTCCCGTGGCCAGTCGGAAAGCTACAACCAGAACACGCAACGGCTGGGCCGGGAGCTTATGACCCCCGCCGAGCTTGCCACCATGCCCGGCGACAGGTGCATCCTGCAACTGCGGGGCCTGCCGCCGTTCTACTCCCGGAAATACGATTTGAAACAGCACCCCAACTACCGATACACGGCGGAGGCGGACAAGAAGAAAAACGCCTTTTCGCTGGAGTGGCTTATCTGCCGCCGCATGAAAACGCTCAATCCCAACGAGCAGTACACCGTGTACGAGGCGGACGTGCCGGACGGAACGCCCATAGACGAGGACGAGGACATCCTCAACTATGACGATTTGGACGACCCGGACGCTTTTGTATAGCTTTGGGACATTTTGTCCCAAAGAGTAGCCAGCCGCCTACACCGGGCGGCTTTTCTTGTGCCCGGGAAAATCCCGGAGAAATGGAGGACTATATGGCATTTTTCGCATCCGCTATCACCACTTTGCAGACCCTTGTTATCGCGCTGGGCGCGGGCCTCGGCGTTTGGGGCGTTGTCAATCTGCTGGAGGGCTACGGCTCGGACAACCCCGGCTCAAAAAGCCAGGGCATGAAACAGCTCATGGCGGGCGGCGGCATTATCGTCATCGGCACGACCCTCATCCCCCTGCTGTCGGGGCTGTTTTAAGGGCGGCGGCTTATGGACTTTCTCACCGACTGGCTCACGGACTGGCTGAAAGAGCTGCTGATTGGCGGCATCATTGGGAACCTTGAGGGGCTCTTTGATACCGTCAATGCCCAGGTCGGAGAGATTGCGGTGCAGGTAGGGACGACCCCGGCGGCATGGAACGCCGGGGTTTTCTCCCTCATCCGCCAGCTTTCCGAGACGGTGATTTTACCCATCGCCGGGCTGGTGCTGACCTTTGTTGCCACCTATGAGCTCATCCAGATGCTCCTTGAAAAAAACAATATGCACGAAGTAGACGTGGCGAACCTCTATAAATGGATGTTCAAGACCGCGTGTGCGGTGCTGATACTTTCCAACACGTTCAATATCGTGATGGCCGTCTTTGACGTGTCGCAGAGCGTGATTTCCCGCTCTGCCGGGCTGATACAGGGCTCCACGGCAGTCTCCCCGGATATGCTGAACGACCTCCAGACCACGCTGGAGGGGATGGATTTGGGCCCGCTTTTGGGGCTGTGGCTCCAGTCCTCGGTCATCGGGCTCACCATGCAGGCGCTGGGCATCATCATTTTCGTGCTGGTGTACGGAAGAATGATAGAAATATATCTGCTGACCAGCCTTGCGCCCATCCCCGTGGCGACCCTCTCCAACCGGGAGGTGGGCGGCATGGGCCAGAACTACTTAAAATCCCTTTTTGCCGTGGGCTTTCAAGGGATGCTGATTTTAGTCTGTGTCGGCATCTATGCGGTGCTGGTGCAGGGCATCGCCGCCGGGGGCGACCCCATCGGCGCGATATGGGGAACCGTGGGCTATACGGTGCTCCTTTGTTTCATGCTGTTCAAGACCGGGACAATCTCCCGCAGCATCTTCGGGGCCCACTGATTTAGCGGCACTTCGGGACATTTTGTCCCAAAGTCCGGGAAAGGAGGCCGGATATGCCGAGGCGTTATAAGCTGGGCCCGGAGGGTGAAATGCGCCGGGCATGGGGCGGCAAGCTCCCGGAAGAATTTACCCAGCAGGATATGCTGGCGTTCATGGCTGATACGGACTTGCTCTTGGGCGGGACGGTATCGGCGGAAACACTGTCCGCGATACACGCGGCAGGCTATGACTATATGGGCGGGGCGGTCATCCCCCGGCCCGGAAAGGAGGAAGAAGATTTGAGCAACGACGTATTACTTACCCCGGAGCAGATTGCCGCCGAGGAGCGCCGCTGGCTGTTCGAGTCTCCCATCGCGGAGCTGGCCGAGGTCAAGGGCGTTACCATTGACGAAGCGGTAAAGATGCGGACGGACGCTGTTCTGCAGGAGGCTGTCATCCCCATCGAGGTGTCGGTGCGGCCCATTGAGCCCCAGGGCAAGCTGATTGGTTTTGCCAGCGTCAACTTCGGCGGCGTGGTGGTGGACGATTTCAAGGTGGTGAACGGGCAGAACGGCATTTTCTTAGGTGCGCCCTCAAAACCCGACCCCACCAGCAGGACGGGCTACCGGGCCACGGTGCGTATCAATGACCGGGCCACCCAGGAGCGGCTGAACGCGGCGGGGGTGGAGGCGTACCATTCGGCGGTTGAGAAACTTATCGCCCGGGCCGAGGCGGTGCGCCCCGCGCCCATCCGGGAGCAGATGGATAAGGCGGGAAAGGAGGCCGCGCAGAAAAATGCCGCCCGCCCCGCCCCGGCAAAGGGAAAGGAGGGACGGGATGCCAGATAGCCCGGCTTTGGGACAAAATGTCCCAAACCTTAACCCGGAACCCTCCGGGCTCTACCTTATGGACGGCATCACGGGCCTGCGCTCCCTCCCGGAGCACTCGGTTGATATGCTTTTGACCGACCCGCCCTATGGCACGACCCGCAACTATTGGGACGTGCCTTTGCCGCTCCCGGAGCTGTGGGAGGCGGTGCGCTGGGCGGTCAAGCCCTCCGGGGCGGTGCTGTTCTTCGCCCAGTGCCCTTATGACAAAATCCTCGGCGCGTCCAACCTTTCCATGCTCCGCTATGAATGGGTGTGGTATAAGAGCCGCTGTACGGGATTTCTCAACGCCCGCCGCGCCCCGCTGAAAAAGACGGAGAATATTTTGGTGTTCTATCAAAGGCTCCCCCTCTACAACCCGCAGTTTGAGCAGGGCAAGCCCTATAAGAAAATCGCATCCCAGCGCGACCAGAGCCCCAACTATGGGAAGTTTGTCCGCTCCGGCAGCGGCTCGGAGGACGGGCGGCGGTTCCCGGGGAACCTGCTTTCATTCCAGACCGTGGCCCATACCGTCCACCCCACCCAGAAGCCCGTGGAGCTGTGCGAGTATCTGATAAAGACCTACACCGCCCCCGGCGAGGTGGTGGCGGACATCTGCGCGGGCTCCGGCACAACAGCCATCGCCGCACTGAACACGGGCCGGGAATTTATCTGCTTTGAGACGGCCCCGGCCTTTTACGGCCCGGCCACGGAGCGCATCACCCAGGCGCGGGCGGCTGTGGCCGCTGGCGGAAAGGGGGTGTGACTATCGGTAAATATAACGTGATATACGCCGACCCGCCGTGGCGGTACGCCCAAAAGGGCCTGCAAGGCGCGGCGGAGCGGCACTACCCCACAATGGGGATTGAGGAATTATGCGTGTTGCCCGTGGCGGAATTGGCGGCCCCGGACAGCGTTCTTTTTATGTGGGCCACGTTCCCCCAGCTCCCGGAGGCCCTGCGGCTTATCAAGGCATGGGGCTTTCAGTATAAGTCTGTGGGCTTTGTCTGGCTGAAAAAGAATAAAAAGGCGGACAGCTGGTTTTACGGGCTGGGCTTTTGGACGCGGGCCAACGCGGAGGTGTGCCTGCTGGCGACCCGTGGGCATCCCCGGCGAAAGGCCCCCAACGTCCACCAGTTCATCATCTCCCCTATCGAGGGCCACAGCAAAAAGCCGGACGAGGCCCGTGAAAAAATCGTGGCCCTTATGGGGGACGTGCCCCGGGTGGAGCTGTTCGCCCGCCAGACGGCCCCCGGCTGGGACGTGTGGGGGAATGAGGTGGAGCCCACCGAGGGACTTCGGGACATTTTGTCCCAAAGGAAAGGAGGCTAAAAATGCCCTATGTGAACGTACCTAACGACCTATCGAAAATCAAGACAAAGATTGCTTTCAATCTGACGAAACGCCAGCTTGTGTGTTTCGGCGGCGCGGCCCTTGTGGGAGTCCCCTCCTACCTGCTGGCCCGGAGCTCGTTTGGGAACACGGCGGCGCTTTTTTTGATGCTGGGCATCATGCTCCCGGCGTTTCTGCTGGCGATGTATGAGAAAGACGGCCTGCCGCTGGAAAAGGTGGTAAAGAACATCATCCGGGCCAAGTACCTGCGGCCCGGCGTGAGGCCCTACAAGACCGGGAACATCTACGCGCCCTTTACCGGGCAGGCGGGAAAGGAGGCAGTGAATGGAAAACCGAAAAAGCAAAAGAAAGAATAAGGCGGCGTTGTCCGCCCAGCAGTCCATCCCCTATGTGGCGATGCACCCGGACGGCGTGTGCCAGCTCCCCGGCGGGCTCTACACAAAGACCGTGGAATATGAGGACATCAACTATTCCGTGGCATCCACCGAGGATCAGTCCGCGATTTTCAGCGGGTGGAGCTCGTTCCTCAACTACTTCGACAGCGCCCTCCCCGTCCAGCTCTCCTTTATCAACCGCCGCTCCCACTCCACCAGCCGCTACCATGTGAACATCCCCGCCCAGGCGGACGATTTTGACAGCATCCGGGGCGAGTTCGTGGGGATGCTCAAACGCCAGATTGCCCGGAGCAACAACGGGATTGAACGCTCCAAATATATCACCTTTGGCGTGCCCGCCGAGGGGATTGCCGCCGCCCGGCCCCGGCTTGACCGGGTGGAGGCGGACGTGATGGGCAACCTCCACCGGCTGGGCGTGCCCTCGTCCCCTCTGGACGGGCGGGAGCGGCTGGCCCTCTTACACGGCCAGATGCACCCCGGACGGCGGGAGCCGTTCCGCTTTTCGTGGGCGGATATTTCCAGAACGGGGATGGGGACAAAGGACTTTATCACCCCCAGCGGCGGCTTTGACTTTAGGGGCTCCCGGTTCTTTCGTGTGGGCGGCTTTTGGGGCGCGGCGTCCTATCTCCAGATTTTGGCGTCCGAGCTCTCTGACCGCCTTTTGCGGGAGGTTCTGGAGCTGGACGCGGAGCTCACCGTCACTATGCACATCCAGACCGTTGACCAGTTAAAGGCAATAAAGACCATCAAGGGGAAAATCTCGGACATTGACAAGATGAAAGTGGAGGAGCAGAAAAAGGCCGTCCGCGCCGGGTACGACATGGACATACTTCCCCCCGACCTTATCACGTTCAGCAAGGACGCGGCGGAGCTCTTGGGGGATTTGCAGTCAAGGAATGAGCGGATGTTCCTTTTGACGTTCACCGTCATCAACCTCGCCCCCACCCGCCAGCGGCTGGAAAATGACGTGTTCACCGTTTCCGGCATCGCGCAGAAATACAACTGCGCCTTAAAGCGGCTGGACTGGCAGCAGGAGCAGGGCTTTATGTCCTCGCTGGCCCTCGGCTATAACGAGGTGCAGATACAGCGGGGCATGACCACCAGCTCCACCGCGATTTTCATTCCCTTTATGACGCGGGAGCTCCGCATGGGCGGGCAGGCCCTCTACTACGGCATGAACGCGCTTTCCCACAATGTCATCATGGCTGACCGGAAAAAGCTGAAATCCGCCAATGGGATGTATCTTGGCTCCACGGGCTCCGGCAAGAGCTTTGCCGCCAAACGGGAATTGATAAACGTCTTTCTTGCCACAAGTGACCGCATCGTTATCGTTGACCCGATGGGGGAATATTCCCCGCTGGTGCGGCGGCTGGGCGGGCAGGTGATAGAGATTGCCCCGGACAGCCCCCACCATATCAACCCGATGGATATTGAAATCGGTTTGAATGACGAGGACAGCCCCCTTTCCATGAAAGCGGATTTTCTGCTTTCCCTCTGTGAGCTGGTGGTAGGCGGTAAGGACGGCCTGCAACCCATAGAGAAAACCGTCATCGACCGCTGTGTGCGGCTGGTGTACCGGGAGCTTGCGCTGGGGCTGGAGGGCGCAAAAATGCCCCTGCTCCAAGACTTGTACGAGGAGCTCTTGAAACAGCCGGAGCCGGAGGCAAAGCGCGTGGCAACGGCCCTTGAGCTCTACTGTACGGGCTCCCTCAATCTGTTCAACCACCCGACCAACGTGGACTTGAGCTCCCGGGTGGTGTGCATCGTGCTGAAAGGGCTGGGGGAGAACCTCCGCAAGATTGCGATGCACGTCACCAACGAGTTTGTCACTTCGGCGGTAAATACCAACTACCAGAACGGCGCGGCGACATGGTGCTACTTTGACGAGTTCCACATCCTCTTACGCGACCCGCTGACCGCCAGCTATTTCGTGGCGGTGTGGAAGATGCTCCGCAAAAAGGGCTGTGTGCCCTCGGCCCTCACCCAGAACGTGAAAGACCTTTTGGCCAGCCGGGAAATCGAGAACATACTGGATAACACCGATTTTCTTGTTCTGCTCTCCCAGGCCCAGAGCGACCGGGCCATCATCGCAAAACAGCTCGGCATTTCCGAGCACCAACTTTCCTATATCACCCACAGCAATTCCGGCGAGGGCCTGCTGTTCTATGGGAATGTGACCATCCCCTTTGTTGACCGTTTCCCCAAGGGTGAGATTTACAACCTGCTCACCACCCGCCCGGAGGACATAGCCAATGACCAGAGGAACGAATAACGCCGGGCCCGCCGGGGACAAAGGCACTTCGGGACAAAATGTCCCAAAGTCCCCGAAAGGCTTGAAAAACAAAAAATCCAAGTTCCGCATGGAAAGCGAACAAGAGAAAATCAGCAAGTCCAAGCTCCGCATGGAGACGCGGGAGGACAAGCTGAACCGGGCCCGGAAGAAGCTGGAGGGGAAAAAGCCCCCCAAACCCCGGGGCCCGGTGCGCCGGGTGCTGGGGGCCGCCGGGTGGAACGTCCACGGCTTTGTGCATGGCAAGGTTTATGAGGTGGAGCATGAAAACGTGGGAACCGAGGGGGCCCACCGCTCCGAGCTTTTGGGCGAGGCCGCTCTCCGGCAGGGGACGCGGTACGCAAAAAAGCGCATCCGGGAGCACCCGGCCCGGGCCGTCCATAAGGCCGAGACGCAGTACATCAAGGCCCGGGCGGACTACCAGTTCCGCATGGCCGCCCAGGAGAACCCGGAGCTTGCAAAGAACGCCGTCACCCGCTACTGGCACAAGCAAAAGCTGAAAAAGCAGTACGCCAAACAAGCGCGGCAGGCGGCAAAGCAGACCGCGAAACAAGGGGCCAAGGCCGCCGGGAAAACCGCCGCCGCCACGGAAAAGCTGGCGGAGCGGGCTGTGGCTTTCGTGAAACGGCATCCCGTGGGGACGCTTATCGCGCTGGCCTGCGTGGTGCTCGTTTTGTCCCTCCAGTCCTGCGCGTCCTCCCTTATCTCTTTGGGGAACGCCGCCGCAGGCGCGGTGGGGGCCACCACCTACCCCGCCGAGGATGGGGATATGCTGGGGGCCGAGGCCGCCTACTGTTCACTGGAGGCGGAGCTCCAGCATTATCTGGATACCTACGAAAGTACCCACGACTATGACGAGTACCATTACGATTTAGACGCTATCGAACATGACCCCTATGTGCTGGTTTCCATTCTGAGCGCATGGCACGAGGGGGAATGGACGCTGGCGGATGTCCAGCCCACCTTGCAGATGCTCTTTGACCGCCAGTACACGCTGACCGAAAACGTGGTAAAGGAGCGGCGGTACTACATCGAAACGGATACATGGACGGACGAGGAGGGCAACACCCACACTGACAGCTACCGGGTATATTACGATTATTATATCTGCACTGTGACACTGGATAACTTCAACCTTTCCCATCTTCCTATCTATATCATGGGGGAGGAAAAGGTTTCCCGGTATTCCCTCTACATGGCAACGCTGGGGAACCGCCCCGACCTCTTTCCCGGCTCGTCCTATGTGGGGAAATACACCAGCCCGCCGGAGGGCTACGAAGTGCCGGGGGAATATCTGGACGATGAAACATTCGCGGCGATGCTCTCCGAGGCCGAGAAATACCTCGGTTATCCCTATGTATGGGGCGGGAGCTCCCCGGCCACGTCCTTTGACTGCTCCGGCTTTGTAAGCTGGGTTATCAATCACAGTGGCTGGAACGTGGGGCGGCTGGGGGCCCAGGGGCTCTACAACATCTGCACCAGAACCAGCTCCCCCCGCCCCGGCGATTTGGTATTTTTCAAGGGAACCTATGACACCCCGGGAGTCTCCCACTGTGGCATCTATGTGGGGGACGGGATGATGCTGCACTGTGGCGACCCTATCAGCTACGCCAACTTAAACAGCAGCTACTGGCAGGCCCACTTCTACGCCTACGGGCGTTTACCATGAAAAGGAGGTTTTCAATGGCGATAAGCAAGAGCGCAAAAATCATGGCCGAGATGGAAAAGGTCAAGGCCAAAATCAGCGACCAGCAGGCCCGGCTGAAAGAGCTGGAACAGAAACACAAGGAGGCCGAGAACGAGGAAATCGTGGACATCGTGCGGGGCATGAGCATTTCCCTTGAGGAGCTCCCGCTGGTGCTCCAGCGCATCAAGGCCGGGGACACTTTGGGACAAAATGTCCCGAAGTCCGCCGGGCCGGAAAAGGAGGACGCGGAATGAAACTGAAAAAATATCGTGTGTTGGCGGCGGCTCTGTGCGCCGCTTTTTTGCTGTGCGGCATCACCACCACGGCCTACGCCGGGGGCGGCGAGGAATGGGAGGACGGTACGGGCGGCCCGGAGTGGGAGGGGCTTGACCCCGTGGAGCCCCCGGCCACCCCGGAGCCGGAACCCGAGCCCAACCCGTTCACCCCGGACGGCCAGGGGACTATGGTGGATAACGCCACAGACAAAGACGGCAAGGAATTTTTCACCATCATGGCGGCGGACGAGTCCGTGTTCTATCTGGTGATTGACCGCCAGCGGGAGACGGAAAATGTGTACTTCCTGAACGCCGTCACCGTGGCCGATTTGATGGCCCTTGCGGAGCCCTCCCCGGAGGCCGTACCCGAACCGCTCCCGGAGCCGGAGCCTGCTCCCACCCCGGAGCCCGAGCCCGAGCCGGAAAAATCTGGCGGGGCGGGGACGCTCCTGCTGGTGCTGGCGGTGCTGGCTATCGGCGGCGGGGCTGGGTGGTACTTCAAGATATACCGCCCCAAACAACAGCAGGCCGCCGCTCCCGGTGAGGACTTTGACGAGGCCGGGGAATACGGCGAGGACTATGGCGGCGGTGAATATGACGACCTCCCCCCGTGGGATGAGGAAGAAGAAAAGGAGGACGGAGAATGAATTTCACAAACAACCCTTTGGAACGGGAAATGAAACGCCGCCCCCGGCCCCGGGCTCCCCGCCCGGAAAAGCCCCGGGAGGGCTCCCGGTGCTGTGGCTGTCCCTACTGGCGCGGCATCCCCTGCGGCTCCTGCTTTCAGAGCCTTTTGAAAAAACCGGGCGGGAGGTGATATTTTGCGTGAGCTGACCCGTGAGGAAAAGGCGGCTATCCGCTCCCTTGTAGTGAAATGGTGCGCCAACTATGACCGGGAATACGGCTGTCTGCCCCTTGACTGCGAGTGCTATATGCTGGGGAAATGCTGGACGGGGGCTTACTGCCGCTACTTCCGGGAGGCGGTGCTCCCCTTAAATCCCGCATTGGAGGCCGCGCTGACTGACGGCCCGGCCCCCGGCCTGCGGCCCTGCGCCGTCTGCGGGCGGCTCTTTGCGCCGGAGGGGAAAAGGGCGTTCTGTTCGGCGGCCTGCGCCGAAAATGCGCGGCGGAAACGCCAGCGCGGCTATATGCGGAAAAGGCGGCTGGACTGTTAGCTTTTGCCGCTTGAAAACCCGCTTGTATCAAGGCTTTCCGGGCGCGGTTCATGGGGGCCCGGTATGTTTCTGTGTCCGGCCCCTGTTTCCCGGCCCAAAAGCTAACATCTGAGAGGAGGTAACTTTGGAAAAAGCGCAGGAATACAAGTATTATTCTACCCAGCGGCCCGTTGACATCGGCACGTTCCCCAATGGCAAGGAAAACCCGCCCATCCGGATCGAAAACTACGAGGGCCGGATTTGGGTGGAGCATGATACCCGGCTTGCATGGGGCGAGCTGGCCTATGCCCAGCCGCTCACGGAAAAGGAGCTCTATAATTACGAGCTCAAGCCATCCCGTGATAACCCGGATATGCGGCGGCTGATGGATACCCAGGCCCAGGTGGTGGGGAAATGGGAGGACGAGGGCCGCGTCCCTGATGGAAAGCGGCTGACATGGTTTTACCCGGATTTTGGGTGCTATGTAGTGAAAGAATTTGTTTCCCCGGAGCGGCTGGCCGAGTGTGCCCGTGGGGTGGAGCTCCAGCAGGAGGCCGCTGGCCGTAAACGGGCCCGGCAGGAAAAACCCCCGATTGCCGCACAACTGCGGGAGGCTGGGAAACTGGCCGGGGAACGGCAGGCCCCCTCTGCGCCCAAACGGAACGCGCCCGACCGGGGCGACAGATAGCGTGGCTGGCAAAAAGCGCCGCCGCCCCATCCATCTCCATGTGATGGTATCTGAGGAAGAGCAGGCACTTATCCAGGAACGCATGGCCCAGGCGGGCATCCGCAACATGGGGGCCTATATGCGCCGGATGGCCCTCTGCGGCTATGTGCTCCAGATTGACCTCGCCCCCGTCCGGGAGCTGGTATCCCTCCAGCGGCGGTGCTCAAACAATCTCAATCAAGTGGCTATCCATGCCAACACCTACGGGGGGATTTACCCCGAGGAAATATCGGCCCTCCAACGGGACTACTCCGCCTTGTGGGGGCCTCTGTCTGATTTGCTGAAACAGCTTGCCGCGCTGGTGGAGCTGTGATTTGCTGGGGAGCGGTGCTGTGCCGCTCCCCGGCTTTTCGTACTTCGGGACATTTTGTCCCAAAGTCCCAACGAGAGGAGGTGCTACCACGGCCACGACCTACATCCGGCCCTATAAGCAGGCGGCGGGACTGAGTGCCGTTCAGACGATGGAGGAGCGGTTTGCCTACGGGCTCAATCCCCAAAAGTTGGGGGCCGTGTCCTCCCACCTCTGCGACCCGGCCACAGCCGCCGCCGAGTTTCTGCTGGTGAAAAGCGAATACCAGGCGGCCACGGCCCGGCCCGTGGAGCGCGGGGCTCTGTTCTTCCAGATACGGCAAGCGTTCCCGCCCGGTGAGGTGACGGCAGAGGAGGCAAACAAGCTGGGCTTTGAAACGGCGATGCGCTGGACGAAAGGCAAGTACCAGTTTTTCATCTGCACCCATACCGACAAGGGCCACATTCACAATCACATCTATTTCAATTCCACGGCCTTTGACTGCTCCCGGAAATTCCATAATTTCCTCGGCTCCAGCTTTGCCCTCCGGCGGCTGTCTGACCGGGTATGTCTGGAGCATGATTTGTCCGTGATACAAAATCCCAAACAGCACAGCAAGGGCCGTTTCCTCCACTATGGCCAGTGGATAGGCGACAAGCCGCCCTCCGCTCAACAGCGGGTGCGGCTGGCAGTCATCGCGGCCCTTGAAAAAAAGCCCGCCGACTTTGCCGCGTTCCTGCGGCTGATGGAAGAGTCCGGCTTTGCCGTCAAGCGCGGGCGGGGCGGCGTGGTTTCGTTCCTCGCGCCGGGGCAGGACAAATACACCCGGCTCCGGGCATCCACCCTCGGCGCGGGCTTTGACCCCGAGGACATCCGGGCGGTGATTGCCGGGGAGCGGCCCCTCCCGGAGCTCCCCAAGGACGCGCCGCCCCCGATCCGGCAGGTGGGGCTTATCATCGACATTCAAAAGCGCATGGCCGAGGGCAAGGGCCCGGCTTATGAACGGTGGGCGAAAGTCTACAATCTGAAACAGATGGCCGCCGCCCTCCAGTTCTTGCAGGAGAACAATCTGACCGACTATGACGCGCTGGCGGCAAAGACCACGGCGGCGGTTGACCGGGCCCACGCGCTGGCCGGGGAGCTCCAGACCACCGAGGCCGCCCTCTCCAAAGTCTCCGGGCTGATGGGGGCCGTGGTGGACTATGCAAAGGCCCGGCCCGTATTTGACGGCTACAAGGCGGCCCGGTACTCGAAAAAGTATCTGGCCGAACACGAGGCGGAGCTTGCCACCTACCGGGCGGCCCGGGCCGCTATGAATGAATTGTTAGGCGGTGAAAAGCTCCCCAAAATGGACGCGCTGAAAAAACAGCGGCGGGAGCTGGCGGATAAGAAAAAGGCCCTCTATGCCGAGTATCGGCAGGCCCAGCGGGATATGCGGGAGGCCGTGGCGGTCAAGGCCAACATCGACCATCTGCTCGGCCTTACGGACGGGCGCACTGATAAGGAACAGACGCGATAGCGGCGGTGACGCAGCCAACCTCTTTGGGACATTTTGTCCCAAAGAGCCGGGTTTGGGGAGGCTCCCCAACAAGCATTTTTGCGGGCCCCCGGCCCAGCAAAAATTTCGGAGTGTGGCCACACCCGAATTGCTTGCCGTTTGTGCGCTCCCCTATACATGGCGCGAAAAAACGGAGGTCGCGCTTTTCCTTACGCTCCCTCCGTTTCTCTGGCTTTTCTGATACCCTCTGCGGCTCCCTCTATGATGATAAGCTCCTTTTCGTCCATTCCGTTCAGCATCCGGTCAATGTGTTTCCGGCGCTCACTCTCGCCGCCCAGCTTGTCCGGGTAGAAAAATTCATCCACGGAAATATCAAAAAGGGTAACGAGCTTGTAAAAGGCGTTGAGGCTGGTGTGCTGGCCCCGGTTCTCAATATACATGATGGAGCGAGGGGTGAGGTCTACAAGCTGGGCCAGGTGCTCCTGCGTCCAGCCTTTGGCTTTTCGTCTGCGCTTGATTTCTTGGCCCAGGGCATGACAGTCCAGGCGTTTTTCATATTGGTACATTCTCACATCACCCCTATATTATTCTACATTTCGGGGTGGAATATGAGAACGAAACACAATTTTATTTTTAAGTAGTTTTTTATTTCGTGTTTTTTTCTTGCTTGCGGGCTTGACAAAAGTACAACGCTATGTTATATTTTTAATGTCAACATCGCGTCATACATTAAGGAGGAAAGAAACATGGTGCAACAACTATCAGATGCTGAACTTGAAATTATGAAAATCGTGTGGGGGAACCCGGAGGAGGTGACATTGTTCCCCTATATCATGGATGGACTGGCGGCCAAAGGAAAACCGTGTCAAAAAAATACATTGATTGTCCTTTTGTCGCGGCTGATTAACAAGGGTTTTCTAAGTGCTAAAAAAATTGGACGGCGCAACGAATATACAACACTGGTTTCAGAAACGGAATATCAGACGGCACAAACAAAAAATTTCTTGGATAAAATCTATGAGGGAAACGCAAGTGGACTGGTTTCTAATTTGATTTTAGGTGATTTGCTGGCAGACGAGGAATATGAAGAGCTGAAAAAGCTGCTGGAGAAAGGGCGAGAAAAATGAACATGGTTTTGAAAGTCTTTTTGTCTATGTCTTTTTCCGGAGCCCTGCTCATTCTGGCTTTGGTTTGTGGTGAACGATTTTTGAAACATAAAATCAGCCGACAGTGGCAGTATTATATTTGGCTCATTGTTATCCTGCGGTTGTTGCTTCCCTTTGGGCCAGAAACAAATTTGATGGGGAAAACCTATCAAGCCGTCGATGAAGCAATAACACAGAACACTTCTTTATCGGAAGCACAAGAGCCAGTTAATGCTCCGGGAAATGTTCTCCCCCCTGCTGTTGGTTCGGAGCCGGATAACGAAAACACAAATAGCCCGGTAGAAGAATTGGTAACTGCACATCCACTTAAAGACATCACATCACTGTTGATAAATCATATCTGGCTAATTTGGCTAATGGTTGCGCTGGGTATGCTGATACGGAAAGTAACAATCTATCAAGGCTTTATACGGTATATCAATGCTGGATTATCCCCCGTTTCTGACATGGGAATTTTAGACCGTCTTTCCGTTGTTGCAGAGCGGGTGGGTATAAAAAAACCGATTGAATTATGTGTCAATCCGTTGATTTCTTCTCCGCTGTTAATTGGATTTTTCCACCCATGTATCGTATTGCCGAGCGTGGATATTTCCGAAAAGGATTTTCAGTATATCGTCCTGCACGAACTGACACATTATAAGCGGCGGGATATGTTTTATAAGTGGCTGGTGCAGGTTACAGTCTGTCTACATTGGTTTAACCCTTTCGTCCATCTCATGAGTCGGGAAATCACAAAAGCGTGCGAGTTTTCTTGTGATGAGGCAGTCCTTACAAAAATGGGATATGGCAACGCGCAAGAGTATGGAAATACCTTACTTGACGCTATGGCGGCAGTCGGAAGATACAAGGAAAATCTTGGGGCTGTCACTTTAAGCGAAAATAAACAGCTATTAAAAGAAAGGTTAGGTGCAATTATGAAATTTAAGGAACAGTCAAGGACAGTTAAAATGTTGACATTTGCTCTGACATTGTGCGTACTTTTAGGTGCGGCTTTTGTTGGCGTTTTCCCTGTTGCCGCGGCAACTGATCGCACAACACGCAAGCCCCAGGTGGCTGTGGATAAAACTCCCACACAAGGGAATACAAGCACAAGCAGTAAGGACTATGCAACCCAGGCGGAGCGGTACTATGAGGCTGACAGCCTACCGTTGTTTGAAATCACTTTTCCCCGGTTGGATGAAAATACGCAAAAGAAATGGCTGGAAAAGTTCTATGCTGATGAGGACTTTGCCTTTTTCTCTGTTGCTGTATGTTGGATTGACACAAATTCCGCTTTGTTTACCGACTTCGCTGAAAAAGCGTATGACGATGAAGAAATGGCGTTTTTCTCCATCTTGATAGACTGTATGGACGAAGCGGAACTGGAACTTTGGCTGGACAGGGCTTTGGAAGATGGAAATTGGGCATTTCAATCCATGCTCTTTGATAAGCTAAACCGAAGCGAGGAATTTGACGAGCTTGAAGAAAAGCAGAAAAAAGAATGGGCCGAAGCGCAGACGGCGGAATACCGGGCTGTGGGCGTTACAATGGACGGCAAAGACTATTATTACCAGGGCCAGCTTGTCAACATCTTTTTAGACATCCGGCCTAACAAATCCGTTTACACGCTGAATATGAACCCCAAAGGGACTGTTAATATCAAAATAGTCCGTGATGCAGAAAACAAAATCACAGGCGTTTCTTATATGACTGAGGCGGAAGTAACTGAACTGCTGGAAGATATGAGTGACCCAGATGATAAATAAACGCATGAAAAAAATCAAAGCCGCTCAACGGTAAATAAAAAAACCGTTGTTTCGGCGGCTGATTATCTGCGCGCCAAAACAAAATACAGTGGCCTAACGGCGGTTTTGAAATAACAAATTTCAAGCCGCCGTTTTCTTTTGAAAAATAGAATACGGAGGGTGTATTAAAGTCACCCATTTTTAAGGACACGGCGGTATCCAGGAGGTATCGTTGTGTCCTTTTTTATCTGCACTCAAGTTAATTCGTTAAAAAAAGTTTAGCCCCTCCACCGGGTTACTCCGGCCAACAACGCGAAATTTGCAAGTACATAAAGAACTACGTCATTTCATGCGCCCGCACAGTACAACGCTGTGCGGGCGTTGTCGTTTCTTGTCGGCTCCACTTCGGGACAAACAGTCCCAAGGTGCGGGGCGGCTCCCCCGGGTGTCGCTCCCCGCCGCCCTCCATATCGTTTCCCGGCAACCCATCCACAAAAAACGATATGGAGGTACATACCATGACTATTATCAATCTGCGCGACTTTTATTACTGGTACACCCAGGACGAATATATTGAGGTTACTGACGATGTGGCCGAGGCGCTCCGGGCCAGCGTCCGCTATGAGGCGGCCTATACCGAGCGTGTCCGCTACAACAAGGCGTACTATTCCTTGGATGCGGATGACGGCATCGAGTATTCCGCCTGCCTGCACGAGCTCACCCCGGACGAGGTTCTGGAGCTCAAGGAGCGGTTCTGCCGTCTGTGGAACGCGCTGAACAGCCTGCCGGAAACCCAAGGCCGCCGGGTGGACGCTCACTTTATCCTCGGCATGACCTACCGAGAGATTGCCAAAGCCGAGGGCGTGGATAAGAGCGCGGTGCGGCGCTCTGTTCTCAGTGGCATCGCACAGATGAAAAAATATTTGAGAAAAAATCCGTGATTGCCGTCTCCATTTGCTCCATTTTTCTGGTGGTATATGAGAGGAAGTTTTTTCTTCTCCACAACTGAATAGCGGGCGGCCCCGGGTGAACGCGGGGAGCCGGGCGGCGGGTGCGCTATGACTTCTCCCACGGGAGGACGAGCGACCAACACCACCGCCGCGAGTGGGGAACCTGCCAGCCCCACGGCCACGATCCGCGAGGGACAAGCTGGCCGCTTGCCGCTTGGGGCCGCCGCACAAAACAAGGGAACGCCGGGCCGCTACTCGCTGTCTTTTGACGGGCCAAACATACGGGCCCGGCGCTCCCCATTTCAAACAAGTTCGAGACAAATTGTCCCAAGGTGAGGACAGGCTAAAGGGCGGCACTTTTCGGAGTGCTGCCTTTTCGCGTTTCCCCACCAACCAAAAACGCAAAAGGAGGTTTTGCCGTGAAACTGACCGCACAAGAGCTGGAACAAATGAAAAGCGTGAACATCGGCGCGGTGAGCGCGGATGCGCTGGCTGACGTGAGCGGTATGGCCTTTGACCGCACCCTCCCCCGGGAGGAGCGGCTGGCCCGGTTTGTGAAACGGGCCGTCAATCCCTACTGCTTTAGCGTGGGCGGCGTGGGCGTGAAAATCGAATTTGCCGAGGGCGGCCCCTCCCTCCAGGAGACGCTGGCGGCCTTTCTTATCCGGCAAAAGAGCGGGCTGTGACTGCTGTTGCGGCCCGTTCCTACTTCGAGACAAAATGTCCCGAGGCATCGGCATCCTTGCTGATACCCCGGAACAGAGTTATAATATAAGTGTAATGTGATAGGGAAGGAGGAACAATGGCACGAGCTAAAAACAGAGGAAATCAGCAGACATATACCCCTACATATACAATCCGGCGCTGGCGTTTGGGCGAGTACATCCGCCTTTCCAAAGAGGATTTGAAAAAGGGCAAGGACGACAGCAACAGCGTGAAAAACCAGCGTGACCTGCTGGGGGACTTCTACCAGCGGCACATGGACGAATTTGAAAGCGCGGTTGAATATGTGGACGATGGGCACACCGGAACGGATGCCAACCGCGAAAACTTCCAGCGGCTTTTGGCCGATGTGATGAGCGGCAAAATCAACTGCGTGATTGTGAAAGACCTTTCCCGGTTCGCCCGGAATTACAGTGACGCGGGGAGTCTGATTGATAACTTGTTTGTGCAGATGGGCGTCCGCTTTATCTCCCTTGCGGAGAACGTGGACAGCTACCTAAACCCCGACAGCGTTTCAAACATTATCGTTCCGATAACTAACGTGATGAACGATAACTATTGCTACCAGACCTCAAAGAAAATCCGGCAGGTTTTTGATTACAAGCGGCGCAACGGCCAGTACATCGGCTCTTTCGCTCCCTATGGCTACATCAAAGACCCAAAGGACAAGCACCAGCTTATTGTGGATGCGGATGCGGCTGAAATCGTCAAGCGCGTTTATTCCATGCTCCTGCAAGGCTCGTCTAAAAGGGCCATCGCGCTGTATCTGAACGAACACGGCACACCCAGCCCCACGGCCTACCGCCGGAAAAAGGGCCTGCCCGTTTCCTCGGCTGTGGCGGACGACCCCATGTGGGGAGCCCGCATGATACATGAAATCCTCACCAACCCCATCTATACCGGGGATTTGGTACAGGGCCGCCGCCGGGTGAAAAGCTACAAGGTACACCAGATTGAGGCTGTGCCGGAGGAAGAATGGGTGCGCGTCCCCGATACTCACGAGGCCATCATCACCCACGAAACCTTTGACAAGGTGCAGGCCCTGCTGGTACGCGATACCCGGACATCCCCCAAAGGGCGGGAGGTTCACTTGTTCAGCGGTTTTCTGAAATGTGCGGACTGCGGGAAATCCATCACCCGCAGCCAGAGCGGGAAAAATATCTATTACGCCTGCTCCACTTACAAGAACCGCTCCCGGACGGCCTGCTCCATGCACTCTATCAAGCACAACCGTCTGGAGGCCGCCGTTCTGTTCGCTATCCAGTATCAAGTGAACACCGCCGTTTCCTACTCGGAATTGATAGCCCATATCAACTCGGCCCCGCTGAAAAAAAGTCAATCCCACCGCCTTAACGACCAGATAGCCGCAAAGGAAAAGGAATTGACCCGGATAACCCGCTACAAGCAGTCACTGTATCAAGATTGGAAAGACGGGGAGATCACCCAGCAGGAATACCGGGATATGAAAGCCGATTATGAACGGCAGGCCGCCGAGCTTGCGGATGTGCTGGCCCGGCTGAACGCGGAACGTGCGGAGCTGGCAAACGGCGTTGACAAGGAACACCCCGCGCTGGTAGCCTTTGCAAAGTATCAAAGCATCGAAACGCTGACCCGTGAAATCCTCACGGACTTGGTAGACCATATCAAGGTTTACGAAAACGGCAATATCAGCGTTCATTTTAAGTTTGCGGACGAGTTCCGCCGGATTGCCGAGTACATTGAAATCAACACCACTGACACCGCTGAGGCGGGCTGACCCCCGCCAAAGCAAAAAACCTTTTGACAGTGCGTTTTCCTAATAGGAGCTAATCATAGCCTTCATGCTGACAAATATGTTCAATCCAGAACTGTTCGTCTAATTCTAAATTGCACACTTTCTCTGCGATCCAGTTGTTTAAATTAATTTTCAGCAACCAATTTGCTGTTAGCGGTACACACCATAGTTTGCCATCTTTAATAAAAGCCGATTTACAATGCACTAAATGTTGATTCATATGATTTCATCCTTTATGTTTTCTTTCAAATAGCCTTGTTCTTTCAAACAGTCATAAGTACTCTCCGGAACGAGTTCTTTTATTCTTTCCGTCTTCCCCTGTTCCAGCAGTTTCCTGACCTCCGTCGCTGTCACAACCCGTCCTTTGTGTTCGAACCTCTCTATTTCCCTGAATTCAATCCCATAATTTGGCAGGATATCCCGAAGCATATCATTATACTGGTCTGTCACTTTATCCCACGGCTCCGTTCCCGCAAACCGAACGGATATATTAAGCCTTGGTGCTATCTGTTCAGCAAAAATTTTCACATCCATAACCGGATTGATTTCAGCCTCCTGCGCCTGCTCTTTAATAAAGTATTCCGGAAAAGTCAGCGCTGAGATCATAAACCTTCCTCCAGAAAGCACCCGTACATTTTTCAAATCCTTTGTCCCCTCTTTCACCATCCTAAAACGCTCCTGAAACGGAAAATATGACCTGTCTTCCTCGACCACGAACACAAGCAGCAGTTCAACTTCTTTCGCGCTCGTCTCAATTAAATACCGATGGCCTTTGGTAAAAGGGTTACAGTTCATAACAATCGCACCTGTCTTTCTGTCAAGAGGCATATTGGAATCAAAACCGCCTTTTATGTATATTTCTTTTTCTACAGCGGATAAATATTGCTCCAGTCCATCTATGTATGAACCATCTTGTTCCGTTTCTTCCACGTTTTTTACCTGTTCTGCATAGGAAAGGAACATATGCAGATCCTGTTTTGCTATATGATCTGTCTTTGGCTTCGCCGGTCGTTTTATATACTTATAAATATACTCTGCCATAAACTGATATCCCTCAGCAGTCATATGTCCGGGACGGTCATAAAAAACCGTTTTCCTTTTCATAAATTGATGAAATGAATAAGTGCTGTCACATATATGCACATGCAGATTCCGAATCTGATTCATACACGGCAAATAGTCCATATACAGTATGACCTGATCATCTGGCTCTATGATCCCTTCTGCAATATCTGCAGACAGATTATGCAGGATCTTTTCATTATCCGCTCCCCATAACCCATGATTTACAACCCGTATTTTCTGCCCTTCCTGATTAAACAATCGCTGAAGAACGGAAGGCATCGTATCCATATCCTCCACCGCATATCCAAAAACCCCGCACCTGCCATACACATGAATCAAACGCCTGTATTCTTTAGGCTGTCCGCATGTCTTTCGACATCCGCCTGTTACATTGATATATTCCGAGATATAATCTGCATGTCTATACCTTCCGTTTACTTCGATGATCTGTGGAATCTTACGCAATTTACGAACATATTCAGGTGAAAATTTTTCTTTGAAAACAGCTCGGAAAAAACTCTCATTTTTTTCTATATCTTCACTTAATTTCGGAAATGAAAACCCTCTTTCTATACGCTCGTTTTCCGCATCCGTATAATGATAATCCAGCAGCCAATCCGGTCTTTTCACAAAATACACTTCTATTCCCCGGCAATATAATTGTAAAAACGGTTCTATACTTCCAAGCATCCTTTTCAGACAAGATATTGAACACTCTCCTTCCCGCCTTACTTCAAACAGCAGAAATCCTTCCTGGCTCATCACCGGAATGCGCCTGATCCTGGTATATTTCTTAAATATTTCCTCTATCTCCTCTGCACAATGTTCTGAAAACAGTACTTTCTGATAACTGTCATTAATCCAGAATTCCTTCTCCATGCAATTTTGCATAAAGGCTCCGCAAGTGATGATTCCCCGCAATTTGCCATCCTTATCCGGCACATAGATTGTCTCCCGTTCATCTTCCCAGAATATGGATAAAATGTCCTGCAGGGTAGGATTCGATATTTTATGGAGTTCCGATTCCTCAACTACTTCTCCAAAACCGGCACAAAGTCTGGCTGCAAACTGAAAATCTGTATTCTGGATCATTTTCATAAATACCGGCTGTGATCTGTGCAAAAAAGGGCTGCTACTCATATGCCGACAGCTTTCGAGCACATTATTTTTATCTGCTTTCTCCAAGTAAACGGTTTCTTTTATTTCCCCTAAAAGCTGTCTTCCCTTGCTGTTATTTACCGCTATGAGAGAAATTCCTTTATCATGACCAACATCTGCCAGACGGCCTTTATACTGCCAGAAATCCGCAAGCGTAATGTCCGCTGTTCTTGGAGTACGCGCATATATACAGTCACCACAAACTGTTCGCATATTTATTCCTTTTAAATATAAAGAATGAAGAAGATGGGTATTACTGTCTTTGATTGCTTCTGTGCCATCCTCAAAATATTCGCAGATTGAATTCTTTTTCCATCCCCGGCTTTTATCTCTGAAATTTATCCCACAGACTGCTGTTCCACACTCTCTGCCTCTCTCTGTCAAATATTTTTCATAAGCAAGAAAAGATGGAATTCCATGACACACAACTTCACAGGTATATAGATTTTCATAATCTTTCTGAAGATAACTGCATAGACCTGCGATCTGGCAGCCTACTCCGGAAAATAAAACTTTCTCTCCACTTTTCAGATCCTGCTCTATTTCTTTATAACAAGTTGATAGATTACTTTCCAAATATTTTGAGCGTCTGAACCGTTTTGCTCCTTTCAATGTAGTTTCTCTCTGATGCACCACCTCATAAACAGACATCTGTACTGCTCCGTAAATTATACCGGACTGATTCAAAACAGCTTTGCATAGCTCATAAAAAACTCCGCCGGAAGATGAATTGCTTACATTATCCATATCTTTTGAAATTGCCGCAAAGAATGCCGGCTCACTGTTTATTTTAACTTGTTTTTTTGATTTTAAATGGCATATCCTTTCACACAAGCCACATTCGGTGCATTTTCCTTTATCTACATATGGCTCCCAAAAGCCTTCTTGATTTCTCAGCATACTTACCGCCTGTCTGGGACAAATATTCATACAGGCAGTACATCCGGTGCACTCACTTTTTCTGCCATTCAGTTTTCCGAATTGCGTCTTTGTATGTATCAAACATGATTCCTCATTTCTAAAATTAATTGGACATTTTTTATTTCATTATGTCAAAACAATTTTCTTTCTGTATAACCGACAACTTCCTCCAGATTTTCCTTTTTTCCTGGGGCCATGCTTCCTCCATATGCCGTACAGCATCGATCATTTTCTTCTTATCTATTCCACTGCGGACATCAAAAACATATTTTTCCTGTCCAAATATACACAGCAGCTCTTTATACTTTCCTGCCCATCCGATAACTATACATGGAATTCCTTTTTTATAAGCATGTACAACCGCATGGTATCTTGACGCAATCATATATTGGAATTCTTCTGCCAAAATACCAAATTCCAGACAATCCAGACGCTTTTTATACCAGAAAACACGCCCATTCTCAGAAAACATTTCATACAGATCACAACATGCCTGTTCATCATCTGAATGGGAAACTATATAAATATTTTTTTTATACTTTAACAGCTCTGTAATTATGTCCTGATACAGATTCAACAATTCAAAGCGATTCCCCGATTCATAATTTCTCATATTAGGAACGATGGCAATATTCTCAGATGTATTCAATTGATACAAATCTGTTTTTACATTTTCTGTGTAAATATTTTCTATAATAATTTTCTTGTTCTGTAGCACCATGTCTTTTGAGAGTCTGCAGTTTTTTTAATGGTATTTCTGCGTCAACAAGTCATATCCTTCTTTTTCGCGTGCAAATATCACAGAGGCATGTGCGAGTCCTCCCTTAATTCTTCTTTCCCAATCTTTGGTAAAATCTAATGGGCCAAAAGACTGTGGCATGTAATATATTGGAATATGATTATTCTTTGCGAGCAAAAGTATATGAATAAAATGACTGCAATTCCATTTTGACGCAAGGGCATATCCACTGATATCAATAATTGCTTCCAACTGCGGCAGAAGATCATATAATTGACTGTAAATACCGTCTTTCTCGCGAAGAATATGAAATTTGTATTTCTCCAAAACAGCATCCGGGTAATTACCAGAAAAATCTACCGGCAAAAAATAAATATCGCAATCCGGTTTTATACGCCTGAGCTCACTTACCGCCACAAAAAGCATTGACTGTGCTCCTTTATTGGCAAACTGGGCCCCCGTAATCAGGTAGATATCACCTATGCCATACTTCTCATGGTTCCATATCGTATGCGTATACCCATGTTTTATTTTGCAGTCATATTCCCAATCAACCAGCAAACTCAAAGGGAGTATCTGTTTTCTGCATATCCCATATTCTTTTAATTCGGCCATGACATCCGGCACGAAGCATCCGGGAATAACCAGTACGGGCAAATTAGAATCTATGATTTGTTTCCTTTTTTTCATCCGTTCGGAGTTTTGAATTTCACTTTTTTCATAATTTTCTGGATGTATAACTGCATAAATCACTTTTGAATTTTCAAACTTTTCTGCAAATATTTTCCCAATCGTACCATAGGTGTATAGGATTACTTTTTTTATTCCCCAATTTGTTAATACTTTATCTATAGAAATTCCTTTGGCATCTAATAAGGCGCAACGTTCTAACAATCTGTAATTTTTTTCCATTCCAAAAACAGATTCCATCTGTGATAAGACGAGATCTGATGCAAAAGAGAAACCATATCTTTCATAATATTTCCAATAATATTGATATAAGTTATGTCCCCTGGATTTTAGTTGAACATCACTCCTATACCTATCATACCGTTTTTCTGTCTTCAGTCTGGTTCTGGAAGACAGCAGTAGCTCCTTTCCTTTATCTGTAAAAATGGTTACCTGTGTCAGGCCCATTTCCTGAATACTGTCACCATGGTCAGCATCATAATACCTTTCCAAAAATATGTCCGCTTTACTATATTCCGGTTTTCTGCGACACCGATAACATTCTTCGTTATAAATCAACCCCGCATTCCTAAGCCTTAATAATTTATCCTGCTTTTCGTCCCTAAAATATGCTGTTCCATGGCTGAATTTTATAAGTAATTTTTTCTGGCTTATTCCAAATTCTCCTCTATATGGACAACAGATCTCTGTTATAATGCTCCCATTAATCTGTGTTTCATCTATATAGTCTTTCCATACCTTTGCCTGTATCACGCCCGAACATTTGACCGCAATAGTATAAAATTTTTCATACTCTTTATTTAAAAAATAGTTTACAGATTCTAATTGACACAACGTTCCCGCAAAAGCAACTGGTAAACCTATCTCCAATTTTTGTCTGATTTTTTCCTTGATTTCTCTGCTTATCGTGCTTTCTGCATATTTTACTCCGACAATTCTTTTTAACTCTTCTATGTTTTCCGCTTCTATATGTCCAACACTGAAATCCTGCATATATGCTGCGCCGACTACAATGCCTCCCTCTTCTATCACACTCCTAGCCAGTTCAAAAAAGACGCCTCCTGCATATCCTTTTCTTCTAATCCCATGTAAAATGAAAATTTCTCGATAATTTCCGCCTTCTTTTTCCGCTAATCCTTTCTGTTCAATTCTTTTCTGCTGCATTGTTATATTCACTGTAAATCTCCACATTCTGTATCATCACCGGCATCCCTATACTCCTGCACAAATTCACTACCGAACTCGGATCCCCATAATACCCGTTACTCACCGCGATCGCCCTGTCCAGATCCGCCGAATCATCATAAATCCCCCATCCTTCTTTCCGATATTCCCTCACTACACTTTGATACTCTGTCCACAACTGCGGCCTCATACTCTTTATCGTCGCCGGGATCAGCGGGTGCGGACGCCATAGCAGCGTCACATCCTCACTATTCTCTCTAAATGTCCGAAACACCCGTCGCATCTTATCTATCATTTTCTCCCCATGCTGTAACAGAGCCCCCACACTCGTATTATAAAAAATGATCTTCTTCCGGCTCCCATCCGCTTTCTCTATAATCTTTAACCATTCCTCCGGTATCTCCACATCTTCCTTACGTGTGTCCAGCACCTTATCCACCTTCGGCGACCCAAGCCCCAGGATCTTTCTTTCCCAATACTTTCTCTGCTCCGCCGTATTTCCTGACTTTTCTGACAGCACATTGATATACGCCCTTCGCATATCCTCCGACTGTACGATGACCTTATCTGCATTGATCACTCCCGGCGTAACGCAGAAATGCTCGATCCCCTTTACCTCACACGGATTATCCGGATTAATGTCATTCAATATAAAATAAGGTACATATATCAAATTCTCAGTATGTTGTTTTAGATTCTTGGAATAAAAGAACGGATGAACGCTTGTCACATAATTGCACTCATCGTATGGGTTATGGATAAATATCATATCCGGCCTTCTCTTTTCAAAATCATAATCTTCGTACTTCACAACCGGCACATAATCAGGGTACAGCTCCCGCTCATCATGCAGTTTCCCGAAGCTCCCGTCAGGATTTCTATCATAATAAGGAATCGGGATCACATAAGCGTCACAGTCCGGATCCTGGTCTGCCGCCTGCCAGATACTTTCCAGGCTGTCCCACATAGAAGCCTTATAGGGGAGAAATACTGCCTCCAGGGATGTTTTTATATCATTTTTCACGCTGAGCACAATCCGGTTCAGCGCTTTTCTCAGCGTCTTGTATATTTTATTTGCACTGGTGTTCTGACCATTGGATATCTGTTCATAGATCTGATATGCCAAATCACCATACTCCTCCAGCATCAGAACCGTTACGCAACTTTCACCTTCCGCCTTTTCAATCATATTTCCAAGGGCAACCGCCCCATTCTGGCAGTCTCCCAGCAGAGTCTGCGCAGTCACGGTATCCCGCCTTTCAAGTGCCTTGCGGATCTCACTGTGTGCGGTTTCCATAAGCCCTGTAAACTCCTCCGCCTGTTTTTTCTGTTCTGCCCTCATTTCTGCCATCCTTTTTGAAAATAATTTTTCATCTGATTTTTAAATAAGGTATATTGGTCATTTACTCCGCTCCCGCCAAGCCTTTCCGTATGTACATACAGACATACCTTTTAAACTTACATTACAGAGAGAAATAGAATGATGCAGTTTTACCCTGCTTCGCTCCCGGGTACGTCACACTTACATGTGTTCCCCAGGTCCTGGCATACCCAATACGCAGAATTTCTGCCTTCTAATGCCGTCTGTTCTTTTTATATCAGGAACATATTCTCCAGTCCGCATACCGGTCAAATCCCGGCTCATCACCGTTATTTATCTGAATCAATGTTCTTATGACCTAATTCACTGTCTTTCCTTCTGCCCCGCGCTTTAACACATTCCTCGCCGTATTCGTCTTTTCCTCTATGTAGATACCGCAATCAGGGCAGATAAAATATCTATCTTTCTTTTTTCCTATAGAGCCGCAGCCGCTACACGTATTGCTGATGTCCTTTCCCAGAACCTGCACAAGCTCTATGGACTGCTCCTTACATTTTTGTTCCAGACGCCTGCGGATATAGCCCCGCTGCCACAGCGTGATTCTATTATTGATTTTTTTACTCACTCCGCCCTGCTGGGGACGGGGAAGCTTTACGACATATATCCTCTGCGGCTTTTCTGTTCGGATAAAGCGGTTCAACTCATGGTTGATATAACTGTGGAGCTGCTCCTGATACCTTTTTTTCTTCGCGTGATACTTCTTTCTCCCAGGATTATCTGCGCGGTTCCGATTGTAGCTCGCAGTCTGGCTACGCAGCCATTCTGCGTATCTCATCTGATGATCCCCGAACTGTTCTCCATACTCATGCCCCTCGTTGGTTGTCAGCATCGTGAAAATTCCCATGGATAGGCCGACCTCGTTGACATAATCCTCATGGGTTTGAATGGAGACATTCAGCGCCACCTTGATCTCAACGCCGCTTTTTTCAGGGCACAGCTTGATATAGATTTGGTTCTTGTACTGGTTATTATCCGTCAGCAGGATGAATATCCGCTTCCGCTTCTCCTTTGTGGAAATGTATATCCCATGATCCGCATAGCGATACGCGCGTTCTGAAACGGAAAATCCCGTTGCCTGCCCAGAATGGAGCTTTACATGGTACTTTCTCACCTGCCTGCAGAGGTACCGGTGAAGCTTCACTGTGTCCGCCTGCCGCGAAAGCTCGTCATACTTCGGCTGCATTTCTTTCGGAAGCTCAACAGACCGATGATTCAGCACCGCCTCAAAAGCATTAGGAGACTTTAATAGGAAACGGAGATAATGCTTTTCTTCGTCATTCAATCCCTCATTCAGATTGATCAGCTTTAAAAGCTTTGCTTTTGTGGATGTCCACTGGCTTTTGATCCTGCCAAGGGCATCGAAGACAGCGAGATAAAAGTATACGGAAGGCATCGCGAGTTCCGTCCGAAGCCCGCTGGCCGTCATCTCATTCTGGACGGTATATCCCGGATAAAGCTTTGACAGCCCTCCAATCCCGCCGTAACGCTCAAAGACGTAATTTTTTACCTTACGGTAATCCTCCGCGATCTTCAGAAGTTTTTCCATGTCCCCGGCGTTGATCGGATCTTTATTGTACTGGCAGACAGTCTTGCATATCGTTTCCGACGGTTTTTCCATATTTTCCACAATTCCCATATATCCGTATATTTTTTCAGATTCGGACAATACTGAATTTCGTAGATTATCTTAATCTGCGAAAAACAAACCATACATTTTCATAAAAATGCACGCATTTTTTCTTATATATTTATATCGTCATTACTTTATCATATCTTAACCCAAATAACAATGCTTTTATTAAATTATTTGGATGCCAGATTATTCTAAAATTGGAAAAAAAGCTGATATAATGAGGCGAAAATGCCGTTTATACTGAAAATACGGAAATAATTTATGGTCAGTTTTATGGTCAAAAATCAACCGGACAAAAGGAGGATCATTATGGCAAGACACGGAGAAAACATAAGGAAAAGAAAGGACGGCCGCTGGGAAGGACGTTTCCCGGTATACGATGAAGAAAAAGGCAAAAAGGTTTACCACTCGGTCTACGCCCAGACATATGAAGAAGTGCGCAGGAGACTTGCTGCGCAGAAAAGTCCTCTGGCAGATGCTGCTTTGGGCACAGAGGACAGCATCTGCCCGTATAACATCAGGCTTTCTGTTGCGGCTGAGGGATGGCTTGAAGAAATAAAGAGGAACCGCAAATCCTCAACTTATATAAAATACAGCGCGGTCTATTCTAATCACATTAAGCCTGCTCTTGGGCATGTTGTGCTTTCTGAGATAACGGATATGCTTGTAGACGAAAAGATTCCTGACCATTTGTCAGATAGCGTCCGCAAGAGCATATACTGTGTGCTCAATCAGATTTTAAAATATGCGTCGAAGAAATATTCCCTGTCAACACCCATGTTAAAAAAAACTTCCGTCAGTCGTAACAAGACAGTCAGAACACTTACACAGACTGAGCAGAAAAAGCTGATCTGCGCACTCTACCAACAGATGGACTTTTTCAAAAGAGCCGTGCTGGTCTGCCTTTTCACAGGGCTCAGGCTGGGAGAGCTGTGCGCCTTAAAATGGTCCGATATTGATTTTGAAAATGGGGTGCTCACCGTCAACAGAACTGTGCAGCGCCTTTATGCGGAAGGAAATAAGACAATGACGATGCTGGTGGAAACAGCGCCGAAAAGCGAATACTCCCGGCGTGAGATCCCGCTCCCTGATTCCGTACTCAGATTGCTTTCTGATTCTGAAAATAATAAAGAATATGTGTTTGGCGGGAACCGGCCGTTGGAGCCGAGAACCCTGCAGTACCAGTTTAAAAAGATACTGAAGGATGCGGATCTGCCGGACAAGAATTTTCATATCCTGCGCCATACATTTTCCACGAACTGCATCGAGGGAGGCACGGATGTGAAGAGCCTCAGTGAGATGCTGGGACATTCTGACGTGCAGATCACATTGAACCGTTACGTGCATCCTTCGATGGATACAAAACGCCAGTATATGGAAGGGCTTTCTATGTTTTATGGTCAGATTAGTGGTCAGGCGGATTAGGAAATCCTTGATCTGCCGACGTTTCAGGCGTTTTTCGCAGATTAAGATAATCTATGAAAAAAAGAGTTATTTAGTAGGTAATGACAGATATGTTTATAACGGTAAAAAACGGTATAGCCATTCCAGGCTATACCGTCTTTTTTTCGTTATTCATTTTAATGGTAGTGTTCTTAATTTTGTGTCTATGACCTTTAGCCTTATTCCAGAAGCTGGATGTGGGCAGAGCCCACGAAACCTTGTAAAAACTGGAACTTCTGGCAATATCCCATACTGGAAACTATAGAGAAGTAGATTTTCAAAGACACAAAACTAATCCCCTCTGCATTTTGAAAAGGTTCGCTGTAAATACCGATAACGCTGTTGAGGTGAGTTGGGTTTCCTCCAGTTTGGTTATTATCAATCCTAATCCATAACTATGTTTTTCAACACTGAATTCCCGCTTCACTTCAATCCGGTCCGTATTATTGTATGCTTCAAATGAAATCTGTTGATTCAAAATATAATCATTTGCTTCCATGATGATCTCAGGAGACAAGCGTTTCCTGAAAAGGACAAGGGTACTTGCATCAAATATTTGTTCTGCCAAACGCAACCATCTGTTTTCAGGATTCATATGCATTCTTAATGGCTGATTGAAATCGAGGAATGAATGTTGTAACTTATCAAGATATTTATACATATATTGGGCTCCCTGCTTGTATATTTTCAAGGCTATCTGCACGGAAAATGAACGATTCATTTCTATTATCTTGTAAGTATTATATACCAAATATCCAGAAAAGTCAGTAAAATCTATTATTTCAAGTTTAACCAGCAGGCACTACATAGACAGCGCCAGACGCAGGCTATAATTGCCAACCAAAGAACTCGCCTGCCCCAGTACAAGGAGCGTAAAATTTTTCGTAAACAGTTTCTGCTCCATCCGCTACTCCTTCCTTTCTTCCCTGTAACCTCCCAGTATCCTCTCTGTCCGCCCGACCATCTCATCCTCTATGATCGGAAGCCCCATTGCCGCAAGAACCTCCGCAACAAACCTGCACTTATGCCGGATTTCTTCCGCATCCGCCGGGAACACGGACAGAAGCAGCCAGAAATTGACAAGGGGCAACAGTTCAGAAAGCTCCTTTGCGTATTCCGTCCGGATCGAACCGTCACGCCGCCCTTCCTCAATCAGTTCCAGCCATAAAGGAGTCAGCACACGCCAGTTCGCCTCCACCGCAGCCGCCAGAATGCGCGGGTCTTTCAGGATAGGAATTGCCTGCGTACTGATTTCTTCCCGTTCTCCATCAGCCCTGTCAAAAGCAAGCACTTCCCGAATCTTCTGCAGCCCATTCAGATCCGAACGCCCCCGGACTGCCTCAAAAGGATTATTCTCCAAAAACATCCTATCTCCTAAAGCGCGCATGACCTCTTCCTTACTCTGGAAAAACCGGTAAAACATCCCTTTTGCGCCCCCTGCCAGCTCCATGATGTCCGTAATGGCAGTTTCCTCATAACCTTTCGATAAAAACAACTCCTTTGCCGCTTCCAGAATTTCTTTTTTCCATTGTTCCGGCTGTTTTTTCACTGGTCTTGCCAATTTTCCCGCCTCCTATAATAATTATTGACTTAGAGTCATTAACTATTATACAAATAATTTACCGCCATTTCAATCACTTCAGCAAATACTCTCTCATACAACTGCAAAAAATCCCATGAAAAAGGACCGAAAAATACCTCCCCAGCATTTTCAGTCCTTTTTGTAAACTTACGTTATACCTTTGATTGACCACCTGAAAGGCGTGTCATGCGATATGCCCTTTGGGCATAATCAAACCTCCGCTCCTAAAATGATCCCAAATATTCCTGGAGCCTATTCGCAAGCTGTCCAACATGTATCCCATCCACAAAAGAATGATGAGCCTGGACAGATACAGGCATGACAATCTTACCGTCCTTCTCATAATACTTCCCCCAGTCAAACAAAGGCGTCGCATTATCCTTTTTCCCAGAATTGGTATGTGAGATATGCGTATAGGTGACCCAGGGCATAGGCGAACACTGGAACACATCATTTCCAAGAGGGCCGGTAAAATATTCCTTCTGCTCCCTGGCAATTCTCCCCGCCGTCTCCACATATTCCTGAATACTGCCCCGAAGCGGCGCATTCACCACTTTGAACAGCCCCGTATCCTGATTCAGATAAGTAAACGCAGTATCAATATGCGCAAAAAGAACCACCTTCCCGTCCAGAAAACGATACCGGAACGCTTCAATCTCATTGGCACATTTACATACCGCATACACAAACGCGAGCGTAAAAGAGAGGTTCTGCGCCTTCACCTTCCGGCGGAAATTTGTGATATCCGCCTCAAATGTCACACAGAAGGCAGGCTCCACGCTTCCCCTGAAAACCATACAGTGCATGGCCCTCTCCCAATTTTTCTCGTCTATCACCTGATAAGTATTCATCCCAGCTCCTCCCTTTTTGTTTCCCCACACATTTCATTTTCTTTTGGCAAATTTCTCTTTTGCGTATTCATAGGCTTCCCGGATGTATGGCTTTAAATCTTCAAAAGTCTCTTCCGACGGATTCAGCACACACATCCACCCCATCCACGCATAGACCGGATGGGGCAAAAAACAGTCAGCCGCAGAAAAATCATAATCCATTTCCACAACCCCGCCTGCCCCCGGACGTTTTGGCACAGCCCCGAACAGCTTCACAAACGTATCCTTACGGACACCCAGGTTCACCCGGTAAACTCCCGGCCTGTCCAGCTTAGAGCCTTTATCATTATCCCCGTCCTTCTCCTTGACCGTCAATATGTACACGCCCCTTTTCAGCACATGTCCGGGATTATAAAAAATCCCCTTTTCTCCCCAGCTCTCCACAAGGACGCTGCCCTCCAGATTCCCCAGGCAATACTTCAATATCTCATCCGGCTTCATATCCCACCCCTGTACTTTCCAAATCCTTTTTATAAATCTCCAATTCATAAGTTTTCCCACTGCGCTGGTCTGTCCTCCGCTCTGAATGGTGATAAGTCAATCCACAGGATAAGGCCAGTGCCCTTGAAGCAAGATTCCCTGTCCGTGTAGAATAATAAAATTCCTGCCCGTCTAAAGAAATACAGTATTCCATCAATAAACGCAGTATCTGTTTCCCATATCCCCTTCCCACATACTCCGGGCCCAAGGCAATACCAGTCTCATGATAAATATGCGGCTCTGTTTCCTCCACTCCGGCAAAACCAATGGCCTGCCCGCTGCCCCTCTCATAGACCAGCCACGCGTCATGGGTTTCCTGCCATGCGATCGTCCTCTGTATCCTCTCCCTGCCCTCATCCTCATCAGCCGTCACTTTCCATACCATATATTCTGCTGTTTCCGGCCTTGACCAGACATTCCGGTATATCGATCTCCAATCCTCATATTTTGCCTTTCCCAGAATAATATCTTCTGTCTCCATCCTTCCTTCATCCCTCATAAACACCCCCATCACAGCCAGACCGCCCAGTCTCCGTAATCAAAAGTCCCGCTCCCATGACGCAGTTTCCCGCTTTCCTTCAATCCCTGGAAAGCATCTCTCATCCGGCCGATGATCTCCGGCTGGATATCCAGGGAATGGTGCGCCGGAAACACCCTTTCCACAGGAAGAAGCGCCATCTTTTCCAGTGAGGAAAGATAAGCTTCTGGATCTGTAGATGGATAATATGCAAACAAAGTATCCTTGTAGATCAGATCCCCTGTAAAAAGATAGCCACGCTCCGGTTCCCAAAAGCACATATGCCCCGGTGAATGTCCCGGCGTATGAAACACCTTTATCATCCTCCTGCCAATGTCAATCTCTTCCCCACCGCACAGAACCACGGACGGCCTCCCCTGGAACATCTCATAGCTGCCCACATCATAACCTTCCGGCAGTTCACAACGGTCAACTACCATGCCCCTGACCGTTTCCATAGACAAAGGGAACCCGCCCGACAGCCACCCCAGTTCCTCCTCATGGGCATAGAAATCCTGAAAATATTTATGCCCTCCGATATGATCCCAATGGATATGCGTGGCAACTGCCGTAACCGGCTGGTCTGTCAGCTTCACCACCTCGTCATAAATATTACAGATCCCAAACCCCGTATCGATCAGCAGGCTCCGCCCGGAACCATTCAGCAGATAACAATGTGTTCCCTCCTGAAAATCTTTATCCCTTTCCATCTGCCGCCTTTTCCATTGTATGGTAACAGAGATAGTCCCCGCCCCCTGTCTCAATTTTCTCATAGGTTTTTATCCGGTATCCCCGTTTCAAATACATACTTTCCGCCGGAAAAGACGCATCAATATGTACTGCATGATATTTCCTGAAAACCATATCTTCCAGGAAATCCATCAGCCTGTTTCCATAACCCTTTGCCTGGTATTCCGGTAAGATAAACAGCCTGCAGATCTCATTCCCCCGGATGCTCCCGGTTCCCACAATTTCCCCCTGCACCTCCGCAAAATAAATATCTTCCCTGGCAAGCGCTTCCCATATCCTCCGTTCGTTATGCAGGTCCAGAAAAAACTGTACTGCCCCAGAAGGATAATAATGGGGATAGACGGCCCTTATTGTCTTCTCCACAATCTCCGCCACCTTCACCGGACATTCCGCCCGCTTTAGCCGCATACCAAAATCTTTATCCTGCATCTGCCTGCCTCCCGCTTTTCAAATCCTTTGCCATACACAATGATTCCGGCATATCCTCATACGGGCCATAATTCGGAATCACCTGAAAACCCAGCTTTTTATATACGGCACAGGATTCAGCCAATAACTCCCCGGTTTCCAGAACCATTTTCTTATATCCCAGTTCTACGGCCCATTCCATCAAAAGGGCGACAAGCCTGCTCCCTATGCCCCGTCCCTGATATTCCGTATGTACAAACACTCGTTTCAATTCTATCGTTTCATCATCATATCTTCTGATAGCCCCACCGCCAATTACCCGGTTCTCTTCATACACAACGATTACTTCCTGAATCTCATCCAACTGGTTATATTTTTGGTATTTGTCTCTTTCTATCTTTTTCCCGACACGTCTGTCCAGATCCATGTCAAGAAGCCTGCAGTTTTCTACAAAATCCTTATTCTTACCATCTACTCTCTGAAACTTCATAATAAAATCCCTCCGGAAATTGAAAGCCTAAAACTCGTACCTTGTCCCATGTGAAAGCAAAAGCCCATCTGTCAATTCCACACATAAAATGACCGTGTTCTCATCCTCAAGATTAGTATGCCCGTTATCAATCCATTCAGAGAACACTTCTTTCAGCCTCTTTGCAATCCTATGGTTTTCTTCCTTTCCAAAATAACCCAAATTAATCCCCTTGCCATGTGCGGTAAACCACTCACCGGCTATTGCAATCACAGGATTGTTTTCTAAATGTTTTATTTTATTTGAAAGTGCATAGGTAATAACATAAAACGCTCCATTCTCATAATAGGCATTTACATACCGTACATAGGGAACTTCCTTTTCTACTGTTGCCAGCGCAATCACCATATCTTTTCCAAATCGCTCTGTCATTATTTTTTCAGCTTCTTCACACATTTTTTTCATATGTCCATCTCCTTTACTGTTTCCAAGCCGGAAGACCAGAATTTATATTTCCTCTTTCAACAGAAAATACATTTTTTAATCCCTTTTTCTTATTTTACAAATCACTTTTCCGCCTCCCTGATGGATCGTCTTCTATGACAGACTCTATTATACAGCATATCCCCAGCTAATGGAACAGACTTTCTAAGAACTTACCAAAAACAAAGTAATATATATACAGCTACAATATACATAACCCTGGGATTTTACAGAGACCGCTCCCAGGCGCAACAGCCTGTGCCTCTCCCTGCAAAACAGAACTATTTGTTTCCGAATGAAGCGATATGCCATCTATAAAAATCAAAATTTCGCTACTTAAAAACTTCAAAACCATCACAACAATATGGGCGCTGTGAGTTCCCCGGCTTTCCGTAAATAAATCTCACTTATCCCCATGGTACAGAAACACAGATTTAACCCTCCCATGGCGCCCGGTTCGCATTAAACCCGGACAAAATCTGTCAGCCAATATTACAACGCCCCCGTTTCAACCCGTCAGTATTTATAAGGACTTCGGACCTTCAAATCCATCACTAGAGGATGGCATGGTTGCTTTAATCACTATCAGACTTTCATACTGCTGGCCAGCAATATATGTGCGGCTTCCGGACGGAAACCAAAAATGAGGTGATTCCGTTTGCCTTTTGAGGGCAAAAAAATAAGGGGACAAGTTAGTGCAACCCCTTGATTTTACTGGGTTTTTCTAACTTGTCCCTATTATAACACGGGCATCTGCGTCTTTGCGTCCGGCTCTACGATGACTGTCATTTTTAAATTTGTTACTTCAATCAATGTTTCCTGTCTGCATTTCGGACAATATAAAGGATAGTTTTTTTAATAGTGTCCTCTCTGATTTTATTACGGGTTTTGTTTCTGCATATAGGACAATATACCCATTCTATTTTATGTAACACGGCATATATCCTCCTCAAAGATTTATCAAATATACATATGCTTCCTCATTATCAAAAGTAAAGCTCCTACAATAATTTCCAACATTTTTCTCGATTGTTTTTATTGAAGCAACATTATCCTTTTCAACTGATAACTGCAACTGTTTCAGACCGTATTTTCTCGCAACAAAACATATTTGTCTTAATATTTCAGTAGCATACCCTTTTCTTCTTTCTGATGGTCTTACGCTATATCCACAATTGCCAAAATCTTTTAATAAATCATTTAATTGATACCTCAAATCAACAATGCCAACAATTTTATTATCTGACACCCTAACTGCAAAAAATGTATCTGTTAAAACCCAATTAGGGTCAACAGTCTCCGCACTTGAATTGGTAATGACTTTATTAAACCATTCCTCATAAGAAGTAATCTTATCAATTAATTCACTCCCATTAATTATCGGTTCTCCAAAATCAAAATGCTCCTGCCGGTATTCAAGTGCTTTATCTTTCAATCCTAAATTTGGCTTTACAAGCCGTATTTCTTCATATGCCATCATTCATTCCTCCATTTAATAAATTTTAATTTTTCAAACTATAATTTCCATGCCATCATAAGCGAATAAAATATTATCAAGTTCTTTTTCAAGTTCCTTATAATAACCATATGATTTTCCCCATATTTCATCAATATGTGTAACTATAATCTTCTTGATTCTATAATAGTTTTTCAGTTCTATAACCTCATCCAAAGTGAATATTTCATCTTTCAAAGGCGTATCCATAAGCTTCGTTCCATCATTTAATATTCCATCATCAGAAACCATGCTTATAATCAAAATATCTGTATCAAAATATAAGTCATTATGAGCAAAAGGTTTCGGATTACAACAGGCATAGATAACCTTTTTTTCATACTCTTTCAGAACATAAAAAGTGATATTTCGGCTTGGGTTATTGTTGATTAAGTCTATGTCAATATTATCTATTTTTATATGCGGTGTTTCATTAACAGAAATACAATGAAGAACGTCACCATAATATTTAAAGCAGTCACAGTTCATTTGGTTTATATCTTTAATGACCTCTGGAAGAGCATAAAAGCCAATAGGCATACTCGTTCCTTTAATAAAGTCGCAGCCTATCTTTTCAACAATCCGAATACCCCTGACATGGTCTGGGTCACTATGGGAAACGGAAAGGTGTTTCACTTCCGATATTCTTTGTCTGTTGCAGGCTACCGCAATATCTTCGGGTGTGTCTATCAACATTTTTATATCGTCAATATACAGGCTTGGCCCTAACCGTTCATACCTGCCGCCTTTTCGTCTGGCTTCTTCACAAATTTTACATTTACAAAATGAACTCGGAATAATTGATATGCCGCCGCTACCAATAATTTTCAATTTCAAATTTTTCACACCACCTTATTGCATGAATCGCAAGGAATAATAATGCGTTATCATTCATGTAAAATATTTAAACACCATCGCTATTACTGCCGCTTTTCACTAATATTCTTCTTATTTCTTTTATTATTCTGGAAGGTGTTTCTTTGTCCATAGGCATAAGTTTACTGTACATCCTTACCCCTTGATACGAAAACACAATTAAATCAAATACCGCAGAAATATCCACTTCACTAAATTCATGCCTGTCCATCCCGTATTGTATTAGCTTCTTCCATGTATTAGCTGAAATTAAATATTGTTCATATAGCGTATTGCTCTGATTTGCAATATCACGAATGCTAAAATACTCATATATTGCTATGCTTAATGAAGATTGGTTGTCAAGCATTTCATTCTTATACTTGTTTAAAATTTCATCCAAAATAGTTACTGCCGAACAATTTTGTTCTATCCTTAAATCAATCTCATTATCCTGCTCACTTGTCATATCATCAATAATCTCTTGAAAGATTTGACGTGTGCTTTCGTAATGGCAATACAACCCGCCCCTGCTTAATTTCGCCACATCGCAGATATCCTTCATTGTCACTTGCTTAAAACCTTTTTCTGCAAACAAAGAACATGCACATTGCTTTATGTGTTTCCTTGTTTCCTGTCCTCTTTTATTCATAAACAACCCCACTTTCCGACAAATATGTCTTAAACCATTATACGACACATGTGTCTGAAAATCAATAAAAAGCGGTATATCATTCTCTACCGCCATGTGCCTTTTTCAAGTCCTCTATGAGCCACTCAAATCGTTTCTGCGCCTGCTAGTCAATGTCGGCAAGGTAAATGTTAGCCTTCCTCTTGTGAGTAGGTTGGTTTATCCACGGCGTTCTGCACCGCCTGGAGCAGGACGGGGACAACCTCCTCGCTATAAGGTTTGGTTTTCCACTTTCTTTTACTATTGTGCGGTACCACATTTGAGGGATCACATTCCCGGAAATAGCCAGTTTCGCATTTTCATCTACGATCGCATTTCCTGTGCTGTATAAACGGCAGCTATGTATTTTAATATGTAGGGAATATATCTCATACAGACCGTATGAGCTTCTGAAGGATACCATGCAATGACCTGCATATATCCGGTAGATATGTACTCCGTCTTTCGGTTAACAGACCTATGGATGATTTTTTTCGGTTAACAGCCGTATGGTGTAAAATTTTGAGTTTTTTCTCTTATTTTTTACATAATAAAAACCCGCAAACGCTGATGTTTACGGGCTTTTTCAAGCTCCCCGAGTTGGGCTCGAACCAACAACCCCACGGTTAACAGCCGTGTGCTCTACCATTGAGCTATCGAGGATCATCCTTTATACGTCTGATACCCCTCCAGATCCATCTGAAAGGGTTTCTCATGTACCTTCAAAACTGCATACAAGAAACTCCATCCACGCCTTTCCCCTTCTCCTTGGTCATGCCCTCGACCGATTAGTTGCGGTCAGCTCCATACATTACTGTACTTCCACCTCCG
>CAJTDK010000009.1 GCA_910575105.1 Lachnospiraceae bacterium
GAATGATTCTTTGTTTACTTTAGCAGATCAGTTTGTTGCATATAAAAGGCAGAATGGACGCGTATACCAGACAGGCGCTTATTATCTGGAAAAGTATATCCAGTTTGCATCGGAAACCAACCCGGAGATCACGGCTCCAGACAGAAAAAGTGTTGAAGGTTTCCTTGAGAAATATGAAGACGCTCCGGGAGGCCTTTATAATGCCGCTGCATTTCTGCGTGAATTCAGCCGGTACCTCATCGCACGCGGATATCCGGATGCATATCTGATCCCGGCAGGGAGAACCCGGCTTCCAACACCGGTCCCGCCTTATTTTTTTACAGAGGAAGAGATCTCCGCATTTTTCCGGGAATGTGACAGCATCAGGGATGATCCGCATTACAAAGGCCGCCATCTGGTACTCCCTGCTATGTTTCGGCTCCTATACTGCTGTGGCCTCCGCTGTAAAGAAGCCCGTGTGCTTGCCAGAAAGGATGTGCATCTAGATAAAGGTTATTTTGATGTTCTGCAATCCAAAGGCCCCAAAAGCCGCAGGATTTATCTATCCGGAGAGCTTACGGAATATCTGGATGATTATGACCAGCATATCAGCCGCCTGTTCCCAGACCGCAGGGTGTTTTTCCCAAACAGGGCTGACAGCCCGTATGGCGCCGCCATGCTTGAAAAAAACTTTCTGCGGTTCTGGTATTTTGCCTTTCCTGAAAAGAAAGATTCGGGAATAAGCATCCGCGCATATGATTTTCGTCATTATTTTGTCTATGCAAATATGAACCGATGGCTCCAGGATGGAAAGGATGTAAATGCAATGCTCCCTTACCTTATGCGCTATATGGGGCATTCTGATGTAAAAAATACCCTTTACTACTTCCACCTTGTGCCTGACATTTATGGTGAAATGGATGCCCGGTCCAAACATTCTGAAAGACTGATACCGTAGGTGGATGACAATGAGGAAAAATAGGACAAAAGACCATGATAATGTTTTTTTCTGGGAGACAGCCCGGCGTTTTCTGGACTATGAACTGCTAAAGATAAGAAAGAAGAGCCTGAATACGGTTGCCGCTTACCGCACTTCACTAAATATCTGTATTGATTATCTCGAGAATGTAAAAGGGATACGGCGTGAAAGCATTTGTTTTTCCGACCTGGGCAAAGAAAATCTGAAAGAGTACCTTATGTGGATGACAGAAGATAAGAAATGGAGCCCCAAGACCTGCAACCTCCGGATGACCGCGATAAGATCCCTGCTTTCTTATGCGTCAGAAGAATGCATAGACATTACGCCTCTTTTTGCTTCAAGCAAGACCATACAAAGCCTGGGTACTCCAGCTGGGGAGATCGAATATTTTGAGGATCACCAGATGAAGGCAATCCTTAATGCGCCCGGAATAGAAAAACAGTCTGAACGCCGCAATAAGATGCTGCTGATCCTCGGCTATGATGCCGCCATGCGCATTGGGGAGATGACAAAACTAAAAGTCGGGAATCTGTTTCTTGATGCACAAAAGCCTTATATCCGGATACTTGGGAAAGGCGAAAAATACCGCAGTGTCCCTCTGATGGATAAAACCGTCCAACATCTGCGTAAATATGTCAGGGAATTTCATGGTGATATCCCGGATATGGAAGCTCCTTTGTTTTATACGGTTACTCATGGCCATATACATGGAATCTCTGACGACTGCATACAGAAAGTGCTGAAAAAGTACACAGAAAAATGCAGGAATGAAGGCGTCATCATGCCATCGGCCGTGCATTTTCATATGGTCCGGAAAACACGCGCCATGAGCCTATACCAGGATGGATGCCCTTTCCCCTATATCCAGCAGATGCTTGGACATGAAAATATTTCTACAACATCTGGTTTCTACGCTTTTGTAACACTAGATACCCTTGCGAAGGCAATTGAAAAAGCAAATCCAAGTGGGGAGAATACGGAGAAAAACTGGAAGAAAAAGGATATAGCAAAATCCTTATATCGCTTATGAGAAAAAACTATGCCGACATTTTTTCTGCAGATTACAGTGGATAGCTGGATCCAACAAAATATCGGCATAGTTTTTTTATCGGTATAAGTCGTGCTATAACGACATCGTTATAGCACAACAAATATCATAGAGGGTGTAAACCGCCAGTATCGGAAAGACACCAAGACAAAAAGTGTATTCCCAAGTGATACATCTTTGGAAAAGATGCTATATCTGGCCAGTGAGAATGTAGTAAAAAAATGGACGCAGAGATATCGAAACTGGGACCAGGTATTGAACCAATTGATAGTTTTGTACAGCGAAAGAATCACGAAATACCTGTAAAGTAAAAGGTGGGATGGCAATCATCCAAACAAACCATCCCCCCTTATTCCATCGGCATCTGTATGATTGCCAAAAAACTTAGGTCTTATTCCGGAGGCCGGGTGTGGGCAGAGCCCACGAAAAAGCAATAAATACAGAGCCTTAATAAACATGCAAAAAATTAGAAATAACTGTATAACCCTCTTGAATATGGGTATACTATAGATACAAAGAAATCTTCGACAGCAAGTCGACAGCACAAAAAGTGTAAAATCGACAAAGATTTTTTACATATCTTATTCTTATCAGGAAGTCTTAAATTCCATAGACACAAGATTTTTTACAGTCTCGAAGTATACCTTAGGATCTCTGCAAAGTCCAGTGCTGTCCCGGTTTCCGTCACAACGGTTTCCCGCCTGCCTGCCAGCGGTTCGGAAATCATGAAAACATCTGCAACACCATTGCGGATATATACGGAATCCACCTTCTCAGGCCGTCCGGGTTCACAGGGAATACGGATTTCCTTTACCATCTGTTTATTTGTTTCGTCTATGCAGACAACCGGATTGAGAGGATCATACGGCCGATGGTAAACTTCCAGTACATCCTCCATTTTTGCCACAAATTCAGCATCTGCCTGAGGAATACACCATTCCTTTACAAGCCACGGTTTGATTTCGTTTTTTTCATAACCTCGCAGATCGTGCTGTCGGTGATATAATCGACCACTTCCAGACGAATCAGTTCATCAGCAATTGCCTGCATGGTCCAGCGGGAGGCACCCTCAGGAGGGGCAGAACACGCAATGGTGCAGATTCGGGCTTCCACATCTCCGGTTATTTTGCGGCGGCGGTTTTCCTGCTTTTTTCTGTTGAGGGCGGCTTCCATGCCTTCCATGACAAACCGTTTTGCAATGGCTGCAATCGTACTGTGAGAGGCACCATATGCATCTTTGATACGATCATATGTCTAGGATTTGTTTTCAGGTCTCTGATCCAGTTTCAGAAGTATCTGTGCATGCCTGATGCGGTAACCTTTCCCGCCTTTCTGCACGAGTGCTTTAAGCTCCTGTATTTCGTTATCTGTCAGAGTAACAACATAACGTGGTATATCTGTATCCTCCAATACCGTTTTTAATGGAGTATAACGAAAAACCTTATAAACGTAAACTATTATTACTAATCGGATACAGTACTAGTACTCTCTCTTTAAAACCATCTGGAATCTTGACTGTTTCTTTTTTACAGCTCATCATAGTACATGGTAGCACCAACTATATGTCTTCAAAATCAAATTATACGTAATTCTTACTGACTTCAGAGTGCGTTTTTCTTTATCTCATAATTTGCATGACCTACTTCATAATTCAAAAACATTAAAAATGAACTATTTAAATCTTATCATTCCTCCTTCAGGTAGTATAGTTTCGACATATAGTCTCCCTGCCCGTCTTTTCCCTTTTTCCACACTCCAGCAGAATAATCTGATGTAAGAATACCAATCTGTATCAGTTCATCCCCGAAGCGCTCCTCCGTTCCATTAATTAGATATTTCTTATTTCCCGCAATGCCTTTAAGTTTCAGGCGGCTTAGAGGTGCATTTGACGGCTGAAAGGCCCGATAGTACCCAACCAACGCTTCTTTCTGATCTTCAGATACGACAATCCATACTGTTATATTTCCCTCAAACGGACTTTTCAGACGGTAAAAGGTTCCTTTTTGGAGAAGCTCTCGGTGCATTTTCATAAATGCAATCTGCTCTTTCATCTGCTCTAATTCTTCTTCGCTTATTTTCGTAATATCCAGTTCGTAACCGAAAGTTCCAAAATATGCCACATTTGCCCTTGTCTGCAAAGAGATGTCCCGAAATGTTTCATGATTCGGCGATGCAGATACATGACTCCCGATGCTGCTGACAGGATATACCAGAGACGTTCCGTATTGGATTTTCAGACGCTCTGCAGCATCTGTATTATCCGACACCCACCCTTGTGGAGCATAGTATAGAATCCCAGGATCAAACCTTGCCCCACCACTTGCGCATGATTCAAATAATATCTCCGGAAAGTCTTTTGTGAGCCTGTCGTAAAAACTATAAACCCCCAGTATATATTTGTGCCTTACCTTTCCCTGATAAGTCTTATCATTCCCACTGGAAAATACTTCCGCCATACTGCGGTTCATATCCCATTTTACATAAGATACCGGCATATCCCGCAAGACATCCGCAATCATTCCATAAATGCAGTCTCTCACCTCTTCTTTAGAAAAATCTAATAAAAGCTGGTTTCTGCTTTGACTGATGTTCCTGTCTAAGTCTCCCAATACCCAATCCGGATGGTTCCGATATAGCTCACTATTCCTGTTGACGCTTTCCGGCTCAATCCAGATTCCGAACTTCATTCCAAGAGCATTTATCTTTTCTGCCACTCCCTTCACTCCATCCGGAAACTTATTAAGATTCGGACACCAATCGCCCAGTGAGCTTGTACTGTCATTTCTCTGCCCAAACCATCCGTCGTCCAACACAAACAATTCTACGCCGATTTTTTCTGCCGTTCTTGCAATATCAAGAATTTTCGTTTCATCAAAATTAAAATAAGTCGCTTCCCAGTTATTGATAAGGATTGGCCTGACACGGTCACGCCACACCCCTCTCGCCAGTCTCGTTCGGTACAACTTGTGATAAGTCTGACTCATATAATTTATTCCCTGCCCTGAATATGCCATAACTACTTCCGGCGTCTGAAACTCCTCCCCCTTTGAGAGCTCCCATCGGAAACCATTCGGATGTATCCCCATAAGAACGCGGGTCACATCATAATTATCCACCTCTGCCTGCGCAAGGAAGTTTCCACTGTACACGAAACTAAAGCCATATATTTCCCCCTGAAATTCATCTGTATTTTCTCTCCTGAGAGCAAGAAACGGATTGAATTGATGGCTACTACATCCACGCATGCTATGTACACTCTGCACTCCATAGTCAAGCCGGCGTTCTCTGATATTGCGCTCTCTTAACCATGCCCCGGCCAAATCCATCATAACATATTCTTTGTCCGGAAAATCCACACAACATGAAAATGCTGACAAAAGCGTCGCTTTCTCTTCTCCTTCGTTAACAAACCTTGCATTCTTTGTCAAAACTGGAAAATTTCCAAAAATTGTATAGCTTAGTATGATTTTTACTTCATTTTTTCTGTCTTTCAAAATCACTTCAAGAGTATCTGCTTCATTTTCATCCTCTACATAGGTAGCAGGGAGTCCCAAAAGGCTGTTTTTCCCCTTGTAAATTTTGTGCGTTTTATATTCAAATTCAGTAATGCTACTGCCATTTTCCCATTCAATTTCATATGCGCCATAACGGATATCTCCCCCTCCATATGATGGGTATTCCTGTCTTATGCTTTCAAGAGAAAAGAAAATGTCATCCTCATCCGGACACGCCGCCATATCTCTTCTGCTCTCTTCTATAAGGTAACTATAGTCAGGGATGTCGGGCAGACGCTTTCCAAAGTAAAGCTGCCCAAGCTGCCCGTTTTTTAAACGCATAAAAATATAACTCACTTCATCATTATAAAGATGAAACTGTCCACTTTCTTCGTAATATTTAATCGCCATAAACTCTTCCTTTTTGTCCTATTTTAAGTTTGTTACAACTTTCCGCCGGATGTTGCAATACCCTCAATAAACTGTTTCTGAAAAAACAGATAAAGTACTATCATTGGGATACACGCAATCATTGAAGCTGCCATAAGCTCCGGGAAGTTAGAACCATACTGTCCCTGAATCTTTGCCAGCGCTGCAGAAAGTGGCATTGTGCTTTGCTCTGTGTTGGCAATCAGCGGCCACATCAATTCTTTATATCCAAACAGTGCCGTAAAGATTCCAAGCGCTACCATGGAGGACTTTGTGAGAGGCATCATAACATACAAAAACGTCTGTCCGATGTTGCATCCGTCCAATGTGGCCGCATCCTCAAGGTCTTTAGGCAGCCCCATATATGCCTGGCGCATCAAAAAAGTACCAAATGCAGTCACAAGCCCCGGAAACACAAGGGAAAACATCGTATTTAACATCCCTACTTTACCAACCATCAAATATTGCGGGATAATAAAAATCTGCCCCGGTACCATCATCTGAAACAATATAAGGGCAAACCAAAAGTCTCTCCCCCTAAACTTTAATCTTCCAAACGCATACCCTGCCATCGTAGCCGTCAGCACCGCACAAAGAATACGAATAACAATCATAATCAGTGTGTTTGCGTACAATCTGATAAAGTTCATCTTATTCCATACATTTACGAAAGCTTCTGTTCGCCATTCTTTTGGGAAAATCACGAAAGGATTAATCTGCATTGCCTCCGAGTTTGTCTTAAATGCTGTCAGAATCATCCACGCGAAAGGAACAAGCATGATAACTGCTCCCAATATAAGCACAACATGTTTCATAGATTTTAATATTTTTTCATTTCTTTTCACCCTGCCATCTCCTCTCTAATTGTAATGCACCCATTTCTTTTGTATAACCATCTGAAAAATTGTAATAATCATTATAACCCCAAGAAGAAGAGTAACAATTGCAGAGCCGTACCCTTTATTATTCTCTACAAACGCATACCGATAAAACAGGTATACAAGAGACTGAGTTTTTTTCAAAGCAGGACTACTTGTATCAATCATCATAAATATAGAATCAAATATCTGCATAGAAGCAATAATTCTTGTCACAACTACAAAAAACATTGTTGGTGAAATTAATGGCACTGTTATATTAAAAAACTGCTGCACAGAATTTGCCCCGTCAATTTGTGCTGCCTCATAATAATCTCTGGGAATTTCTTGAAGCCCGGCAAGGAAAAGCACCATATTGTAACCGATTACAGACCATATGCCTACCGCCGCAATGGAATAAATCGCAATCGCAGGATTTGAAATCCATGCGACGGACTTAAGACCGATGCTTTCCAGCAAATGATTCAAAAGTCCGAATTCCGTATTAAACAGCCATTTCCAAACCATTGAGACAGCCGCAGGAGCAACTACCATGGGAAGAAAATAAATCGCCCTGTATATCGAGCGCCCCTGCATTTTTTCATTCAAAAGCACCGCTATCACAAGAGCAATCGCGATAGAAATGGGCACTTCAGCAATTGCATATTTGATTGTATTTAAAAGAGCCTGCCAAACTGCTCCATCTAAAATCAGCCTCTTATAATTCGTAAGTCCGACAAAAATATTTCCTCTCCCAAATGCCCCCGTCTTAAAAAAGCTCTGATAAATCGTCTGAAAAATAGGGATAATATTCAAAATAATCAATCCCGTCATTGTCGGCAGGATAAAGAGGCATCCCCAAGCGAATTCCTTACGTTTTCTATTTATGTATTTCTTTCTTTTCTTATTATTCATTTTTTCGCTCCGTCTATCTATTAAAGTTATGAGGGCATCCCTTTATTGAGAAGCCCTCATTAAAATCTTTTTTACTGTTCTTCAGCAAGGAACTGATTCATCTCTGCCGCAAAATCTTTACATACCTGATCCATCGGTTTCGCACCGCTGAATGAATCTACCATTCTCTCCATCAACACCTGATACCATACCTGTGTATTCTTTGAGCTTGGATATGCCTGCGCATCGTTAAGCATATCCAGATAAGCCTGCATATTGAACTCTGGGTGTGAATTCTTCCATGCATCTGAAACACCCTCGTAAGCCGCCATCGTCACGCCTAACTCCGCCTGTTTCTGCTGCGCTTCTTTGGAGCCAAGATATTCAATTAGTTGCCATGCCTCTTCTGTGTGATCCCCTTGTGCAGAAGCAGCCCATCCAAGCCCGTTAGAAATCGATTTTGTTCCGTTCGGTCCCTTCGGTAGCGGCGCAATATCGCAATTTTCTTTTATAAAATCACTGCTTGCAAGATCCGGAATCATCCATGAACCCTGAAATGTCATGGCAACAGTTCCTGCCATCATCAATTCTTCTGTATTATTCTCAGCCACTACGCTATACTCCGGCATGGAACCATCTTTAATCACATTTTCAATCAGTTGCATTGCTTCAATCGTTTTCGGATTATCAAATCCTGATTTTTTCTTATCTTCAGAAATAACTTCTCCACCATAAGCGTAAATCGTGCTGTACCATGATTCCTGGTAACTTCCTGGCTTAATCGCTGTACCGTACTGGTTTTTCTCTGGATTTGTCAGTTTTTTCGCTATCTCTCTAAAGTCATCCCATGTCCAATCTACTGTCGGATACTCGATACCCGCCTCATCAAACATCTTTTTGTTGTACCAAACCGCACATGTATCAATGTCCTTGGGTACTGCCAGCTGATCGCCCTTTTCATTCTGGTAAATGCTAACAAGATTTTCCGGATAGTTTGCCAAATCAATCTTATCACTATTTTCAATCTTATCTGATAAGTTTAACAAGATATCATCATATTGTGCATAACTTGAAATCTGATCGGAGTGCATCCAAAATACATCCGGCATTTCTCCGCCCTGTGTCGCCGCCTCCAGCATAGTCCAATAATCTCTCCATGGTGTAACCTGGATATCAACTTTAACTCCTGTGCTTTCCGTGAAATCGTTCATGATTTCTTTCAAACCTGCTTCCTGATTACTGTCCCAGATGGCCACTGTCAGTTTTGTGTCTTTACTTTTACTGTCGTCTGAGCTGCTTGTCTCGCTCTCAGACGTTCCTGAACTGCATGCTGCAAGCGACAATGTCATCGTTGCTCCGAGAATCGCTGCTAAAACCTTTTTCATCTTCATTGTAGTTCCTCCTGATTACATGTCGAATAATTATTCTTTTTTTCTTTGGCCTTTTTAACATTATAGTGCTTGAACACATTTTATAAAATGGCATCATGTTTTTTGAATATGGATTTTTGTCTTTTTTACTAATAAATATCTCTGTATTTTGATTTTGTTATATATTTTTACTAAATTGAAATCTTGCGCGTCTTATGATAAAATATAAATAATAATTATTTATTTGTATTGGAGGAGGGTATGTATGGAACCAAAAATCATGGGTGGCTTGGGAATCCGGGGAAACAGTGATATGTATCATTATGAAAAAGGTGTCCATTATCTGCAACTTGCAGACTGGCCATCGGAGTCTTTATGCCTTACTCGCTGCGGTTATCATGAATGCCCTCCGAATCACAGCTGGGGGCCTAAATCTCGTCCTCAATATCATATGCACTTTATCTTAGAAGGAAAAGGAACGTTAGAAACCTGCGGAAACTCTTACCATTTAACGAAGGGAGACATTTTCCTGCTGCTCCCTAACGTAGTTTCCTGCTATTATGCTGACCATAAAGAGCCATGGCATTACGCATTTGCATGTTTCGTTGGAACACAGGCTGAAAGATATCTGAAAAGGGCAGGCTTTTCAAAGGATTCTGTTATACGCCGATGCAATCTTTCGGTAAATACTTTTACGGCATGCATTGACGAAATGTTAGAATCCCATCAGCTGACTATGACTAATGAATTAAAAAGAACTGCCGCGCTTTATAAGCTGTTCGCACTTCTTATAGAATCGAATGATTTCTCAGGAGAAGGGACTCGGTATGATTACTCCAGCCAATCCTATCTGGACCATGCTTTACAATTTATACATTTCAATTTTCATAAAAATATACAAATATCTGATATTGCAGAATATGTAGGAATTACGCGTTCCTATCTTTTTCAGATTTTCAAGCAGAATCTGAACGAATCCCCAAAAGATTATCTTCTACATTACCGCATGGAACATGCGAAGTATCTTTTAGAGACAACCAATGAGTCGATAAAAGGAATCTCTGCTGCCGTTGGATATAATGATCCTCTTACTTTTTCTAAAATGTTCAACAGCATTATTGGAGTCCCGCCTTCAAAATACCGGCAGATATAGACGCAAAACTATGCCGTTTCATAAATTATCAAAATAATGGCCAGGATTCTTTTGGGCAAGCATAAATACAAAAAATATCTGCCTACTGCCCTTAAAAATTGAAAAAGGGGGACCCGAAGGTTTCACAGGTTATTTTTCAGAATCCAGTAATCGGTAACCAACCATATCACTTGCCTGATTCTCCAGCTGCTTCGCTAGATTTTCTAGTCATAGCCACTGCTACCGCTACACCATCGAAAGTCTGTTTTGTATCTGAAAAATTATCCTGCGTGATATGGCCGGATACTTATTTTTTGATGTATCAGTCAGTAGGCTGACCGTCAAGGGGAAGCCTGACAATAAAAGTGCTGCCTCTGCCTGCCTGGCTTTTGACGGCAACCGTTCCCTTATGCAATTCCAGGATTCGCTTTACTAAGGGAAGGCCGAGCCCGTTGCCCTCCATATGGTGCGACGTGTCCCCCTGATAGAATTTATCAAAGATAAATCTTTGCGTGTTGTCTGCCATACCGATTCCATGGTCTTTCACGGAGACGACAGCATTCCGGTTATCTGAACGTAAGGCTACAGTGATACATTCCTCTGCGGGGGAAAATTTTATTGCATTATCCAGAAGGTTCATCCATACTTGCTTTAAGAGCGGGCCGTCTGCCCTGATCATCACCTCTTCCAGATTAATATCAAAGCTGATCCGCTTTTTCTCCCATTTACTTTCCAGAAGCAGAAGAGATTCACGGATCTGTTCACTTAGAGAATAGGCCGTTTTATCTGTCAGAAGAGTAAGGCTCTCGACTTTTGAAAGGCTCAGTACAGTCGCGGAAAGCTCAGAAAGCCGCTGGGATTCTTCTATGATAATATCCAGATATTCCTGGCTTTGGGCCGTATCCAGATTCTGGCTCTTTAACAGCCTGGCAAAGCCGAGGATGGAGACGATCGGGGTCTTAAACTCATGGGAAAAATTGTTGATAAAATCCGAGCGGAACATCTCCGTCCCGGACAGATCCTCCGTCATCTGGTTAAAGCATTCGGAAAGCTCCTGGAATTCTTTCGGGTGCTCCAGATGAATCTTCACCTCATAATTTCCCGCTGAAACTTCGTGGATTGCCTGGATCAGCGTGTGAAGCGGACGTAAGGGGAAATGGCTCATAAAAAAAGACAGGGTCGTGCCGATGATAATACTGATGATTCCGCTCTGAAATAATAAAGGCATCATAGAGCCGCCGGGTTCGGGTTTGATCCAGCCGTGCCTGATCGCGAAGATGATGACCGTATTGCTGGCAAACATAGTCAGAACCAGTAAGATAAAGACGGAGCCGGTTGCTAATAAAGTAATCTTGATGCGTACACCTGCCTGTTCTCTCATACCAATTCCTCCTCTACCTGCGCTTTATAGCCAAGTCCCCGTATCGTGACGATCGTAAAATCCGTACAGCCCTCAAAACGTTTTCTAAGACGGTTGATGTGGACGCTTACAGTAGCGTCCGTGGAATCTGAGGCAGGACCCCAGATATCTTCCATGAGCTGCATACGGGTAAATATTTTGTTTGGATAAGACAAAAGCTTATATAAAAGATAAAATTCTTTTTGCGGAAGAAGCTGCTCTTTTTTCTGGGTTTTTACGGTCAGGGCATCATAATCCAGAATTGTTGAGCCGATAGTAAGCTGGCGCTCAGATATGATCTTCGCTCTTCGCAGCAATGCCTTGATCCGCAGAAGCATCACCGCTTCATCTACAGGTTTAGTCATATAATCGTCGGTTCCCGACAGAAAACCCTGCTTTACGTCTTCTGGAAGCTGTCTTGCAGAAAGCATCAGGATAGGGATATCATTGTTACAGCTGCGCAAAAGCTTTGCAAAGCAGCAGCCATCCATGCCGGGCATCATGACATCCAGCACCATCAGGTCAATATTTATCTTCTCCATAATATCCAGCGCTTTTTTTGCACAGTCTGCGCAGGACGTCGTATACCCGGCGTCTGACAGTACGGCAGACAGGTAACGGCGTGTATTCTTATCATCATCTACAATTAAAATATGTAGCATAAAATATCCTCCTTATCTGTTCCCTGAGAGAATTCTATCATAAAAAGTGTAACGTAAACGAACGAATGACATTTTTCACACATTTTTCATATTCAGGAGCCGTGAGTTTACATTCAGTTTAACAAACGTATTTATGATTATAAAATACCTGAGGCTTGCCGGAGAGGCAAAAAAGATTAAGGGACAAAGAGTGAAAAGAACGGATCGGGCAGCGGCCTGTGCAAAAGACAAAATGCGTGAGAGAAAGGAGAGATTCAAATGGGGAGCAGTTATACAGTAAGTCCTTCGAGGGATATCCGGAAGACGAAATTTACCGTATTGAAGGATCAGCAGTGTACGCTTAATATGCAGATCCGTCTGGCAATGGAGCTGCATAACACACAGGTGCAGGCAGATCTGGAAAAGCAATTGGAAGAAGTAACGGAGCAGATAGATCATTTTATCTGATGACCGGGCAAAACAAGGCGGTGTCATTACCCGCATCTGTAAGAGAGGAGTTTTAGCAATGAGTATGAGTGTTTATGTAATGAATTACAGCAATGGTTCGCGGAAGAATCTGCAGAATGACGCAAAATCGACAGCACAGAAAACAGGTAAGGAAGAGATGAAAACAGCTGAGCTTCAGCAGGAGGCACGTTCGGTACGGGTTACGAAGGAGAAATACCGTGAGGACGGCACAGTATCTATGGTGCGGCGTATGCAGGAAACAGAAGCCTGCCGCCAGATCAGGGGAGGCGGGGAAAGCTTTAAAGATACGGCAGGATCTGCCGGCGGGAAGCAATCCTTCGCTAATGTACAGACTGATACGGTTATGATCAGTGAAGAGGGAAGACGTTCATATGCAATGATGGAGTAATAAACGTTTCTGTTCACGCATGACCAGTAACTAATAAACGATCACTGCTCACATTGGGGCCGGTAAACGCTGCCGATATAGGAAGGAAATCAAAAAACAAGCGCACGCTATTGACACCTGCTTGATGGCGCGCGCTTGTTTTGCGCTTGAAATACCGAAGGATATTATATATAATGAGGAAAGGTAAAAAAGTACTTGGACTAGTACATCATTGTATTAATTCTCGAGTAATAAGCACTCGCTGTACTAGACGTAGCCGCTACGCCTTCAGTTAGCAGGTGTACAGATGACACGAATATCAAGCATTTATTACTTCAAGATTAATACAATGATGTACTAGTACAGCGAATATTAAGTAATTGGCAGTTTGACTTGCCTATTTTCCTGATAGCACTGCTCCACAAGCCTCGACGCAGCCACCGCTACGCCTATGTTTGTGAAGCAGCACTCTCAGAAAAATATTCTGCGCCAAACTATCCAAAACTTAATTTTCGCTGTACTAGCAGTTTGATATTCGGAAAGGGAGAAAAGGATGCTTGGAGATACACAGGGAAAAAAGCTTGACAGGTATGTGCCGGATTATGTGGTCTTTGATCTGGAGACGACGGGGATCAGTTATATGACGGACAAGGTTATCGAGATTTCTGCAATTAAGGTACGGGAAAAGAAGGTGGCGGATACGTTTTCTGCGCTGGTGAATCCAGAGATGAAGATTCCGTCCCGTGCGTCCCAGGTCAACCACATCTATGACGATATGGTGAAGGATGCTCCTGTATTTGAGAAGGTTCTGGCGGATTTTGACGCGTTTGTCTCAGATATGGTTCTGGTGGGGCATAATATCCACAGCTTTGATATGAAGTTCATCCAGCGGGACGCGAAGCGGTACTGGGGCAGGATATTTGCAAATGATTATATTGATACGCTGACGGTCGCCAGACAGTGCCTGCCGCAGCTTTCTAATCATAAGCTCACGAGCCTGGCGTCGCATTATCATATTGCCACAGGCGGGGCGCACCGGGCGTTGGCTGACTGTAGCATGAACCAGAAGGTGTTTGAGCGGCTGGGCGGGGAACTAAAGTCGCCCGCAGGAAAAAAGAAGATGAAGACCTGTCCGAGATGCGGGCAGATGCTGAGAAAACGCAGCGGGAAGTTCGGGGAGTTCTGGGGATGCAGCGGATACCCCGGCTGCAGATATACAGAGAACGCATGATACATATTGAGTTACTGTTCAATGTTCGCAGAGTGAACAGCAGCATATTGGCAAATGCAGGGAAAACCGTTAACATATATGGAGAAGAAAGCTTATAGAAGAAGAGGGCTTATGGTATGTTTTTAATTAAGAATGCAGAGGTTTATGCGCCGGAATATATGGGCAGAAAAGATGTTTTGGTCTGTAATGAGAGGATAGAGTGTATACAGGATTCTATTGACGGACTTCCGGTGGAAGGTGAAGTGATAGATGCAGAAGGGAGGCTTTTGGTTCCCGGGCTTGTTGACCAGCATGTCCATGTGACAGGCGGCGGCGGGGAAGGTAGCTTCCATACGCGCACCCCGGAGCTTGAGCTGTCGGAGCTGGTAAGGGGCGGCATCACAACGGTAGTGGGGCTTTTGGGGACAGACGGCATGACAAGGAGCGTGGAGAATCTGTATGCCAAGACTGCAGCCCTTAACGAGGAAGGCGTGACGGCGTATATGATGACGGGGGCCTACGGCTTTCCGTCGCCGACCATCACCGGGGAAGCAGACAGGGATGTGGTGTTTATCCGGGAAGTACTGGGATTAAAGCTTGCCATATCCGACCACCGGGCGCCCAATATCACAGTGAGAGAACTGGTACAATGCGCCAGCAGGGTAAGGGTCGCAGGGATGCTTTCTGGAAAACCAGGAGTCGTCATCCTGCATATGGGAGATGAGCCTTCGGGATTAAAGCCGGTATTCGAGGCGCTGGATGAGGGCTCTGTTCCCGTTCGGATCTTCCGGCCTACACATGTCAACCGCAATGGACGACTGTTGGAGGAGGGGTATGCTTTCCTTGAAAAGGGAGGATATATCGACCTGACCTGCGGGATCAGCAAGGATGCGACGCCGGGGAACTGTATTGCAGAGGCTCTTAGGCGGAATATTCCGACAAAGCATATCACCATAAGCTCTGACGGACACGGGAGTTGGTCCAATTACGCTGAGGACGGGACGCTCCTTGAGATCGGAGTCTCCGGAGTGGATGCGCTTTATCGGGAACTGAGGCGCATGGTAAAAGAGCTTGGGATGGCAGTGGAAGAAGCGCTGCCCTTTATGACGAGTCAGGCGGCGGAAGCGCTTGGCCTGTTTCCAAAGAAGGGATGCATACGGAAAGGGGCGGATGCGGATATGCTTCTTTTGGGACAGGATATGTCTCTTGACAGCTATATTTCCCGCGGACAGGTATTCATGAGCGGCGGCAGGATACTTCGCAAAGGAACTTATGAAAGATAACAGATGCCGTGACAGAGATGAGATAGCAGATGTTGTGACGGAGATGAGATACCAGAGATGAGATAGCAGATGGCGTGACAGATATCAGAACAGATAGAAAAACAGCCGGAACCTGAGACGGGCAGGCTGCCGCTTTGGCAGTGGATCAGGTTCTGGCTGTTTGCGGTGTTATTTGGCGAAATCTTTAAAGACCTCCGCCACCCGCTGCATGTCCGCAATAGGAAACCGCTGGTCGCAGCTTATAGACATGACGTGGGCATAGATGTACTCTGCTCCGGGGTAATTCCCGATCTCGATAAAGGGAGGCACCGGCCAGTACACCTTCGGCGGGATCCGGTTGTCTGCCAGATGCTTCATCAAAGCCTCCCTGTCATCCACGAGAAATGGAAAGAACATGGGGCATACATCGTCGGGCAGTTCAGTGAAGATGGGGCGTACCGCCGGATTATCCGGCAGATGTCCGAGAAGATAGGCGAAGTTCTCCCGCCTTTTTTTGATGGCATCGTCCAGCGGATAGTGCTCGATGGCCCGGAGTGATTCATCGTCCCCTGCCTGCATGTCAAAGATCTCCCGCAGCATGAACTCTGCCTTCCAGAAGGCATCAGCGCTTTCCTGGTTGAGCTTTTCATTGTCCGTAAGCTCATACTCCTGCCGCTTGCTGAGTGCGCTGCGGCGGATGTCCAGATGGGTCTCGTTTGCGGGGATAGGGGAAACGCTGAACTTTCCGTTCCGCTTGATGGCAAGGCCGCCGGAGATGACGCCCATCCATTTGCGCAGGCTGACGGTTACGTAGTCCGTATCCGGGCATGCAGGGGAGAAGGCAGTGTGGGTACAGTCCTGCATAACGATGATGTGATTTTGGCGGCATTTTTTCACGAATGCCGTATCGAAGTCAGAAAAGCCATAATAGCCGCAGATCATCAGAAAGCTGATCTTGGGAATCAGGCGTTCGTCGAACTTAGGACTCAGGTTGCGGTCAAGATCGTAATAATAAATTTTGTAGCCCGCCTTTACAAAGCATCCGCTCACTGTTTCGCAGGTGTATGCGGGAAGGTAAGCCGCCCGCCTTTCATCCGTCAGCATACTGTCCTGAAGACAGAGATAGATGGCGCACCTTCCGGACATGAGATGAAGGATGTCGTCTGCGCCCGGACACAGCCTTTCTGCATAATTGTTGTGCTCCTCCCTAAGCGGGGAGTAAGGGAAAAAACCTCCGATTTCCATAATGAAACCTCCTTGTGATATGTGAATGATTTTTGATTACGAGGATAAAGTATCTTTGAATTCCTCTATCTCAGAGGGCGCTACATTGTCAATGACCAGGCAGGAGGCCAGAAGGTTCAGTACTGCCATAGGCAGCGCCAGCGAATTGTAGAAGAATTTTGTCTGCGCGGGGCAGATGAGCAGGTGGTCGCCGTATTTTGCAATCGGGGATGAGGTGCTGTCTGTGATGGCAAGGATGGGGATGCCTGACTCGGAAATTTTCCTGGCGATATTGCTGATCGGGAAAAAATAGCGCGGGAAAGAGAACAGGATGGCAAAGTCTCCTTCGGTGAGATTCTGAAGGTGGCACTGTGTCTCTTCAAGATTTCCCAGATCCACAAGGACTGCGTTAAAATAGAGTATCTGCAGGCGGGATTCCAGATAATTTCCCATGATCTTGGACAGGTCGTGGGCGAAGATATAGATTCTCCGGCTTTTTCGTATCTCTTCTGCGGTCCGGCTGATGCCGCGCAGAGAAATGTTAGCGCAGTACTCGGTCAGGGAGCGTACCTCTTCATTGAATATTTCCAGAAGAAGCGCTTCTTTTTCCGATGCGCTGCCTGTAGACAGTTCAGGGGCGATGTAGTTTGGCGAAGAAACAAGCTTGATCATCATCTGCGTGTGATCCCGGAATTTATCTTTCAATTCTAAGAAATTGGCGCAGCCCATCTTCTGGCAGAACCGAAGAAGAGTCACTTCGCAGGCGGAGGTGTTCTGGCTTAGCTGGGCGAGGGTTATGTAGCAGATGTCTTCTGGGTTGGCGACCAGGTAATCGGCAATGGCTTTCTGCTTTTTGGTCAGTTCAGGATAGGCAATACGTATGCGTTCAATAATATCCATTTTATATCTCCGTTCTTTCTAAAAGTAAATTCAGCTGTTACTGGTCATGGCGTGAGCAGCAACATTCAGTTTTGTGTATTTTAGACAAAAACAATGTAAACACTTTACAAATGTAGGGCAAACATGATATAATCCAAAATAGAAAGTAAACACTTTACAAAATAATTATAACACACAATAATGAAAAATAAAAGTAAAGTTTTTGCTTTGTATAACGCGCGTGGAAGAGTAACAGAGGATAAGGATGTCTTTTTGTATACGATCTATTTTACAGAGAGTTGTCCGAAAAGTAAAGGAGGAGAAAAAGACGATGAAGAAACTATTTGACGAGCATTTTGAACGGACATGGCTGATCATCTTTTTGTTCATGTTTTTCCTGATCATGGTGCCATTTCCATTTTTCTACAGTGAGACTTACATCCCGTCCATCGGCGGCATCCCAAGCTACCTGTTCGGATGGTTCGCGCACACGGCGGTGACTTTTGTACTGATCGTGGTGTACTACCGGATGTGCATGAAGAGAAAAGAGTATCATATTTATGATGAAGAAGAACAGACAGAGAAGGAGGGCAAGTAATGATGAACGGAGCAATTCAGCCATCACCGGTACCATTTTATACGGTTATTATCTTTTATCTTGGAATCATGGCTTTCATCGGCTGGTATGCCAGCCGCAAGACAAGCAGCCTCGGAGACTTTTTCGTGCTGAGCGGAAAGGCCGGAGTGGTGGTCAGCGGTATCGCCTATTTCTCTACCCAGTTTTCCATGGGAACTTTTCTTGGGACGCCGGGAACGATCTACGGGGTCGGTTATGCGGGTATGGCGATCTCGGTGCCGGGCGCCGTATTCTGTATGATTCTGCCGGCGCTCCTGATTGGGCGCAAGCTGATCACGCTGGGTCACAAGTACGGGTTCCTCACGATGGCAGATTACCTTTCGGACCGCTACCACTCTAAGAGCATGAGCGGAGTGCTGGGTGTGATGATGTTATTCTTCCTGATTCCCATGATGGGGGCGCAGATTATCGGCGCGGGAGTTATCGTACATGTATTTACCGGGCTTCCTGAGTGGGCAGGGGTTGTCGGAATGGGTGTGATTGTTATATTATATTGTATGGCGGGCGGTATGAAGGGAGCGATGATGACGGATGTCATCCAGGGGTCTCTGATGATCGCCACGGCGGTTGTCACGTTTGTTGTATCGATCGTGATGGGCGGCGGGTTTGACAATATCAACCATACGCTTAAAGGGATGAATGAGGCGTATCTGACATTTCCGGGAGCCAATGGGTACATGCCGTGGACATATTTTGTATCTAATATCGTACTCTGGTCGTTTTTTACCATGGGGCAGCCCCATCTGTTTACGAAGTTCTTTGCCATGAAGGACCATAAGACCATGTTCAAGGCGATCCTCCTTGGTACGGCCGGCATGTTCTTCTCGGCGACCCTTATTGAGTGGGCGGGCGTCAATGGTATCGCGTCCATTCAGGATATTGAGAAAGCGGACCAGATCGTGCCGATGATCCTCCAGAGAGGGATGAATCCGTTCCTTGCGTCGATCTTTATCGCAGGGATCGTGGCTGCGGGTATGTCTACCATCGACGGAATCCTCGTGACCACCACGGGGGCGGTAACCAGGGATATTTACCAGAAGATCATCAACAAAAAAGCTACGGATGAGAGTGTCATGAATCTGTCCAAGGTGGTGACGGTGCTGATCGGGATTATCGTGATTTGCTTTGGCGTGTTCCAGCCGGGAAGTATTTTTGAGATTAATCTATTTGCCTTTTCTGGAATGGCGGTCTTTGTCGTGCCGATCCTGTTCGGTATGTACTGGAAGAGATCGACGGTGGCAGGAGCGGTATCTGCGGTGATCGTAGGCGTTATCACCCTTCTTGTGTTTACGCTGGTGCCGTCGGCAAAGGAGCTGGCCCATGGATTCCACGCCCTGTTTCCGGCGACGATCCTTGGTTCCCTTACCATGGTTATCGTGAGCAGTATGACGCAGGCACCCCCGCAGGAAACGATCGAACGGCATTTTGCAATTTTTGGGAAATAGTGCATAGCGCGGAAAGGAGAGTGTAATATGTATCTTGGTAAAATGACTACAGCACAGGCAGAAGAGGCTTTAAAAAAGGATCCGGTCATCGTGCTCCCGGTTGGGAGCACGGAACAGCACGGGGCGCAGAGCGCATTAGGGACTGACTATATGGTGCCGTCCTATCTGGCAGACCAGATTGCGGACATGGAAGGAATCATCGTCGCCCCCACTGTGCCCTACGGTGTATGTCCCTATCATCTGAGCTTTGCAGGCAGTATTAATATCGGGTATGAAGGGCTGTACCTGGTCCTTCACGGTATTATGGATTCCCTGATGAAGCAGGGGGCTAAGCGGTTCGTGGTCCTTAACGGGCATGGCGGCAATACACCGTCCATCGACCGGGCGGCGCTGGAGGTGTACCACAATGGCGGCGTATGCGCGAGTATTGACTGGTGGAGCCTTGTTGCGGAGCTTGACGACAGGTTCAAGGGCGGACACGGGGATGTGCTTGAGACGTCGGCAGTGATGGCGATCGCGCCTGAGGCCGTGCATCTGGAGCTTGGGCAGCCTGTCAATGCGCAGAATCCTACAGATGAGCTGAAGGCAGCGTACATACAGGCGGTGAATTTTAAGGGCGGTACAGTTCGGCTTGTGCGGGATACGAAGGAGATCGCGCCCAGCGGATGGTTCGGGCCCTTTGACCCGAAGGATTCTTCCGCGGAGCTTGGTCAGGCGGCGCTTAATCTGGCGGCAGACTATATCCGTGACTTTATGGGCGAGATGAAAAAAATATGTTTGCAAAATAATTAAGCTGTAGTATACTGAGTGAGTAGACAAAGGGGAGCTTGCGTATCAAGCGGGCTGAGAACAGGCTGAATCGCCTGGACCCACAGACCTGATTTGGATAATGCCAACGTAGGGATAAGGATGTGTGAGATCAGCGGACGTACCCTCATGGTAGGTTCGCTTTCCGTTTCCGGAGGACGGGATTGGTGCGGGTAAGAGCGCCCTGCCCGTCATGCGCTATGAAGGTTTTGCGTCAGGTACTTCAAAGAGAAAACGGGAGATATGCTCCTGGAAAAGGAGGAAGTATTTATGTTTGGAGCTTGTATGGAAAATGTCAGGAAGTCTGTGCCACTTGTGCACAACATCACTAACTATGTGACGGTGAACGATGTGGCGAATGTGCTGCTGGCCTGCGGCGCCAGCCCGATCATGTCAGACGAGCCGGGAGATGTCGGGGATATCACGGCGATCTGCGGCGGGCTGAACATCAATATCGGAACCCTGAACGAGCGGACGATAGAAGGGATGTTCGCTGCGGGGAGGAAAGCGAATGAGCTGTCCCATCCAGTGCTTTTAGACCCGGTGGGGGCGGGAGCCAGCGCCCTGCGCACAGATACGGCAATCCGGCTGATGGAGGAGATTAAGCTTACGGTGATCCGGGGCAATATCTCCGAGATCAAGACGTTGTCGCTCGGCAGCGGCACCACAAAGGGAGTGGACGCGGATGTAGCGGATGCGGTGACGGAGGAAAATCTTTCGGAGGCGGTAGCATTTGTCAAAGACTTTGCAAAAAAATGTGGATGTATCGCGGCGGTTACCGGAGCCATAGACCTGATCAGCGACGGGGAGAGGTGCTTTATCATCCGCAACGGCCGGCCGGAGATGGGAAGGATAACCGGGACGGGCTGCCAGCTCTCGGGTATGATGACCGCATTCATCACAGCGAATCCCGAGAACCGGCTGGAAGCGGCAGCCGCGGCGGTCTGCGCCATGGGCCTTGCAGGCGAGATCGGATGGAGCCGCATGGCGGAAGGAGACGGCAACGCCACCTACCGCAACCGGATTATTGACGCGGTCTATCATATGGATGCAGAGACACTGGATAAAGGAGCAAGGTATGAAGTTCGATAAGAAGGATCTGCTGCTGTATGCAGTGACAGACAGAAGCTGGCTGGGAGAGGAAACTCTCCCGGGCCAGGTGGAAAGGGCGGTAAAAGGAGGGGCCACTTTCGTACAGCTAAGGGAAAAGGAGCTGGAGGAGGAGCATTTTCTTGAGGAAGCCAGGGAGATACGGAAGCTTTGCCGGGAGTATCGGATTCCCTTTGTGGTAAATGATGACGTAGAGATCGCGCTGGCTGCGGATGCGGACGGCGTCCATGTGGGGCAGGGTGATATGGAGGCCGGGGATGTGCGCAGGAGGCTTGGGCCGGATAAAATCATCGGCGTATCGGTCCAGACGGCAGAGCAGGCAGTCCTTGCACAGGAGCGGGGCGCGGATTATCTGGGCGTGGGCGCGGTGTTCCCCACAGGCTCCAAGGCAGACGCCCAGGAGGTTTCCCTTGAGACGCTGAAGGAGATCTGCGGGGCGGTGGATATCCCGGTGGTCGCTATCGGCGGGATCGGCATGGATAATGTGGGAGAGCTTTCCGGCAGCGGCATATGCGGGATCGCGGTGATCAGCGCCATTTTTGCACAGGAGGATATCGAAGGCGCGGCCAGGAAGCTTAAGAGGCTTACAAAAGAGATGCTGGGAGATTGAGAAGGTCTTGCGGCGAGAGGGATGCCTGGAGCCAGAGAAGAGCTTGCAGCGAGAGGGATGCCTGGAGCCAGAGAAGAGCTTGCGAAAGAAATGCCTGGAATGTGAGAGGGATTTGTGGTGAAAGGGATGCATATGGAAGGGGGGAAGCTATATGGTAAAGGGAGCGATATTTGACGTGGACGGAACTCTCCTGGACTCTATGGAAATCTGGGAGGATGCAGGGGCGCGGTACTTACGGAGTATCGGGACGGTGCCGGAAGAGAACTTAAGTGAGATTCTGTATCCGATGACGATGACAGAGGGTGCAGAGTATGTAAAGCAGCGCTATGATCTTACCTTTGCCCTGGAGGAGATCATACAAGGCGTCCTTGACGCGGTGCGGGACTTTTATTATTATGAAGCGCGGTTAAAGCCAGGGGTGAAGAAGTTCCTTGCCCGGATGAAGGGGAAGGGTATCCCGATGGCGGCAGCTACAGCCAGCAGACGTGAACATATAGAGGCGGCGTTTGACCGGCTTGGCATCAGCGGATATTTCGGGCGGATCTTTACATGTGAGGAGGTCGGTGCGGGGAAAAATAATCCGCTGATTTATAAGCAGGCGGCCGGGTATCTGGGGGCGGAGCCGGGAGAGATCCTGGTGTTCGAGGATGTGCTCTATGCTGTTTTGACGGCTAAAAAGTCGGGCTTCTGTACGGTGGGCGTGTATGACAAGTTCAGTGCAAAAGATACGGAAGAGATGAAGCGGCAGGCGGATGTGTATGTGCGGGATCTTACAGAGGTTTATGGATTTTTAGAGATGCATACGGTTAAATAGCGGCAGGCTTTGAGCGATTGGCTCCGGGTTAGGTTAATTAATGATGAGAGAGGAATAGGATTTATGAAAACAGCATTAACGATCGCCGGAAGCGATTCCAGCGGAGGTGCGGGAATACAGGCAGACATTAAGACGATGATCTGCAATGGCGTATATGCCATGAGTGCGGTGACGGCGCTGACGGCGCAGAACACGGTGGGCGTGACTGGGATCATGGAGGTGCCGCCGGAGTTTTTAGGGGAGCAGCTTGACAACATATTCACGGATATCTACCCTGACGCGGTAAAGATCGGGATGCTGTCCGGAAGCGCCCTGATCAGAAAAACAGCGGAAAAGCTAAAAGAATACGGGGCAAAAAATATTGTTGCGGATCCGGTTATGGTGGCGACAAGCGGCGCAAAGCTGATCAGTGATGAGGCGGTGGATGTGCTGAAGGAATATCTCCTGCCGGCCGCCGATATCTTAACCCCCAATATCCCGGAGGCAGAGGTGCTCTCGGGAATGGAGGTGAAGACGCCGGAGGATATGGTTCTGGCGGCGGAGAAGATCAGTGAAAGCTATCGCTGCGCAGTGCTTCTGAAGGGAGGACACCATCTCAATGATGCCAATGACCTGCTGTACCGGGACGGTTCTTACCGGTGGTTTATGGGTAAGCGGATCGGTAATCCCAATACCCATGGGACGGGGTGTACCCTTTCCAGCGCTATCGCATCAAACCTGGCCAAAGGGTACAGCCTTGATAAGGCGGTGGAGCGGGCGAAGGAGTATATCTCAGGCGCGCTGGCGGCGATGCTGGATCTTGGGAAGGGGAGCGGGCCGCTCAACCATGGGTACCGGATCAGGGAAGAGTAGTTTTTTGTGTATTTTTCTCGTCTTTTCTTCGTCTTTTCCTACATTTCTTCAATAAACTGGTCGATGTAATGAGCGGCTGCTCCAACGGCTGACGCTTCTGTGCGGTAATGGCAGCAGAGGATGTAGTCCCCGCTTTTCTCAAAGGGATTCAGAGTGATGGCTTTCTGCCTGAGGTCCTTGATGTAATCCGACATGAAGGAGCCGACGGTGCCGCCGATGATGACATCACAGTCGTAGCACATGCGCAGATTATTAACTGCGATGGCAAGATAATCCAGGTATTCGTCAAAGACTCTGCGGTATCCGGGATTGCCGGAGGATAATTCTTTGAAAAATTCCATCAGATTACCGCCGGTGAAATCGGAGAGTACTTTTGCGGAGCAGTAGGCGTCCAGACATCCGTAGCATCCGCAATAGCAGCGCTTCCCATGGGGGACAATGCACATGTGCCCGAACTCGGAAGAGTGGGAGTGAGTGCCGGGGAAGGTCTTTCCGCCGATCATAAAGGCGCCGCCTACGCTGCTGCTCAAGGACAGGTAGAGCATCGGTTTGTCGGAGTTGGAGTGCCAGCTTTCGGCAAGGCCTGCCGAGCTTGCATCATTAAAGAGCAGGTAAGGGTAGATAAAACAGGAGCTGATGCGTTCATAAAAATTCCCCAGCAGCGAGATTACTGTAGCGTAAAAAATCGTTTTCTGGTCCGATTCGATAATTGCCGGGAGGGATATGCCGATACCGAGAAGCTTATCCCTGTCCAGGCTCTGTTTGTTAAGAAATTGTTCAACTTTTTCCTGTAAATTGTCATAATAGAGAGAGGTATCTTCAAAAGGACACCTCATTCTTTCACTATCAATGATATCCAGATTCAAATTGATCAAGACAATGGAAAGATGATTCTGGGTTATATCAATGCCCAGGGCGTAGCGCGCGTCGGGAACGCAGCGGAAGATGTTCGCTTTTCTCCCCCCTGTCGAGCTGAAAGTCCCGGACGTGTATATAAGGCCGTCATCTTTTAAAAGCGCCAGATTATGTGTGATCGTGGGAAGACTGATGCTCAGCTCTTCCGCGATCTGCTGTCTGGAGCATTGCTTTTTTTCATAGATCAACCGATAGATATTACCAAAATCACGTGTTCTGTTCTTTCCTTCTGGCAATACGATCCCCCCTTTATTTGTACTAATTTAAAGATAAAACATTTAATAAAAGTAGTCAATATATTTTATCAAACTGCAAACAATAAATAAAATAATTAACGAAAGAATGTGTTAAAAAATCAACATAATGTTCAATAAAACAGGAATATCATGGTAATAATGCATAAAAACAGGCATTAAATATTGTTTAAAGATACAAACATAAATAAAATAATTGACAAAAGTATTTATCGGGAGTACACTGTAGAAAACAAAGGAAGGGAGGAAAAAGGTATGGACGAGATCAAGATGAGAGTTTCCGGTGTGGAGAAGTCATTTCCTGGGGTCAAGGCATTAAGCAATATTGACTTTTCCGTACGCAAGGGAACGGTTCATGCGCTGTGCGGTGAGAACGGCGCCGGGAAGTCTACATTGATGAAGATCATCATGGGCCTTTACAAAGCGGACAAGGGACAGATCTTCATTGATGAGAAGCCTGTTGATATTAAGAATCCTATACAGGCGAGAGAGCATGGTATTTCCATGATCGCCCAGGAGCTTAACTACGTGCCGGAGCTTACCGTGGAGGAGAATCTGTTTTTAGGGCGCCTGCCGGTGAATAAGTTCGGTAAGGTAGACTGGAAAAAGGTGCGGAGAGAGGCGACAAAGTTTCTTAAAGAAGAAGGCTTAAGCTACGCGCCGAACCAGAAGCTTAAGACGCTGACGGTATCGGATATCCAGATGCTGGAGATCATCAAGGCCATTACGAACAACGCGCAGATCATCATTATGGACGAGCCCACCTCGTCGATTACGGAAAGAGAGGTGGCTCAGCTCTTTGCAAAGATCGAGGAGCTGAAAAAGAAAGGCGTCTCCATTATCTACATATCGCACAAGATGGAGGAGGTATTTAAGATATCTGACGATATCTCCGTACTGCGTGACGGAAGCGTGGTGTCTACGGACAGGGCAGAGGACCTTGACCTTGACACAGTCATTTCCAGGATGGTGGGAAGGAAGATCGACAATGTGTACCCGAAGGAAGAGATCACTATCGGGGAGAAGGCGCTGGAGGTTGAACATTTCACCCAGCACGGTCTGTTTGAGGATGTGAGCTTTTATGCGCGCAGGGGGGAGATCGTCGGCTTCGCGGGCCTTGTGGGAGCCGGGAGGACGGAGACGATGCGCGCGGTGTTCGGCCTTGACCATCACGATTCTGGGACGGTGAAGATAGGCGGGCAGGAGGTGCACATTAAAAGCAGCCAGGACAGTATCGAGAAGAAGCTGGTCATGCTTTCTGAGAGCCGGAGGGACGACGGCATCGTGCCGGTAAGAAGCGTCCTTGAAAATGCCAGCCTTGCGTCGCTCAAACAGTATATATACGGGGGATATGCCCACAGGAAGAAGGAGACCGAAGAGGTCTCGCAGATGTTTGGAAAGATGAATGTCAAGACTCCTTCGTTGGAGACAGAGATCTCAAAACTATCCGGCGGAAATCAGCAGAAGGTCCTGCTGACCAGATGGATGCTCTGTAATCCGCAGATCATGATTCTGGACGAGCCTACGAGAGGAATTGATATCGGGGCAAAATTCGAGATATATAAGCTCATGACAGAGATCGTCAAAGAGGGAAAAGCAGTCATCATGGTGTCCTCAGAGCTGCCGGAGCTTCTGGGGATGTGCGACCGCATCTACGTGATGTGCCAGGGCAAGGTGACCGGGTGCATCGGCCGCGAGGACTTTTCGCAGGAGACGATCATGAGATATGCGGCGGGAATTGAGACGCAAGGGTAAAGAAGGAGAAGAGATATGAAAACAAACGTAACGCATTATTTACAAAAATTCAGCATTTACATCGTGTTGGCCGTGCTGTTTATCGCCTGTAGCCTGATCAGTCCCTACTTCTTGCAGAGCAGTAACCTTGTCAATGTAATGAGGCAGCTCTGTGTAGGCATCCTGATCGCTTACGGCGAGATGATCCTGATCATCAGCGGTTTTCTCGACCTGTCGGTGGGTTCTGTTCTGGCGCTTTCGGGCGTTTTGTCGGTGTCAGTCTATCAGAGCACCCAGTCTATGGCGGCGGCGGTCGCGGTCGCTGTGGCAGTAGCCGTTGCCTGTAACCTAGTAAATGCATTTTTCGTAGGACAGTGCAATGTTCCTGCGTTCATCGCGACGCTTGGTATGCAGCAGGCGGCGAGAGGTCTGGCGCTCTACTATACCGGCGGCCAGAACATCCTGCAGCTCGGTAATTATGTAAAGATCGGCCAGGGTATGGCCGGGCCGGTTCCGATCCCGGTGCTGATCGTGATCGTCATCACCGTACTGATTTGGTACATCGTGAATAATACAAGATACGGAAGAGGACTGTACGCTATCGGTGGCAGCAGGAGTGCGGCAGAGGCCAGCGGTATCAATTCAAAGAGAAGCATTTATATTTCGTATATTGTCAACGGCGTGCTTGTGGCATTTGCTGGGATGATCTTTATGGCCAGGAACAATTCCGGGCTTCCCAACGGTGCGGTGGGCTATGAGATGACGGGGCTTACGGCGGCGATCGTCGGCGGAACGTCATTTACCGGAGGTATCGGTACAGTGAGCGGCACCATCGCCGGGGCATTCATCATCGGTTTCCTTGAGAACGTCATGAACCTGATCGGTGTCAATGCTTACATCCAGCAGATCATCGAAGGTTCGATCATCGTCCTGGCAGTGGCCTTTGACGTGGTGAGCAAGTCCAGGAAATCACAGAAGGTGATCGTGGCAAAGGAAGAGAAGACAAGTGAAAAAACAGCAAAATAGCAGCAGATAAGATTTGCCTGTTCATGATTCCGGCAAGAATCAAAGAAAATAAAGATAAGAAAGGGAGAAAAAAGATGAAGATGAAAAAGCTTACAGCAGTATTACTCAGTGCGGCAATGGTGATTTCCCTGGCGGCGTGCAGCAGCAACAGCGGCGGCGGCTCCTCTGACGGCGGAGATGACAAGGGAGACGGAAAGAAGAGAGTGTGTTTCGTAGCAAGGGCAAGTGCAGATACATTTGCGGCATGGCTGACTTCCGAGATGCAGAAAGCGGCGGAGGGAAGCGACAATATCGATTTGACATGTGTCAGTGGAGAGGCTGATGATAATAAAGAGAATGGGCTTCTTGAAGATTGTATCACAAAGGGATATGACCTTGTAATCGTACAGTCCAACAATAATGCGGCCCAGGCTCCGTATGTACAGAAGCTTGTAGACGCAGGGATCCCGGTTATAACGACAAACCCGACGACCCACCAGAGCGACCTTGACGGCAGCGACGACAATTCCGTAATGAAGGGAACAGGAACCGTTGACGCCGACCCGGTTGAGCAGGCGTCGGTAGGTGCAAAGCGTGCGGTAGAGGAAGTTCCTGAGAAAGCCAATGTGGTAGTCCTTCGTGGGCCGTCCGGCAATTTCCACGCAGAAAAGAGGCGTGAGGCATGGGACACAGAGTTCTTCGCAAAGCGTAAGGATGTTAACATCCTTTATGAGGATTATGCAAACTGGAACAGTGACGAGGCGTTAAAGCTGATGGAGAACTGGGTACAGTCCGGAACTCATATTGACGCAGTTATATCTATGAATGACAACATGGCGGCAGGAGCGATCGAGGCGGTCCGTGAAGATCCGAATTATGTAAAAGATGGAAAATCCAACTTCCTGGCTTACGGTGTTGACGGTACAGCACAGGGATGCCTTTTGATCAAGGAAGGGCTTCTGACCTCCACGGCACTTCAGTCAGCGTCCGACCTTGCAAAGATGAATATCGACTATGCATCCAAAGTGCTTGCGGGCGAGATGGAGATTACGGATGTGAATGACTTTGTGGATGCTCCGGAGATCAGTGCGGATAACGTGGACGAATATATTCAGATGTATGTGGATAATGGTGAGATTTCAGACAATGGAACACTTGCGGAATAGTTTCAGATATTTCAGATAGTTGATTAGCTTTTGCCGGAAAATGAATTGTGTAATAGTGCTTGGCAGTTTCCGCTGTCAGGCACATTTTTTTAAGAAAGGAAGGTAATGAAGATGAAGATGCAAAAGGCTGCATATATGCAGGGACTGGATAAGATGGTGCTTAAGGAGGTGCCGGTGCCGGAAGTGAAAGAAGGGCAGGTGCTTGTGAAGCTTGAGTACGTAGGGATCTGCGGCTCGGATGTCCACTATTTCCATCATGGGGTGTGCGGGTCATACAAGGTTGACCTTGAGCAGGACTTTATGCTGGGACATGAGTGTGCCGGGACGGTCGTAGAGGCAGGGCCGGGAGTTACACAGCTAAAAGTGGGCGATAAGGTCGCTCTTGAGCCGGGAATCACCTGCGGTAAATGTGAGTTCTGTAAGACAGGCAGATACAACCTGTGTCCGGATGTTGTGTTTCTCGCGACGCCGCCGGTTCAGGGGTGTTATGAAGAGTACATTGCGTTTCCGGAGGATATGTGCTTTAAGCTGCCGGACAAGGTGAGCACGAAGGAAGGCGCGCTGATCGAGCCGCTTTCCGTCGGTTTTCACGCGGCAAACCAGGGAAATGTACAGACCGGGGATACGGTCATCATCCTTGGGGCCGGCTGCATCGGGCTTGTGACGCTGCTTGCCTGCAAGGCGAAGGGTGCGGGTAAGATCATCGTTGCGGATCTGGTGGATGCCCGTCTTGAGAAGGCGAAGGAGCTTGGTGCGGCGCATGTGATCAACAGCGGAAAGGCCGATGTATTCAAGGAGGTTGAGCGCCTGACAGACGGAAAAGGTGCCGAGAAGGTGTTTGAGACGGCGGGATCGCCGGTCACGATTGCCCAGACGCCGTTTTTCGTAAAGAGAGGGGGAACTATCACCTTGGTAGGTCTTGCGGCAGTGGAGGAAATTAATTACAATTTTGCCCAGATCATGGATAAAGAAGCGGAGATCAAATCCGTGTTCCGCTACAGGAATATCTACCCGAAGGCGATAGCAGCAGTGGAAAGCGGTGCCATCGACGTGAAGGGGATCGTGACCCATGAGTTTGACCTGGAGCATATCCAGGAGGCGTTTGACGAGGCGGTAAATAATAAGACGGATCTGGTAAAGGTAGTGATTAAAATATAAGAGATCGGCGTATCATGCAGAGCTTTGCCGGAGTTACTGTTCCCGGAGTGAACAGTAACCTGCCGGGAGCTTTGCAGGGCGCATTGGGAGGGAGAAGGCACATGTTATATATAGGTATAGATTTGGGAACTTCAGCGGTTAAGCTGCTTTTGATGGATGGGAAAGGGGAGATAAAAAGAATTGTCTCCCGGGAGTATCCCCTTCATTTTCCGCGTCCGGGATGGTCGGAGCAGAACCCTGAGGACTGGTTTTTCCAGTCTGTGGAGGGAATAAAGGAGCTGACCGCGGACTGCGATAAAGCTCAGATTGCCGGTATCAGCTTCGGCGGGCAGATGCATGGGCTGGTGGCGCTTGACAAGGATGATCAGGTGATCCGCCCCGCAATCCTGTGGAATGACGGAAGGACAGGCGAAGAGACGGATTACCTGAATCAGGTTATCGGCAAGGAAAAGTTGTCCGAATATACGGCGAATATCGCGTTTGCCGGGTTTACGGCACCGAAGATTCTGTGGATGAAAAAGCATGAGCCGGGAAATTTTGCAAGAATAGCTAAGATCATGCTGCCCAAGGATTATCTTGCCTATAAGCTGTCGGGAGCCTTCTGCTCAGATATGTCAGATGCGTCTGGCATGCTCCTTATGGACGTGAAGAACCGCCGCTGGTCGGAGGAAATGCTTAAGATCTGCGGGATCACCAGAGAGATGCTGCCGAAGCTCTGCGAAAGCTTTGCGGTGGTAGGTACATTGAAGCCGGAGATCGCAGGAAAGCTTGGACTTAGCGGGGAGGTAAAGGTGATCGCAGGAGCCGGGGACAATGCGGCGGCGGCAGTCGGAACCGGGACGGTGGGTGACGGCGCCTGCAATATCTCGCTTGGGACATCGGGAACCATCTTTATCTCCAGCAAGGAGTTCAAGGTAGATGCGTACAACGCCCTTCATTCCTTTGCTCATTCCGACGGTAACTATCATCTGATGGGCTGTATGCTCAGTGCGGCATCCTGCAATAAATGGTGGAGCGAGGAGATATTAAAGACCAGGGATTTTGCGTCGGAGCAGGCAGGGATTACGAAGCTTGGTGAAAATCAGGTGTTCTATCTGCCGTACCTGATGGGCGAGCGCTCGCCCCACAACAATCCGGACGCGCGGGCTGTGTTTATCGGCATGTCCATGGATACGACAAGGGCGGACATGACGCAGGCTGTCTTAGAGGGCGTTGCCTTCGGGCTTCGGGATTCTCTGGAGGTCGCGAAGAATCTCGGCATCCGCATTGAACGTACAAAGATCTGCGGCGGCGGCGCGAAGAGTCCATTGTGGAAAAGAATCATCGCCAATGTCATGGACATGAAGGTGGACATCATCGAGAGCGAGGAAGGCCCTGCCCTCGGGGGAGCTATGCTGGCGGCGGTGGGCTGCGGGGAATATCCGGATGTGAAGACTATCGCAGAGAAAGTAGTGAAGGTGGCGGGCACGGTAGAGCCGGAGCCAGAGCTGGTAAGGAAATATGAAGAGAGGTATCAGAAGTTCCGGGAAATCTATCCGGCGGTGAGAGGGATATTTTAGTTTTAAAATTGCTGCTGCAAACTGGTAATCCTCATACAGATGTGATAAACTGATAAAAGCAACGGACGGATAACAAGTAAAGAGGGTATCAGATGATGAGTGAAAAGACGACATTTGAGATGATCTATGATATCATCGGCCAGATTCCGGAAGGCGCAGTCGCCTCCTACGGTCAGATCGCTGCGTTTGCCGGAAACAGGAGATGGGCGAGGGTCGTAGGCTATGCCCTCCATGCCCTGCCGCACGGAAGCGATATCCCGTGGTACCGCGTGGTGAAAAAGGACGGCGGGGTAATCGGAGGCCCAGACAGTTCTGGCGGAATATACCAGACAGAACTGCTCCAAAAGGAAGGCGTGGAGTTCGTGGATGGATATGTGGATATGGAGCATTATCAGTGGAAGAAAGTAATGTTTTGACAACGGAGGATGGAAAAGTGGACCTGACGAAAGAGCTAAAAGACCTGCTGCTACAAAGCGGGGCATGTCTTGCCGGAATCGGGAACCTAAAAGGGACTGCGGGCTGTGAGTATGATACGGGCGTTGCGGCTGCAGTTTCACTGCCGAAGCATGTTATCCGCGATCTGCAGGACGCCCCGACAAAAGAGTATTATGATCTGTATTATGCCCTGAATAATAAATTGAATGAGATCGTGACGGCCGGGGAAAGATTTTTGCGGGAAAGGGGCTTTGCCGCTTATGCGCAGACTACGGATCGTGTAGAGATTGACCAAAACAGAACCTCAAAGCTTCCCCATAAGACGGTGGCTACGAGAGCGGGTCTTGGCTGGATAGGAAAGAACGGCCTGCTGGTAACAGAAAGATTCGGTCCGGCGTTGCGGATCTCCTCTTTATTGACGGATGCTCCCCTGAGATGTGACAGTCCAATTGACCAGTCACGGTGCGGCAACTGCTCCCTGTGCGTGAAAAAGTGTCCCGCGCAGGCATTGCATGGAACCTTGTGGGAGACAGGCAGGCGAAGGGAAGAGCTTGTGGATGTGGAAAAGTGCTATCAAAAGCAGACGGAGATCATGTACAAGGCAACGGGTATCGAGACGGATCTGTGCGGCAAATGCTTTGCCGTATGCCGGTATACCCAAAGGTATCTTAGAGAGGATTAAGAAAGCTGCAAAGGAGACAAAACGATATGCCAAAACAGTTAAAGAAAAGACCAATTGAAAAAGAACTGAAATTCTTGGCTGATTTCGAAATATATGGCGTGTTAATGTTTGCAGGGATGTATTTCGCAGTAAAGTATATTGTTGATATGGACTGTGGAAATAAAGCATTCAGATTGAATTGGGTTTCCTTTTATCCATTGCTTGTATTTTCGACCATCGTAATAGAGGGCAGTTTCTATTGGCGCAATAAGTTGAAAATGGTAAAAAGGCAAAAGGCTTTAAGCAATATTGAAATCGGCAGGCTTTACAATAAATTAAGGTGGATAAATGTGATCTTATTGACAACCTATTTGCCGGTAATTATCATAGCGGCTCTTGCAAAAGCAGATTTATCCGGGATAATTGCTGGAATTTTACTGTATTTATTTGCGGTGATTGAACAGATCAACTATTTTCATGTCAGACTTTCTTATGAGACGGTAAATGGCTTTCTTTTAGTTATTGAACCTTTAAAAAAACTGTTTGCCGGAACCGGAAGGCGTTCGCAATTGCGAAAGGATATTGACGCTTATCTAGTACATCGAAAAATAAGTAGCTAGTAAGAATTTGAATCAGTTTCCCATTTCCTAAGGCTTTGTGTTATAATTTAGTTACTGTCCGCGCCCATTCCGTATTAAAGCCGTATCTTGCGGAGGATGGGATGCATGGCAATATTTTGATTGGAGATGGGATGCCTATGCAATTGAAAAATAAAGAAGAAGTTATCATGTGGCTGAAAAAGGATCTTACGATAGATCGGCTGTGGGAGGTTATGGCGCTCTACGAGAATTTTCCGTTCTACACGATGCGGAACCTGGAATTTGCATACATAATCAAAGGGAATGAGATGTTTGTAAACCGCAAGGAAAAAAGCATTACAAAGGCAACCGTCGGGATGGCGCTTTGTAAGGCTCTGGAGCTTGACGGGGTCGTTTCCGGCCCGAAGAAGCTTGGAACCTTCGGGGCCAGCTATCTGTATCCGATTTTTTTATATTTTGAGATCATCAGACTGGAATAAGGCATGTCTATTTTTTGACATGCCTTTTTATCGCGTCAAAGCTCTCCTTGCTGATCACATGTTCGATCTTACAGGCGTCCTCCGCGGCGATATCGGCAGGAACGCCTAAAAAGGTAAGCCATGAGCTCAAAAGCTGATGGCGCTCATAGATCATCTCTGCAATCTCCCGGCCGGATTCGGTAAGATAGATAAAACCGGCGTCGGTCACGGTGATATGCTCTTTTATCCTTAAGTTTTTCATGGCAACACTGACACTTGATTTCTTAAAGCCAAGCTCGTTGGCGATATCCACTGACCTTACGACAGGCAGCTTTTTGCTCAGGATCAATATTGTCTCAAGATAGTTTTCGGCAGATTCATTCAATGCTTGCATCTGGTCTCTCCTTGTAGTTTATTTTGTTACTGGCCAGAGTGAACAGTAACCTTAATTACCGGCGGACAAAGGAAGTCCGCATGCTGTTATCAGTATAACACATTTATATAGGAAACTCAAAAAATCTTAAAAAGGGCTAGAAAATTGTTGACATCTAATGCTCGTTAGTATATACTAACAGTGAAAATGAAAATACTTATCAAAATCAAAGCAGCAGTCTCTCTGTCAGGGAACCATACTGCCGCGGATAAAAAGGAGGAAGTTGCAATGCCGTTGTCAATGGCAGGTTCAGGCGAACCGATGCAGATCAAAAAGGTCGGAGGAAAAGAAGAAGTCAGGAAGTTTTTGGAGAGTCTTGGATTCGTTGTGGGCGGGATCGTGACTGTCGTATCCGATATCGGCGGCAACATGATCGTGAACGTGAAGGATTCGCGCGTGGCCATAGGAAGAGATATGGCGAATAAGATCATGGTGTAGGCAGATGCTCCGTTTTATAAAATGAATAATAGAAGGAAGGGATGAGGAAAGATGAAGACGTTAAGGGAAATAGCCTGCGGAAATACGGTGAAGGTGACGAAGCTTTCGGGAGAAGGGCCGGTCAGAAGGCGGATCATGGATATGGGAATCACGAAGGGTGTGGACGTATTCGTGCGGAAGGTAGCGCCTCTTGGAGATCCGGTGGAAGTGACCGTAAGAGGGTATGAGCTGTCCCTGCGGAAGGCAGACGCAGAGATGATTCTGGTGGAGTAATGCGCTGCCGGGGCAGGATGCCCTTAAGCCCGTATATGCAGAACAATTTTTTTTACATATAAGTTAGCTTATACTAATAAAAGAGAGCGATAGCTAATAAAAGAAAGTAAAAACAAACTTAGAAGGAGAAATGTTATGTCGGTAAAAATAGCACTTGCAGGAAATCCGAACAGCGGAAAGACGACGCTGTTCAATGCCCTGACCGGTTCAAATCAGTTTGTGGGAAACTGGCCGGGGGTAACGGTTGAAAAGAAGGAAGGAAGATTAAAGGGGCAAAAGAATGTCATCATCATGGACCTTCCGGGTATTTACTCCCTGTCGCCCTACACGCTTGAGGAAGTGGTGGCGAGAAATTACCTGATCAACGACAGGCCGGACGCGATCATCAATATCGTGGACGGGACCAACATTGAGCGGAATCTGTATCTGTCCACCCAGATTATGGAGCTTGGCATTCCGGTCATTATGGCGGTGAACATGATGGATCTCGTGCAGAAGAACGGTGATATGATCCGCACGGCGAAGCTGGGAGAGAAGCTTGGCTGTGAGGTGATTGAGATCTCCGCGCTTAAGGGAACAGGAATCATGAAAGCAGCGGAACGGGCGGTCGCTCTTGCACAGTCAAAAAAGGCGTCAGAGATTGTCCATGAGTTCTGCGGGGACGCAGAAGCCATCATCGGAAGGGTGGAAGATAAGCTTGCCGGAATCGTGCCGGATACCCAAAAGAGATTCTTTGCCGTAAAGCTCCTGGAAAAAGACGATAAGATTCAGGCGCAGATGGCATCTGTGCCGGACATTTCTGCGGATATCCAGGAGATGGAGGAGAAGTTCGACGACGATACGGAGAGCATCATCACAAATGAAAGATACGTCTATATCTCTTCCATTATCGGAGAGTGTGTACAGAAAAACCAGACAGAGAAGCTTACTACATCAGATAAGATAGACCGCATCGTTACAAACCGCTGGCTGGCGCTGCCGATATTTGCAATTGTAATGTGGCTGGTGTATTATGTATCTGTATCGACAGTGGGAGCGATTGTAACGGACTGGACAAACGATGTGCTATTCGGCGAGATCATCCCCCCAGCAGTGGAAAACATCCTTGCGGGCGTGAACTGTGCAGACTGGCTTCAGGGACTGATCCTGGACGGAATTGTAGCCGGGGTTGGCGCGGTGCTTGGCTTTGTGCCGCAGATGCTGGTACTATTCATTTTCCTTGCATTTTTAGAGGCCTGCGGATATATGGCGCGGGTGGCATTTATCATGGACAGGATCTTCCGCAAATTCGGTCTTTCAGGGAAATCCTTTATCCCGATGCTTATCGGCACAGGCTGCGGCGTTCCTGGAGTTATGGCGTCAAGAACCATTGAAAATGACAGAGACCGCAAAATGACGATTATGACGACGACATTTATCCCATGCGGGGCAAAGCTGCCTATTATCGCACTGATCGCGGGGGCGCTGTTCGACGGTGCGGCGTGGGTTGCGCCGAGCGCGTATTTTGTCGGCATTGCGGCGATCATCTGCTCTGGCATCATCTTGAAGAAGACGAAGATGTTCGCAGGCGATCCTGCTCCTTTCGTTATGGAGCTTCCGGCGTACCATATGCCGACGGCGGGGAATGTCCTCAGAAGCATGTGGGAGCGCGGCTGGTCATTTATTAAGAAAGCAGGGACGATCATTCTTGTATCCACCATCCTTCTGTGGTTTTTGATGAGCTTTGGCTGGGCGGACGGCTCCTTCGGCATGATCGAGGCAGAGCAGCTTGACAGCAGCATACTGGCATCGCTCGGAAGTATTGTGGCGCCGCTTTTTGAACCCCTTGGCTGGGGCGACTGGAAGATGGCAGTTGCAGCAGTTACAGGACTTATCGCTAAAGAAAATGTAGTAGGGACTTTCGGCATCCTGTTTGGATTTGCAGAAGTTGCAGAGGACGGAACGGAGATCTGGGGACAGCTTGCAGGCAGTATGACAGCAGTAGCAGCCTATTCCTTCCTTGTATTCAACCTCCTGTGTGCGCCCTGCTTTGCAGCGATGGGAGCCATCAAGAGGGAGATGAATAATATCAAGTGGTTCTGGTTCGCTATCGGATACCAGACATTGCTCGCCTATGTAGTTTCCCTCTGCGTATATCAGATCGGAAATTTAATATCAGGCGGCGGCTTCGGGGTTGGCACAGTTGTTGCCATCGTGCTTGTCATCGGATTTATCTATCTGCTGGTTTGTCCTTATAAAGAAAGCAAGACCTTGAAGGTGAGCCTGAAAGGGATGGCTCCGGCGAGGTAAGGAACTGTTAAGATTAATGCTTTCACAGTTCCTAAGGGCAGACCGGTGCAAGAGTGTACAAAAGACTGGAAAAAAATGGAAAATGCAGACGGAGGTTAATCAGTATGGGAACTTTTGTTGTAGGGGCAGTTGTGTGTGTCCTTGTCGGGCTTGCGGTAAGAAGCATGGTCCGGGATAAGAAGAATGGGAAATCCTTACAATGCGGCGGTGACTGCAGAAACTGCGGCGGGCATTGCCATTAACAGTGTTATCTTTGAGGTAATTAAAAATATCAGGCAGGGATTGGCAAAAGCGGATATTGTCAATCCCTGCTTTTTTATGATGAATTTGTTCTGCAGCTTTTTACCTGATAACATAGAATCCCTGCTAAAAAACGGTTATTTACTATATTTTCTGGCAGAACATGTCATAGAATCCCCTGAATGTGTGTCTAATAAGTGAAAGGAGGAGTGAAAATGCCGGCAAATAAAAATCTGGAGCGGCTGATTAATGAATATGGCGATTCGCTTTTAAGAATGTGCTACCTGCATTTAAAAGATTATCATCTTGCGGAGGATGCCGTTCAGGAGACCTTTATCAAAGCGATGAGATCCTATGATTCCTTTGGACACAGGTCGAGTGAAAAAACTTGGATAATGCGTATAGCCATCAACACCTGCAGAAATATCATGAGGAATCATTGGTTTCAGACAGTCAGGAACAACATGGATATCCATATCCCTGCAATCGGCGGCAATCCGATTGATGAGCTCCATGAGAAGAATAGTGTGACCGGGGCAATTCTGAAATTAAATGCACGTGATAGAAAAGCAATCGTTCTGTATTACTATCAGGAGATGTCAGTGAAGGAAATCGCTGAAATTACCGGGAAGTCACAGAGTGCGGTAATGCAGCGCCTGAATCGGGCACGCAGAAGACTGAAAAAAATATTAATGGAGGATGGATATGATGAAAATGGACTTGAAACAGGAAATTGATTATGAGTTATCCGGAATGACGGTCAGCAGGGAGCTTAAGAATAAAATTTACAAAGAAGCAGATGGGAGGTCCGGGAAATATAAGCTTCAAAGGATTATACAGACAGCGGCGGCTGTTCTGGCAGTCATCGGCCTGACCGCGACGACGGCATATGCCGGATATAATCTTTATCACCGCCTTCTGGTGAATCAGGAGGCTTTGCCGGAATTGGACAAGATGGAAGTTGTAGATATGACGCCCCTTAATGCAGCTAAGGACGAAAGCGGATGGATAGAAAAAGATTACGGCAGCTATAAAGAGCTTAAAGATATGCTGGGAGTTCATCTGCTGGATACCAGACTGGCGGCAGCCCATCCATATATGCAGTGCCATATTGCGACGGATAATAAGGATAATGCAATGATCACCGTGGAGAATTATATTCTGGGAGATACGGACGGCTATGAGTACAGCGAGGAGGATAAATGCTACTTTTATCAACAGGGAGAAGAATACCGTTCGCCGGTTTCCCTGTCAGTTTCCCTGATCTTAAGCCAGGAGCAGCTGGCGCGCGGGTGGGATACAGAGTATATGGGATATTACCGGTTCGTGGAAGATTATACTTCGGCGCAGGGGTATAAGGTGAATGTATTGGAGGATACGGTAGATGGACAGACGGAGCATTATATCTCTGAGAAGGCGGCGGTATTCGTTGCGGATGGCATAGAATATACGGTAAAGGGGCGTACCTCGCTGGAAAATATCAAGATGATTGTTGACTCTATGGAATAAGGCTGGCATAGCGTCTCATCCCTCTACCTTTTCCTGACAAAATATCAGATACATGATTCGCCAGAATTTATGCAGACTACCAGAAACAGCGCCTGCACTAGTGCAGGCGCTGTTTGAAACCGCAGAGTACCAAACTTAATATCCGAGATTCTCCGCCACCATAAAGACCTTGATCCGGCCAGGGATCATACTGCGCCTTGTGATGACCAGATGGCTGCATATGCAGCCGGGAGAAAGGCAGTCGGCGCACAGCCCTGTCTCATGACAGGGCGTCTTGTAGTTCAGACGCTGTACATTGGCCGGGGATGCCAGGTTGCGTGTGCGTTCGATACCCGCCTCGACGGATCTGACGAATTTATTCATGCCGACGATGACGTAGACCTCCTTCGGTCCGTGCATCAGGCAGGCGAGCCGGTTCCCGGAGCCGTCGATATTGATAAGCTGCCCGTCATATGTCATGGCATTGCTGCTCATAAAATATGCGTCAGCCATGACAGAGCGGCCGTAGATCTCTCGTTTTTCCTCGGCGGTCTTCGCGAGGGCGCGGTCGATAAGCTGATAGCTTCCAGCCTGCAGGGCAGACAGCATGCCGCATTTCTTAAAGCTTTCTGAGCCGCCCCAGGCAACAGAAGCATTTTCCGGCAGCATAGACAGAATCTTTTCAACCATCTCGCTGCAAGTTTCAAAATAGTATCCTTCCATACTCCTTTTCTTCAGTTCTGCGATAATGGAAGGTGCTGCGACAGAAAATGCCTTTTGTAAATTGTCCATGTAGATCACCTCATTCTATTATTATAATTTTATTGCTTAAAATAATTAAAAACCTCTTTTGTTATTTTGTCAATGTCAAAGTCTGGCGCATAGCCTGGCTGTGCATGGGATTTTTGCACTCTTGCATCATGTTCTTGCAGAATGCGCAGTCAGTGCGCATTCCTGACCCATAAACAGTAACCTTACAGCGTATGCTTTCATTATAAAGGATGTGGTAATGTGATTGAAAAAGCATGGCGGGGAAGATATAATAAAGAAAAAACAAAAGTCATGCTGAGCATTACATGGCTTCAAGAATGCGATAAAGGACGGAGGAAAAGAAAGATGTGTGAGAAGATGGTGAGCTTGTTCACGAGGCAGAATGACAAGACCTTATATCAGTTGGAGCGCGATGGCAGGGTCATCAACGTAAGGCGTTATGTGGAGCTGCATTTTGGGGATATCGCGCCGTTGTTTTTAGACAGCTACGACTGGTTTACGAGGATGGCAGAAAAGAAGGTTCCAAAGCCAAAGGATGTTCATGCGCCGATCTGGTGTGCCATCCGGAGGGAGGACTGTCTGCCGCCAATTCCGGGAACGGTGGTGTATGAGCTGTCCGTGCCGGAAAAAGAGGTGATCTATTTCAGCGACCTAAAGTGGGATTATGTGCTCAACCGTATCTATATTCCTGAGGACGACACAGATGCGGCGCGCTATAAGCAGCATTTGAAGGATATCGGCGTGACCAGCGGATTTGAGTTTTTCGAGGGGAAGTACAAGGGATTTTACCCGGACGAGGTGCAGAGGATCAAAGAGAGCTGGAAGAGGGTATTTGAGGTGGAGAGCCTTGAGGAGCCGGGCGTGTGCGGGAATATCTGGGAGATTCGGAAAGAAAATGTAGTGCGGATCATAAAGCCGGGGGAGACGGTCTAGTACAGCGAAAATTAAGTTTTGGATAGGCAAGCCAAACTGCCAATTATTTAATATTCGCTGTACTAGCGCTAGAACCTGCCTCCCAGGAACATCACATGTGTCAGGCCGACATAGTTTTTCCTTCTATATAAAAACCATCGGAAAGAAGCAGCTTTTCTCTGTACCAATCGGCGGCATCCTGCGGACGCAAGCCAGACGGTCTGGGCGATTGTATCCGTAAGCCGCAGATCTGCAATCTTGTTGGTGAAGGCGGAAAGCTGCGGTACAGAGAACACAGCCGCCAGCAGTATGCAGCAGAAAAGCAGCAGCAGGGACTGCGGCAAAGTGGACACATCCTTTAACAGGGTTGTGCAGTCCTTGAGATAAGAGTAAGTCAGCCCGTGGAACAGGTATATGGCCATGGTGCGTGTCCCGATATAAGAAAAACATGTCTGGCGACTTGGAACGAGCAGCATGACAGCAAAGGTCATGACAAAGCCCACCATGTAGCAGACACAGCGCCAGAGTATGCCCGAAAGGATATCCTGCCCGAGGAAATCATAGTTGTACCGTCCGTAAAATACCTTGACGGATAAAGTGTCAAAGACAGGGATATACAGGATACATCCGGTAAAAAGTACGATAGCAGCCGCGCAGAGGAGACGCAAGGACGTCCTCTTAAGTCTGGTGAGCACATTGCGGTTAAACTTCATGCCTGTCAGGAAAAACGGATAAAAGTAAAGGATCCGCGGCAGGCTTAAGAAGTTGTCTGCCATGTCCGAGCAGCCGATCAGCAGTCCGGCGGCAACGGCGCCTGCCATATAGTGCGGACATTTTTTCACCCACGGAGTCGCTGCGCGCCACACAAAGAGCGCGAGCAGATACCACAGGGAGAACTTGGGATACAGCAGATAAAGCCCTGTTTCCTTGTGCAGGATAAAGATATAGAAAAAGTAATAGATAAATTCATAGACGATATACGGCACCAGAAGCTTCTTCAGGATGACCGCATACTTAAGCTCCCGTCTGGAAAAATAGCCGGAGATGAAGATAAACGCCGGCATGTGGAAGGACACGATAAGCCATTTGAGCGTATATAAAAATTCATTGTTCCTGTAGCATGGCTCTATGAAATGTCCCATGACTACCAGCACGATCAAAAGCGCCTTATAGTTGTCGAACAAGTAGTCGCGCTGCTTTGCCACAGATGCTTTTGCGGAGGTTTCCGCAGATGTTTTGCAGATGCATGTTATGCTGTCCATGTATAGTACCTCATCTAAAAATCTGATAATCATTCTATTCTTTTCCCATATCCGGTTCAAGAGTAAAATTATACGAAAAAAGCAATTTGAATTACGTAAATTTGTAACATGTTTTGAAAGCGTGCAAATACTACTGGAAAAATCTATAGGATTTATATATAATGGAAAGAACAATTCAAACAAATGGAAAAAGGAGAGGTATTCATGGAGATGTTATCAATTGAAAAGGAACTGCAGGGCAATTCTTATCCGGGCCGCGGGATTATCATCGGGAAAAGCAAGGATGGCACGAAGGCGGTGACTGCGTATTTCATCATGGGGAGGAGCGCCAACAGCCGCAACCGCATTTTCGCAGAGGAGGGAGAGGGGATCAGGACTCAGGCATTTGACGTATCAAAGCTTGAAGACCCGAGCCTGATCATCTATGCTCCTGTCCGGGTGCTGGGGAATAAGACCATCGTGACCAACGGCGATCAGACGGATACCATCTATGAGGGGATGGACAGGCAGCTTACCTTTGAACAATCCTTAAGGTGCCGGGAGTTCGAGCCAGACGGACCGAATTATACGCCGCGCATTTCCGGGATCCTGCATATTGAGAACGGGAAATATAACTATGCGATGTCCATCTTAAAGAGCAATAACGGTAATCCTGAGAGCTGTAGCCGTTTTACCTTTGCTTATGAGAACCCGGCGGCGGGCGAGGGACATTTTATCCATACGTACAAAAGTGACGGCAACCCTCTGCCGAGCTTTGAGGGTGAGCCGAAGCTGATCGGCATACCGGACGACATGAATGCATTTGCAGATACATTGTGGAACAGCTTGAATGAGGACAACAAAGTGTCTCTGTTCGTGCGGTATATCGACATCGCGACCGGAAAATACGAGACGAAGATCGTCAATAAGAACCAATAATGCAAGGTGTCTTTGACTTTGGAATGCAAGGAATTAAAGGAATAATAATAAGCAGGAGGATGATTTATGAAAGAATTAGAGCTGAAATATGGCTGTAACCCGAACCAGAAGCCGTCGAAGATCTACATGGCAGACGGCAGCGACCTTCCGATCACCGTGTTAAACGGCAGGCCGGGATATATTAATTTTCTGGACGCCTTTAACGGCTGGCAGTTGGTGAGTGAGCTTAAGAAGGCGACCGGGCTTGCGGCGGCGACTTCCTTTAAGCACGTATCCCCGGCGGGGGCGGCAGTAGGGCTTCCCCTCTCTGATACGCTGGCGAAGATCTACTGGGTGGATGATCTCGGAGAGCTGTCTCCGTTAGCATGTGCTTACGCAAGGGCGAGAGGGGCGGACCGGATGTCTTCCTTCGGGGACTTTATCTCTCTGTCCGATACCTGCGACGCGGATACGGCAAGACTGATCAAGAGAGAGGTGTCTGACGGCGTGATCGCTCCAGGATATACCGATGAGGCGCTGGAGATACTGAAAGGGAAGAAAAACGGCAATTATAATGTGATCCAGATCGACGCTGACTATGTGCCGCAGCCCTTAGAGCATAAGGATGTGTTCGGCATTACTTTTGAGCAGGGAAGAAATGAGTTAAAGATCGACGATGAATTTTTCGCCAATATCGTGACAGACAATAAGGAGCTTACCAGCCAGGCAAAGATCGACCTTGCCATCTCCATGATCACGCTGAAATACACCCAGTCCAATTCTGTCTGCTATGTCAAGGACGGGCAGGCCATCGGGATCGGCGCAGGGCAGCAGTCCAGGATTCACTGCACCCGGCTGGCAGGGACGAAGGCGGACAACTGGTGGCTCAGACAGTCCCCGCAGGTGATGGGCCTTCCGTTCGTGGACGGAATCCGCAGGGCAGACCGGGACAACGCCATCGACCTGTATATCGGTGAGGATTATATGGACGTGCTGGCAGACGGCGCTTGGGAGAATATTTTCAAAGAGAAACCAGAGGTGTTCACGAGAGAGGCCAAGAGGGAGTGGCTTGACAGGCTGGAGGATGTAGCCCTCGGTTCAGACGCGTTCTTCCCCTTTGGGGACAATATCGAGCGGGCACACAGAAGCGGCGTGAAGTATGTGGCCCAGCCAGGCGGCTCTGTGCGTGACGACCATGTGATCGCGGCTTGTAATAAGTACGGGATGGTGATGAGCTTTACGGGACTCCGGCTGTTCCATCATTAGAAAACACTTTGCTCCTGAATCATGTTCTCACGGAATGCGCAGCCAGTACGCATTCCAGGCTTGCTGACAGTAACAAGGGGACTGCGCTTTGTAAAAATAGATAAATAACAGGGTTGTATCTTGCAGAAAAAGAGAATATAATGTTGTAGTGCAATTTTGATTGTGCAAGAAAACATGCAGATAGGACAAATGATGTTTAAGGAGAAGTATTATGGGTAAATATTTTGGGACAGATGGATTCCGGGGCGAGGCCAACGAAGTATTGACGGTGGAGCACGCTTTTAAGGTAGGAAGATATCTTGGATGGTATTACGGACAGGAGCATAAGGCGAGAGTCGTGATCGGCAAGGATACGAGAAGGAGCAGCTATATGTTCGAGTATGCGCTGGCGGCAGGACTTACTGCTTCCGGGGCGAATGCTTACCTTCTTCATGTGACGACGACACCCAGCGTTTCCTATGTGACGAGGACCGAGAATTTTGACTGCGGCATCATGATCTCCGCCAGCCATAATCCGTATTATGACAATGGGATCAAGGTTATCAACGGAAAAGGGCACAAGATGGAGGCGGAAGTAGAGGAAAAGATCGAGGAATATATCGACGGTAAGATTCCGGAGATTCCCCTGGCGAAAAAGGAAAAGATCGGCCGCACTATTGATTATGTGGCAGGAAGAAATCGTTATATCGGGTATCTGATCTCTCTGGCGACCCGTTCCTTCGAGGATATGAAGGTGGGGCTTGACTGTTCGAACGGAAGCGCGTTTACGATTGCTAAGGCAGTTTACGATGCGCTTGGCGCGAAGACCTATGCGATCAACTGCGAGCCTGACGGGACGAATATCAATACGGACTGCGGATCTACGCATATAGAAGTACTCCAGAACTACGTGAAGGAGAAAAAGCTGGATGTAGGCTTTGCCTATGACGGGGATGCAGACCGCTGTATCGCCGTGGATGAGAACGGCGATGTAGTAGACGGTGATCTGATCCTTTATGTGTGCGGAAAGTACCTGAAAGAGAACGGACGTCTTAATGGAGACACCATTGTCACGACGATCATGTCGAATCTGGGACTTTACAAGGCGTGCGACAAGGCCGGACTGAGATATGAGAAGACCGCTGTGGGCGACAAGTACGTGTATGAGAACATGGTACGCAACAATTTCTCCCTGGGCGGAGAGCAGTCCGGGCACATTATTTTCAGCAAACATGCGACCACCGGCGACGGCATCCTGACATCCTTGATGATCATGGAGGTCATGCTGGAGAAAAAGCAGAGCCTTTCAAAGCTTTGCGAGGATGTGAAGATCTACCCGCAGCTTCTTAAGAATGTCCGTGTGGCAGATAAGAAGACGGCAAGAGAGAACCCGGAAGTGACGAAGGCTGTTAATGACGTGGCTGAGGCGCTGGGAGACGACGGGCGCATCCTGGTGAGAGAGAGCGGCACTGAGCCGGTCATCCGCGTGATGGTGGAAGCAGCCACTGACGAGCTGTGCGAGAAGTACGTCAGTCAGGTAGTAGATGTGATCCGTGCGGAGGGTCTGGTTGTAGGATAATTGAATCATAATGGCGGTAAAAGGATCCGGAGATCTGGCAAAATGGCCAGAAATCCGGATCCTTTTTTGCTTCTGCGGCAAGACCGTCTCTGCCGGATATGTTCTGTCTATACACGGTTTTGCCGGCTGCCGGTGACTGAACGCGGATCAGATGGAATGGAAGCCCTTCCCGATGATCTCGCTCGTATTCGAGATCAGCAGGAACGCGTCGGGAGAATTCTCTTTAATAAAATTTCTGAGCCGCACCGCCTCCATCCGGTTCAGCACGGTGAAGATAATATATTTGTCGTCCCCGGAAAAAGCGCCTTTTGCGTCTACGATGGTCGCGCTCCGGTGCAGGCTTTCTTTAATAAAATCACAGATTGGCTGCGGGGAGGTGCAGACCACGTTGAAGTATTTCGACAGGTTCAGGCTCTCGATGAATCCGTCGATCATAAATGAACGCAGGGCAAGGCCCAGGAAGGAATAAAGCCCGTTTTCGATGCTGAATACGAAGCACCCGGACAGCGTGATCAGCACATCAGAAAGAAGCAGCGCTTTTCCGATATCCACGCTGGTATATTTTTTCATGATCATGGCAATAACATCTGTACCGCCGCTGGATGAGCCGATGTTGAACAGGATCGCTGAACCAAGCGCCGGCAGCGTGATGGCAAACATAAGCTCCAGGAGCGGCTCGTCGGTGAGCGGATGGCTCATGGGATAGATCCTTTCCAGCGCCGAGAGGGAGAAGGAGAGAAGGATCGTGCAGTATGCGGTCTTTGTGGCAAACTTCCTTCCCAGTACGATCCAGCCGACGATCAGGAGCAGGATATTCGCGGCAAATGAAAAGTCACTGGCAGAGATAACGCCTGATTTTGCCACCAGTACGGCAAGACCTGTGATCCCGCCAAATGTAAAATTGTTGGCGAACTTGAAAAAATAAATTCCTACAGCGCTCAAGAGCGTGCTAACAGTTAACAATATGAAATTTTTCGCTTGAGTTTTCATGATAGATTCTCCGGCATATGATAATATTTTTTGTCTGGCTTTGACAGCCATTGAGATTGTAACGCGCACATTTTTATGCGTCAACGGATGTGGGAAAGATGAATGAAGAAAATCAATAATATTGATGAATTTGGTTTGCGGTTTCAGGAAATACTATTCTCTCGTAAGGAGGAGGGAGAGCTATGCACAAATATTTGCCGATTACGGATGTTTACGCAAGAGAAATATTAGATTCCCGCGGAAATCCTACCATAGAAGTAGAGGTTCTGGCAGGAGAGAAGTTCATCGGCCGTGCCGGTGTCCCGTCGGGGGCATCTACGGGACAGTTCGAGGCGGTGGAGCTTCGGGACGGGGAAAAGAGATACAGAGGACTTGGAGTGAACCGTGCAGTCGATCATGTCAATGCGAAGATCGCGCCGGAGATCACGGGGATGAATGTGTTCGGACAGGCGGCGCTGGACGCGCTTCTTAAGAAGCTCGACGGGACGGACAACAAATCGAATCTCGGCGCCAATGCCCTGCTCGGTGTGTCCATGGCAGCCGCCCGCGCCGCAGCCAAAGCTTTAGAGCTGCCCCTTTACGCCTATCTCGGCGGGACCAATGCCAAGCGTATGCCTGTCCCGATGATGAATATCTTAAACGGCGGCAGACATGCGGACAACACGATCGATATCCAGGAGTTCATGATCATGCCAGTGGGGGCGTGCTGCTTTAAGGAAGGTCTCCGGATGTGTGCGGAGGTCTACCATACCTTGAAGGAGCTGTTAAAGGCGGCAGGACTTAATACTGCAGTGGGCGATGAAGGAGGCTTTGCACCCAACCTCCCGGATGCAAAGGAGGCGCTCGGCCTTATGGTAGAAGCCATCGAGAAGGCCGGTTACCGTCCGGGAAAGGACGTAAGTCTTGCACTTGACGTTGCGGCATCCGAGCTTTATGATAAACATTTTAAAAAATATGTATTTGAAGGCGAAGCGAAGATGCATGGGCACAAAGTCATCAGGTCAGCCGAGGAGCTGATTGATTATTATGAAGAATTAGTGCAGCAATTCCCTATCGTGTCACTGGAGGATCCTCTGGATGAGGAGGACTGGGACGGCTGGGAGCTTCTGACTACGAGGAGCGGGCTTCACACGCAGCTCGTCGGGGACGACCTGTTCGTGACCAATACCCAGAGGCTGAAAAAGGGAATCGAAAAAGAGGTCGCCAATGCGATACTGGTGAAGGTCAACCAGATCGGGACGCTTACCGAAGCCTTTGAAGCGGTGGAGATGGCGAAAACGGCAGGATACCGGGCGGTGATCTCGCACCGTTCAGGCGAGACGGCAGATTCCATAATCGCGGATATCGCAGTTGCATTCAACGCAGGACAGATCAAGACCGGAGCGCCCTGCCGCGGCGAGCGTGTAGAGAAATATAACCGGCTCCTGCGCATAGAGGATGAGCTGGGAAATGTGGCACAGTACGGTAATCCATTTGAAGAGCAAAGGCATCGCTGAATCAATGCCGGAAAATACACAAAAATGCTTGTAAACTTCGGTTTCCTGTGTTAATATAAATATGGTTTATCCGCAGGAGGTGGGAGAATATGGAGATATTAAAGACGGTATTAATGATTATATTTGCAATAGACTGTATCGCATTGACAGCCATCGTGCTGATGCAGGAAGGTAAGTCAGCGGGACTTGGGACGATCAGCGGTATGGCAGATACCTACTGGGGGCAGAATAAAGGGCGTTCCATGGAAGGCGCGCTGGTGAAATCGACAAAGTTCCTTGCGATTCTGTTTATTGTACTGGCAGCAGTGTTGAATTTGAAGGTATTTGCTTAAGGGACGGTATTATTGTAAGCATGATGGGACACTCCTGTAATGAGGGAGTGTCCTTTTTCCATATGAGAAAGGAGCGGTGCGCAGGATGGATAAGACAGTTGAGAAGAGGAAAAAGGTCATTTACGATCTTTTCTGTGATGAATTGTACACGCCGATGAAGTTTAAGGAGCTTGCCGTTCTGCTGCAGGTTCCAAAGGAGCAGCGGGATGACCTGAAAAAGGTGCTCGAAGAGCTTGAGCGGGAGGGAAAGATCTCCCTCTCCAAACGGGGAAAATATGTTAAGGGCGGGGCGAAGAAGCTTGTGGGAGTCTACCGCGCCAATATAAGGGGATTTGGCTTCGTGGAGAGGGAAGGGCAGCCGGCGGATGTATTTATCGGGGAGGAGCACACGGGCGGAGCACTTGACGGTGATACGGTGGAATTTGCCATTATAAAGGAAGCGGCAGAAAAGAAGAGTGAGGGAAAGATCATGAAGATTCTTTCCAGAGGGATGACGAAGGTAGTTGGGTACTATCAGATCACCCAGGGGAAGAATTACGGATTTGTCCTGCCTGACAGCCAGAAGTTCGGTAAGGATATCTTTATTCCGGCAGAGAAGTCAAAGGGGGCGGTTACGGGGCACAAGGTTGTTGTGGAGCTGACCTCCTACGGTGGAGAGGGAAAAAAGCCTGAGGGACGGATTACGGAGATCATCGGCCATGTGAACGACCCGGGGACGGACATCATGTCTATAGTGAAGGGATATGACCTTCCGGTGGAGTTTGCCGAGAAGGTGCTTAAACAGGCAGAGCGCGTCTCCAAGCCGGTGAGTGAGGCGGATATGGCAGGGCGGAGAGACTTAAGAGACGTTAGGATGGTGACGATCGACGGGGAAGATGCCAAGGATCTGGACGATGCGGTATCGGTGGCGCGTAAGGGTGAGGATTATATCCTTGGTGTGCATATCGCTGACGTGACCAATTATGTACAGGAGAACAGCGCTCTTGACCGTGAGGCGAGGGAGCGGGGAACCAGCGTTTATCTGGTGGACCGCGTGATCCCTATGCTGCCCCATACATTAAGCAACGGCATCTGCTCGCTGAATGCGGGGGAGGACCGGCTGGCTTTAAGCTGTATCATGACTGTGGATCCGAAGGGAAATGTGGTCGACCATGAGATCATAGAGACGGTCGTTCATGTGGACCGGCGGATGACCTATACGAGCGTGAAAAAGATCCTGGAGGATTATGACGAGGAGGAACGGGAGCTATACCGGGAATTTGTGCCCATGTTCGAGTGCATGCAGGAGCTTTCGGGATTGCTCAGGGAAAAGAGAAGGCAGAGAGGTTCCATTGATTTTGATTTTCCGGAGACGAAGCTGGTGCTTGATGAAGAGGGACGGCCTCTGGAGATCAAACCTTATGACCGGAATGTGGCTACGAAGATTATCGAGGATTTCATGTTGCTGGCTAATGAGACGGTGGCGCAGGATTATTACTGGCAGGAGCTTCCCTTTGTGTACCGTACCCATGATGCCCCGGACGATGAAAAGATAAAGGCGCTTGCCGCATTTATCAACAATTTCGGATACTCTATGCATATCGGTGTCAATGAAGTGCGCCCGAAGGAGATACAAAAGCTCCTCTGCAGAGTTGAAGGGACGCCGGAGGAGGCGCTGATTGGCAGGCTTGCGCTGCGCTCCATGAGGCAGGCAAGGTATGCACCGCAGAATTCCGGGCATTTTGGGCTGGCGGCAGCGTATTATACACATTTCACTTCGCCCATACGCAGGTACCCGGATCTGCAGATCCACCGGATCATCAAGGATAATCTGCGCGGGCGGATGGATGAGGAAAAGATCGAGCATTATCACGCCATTCTTGAGGAAGTGACGAAGCACTCCAGCGAGACTGAGCGCCGCGCGGATGAGGCGGAGCGGGAGACGATCAAGCTTAAGAAAGTTGAGTATATGCAGGAGCGGATCGGAGAGGTTTTTGAAGGTGTTATCTCTGGTATGACAAAGTGGGGGATGTATGTGGAGCTTCCGAATACCATAGAAGGGCTAGTGCATGTGACCAATATGCCGGACGACCATTATGATTATGATGAAAACCGCTATGAGATGGCCGGAGAGCGCACGGGGAAGGTGTATAAGCTGGGCCAGAAGGTCTGGGTGCGGGTTATTGACACCAACAGAATGATGCGTACGATTGATTTTGAGATTGTATCAGAAGGAGAGAGGGAAGATGGCGAAGACGAACGGCAAGCTGATAGCCAATAATAAAAAAGCATATCACGATTACTTTATACTGGATACGTACGAGACAGGCATCGCCCTGCATGGTACAGAGGTGAAGTCCCTTCGCATGGGGAAATGCAGCGTTAAGGAGTCGTTTGTCCGTATAGAAAACGGTGAGGTGTTCATCTACGGAATGCATATCAGCCCGTATGAGAAGGGGAACATCTTTAACAAAGACCCGCTTCGTGTGCGCAAGCTTCTTCTCCACAAGTCAGAGATCAACAAGCTTCTGGGCAAGACGAAGGAAAAGGGAATTGCAATTATACCGCTTAAGGTGTATTTTAAAGGGAGCCTGGCAAAGGTGGAGATCGGTCTTGCAAAGGGGAAAAAGCTGTATGACAAGCGTCAGGATATCGCAAAAAAGGATCAGAAGCGGGAAGCCCAGAGAGAGTTCAAGGTGAGGAACCTGGAATAAGTGCAGGCTGCAGAGAGGTTGAAATAAGCGGAGGTATATATGGTACCAACTACGAAAAAGGAACTTAGGAGACTGGTGTCGGATACCACAGTGGAGATGTATGAGGAGCTGACACCGGAGCTGATCCGTCTGATCAATGAGACGAAGAGCAATGGCTCGCTGACGGAGACCCAGAAGCAGGATGAGATTCTGCTGCATATGGTAGGGTATGTGAAATCCTGTACGAACGAGATCATCATAGAGGTTCTTTCTGAGATACTGGGAGTCGGGGACTGAGCGGACGGAGAGGTCGCTTTTTGATAACCGTAAAGAGGACTGAGCCGGCAAAGAAGAAAAGCCGGTGTAAAGATTTTCGGAGGAGGAGAAGAGAATGGCTTATTGTGTAAGATGTGGTGAGAAGGTAGATGATACGGCGGTGACGTGCCCGGCCTGCGGTGCGGTGATCCCAGGGAAGGAGACAGCGCAGGGAGCCGGGTATACCTATGGAAGCGCGGGTACGCAGGGAGGCGGCTATACCTACGGGGATGCAGGAGCGCAGGGAGGCGGCTATACCTACGGGGATGCAGGAGCGCAGGGAGGCGGCTATACCTATGGAAGCGCGGGTACGCAGGGAGGCGGACAGAGCACATATCATACATATTATGGCGGAGAGGATAGAGAAGGGTATTTCCCGGAAAGCGAAGTCAGGAGGAATAAAGTGATGGCTGTGCTGTGTTATATGGGGCTGCTGGTGTTTATCCCGGTCTTTGCGGGGGATGGGCAGTCAGAGTATCTGAAGCTCCATAAAAATCAGGGTATCGTTCTTTTTGTCGCAGAGACCTGCTTGAATATTATAGAAAGATACTTGGGGTGGGGAGCCGGGATCTTTTCGTGGTTTACCGCAGGGTTGTCAGATATAGAAGTTATAGCACGGTTTATCATTGTACTCTTCGTTGTTATGGGAATCGTCTACGCGTACAAAGGATGCAGAAAAGAGCTTCCGGGAATCGGGAAGATTAAGATATTCAAGTAAAGACAGGATCGGAGCACCGATGCAGACAGGGCAATCTTTTTTGAAAGATTGCCCTGAATATGTTTTGGGACAACAGCTTATCCCTTGGATCGCTGGTTGTGCTAAAGATTAGCGGATGACTGTAAATATAGCACGGAGAACATGACGTAAGATGTAATTCGGCTTATAGCGTCAGGAAACGGATAAGAAATTCTCTGTCTTCCGGACGGGTGTATAGCAGGGGAGCGGCTGTCTTTGGAAAATAGAACACCAAAAAAGGACGCAAAATGAGTGTTGCCGTGAGCCACATAGATGCCGGCAAGCTTTTGGGAGGGGGCAAAACATTCCCCCGCATTTACCGTAGTGATGGTGAGCGCCGCCCATGGGGCGAGAGAATTCTTGCAGTCCATCGTCTTTCCTTTATCGCTTATGGCGAGGATGCCGTCTGCAAAGGTCCACGTTACATTATTCCCGCATATATCGCTGACAGCAGATGATCCAGAGACATCGGGTGCCTGCTTCGCAATATACCTGTCAAACCGGACTGAAAAGCGGATGGCAGTCCTTAATACAGACTGCCCCGTAAGATAGAGACATACGAACAGCGACAAGGTGAATAGAGCAGTAATTATTTTTTCGTAAATTTTCAATCTTCTTCCTCCTTTGTTGGGAAATACAACCATATGGTAGCATAAACGGAATAAAAATGCAATTATTTGGTAGCATAAAACCGAGGTGGTTTGATGTATTTTCAACGTCTGGAAGACTTACGGATTGATAATGATAAAACACAGGCGGAAATCGCAGAATATCTGGGCTGCCAGCGTGAAGTGTACCGCCGGTATGAGAAGGGAACCCGCCAGATACCGGTAGATCTTCTGATAAAGCTTTCTTTATTTTATAATGTAAGTATTGATTATATGGTCGGTATCACGAATACAAGAAAGCCATATCCGAAAAGCAAGTGAATCGAAGACTTACTTTGGGATATGGCTTTTGCTGACCGGATGGTTACTCGATGGTGATCAGCTTCGGTGTGTCCTCAACCTTCGGCATGTCTTTCGGAACCTGAAGGGAGAGAATACCGTCTTTAAATGCGGCGCGGATGTCATCCTGGGTTACCTGCTCTCCGACATAGAAGCTGCGGTTGCATGTTCCGGTGTAACGCTCCTTGCGAATGCAGTTGCCCTTTGCGTCCTTTTCTTCCTTTGTCTCGTTCTTGGAGGCTGTGATGGTCAGGTAACCGTCCTTTAAGTCAGCCCTGATGTCTTCCTTCGCATATCCGGGAAGTTCCATCTCAATCATATAGTTCCCGTCTTTATCGTGGATGTCTGTCTTCATGATCTGGGTGGATGAATTCTCAAAGGGGCGTGTGAAAAACGGGTCCTTGAACATCTCATCAAATAAATTGTAGTTTCTGTTTGCTAATAACATAAATCATTCCTCCTTAAAATTACCATTGCGGTAATCATATTATTCCCGGAAAGCGGATAGCTTATGGGGAAATATTTATTGTTTTAATTGTTATATATATTATATAACACATATTGTTAGCGATGTCAATAGGTGAGTGCTAATTTTTCTGCTAATTTTTGCAAACCGCCTGAAATCAATGGTTTGCACATACTTCGTTATCCTATAATTGTCCTTTTCATAGGTCTTGACACCAGTTTGACACCAATTTTTATATTTTTGTGTCAGAAATTTATCGCCATACTATCCAGCCTTGCAATTTCCTGTTTGATTCTTTCTCTGTCTCCCAAGTGGTTATACACGCCCATTGTCACATCAATATGAGCGTGCCCCATGATATACTGTAATACTTTAATATCCATACGGCACTCTGCCATTCTGGTACAGGCAGTATGACGCATAACGTGAGCGGATACTTTTGGAAGTAATTCTGCTTTTCTATGTTCTTTCTTTGCTTTCTGTACTTCTTCTTTATTGTAAGCGTCCACAATATTATACAAAACGCTATTTAGTGCCTGCTGATTAAACTTGAAATACAAGATTTTACTGACTTTTCTGGCTATTTGGTATATAATACTTGCAAGATAATAGAAATGAATCGTTTATTTTCCGTGCAGATAGCCTTAAAAATATACAAGCAGGTAGCCCAATATATGTATAAATATCTTGATAAATTACAACATTCATTCCACGATTTCAATCAGCCATTAGGAATGCATATGAATCCTGAAAACAGATGGGTGCGTTTGGCAGAACAAATCCCATGGGATGTTTTTGAATCAAAATATGCTGATCTGTTTCCAAATGATACCGGAAATGTTGCAAAGCTTATGCGTACGGCTCTTGGTTCATTAATTATCCAAAAGAAACTCGGTTTCTCAGACCGCGAATTTGTGGAGCAGATTACAGAGAACCCATATCTGCAATACTTCATAGGGCTTCACGGTTATCAGCAAGAACCACCATTTGATGCAAGTACCCTTGTCCTTTTCCGGAAACGCTTGTCTCCTGAGATCATCATGGAAGCAAATGACTATATTTTGAATCATGATGATAATAAGAAGGATCCTCCGTCAAGGGATTCTTCTGAAAAGAGGGATTGTGAAAAGGGCCGGGAGGATACAGGGAATCAGGGGACATTGATTATCGATGCCATCTGTGCACCGGCCAACATCCGCTATCCCCAGGACGTATCCTTTTTAAACGAAGCAAGAGAAAAACTGGAGACGATCATTTATCGGTTTTGTAAATCCTATGGACTGCCGTTACCAAGACGTTACCGTAGAAAAGCCCGGAAAGAATATCTGTCTTTTGCGAAAGGGAAGAAACATTCCGAAAAGCAGGTGAGAAAGGGAAGTATGCCCTTTTTAATGGGTTTCCAGTATTCCTAACCGTCATTTAGGAGCAAAATTAATCACTATTCATTAAAATATTGACTTTGAAACACTATTTATTAAGAGTAAGCCAATCCGATTTGGGATTGTCTTGATAAAATAATCAGTTTCACGGATTCAGGGAACAGATAATATCTATTGATCTGGAGGTGATCAAATGAGTAAGAGAAAGGATGAATTCTGGGATGCCATAGACGAGTTGGTCAACAGTTCAGAGATCGTGATCGACAGACCGAAAGGAAGCGTACATCCCCGATATCCGGACTTTTTATATAAGGTTGATTATGGATATTTGAAAAATACCGCATCTATGGATGGCGGTGGTATTGACGTATGGGTTGGCACAGACAAGGAGAGGAAGATTGATGCGGTTATCTGTATTGTTGATCTGATGAAGAGAGATTCTGAGATAAAAATATTGATCGGCTGTACCGAAGAGGAAAAGGATATCATAGATCAGACGCATAATGAGACGCAGTATATGAAAGGTATGATGATACGGCGCTGACCTCAGGGCGATATGGGGTGCTGCATCTATTTCCTACGGTCTGTTGACTGGCTGGACGTGCCTAGGGAGTTGTTTTTATCAAAAGCGCTTGTGTATGCGGTTTCAGCGTGTGCGAATGAGATTAAGGAGTTCCGCTGCCGCTTTGTGCAGGGTGAGCCTGTGGAATTTGAGCGGATCGATACAGCGTTCACTTATCTGGATAAGGAGACAGAGCTGTTTAAGGTGGTAAATGTCCGGATGCAGGATACGCTGGATGAATATGTGGCGCTGGCAGAGCGGGCCGTAAGAGAGCAGAAGGAGAATTTTACGGCTCCGCTGAGTAATGATGTGTTCCAGTTTTCGGCATTTCCGTAGGGACGGAAAAGTCATGCTGCCCTTTTCCGTGCAGGTACACCACTCCTTTGTGGATGGCGTACAATCGGGAAATTGGCAGAGAAGCTACAGCAATTTTTAGACGGATGACGGCTGTACCGTTGTCTGAGGAAAGAAAAACAGGAGGATACGGATGATTATATATTTAACAAGCAGTCCTACGGGATCTTACCGGGCATCAAAGACGCCGGCCTACCGGGGACTGAACCCGGAGAACGGCCTGGTGGAGAAGCTTAAGGAGGACTGGAAGGAGCAGGCGAGATGTCTTTTCGTCTGTTCCGATCCGGACGCCTATATGAAGAATAATGAGATGCGGTTCTTTTTTGAGAAGACCGTCAGGGAAACGGGGCTTTCAGTCTCGGCTTTTGATCTGTGCGACGGCCGCAGCGGGGAGGAGACGGTGAAGAATCTCTGCGCTTATGATGTGCTCATCCTGGGAGGAGGACATGTGCCGACGCAGAACAGATTTTTCCAGAGGATCGGGCTTATCCCGGCGGTTAAGGCATTTGACGGGCTCGTGATCGGGATCAGCGCGGGAACCATGAACTGCGCCGGGACGGTGTACGCGCAGCCGGAGGTGCCGGGGGAGAGCACCAGCCGGACTTACCAGAGATTCATCGAAGGCCTCGGGCTTACCCGGTGTAATGTGCTGCCCCACTATCAGGCGGTGAAGGATGATCTGCTGGACGGAAAGCGGCTGATGGAGGACATTACCTATCCGGACAGCTTCGGGCGGAAGTTCTACGCGCTGGAGGACGGCAGCTATATCCTGCAAAAGGACGGTGCGGTGACAGTCTTCGGGGAGGCGTACCTTGTGGCGGACGGAAAGACTGAGAAAATCTGTTCCAGTGGGGAGAGCTTTATCATTCACAAGCGGAGGCAGAGATACAAAGGAACCCATCCGAGGAGCTTTGCGGAAAAATATAAGGAGCATGAGCCGGAGAAATATGCGGATACGATAGAGAAGGTGATAAGCAAAGGGAGTACTCCGGCGGGGATGCATATTTCCATCTGTGTGGAGGAGATTCTTAAGATCCTTAAGATCCGGCCGGGAGAGAAGGGGCTTGACCTGACGCTTGGGTACGGCGGACATACGCGCCGGATGCTTGAGGAGCTGAAGGGCAGAGGGCATATCTGGGGACTTGATGTGGATCCTATCGAGATAAAAAAGACAGAAGAGCGCCTTAAAGGTCTTGGGTACGGTGAGGATATGCTGACGGCGGTCCGGGAGAATTTTTCAGAGATTTCCCGTATCGGCAGAGAGTATGGGCCATTTGACTTTGTGCTGGCGGATCTGGGGGTGTCTTCTATGCAGATTGACGATCCTAAGCGGGGATTTTCCTATAAGGCAGACGGGCCTTTAGATCTGCGGCTTAACCCGGAGAGGGGAGTGACGGCGGCAAAAAGGCTTCTGGAGCTTAACGAGGAGGAGCTTGCCGGGATGCTTAGGGAAAATGCCGACGAGCCTTACGCGGAGGAGATCGCGCAGGAGATTAGCAGGCGGCTTAGGTGCGGCAGTAAGATCGAGACTACGGCCTGTCTCAGAGAAGCAGTTGAGGCGGCGCTTGTCTTCCTGCCGGAGGATAAGCAGAAAAAGGTTTTGGTGAAAAAGACTTGCCAGCGGGTATTCCAGGCGATCCGCATCGATGTGAACAGTGAGTTTGAGGTGCTGGAGGCGATGCTCTCGGGACTGCCGGAAGCGCTGGCGCCCGGCGGGAGGGCGGCGGTCCTTACCTTTCACTCTGGTGAGGACAGACTGGTGAAGAAGGCATTTAAGCGGTTCTATAAGGAAGGCGTCTTTTGTGACATTGCAAAGGAAGTGATCCGGCCGTCGGCAGAGGAATGCAGGAGGAACAGCAGGGCAGGCTGCGCAAAACTTCGGTGGGCGGTAAAAACATCAGGGGGCAAATAAACGTTGCCTCCTTTTTTTGCCGGAAATGGCCGGAGATGAAGATATTTTACAAGACGCAGGTCAGGATTTGGAGTAAAATGGCTGTGACAAGGAGGAATTTTACATGAAGAGGGAAATGAGAACGGCAGTGTACGATGATGAACTGCGGATAGAGGCTTATCGGTTCGAGGGGATCATGCAGCCCTTTCCCAACCATTTTCACAGGCATTATGTCATCGGACTTGTGGAGGGCGGGCAGCGGGTGCTTTCCTGTAAGAACAGGGAGTATGTTTTGGAGAGCGGCAGTGTCGTGATCTTCAATCCGGGGGACAGCCACGCCTGCGTGCAGAGCGACGGCGGGACGTTTGATTACCGAGGGCTTAATATCGGGGAGCAGACTATGCTCGGCCTGGCCGAAGAAATTACGGGGAAGCATATGCTTCCGGGTTTTTCGGAAAATGTTGTCTGGGATGGGGAGATCGCCTGCCAGGTGCGCTCACTTCACAGGATGATCATGGAAGAAACAGGGGATTTCGGCAGGGAGGAAACTTTATTGTTTCTCATATCGCTGCTTATTCAGAAGTTCGGACAGCCCTTTGAGAGCTGTGTTTTGGAGTGCAGGAGGGAGATCGGGCGGGCATGTGAATATATGGAGCAGCATTTCGGGGAGCGGATCTACCTGGATCAGATCTGCCGCTATGCGGGACTTAGTAAATCAGCGCTGCTTAGAGCTTTTACAAAGGAGAAGGGGGTTACGCCGTACCGTTATCTTGAGGCGGTACGCATCGGCGCGGCCAAGCGTATGCTGGCGGAAGGGGTGCCTCCTGCGGAGACGGCTATGCGGACAGGATTTTCAGACCAGAGCCATTTTGCCAATTATTTCAGCCAGTTTATCGGACTTGCGCCGGGGCTTTACCGGGATGTATTTTCTGCGGGTGCAGGCAGGGCTGCGGGCAGAGATGAAGGTGAGACCGGGGCCGAGACCAGGAGAGTGGAAAGAGATGAGGCAGGGGCTAAGGCCAGGAGAGTGGGCAGAGATGAAGCCGGGGATAGCAGCGGATATAAGAGAGACAGTAAAGGAGGCGGATATCATGGGGAGTAAGGGACTGGCCGAAGGCAGCAGATCAGGCTCTGCCGGAAGCCTGGCGGCGCTGTTTACGATCGTCATCTGGGGAACCACATTTATCTCCACGAAAGTGCTGCTTTTGGATTTCAGGCCAGTGGAGATCCTGTTCTACCGGTTTGTCATGGGATTTCTGGCGCTTTATCTTGTCTGTCCGCGCCGCCTTAAGGGAGTGAGCCGCAGGCAGGAGGTGACGTTTGCCTTGGCGGGGCTTTGCGGGATCTGCCTGTATTATCTGCTGGAAAACATCGCCCTCACCCTTACGATGGCGTCGAATGTAGGGGTCATCATATCGGTTGCGCCGTTTTTTACAGCAATACTGCCTTATGCTCTGAGGCCCGGCACTGATCAGGGATTCAGGGAAAAGCTGGGAGCAGGTTTCTTCGCCGGATTTATCGTTGCAATGGCGGGCATTGCCATGATCAGCTTTAACGGCGCACGGCTTTCGCTTAACCCTGCCGGGGATATGCTTGCGGTGCTCGCGGCATTAGTGTGGGCGTGTTATTCTCTGCTCACAAGAAAGATCAGCAGCTTTGGATATCCGGTCATACTTACCACCCGGAGGACATTTTTCTACGGAATCCTCTTTATGGTGCCGGCGCTATATTTCTTTGGATTTGAACCGGGGATTGCGCGGTTTGCAGACAGGACGGCCCTGTTCAATATCCTCTATCTGGGACTTGGGGCGTCTGCCCTGTGCTTTGTGACGTGGAATGTGGCGGTGAAGGAGCTGGGGGCGGTAAAGACCAGTATATATATCTACATGGTTCCGGTGATAACGGTAGTGACATCCGCGGCGGTGCTGCACGAGCGGGTGACGCCTGCTTCTGCCGCAGGGACGGTTCTTACGGTGGCGGGGTTATTTATTTCAGCGTATGACAAAAAAGTAAGGGGGAAGTAGAAAGTGGATGTACAGAATGAGAAATGTGTTATGGTGATCGATGAAAATCTGCCGTCTGGCATGATTGCAAACACGGCGGCGATCATGGGCATCACTCTGGGGAAGCAGATGCCGGAGGTGGTCGGTGCAGAGGTGCATGATAAGACCGGGAAGGAGCATTTGGGGATCATCGAATTTCCGGTTCCGGTCTTAAAGGGGAATCCTGAGCTGATCAGGTCTGTCCGGGAGAAGCTTTACGAGCCGGAGTTTTCGGACCTTACGGTGGTGGACTTTACGGATCTGGCACAGGGGTGCAAAACCTATGATGAGTTTATGAAAAAAATGGAAGGTGTAACCGGAGCGGAGCTGAACTATCTTGGAATAGCTATTTGCGGGGCGAAAAAGAAGGTGAACAGGCTGACGGGAAATCTGGCGCTTTTGAGATAGCTCTTGACAGGAGCGGCTTAACCCTTTAGAATGAAAGCGATCACTTGCATAGCAGTAAGGGGGCGCTTAGAATGGATGAGACCAGCCAGAGGATCATCGATGCGGCGATGGCTTTAGTCCGGGACAAGGGCTACGTCGCAACGACTACAAGGGATATTGCAGGGGCAGCAGGTGTCAATGAATGCACCCTGTTTCGGAAATTCAGGACGAAAAAGGACATTGTGTTAAGCGGAGTGGAGCAGGAGCGGTGGCGGGGGGATGTGACGCCGGAACTCTTTGCAGACGTGAAGTGGGAGCTTGAGCCGGATCTTACCATGTTCATGACAAAATATATGGAAAGGATGACGCCGGATTTTGTCAGACTGTCCATCGGACTGCGGGCGCCGCAGATCTATGGGGAGACGGCTCCGCTGATCATGAAGGTGCCAGAGGCTTTCCTGTTCTCCCTGACACGGTATTTTCAGGAAATGGAAGAAAAAGGGAAGCTTTCGCATATGGATTTTGAATGTCTGGCGCTTACTATTTTTTCCAGTACCTTTGGCTATACGTTTTTGAGCGCTTCTTTTGATCAAGCGCTCTTTACGGTTGAAAAGGAACGGTATATCAGACAGTCGGTTGCGGCGTTTATCCGGGGGATGCAGGGGCAGGGCTGATGGGTGTCTGTCCGTGTCTGCCGGGGACGGAAGGATTGGATTGTACGGCACTGGTGAGAGCAGTGCCGTGATTGATTGCGTTTATTGCAAGCAAGTACATGCATACATCGAGGAGGATAGAGATATGGAGATTACGGGAGCGGAATTATTGGTGAAGGCATTGCAGTGTGAACAGGTGGATACGCTGTTTGCCTATCCGGGCGGGCAGGCGGTCGATCTGTTCCATGCGCTGTACGGCGTGCAGGGAATTGATATCATCCTGCCCCGTCATGAGCAGGGGCTTATTCACGCAGCGGACGGTTACGCCCGTTCAACCGGGAAGGTAGGGGTGTGCCTGGTGACCAGCGGGCCTGGGGCGGCCAATCTGGTGACGGGAATTGCGACTGCCAATTATGACTGTGTGCCGCTGGTCTGTTTTACCGGGCAGGTTCCCACGCATTTGCTTGGAAATGCAGCATTTCAGGAGATCGATATTGCTGCGGTGACAAGGAGTATCAGTAAATATGCGGTTACGGTGATGAAGAGGGATGAGCTGGCCGGAATCATTAAGAAAGCATTCCGTATCGCGAGGTCGGGAAAGCCGGGAGTCGTGGTGGTGGATCTGCCGAAGGATATCCAGCAGGCGTTAGGGAGCGGGGTGTATCCGAAAGAGGAGGACTGCGGTACGAAGAGCGGTGATCCGCTTTCCGAAGGGCAGATCAAAAGGCTGCTTAATTGTCTGAGGGAGGCGAAGCGCCCGGTCTTTCTGGCCGGCGGGGGAGTACATATCGCCCGGGCCGGCAGCGAGATGACTGCGCTGGCGGAAAAGACAGGGATCCCGGTGGTCACTACCATCATGGGAAAAGGCGTGCTGCCGACAGATCATCCGCTGTATGTAGGGAATGTCGGCATTCATGGCAGCTATGCCGCTAATATGGCGGTCAGTCAGTGCGACGTACTGTTTTCCATCGGAGTCCGTTTCAGCGACCGCATCACCGGAAAAGCGGAGGAATTTGCAAAAGGGGCGGCTATCATCCATGTGGACATCGACCCTGCATCCATATCGCGGGACATCAAGCCGGAGATTTCGGTCAAGGCGGACGCAAAGGAGGCCATCGTGAAGCTGCTTGAGTATACACCGGAATTTGATTTTGCCGGGTGGCGGCAGCGGGTCCGGGTCTGGAAGCGGAAACGGCCGCTGGCGGCGGGACAGTACAGTGATAGCGGGGTGACACCTTTTGCGGTCATCCAGAAGATCAATCAGCTCTTTTCCGATGCGGTCATCGTCACGGATGTAGGGCAGAATCAGCTCTGGACAACCCAGTTCCTTGAGCTGACGCGCGGAAAGCGCCTGCTGACTTCCGGCGGCTTTGGGACCATGGGGTACGGCCTTCCGGCGGCGCTTGGGGCGAAGCTTGGGAATCCGCATAAGGATGTCCTGGCCGTCTGCGGTGACGGCGGCCTACAGATGACGGTCCAGGAGCTGGCTACAGCGGTCGTCTACGAGCTGCCGGTCATCATCTGTGTCCTGAACAACGGTTATCTGGGAAATGTGCGCCAGTGGCAGGAGATGTTCTATGGCAGGCGTTATTCCTGCACCTGCATGAGGTATCGGAGAAGCTGCCCGGACAGATGCAGCGCGCCCTCCAGAAGGTGCCCGGAATACACGCCGGATTTTGTGCGGCTGGCAGAAAGCTACGGGGCGAAGGGAATCCGCGTCTCGGAGGGCGGGCAGATTGGGCGGGCGCTGATGGATGCCAGGGGAGAGCGGAAGGTTCCGGTAGTGATCGAATTCATCATTGGGCGGGAGGAGAATGTACTTCCCATCGTGCCGCCGGGGAAAGGAATTGAGGAGATGGTATTTGCAGAGTAATACCAGTATTCCTTGTTGCAGGAAATGGGATTGAGTGGTATCATTTTCATAGGTCGTGGGGCCTGTCAGGAGGGTTTGATATGCAGAAAGATAAAAACGTTGATAATCATACATTTTCAGAAGACTCCCCGGTCAGCGATCTGAGGAGCATACCGGGCGTGGGCACGAATATAGAGCGGCACATGCACAATATCGGTATCCGGTGCGTCGCGGACTTAAAAGGCAGGGATCCGGAGGAGCTGTATCAACTGGACTGCCTGAAAAAAGGCTTTAAAGAAGATCGCTGCGCGCTGTATGTGTACCGTTGTGCGGTGTATTTTGCCGAGCATGAGGAGCGCGAGGCGGAAAAGTTAAAATGGTGGTACTGGAAGAATAAGGAGTATCCGGAGCGATAATACAGCGGATGATCAATATCCGCTGTACGGTTTTGCTTCGGAGTGAATATTCACGCTTATTCATCAAGAAGGGAATGGTAAAATTCTGTCTCTTCATCAGAACCTTCAGAATAAAAGACGAGATATTCCACGGGAACAGGCACGCCCTTCATGCTTTCTTCAGAGACTTCTATTTTGATGACATCGGTATCCTCATATATGGTAATTGTCATGTTCTTTTCCAACTCCCCTTTGTGAAGGCGGGAGACGGGATACTTGTAGGAGACGATATGATATTTTTCCGCTGCGCTGTCAGCGGTTTTTTCCCATTCTGCCTGCCGCTCTTCGGAGTACGAAGCTGAGTCAGAGGGAAAGCAGTGATTATATTGATACAGGATCTCCTCGTCCCGGATGATCTTTTCCGGTTCGCTGCTATCCGGCAGATACACCTTAAGCAAAGCCAGATTATCCAGTTCATCAGCAGTATATTTTTTAGCCGGGCTTTCGCCCCTTTGTCCAGAACATCCGCCGCACGGAAGGAGGAAACAAAGCGCCAATAGAAAGAGCGGCCTGAGTCTTATCAGGCGTTCCTTACCCCTTTTCTTACGCATCTTCGTCCCTCCTTTCCAGTAGCAGCCTGCATGCGGCGGCTAACAGGCAGCAAAAAAGAATAAGTATGGGCGCGTATGGGCTCCAGGCATTTGTCGCCAAACCGATCATGGCCGCGCAGGCGGTAACGGGAAACGCCGCATATATCCAGCGGTACCGGCGCGCAGGTGGATTTCCGGGAGATTGGGAAGCATTTCTGGTAATCAGGCTGTCTGTATACATAGACATCCCGGCCCATATGATCAGAGACAGCCATACCGCGTCAGCCAGTGTGCTGAAGATATTGCAGACTGCAGGTTCAAAATGAGCCAGTAAGTCCAACTCAAGCTCAGAGCTTGCCAGCAGAATCACCACTCCGGCAATTATCATCACCGCATAATGTCTTCTGCGCGTGTCCCTTCTCTGCCGGAATTCCCTGAATACGCTGTCATCAAAGATGAGAGGTCCGGTTCTGATCTCCTGATATTGCCTGGGCTTGGAAAAATACCAGATAACCAGGCTGATTCCGGCTGTCATCGCGGTCCAGTATAACAGGGATGTTACGAAGTTGTGATATCCCGGATAGTCAAAGAGATCAGATAAGACCAGCAGGCTGATGCCGACGGTAAGCTGCAGGATATTCTGCCTGCTGCAGGACAGGTATCCGTCAAGCATCTCCTGGCTGACGTAATAACCGCTGTTTGGCAGCAGAGTCTTCCCGCGGGTTTCCTCAGGTGATTCCTCATACTCGTCTTTCAGCAGGTAATCCAGGGATACGCCGAAGATCTCACTGATCTGTATCAGCTTTCCGACCTCCGGCATTCCCTTGTCGTTCACCCATTTCCCGGCCGCCTGCCGGGATACATTAAGCTGCTCCGCCAAATCCTCCTGGGACATGCGGCTGTCCTTTAATAATAATTTCAGTTTCTGCCCGAATGTCATCGTTTGTTCCCTCCTGTAGATAATTTCCGTTTAGTGGATGATAAAGAAACCAGTAAACGGTAATTATTTTACTTCCTGTCAGCAGTAAATACAACCAACCTGCGGTTTCCGGGCGTCAACTTTGCGTTTCGTTAAAGTCTTTACTTATTCGGACGCCTTGAAATTGTAGATGGGTTTCATCACATCGATAATGTCAACGGATTCCTGGATGACACCGATGATGTCCTCCAGAGATTTGTACGCCATGGGCGCTTCGTCTAAGGTGGCTTCGCTGACGGAGGTAGTGTAGATTCCTTTCATGGTCTCCTGATATTCCTCCATGGTGAGCCTTTCCTTTGCCGCGCGTCTGGACATAAGCCTTCCCGCGCCGTGGGGTGCAGAGTAGTTCCAGTCGGCATTCCCCCTGCCGACGGCAAGGACACTGCCATCTCTCATATTGATGGGAATCAGTACCTTCTCTCCGGCGTGGGCGGCGATAGCCCCTTTTCTTAAGATCATCTCCTGGGTATCGATGTAGTTGTGGATGGTGTGGAAGGATTCTTTAACGGTAAGGCCGCACATATCCAGAATGATCTTAGCCATCCGCTCCCGGCTTAGACAGGCAAAACGCTGGCAGATGTTCACGTCATGGAGATAGTCTTCAAGATAAGTCCCGTACAGGAAGCACAAGTCTTCCGGTATGGAAGTCTTCCGCTTCTTCCATGCGATTTTTTCCAGCGCTGCCTGGATCTCCTGCCGTCTTCCCTCCGCCTTGTAGCTGTCGATTATGCGCTGGCGCTCCTGAAAATAGATTTCCTTCCCTTTTGCCAGGTCAATGGCAAGCTGCTGATATATCTCCGCCACCTGCTTGCCAAGGTTACGGCTGCCGGAATGGATGATCAGGTAGTTCGTCCCGTCCCCGGCCTGGTCAATCTCTATAAAATGGTTGCCGCCTCCGAGAGTGCCGAGGCTTCTTTCGAGCCATGCGTGATTTTTCAGTTCTCTGTAACAGATAAGCTCTGTCAGGCCGAAGGGTTCTTTCCGGTCTTCCCATACCTTCCGTCCCGAAGGGATAACGTGTGCGGCCTCATCGATCTTCTCAAGGTCGATGTCTCCTTTCCCGAGATTGACCGTGAACATGCCGCAGCCGATATCTACCCCTACGATGTTCGGAACTGCCTTGTCTGTGACAGTCATCGTAGTGCCGATAGTGCAGCCCTTCCCCGCATGAACATCCGGCATAATGCGGATGCGGCTGTCTTTTGTAAATTCGTGATCGCACATCCGGCGGATCTGTTCGACTGCTTCGTCTTCGACCACTTTTGCGTAGCAGATAGCTGTGTTTACTTTTCCTTTGATTTCAAACATATGGATAAGCCTCCTCTCATCGGGCTGCCCTGAGGCGCAGATTATGTGTGTGAATAAAATATTTTCTTTCATTATAGCACCGGCCGGGGTGTTTTCAAAGTGGGAAAGATTGCTTTGGTTATTCATCAGGAGTGAGGTGAGGTTTTGAATCTGGGAACATATTATAATAGCAATGAGGTTATCTTTATGCTAGAATATTCAAGGGTTATGGCAAAGCTTTTGCAGAGCGCTGCGGAACAAAGGCAGGCCGTATTGAAATTACGGAAGGAAGGTAAGAGAAATCGCAGGATGGATAGGGAAGGACAAGAGCAAAGACTGCCTGAAAGGGATATCCGGACAATCGGAATTATCGAGGATGACAGGCTGTTAAATCAGGCATTGGATATGAGCCTTAAAAATGCGGGCTACGCTACGGTCTGTGCGAGGACGAGAGCGGAGGCACTGGCTCTTATGGGAAACGGGGAGGCGCTGCTGCTGATCGACATCGGGCTTCCGGATGGAGACGGCATCGGCCTGTATCAGGAACTTAAGAGCAAGTTTTGTGCCAGGCTGCAGGCAGGAGATCAGACACAATTACATCACGAACGCATGAGCCTGGCTATTTTCCTGACGGCCAGAGACGAGGAGAAGGATATGCTTGCCGCCTTTGACATGGGCGCGGATGATTACGTGGTCAAGCCCTTTTCCATGAAAGTGCTGCAAAAAAGGATTGAGGCCGTACTGAAGCGGGACGCCAGGGAAAGCAGGGAAAGGGCAGAGCAGACGGTTTGTGCGGGGGAGCTTGTCCTTTACCCTGAACGGAAGCGGGTATTTGTAAAAGGCCGGGAGATATCCCTGACGGCCAAAGAATACCGGCTGTTGGAGTATCTGATGGTAAATCAGGGGCAGGTGCTCACAAAGGAAAACATTCTGGAGCATGTATGGGGGATTGACGGACAGTTCGTGGTGGATAATACGGTGAGTGTGACGATAAATCGTTTACGCAGGAAGATCTCGCCGGGTTCAGAAGGAGCCTGCCGCATTAAAAATGTGTTTGGGATCGGGTACCGGATAGAGGTTAGCTAAAGGCCGGGAGCCGGGCAGAGTGTAACGGTAGGATAAAAGGGGCAGCATGGGATGTATATAGCGATATTTTTTGGTATCCTCGCGGGAGTTTTCTGCGGCGGGGCGGGGATGTATCATTGGCAGAGAAGGCAGAGAGAACAGGAATTAAAACGAATTGCCGGGCTTGCGGAGGATATTTTGGCTGAGCGGGTAATCAGAGGGGCGGCATCAGGCCAGGAGACGCTTTGCGGGAAGCTGGAGCATCGGCTTGTGCGTGTGCAGGAGATGATGCAGGGCAGCCGGGATGAAGCGAAGAGGAGCCGGGATGAGATCCAGAGGCTCATATCCGAGATCGCCCACCAGATGCGCACGCCTCTTACGAATCTGGAGACGTATCTTGGATTTTTACAGGAGATGGCGGAGGATGATGAAAACGATGGGGTATTACGGTCATTGGATGCTGCGGGGGAGAGCGCGGGGAAACTGCATTTTCTCGTGGAGAGCTTTATTCGGATGTCCCGGTTAGAGCAGCATATCATCCAGATTAAAAAAGAAGAGACGGATATCCTTAGGACTGTCAGAAATGCGCTGGGGCAGATACAGTGCCAGGCGGAGGAAAAAGAGCTTAATGTCACGGTGAGCCTTCCCGGACAGGCGGGCCTGGCCCATGACGCTAACTGGCTGGGGGAGGCGCTTTTTAATCTTTTTGACAATGCGGTAAAGTACAGCAGGATTGGAGAGAAGATTGAGGTGTCCGTGACGGAAAGTGAGATGTTTTTAAAGGTACGGGTGAGAGATTACGGCATCGGTATTGAGGAAGGAGAGGAGGGCCAGATCTTTAAGCGGTTTTACCGGGGGAGGCGGGTCACTGCTCAGGAAGGGTTCGGGCTCGGGCTTTACCTGGCGCGTGAGATCGTGGGCAGGCATGGCGGGTTTCTGGCGGCAAGAAGAGAAGAGCCGGGGCTTACGATGGAGATGAACCTTCCGCGGTGACTGCGTCGGCTGCTGATCAGGCGGAAGATGGAAATATAGACAAGTGAAAGGTACGGTTCGCGTAGATTTACGGAAATATACTGAGTCTGTTAGAGATTTGTTAGATTTGCCCGGTATAGTAGTAGCTGCGGGAGCTTTTGAGAGAACAAAAGCCCGGGAAGATCAGGCGGACGGACGTCCGCCGAAGGAGGAGATTACTATGGAGATGTTAAGAGCCGCCGGCCTGAAAAAATATTATGTCACGGAGACTTACGAAGTCCGTGCCCTTGATGATGTGACCCTGTCCGTACCGGACGGGGAATTTTTGGCGGTTGTGGGTACTTCTGGGAGCGGCAAGACCACGCTGCTTAATCTGCTTGGCGGGCTGGATGTGCCGACAGAAGGAGGCGTATGGATACGGGGAAGCAGCTTAAGAGATATGAATCCGGAGGAAAGGACCATTTTTCGCAGGAGGAATATCGGATTCGTGTTCCAGCAGTACAACCTGGTTCCGGTGCTGAGTATTTATGAAAATATCGTGCTTCCACTCAGGCTCGACGGTGCGGCGGTTGATTCCGGGCTGCTTGGGCAGGTGACGGAGAGCCTGGGGATCGCGGACAAGCTTTGGCGGCTGCCGCACACGTTATCCGGCGGACAGCAGCAGAGGGCGGCTATCGCCCGCGCACTCATGGCAAAGCCGGCCATACTTCTGGCTGACGAGCCTACGGGGAACCTGGATTCGGTCACCAGCATGGAAGTGACAGGGATTCTTAAGTCATGTGCGGAAAGATTTCATCAGACGGTGGTTGTGGTGACCCATCAGGAAGAAGTGGCCCAGATGGCGGACCGTATTGTGCGGCTTGAGGACGGCAGAATCTGCGGGAGGGAGAGATGATGGAGCATCATGGATATGTCCCTAATGATAACCAGCCGGTGATCCGGATGCTGGCGAGGGAGATCGGAAGATGCAATAAGGGCAGGAACCGGATCCTTGCAGGGGCGGTCTGCCTGTGTGTCGTTACGCTGACCATGGTGTTCGGCATTTCCTTCGGCAAGGTGCGGGCGGAGTACACGCGGGCAGTGAGGGCGGCCGGTACTGCTGCGTCAGCCTGTATCGAGGGCGCACAGCCGCAGCAGTACGAGAAGGTACGCACGCTTAGCTATGTAAAGGAGGCGGGGAGAAGCATTCTGGCCGGAGAGGGAATAGCCGGGGAAGGAGATGTAAGTAAAAATGCTGACAGTCAGAGACGTGTCTGCCGGATTCTGGTGCTTGATGGGCAGGCATGGGAAAAAATCGTGAAACCGGCCTATACAGATATCTCCGGGCACTATCCGGAAAATAGTCAGGAGCTGATGCTGCCGGTGAAAGCCTTAAAAACTCTGGGGATTTCAAAGCCGGAGATGGGGATGCGGATAGATCTTACGGTGAATGTAGGACTTTTTCGGACCGAACAGGAGGAGTTTTCGCTGTGCGGCTGGTATACGGACTATACGGAGGACCGTCCGGGACTTGCCTGCGGTTACATTTCGGAAGAAAAATCAAGGGAATGGGGATTTGCTATCGAAAAGGAATCGGATATTCTGATCTGCCCGTCAGACAGCATGGACTGGCGGGAGACGGAAAAGCGGCTGTATGAGGATGTGCCGGGGGAGATAAAGCTGTCCGTTCAGAATACGGCGGCCCATGATGCGGTGCGCCTGGCGGCGGGCGGGTATGATACGGCGGTTCTGGGTGCAGCCGTGGTACTTGGTGGGATGTTTTTTCTGGTCTACAATGTGATGGGGATTTCTATGGCAGGAGATATCCGCCAGATGGGCCTTCTGAATACCATCGGCACTACGGGCAGGCAGATTTGCAAGGTCTATCTTTGCCAGATGATAAGCGTTGTGGCTTTGGGGGCGGCAGCAGGGGCGGTTCTGGCCTCAGCAGTTCTGTGGGCTGTGATACCGGAAATTCTGGGGAGCCAGTATCTTAGGAGCTTTGGCGGCGCAGGAGAGGTCCGGTTTTTCTATGTGGAAATACTTGCTGCTGCGGTGGCATTTGCGGCGCTGCTTACGTTTGGCGTGTCAGCCTGGGTAATCTTTCGTACAGTAAATATGTCCTGTGTGGAAAGTGTGAATTATACAGGGGTAAAGCCTGGGAAGAGAAAGACAGCGAAGATGAAGGCGCGGGCGGGATGCAGGAGGAGAAGCGCCAAAGGAGAGCTTTTTTATCTGGCGTGGCAGAATGTGACGCGGCATCGGGGAAGGTTTGGTCTGACGGTATTCTCGATGTTTCTTGGCATTTCTGCGTTTTTCGGGGCTTTATATATTACGGAGCAAAGTGATTACACCCGTGTGATCGGGCGGCACCCGGATTTTCTCATCGCGGGAAAGTTCAGCCGGTTCGGGCAGGAGGAAGGGCACGGTGCGGAATATACCTTCCGTGATGCCGGGAAGGATCCGCTTGAGACTGATGGGGATAGTCTTGACCTGCTGGATGATAACTACTATGACGAATACTCACCCATTTCCCCAGAGGTAAGAGAGCGTATTTTAGGTCTTGAAGGGGTAAAGCGGGAGACGGTCCACGTCACGGAGGGCGCGTATATGATCACGATGATTTCCAGGAAAGCAGTCCTGCCATTTACGGAGGAATCGCAGGGAATGGAAAGCATCGGCCAGGTTAACGGTTCGCCGGTGATTGAAGGGTTCGGGGCGGATGTTATCCAGATCCTTTCACGGGAAGAGATAGCTGAGCTTAAAAGGTATGTGAAGGAGCATCGCCTCGGGGTGGATATGGACAGCCTTGAAGACGGCGCCGGCGTGGTGATACTCCACGACCACGGGCTGTCGCCGAAGCAGGAGAAGGAGGCGGCAGGAAGCGTGGGGGAGCCGGTGTATTTTACTGCGCTTGGAACGAAGGAGGAGATGCAGAGCCGGATGAGGGCAGATGATGTAAAGGAATGGGAGCAGGATGAGGTACAGGAGCCGGAAGGGGTAGAGAGGCCAGAGGGGATAGAAAAAGAGCCGGAGATCTTTTCCCTGTGCGGCTATCTCGATAACCGGGCAGAGGGCTTTCCGCGCATCCGGCAGACCTGGCATGGCTCCGAGGGGTTGCTCTATTTCCTGATCAGTGAGGAAGGGTTTAGGAAACTGCCTGCAAAGAAAAAGACGCTTTGCATGGAGCTGGATGCAGAGGAGGAAATGGAGCCGGAGGTTAAAAGGCAGATCATAAATATCTGTCTGGAGGAGAATAAGAGACGGGAGGAGGTGCCTGGGACGGGGGAAGATGGAAGCGGGGAAGCCGGGATTTTTGCGGTCTGCAAGTCGGAGCTTTTAGCCGGAGCCGAAGGGTATATCCGGGGGAGCCGTATGATCTTCGGGAGCATCAGCGCGGTGCTCTTATTCGCGGGGCTGACTAATTTTCTGAATGTAATGGTTACGGGGGTCATATCCAGAAGGAAAGAGCTTGAGGTTATGGAATGTGTGGGGATGACGAAGAGGCAGAGGAGGAGAATGCTGATGATGGAAGGGATGTGTTACTTTTTGGCTGCAGGCGTGCTTGTAGGAGTAATCGGAGGCGGGGCGATGATGGCGGCCAGGTAACATAATGGTTACTATTCACGGCCCGGGGGCCGCTCATAGCAACGATTCGCGGCGGCATTCCTAAGTTTTGCTGCGCAAAAGCCGCCCCTCACTCCTGTATCATGTTCTTACGGAATGCGCAGCCAGTGCGCATTCCTGACCCATGAACAGTAACACATAATGACAACCAATTGTAAACTTATAATAAAAACAGGTTGACAATTATTTCCTCCTGTTATATAGTTGTTAAAGATTTATTTGATCATACCACAGGATAACAGGAGGATTTTATTTTATGGAAACAGTGACGACAAAGAAGCTTTCGACGAAGAATCTGGTCCTATGCGGGATGTTTACCGCGCTGACGGCAATCGGGGCATTTATCCAAGTGCCGGTTCCCTACATGGATTACTTTACCTTGCAGTTCTTTTTCGTATTACTTGCCGGGTTGGTACTGGGCGGGAATAAAGGGGCGCTGTCAGTAGGCTGTTATGTGCTTTTGGGTCTTTTGGGGCTTCCCATATTCGCGGCGGGAGGCGGGATAGGCTATGTCCTCAGGCCCAGTTTCGGATACCTGCTCGGATTTGTTGTAACTGCTTATGTGACAGGAGTACTTAGTGAAAGGTTAAAGACATGTCCGAAGAACTTTTTCCTGTCCTGCCTTGCGGGATTTGCCGTAACTTATGCTATCGGCATTGCCTACAAATATATGATCCTTAATTTTTATGCCAATACACCGGCCACGTGGGCAGTGATCTTCCTGTCCTGCTTCCCTCTGGACATGCCGGGCGATTTTATTCTCTGCATCCTGGCATCCGGCGTAGGGCTGCGCCTGAGAAAAGCAGGATTTTATGCAGATTAACAAGCAGGGCTGTGCCTGAGAAAAGCAGGATTTTATGTGGATTAACGAATGGCAGGCTGTGGAATTAAGGAAGGGGAAAGTAAAGTTATGTCAATTGTCAGTGAATTGAAGGAAAAGGTGGAAAACGGCGGGGAGATCTCAAGGGAAGAAGCGCTTGAGCTTTATGAGGCGCCGCTTGAGGAGCTGTGCAGGGCAGCGGATGAGTTAAGAAAACAGTTTTGCGGAAATGGGTTTGACATCTGCACCATCATCAACGGAAAGAGCGGGAGGTGTTCGGAGAACTGCAAATTCTGCGCCCAGTCCGCCTATTACCGCACTGATGCTATGGAATACCCGCTGCTTGACACACAGGAAATCGTCCGTCAGGCGAGATACAATGCAGACAGAGGAGTGCTCAGGTACTCGATCGTAACCTCCGGGCGGGCCCTTAAGGATTCAGAAGTGGAGCAGATGTGCGCGGCGATCCGGGAGATAAAAAAAGAGGTGGATATCGAAGTATGCGTATCCTTCGGTCTGCTTAGCGAAGCGCAGTTCCGTAAGGTGAAGGAAGCGGGTGCATCGCGGGTACATAATAATCTGGAGACATCCCAAAGAAACTTTCCGAATATCTGCACTACCCACACCTTTGAGGATAAGACTGCGGCTATAAAGGCGGCAAGGGCGACAGGGCTTTCCGTGTGCAGCGGCGGGATCATGGGACTTGGAGAGACGAAAGAAGACCGGATAGACATGGCGGTATCCCTGCGCGAGCTGGGCGTGAAAAGCGTCCCGGTAAATATGCTGAACCCTATTCCGGGTACGCCCTATGAGAAAAATGAAAGGCTTACGGAGGACGACATGCGCCGGATCGCAGCGGTGTACCGTTTTATCCTGCCGGATGCTTCCATCCGTCTGGCCGGGGGAAGAGGGCTGATGAAGGATAAGGGTGAAGGATGCTTTCAGTCCGGGGCAAATGCGGTGATTTCCGGGGACATGCTGACTACTTCCGGCTACACGATAGAGTCCGATATGGAGATGATCAGCAGATTAGGCTATAAGGCGGTGCTGTGCAATGGGTAAGGGATTATTTGTTACCGCCACCGGAACTGATATGGGGAAGACTTACGTCACCGCACTGATGGTGAAGAAGCTGAAGGACGCCGGATACCGGGCAGGATACTATAAGGCGGCGCTTTCCGGGGCGGAAAATATTGAAGAGAGCGATGCCGGATATGTAAAAAAGAGATCGGGGATCAGCCAGCCCGATAACACGCTTCTTTCCTATCTGTATAAGCCGGCAGTGTCCCCGCATCTGGCGGCCAGGATAGAGGGGAATCCCGTAGATATGGAAAAGGTGAAAGCAGATTACTTAAGCGTTCTTGAAAAGCATGATTACGTGACCGTAGAAGGAAGCGGCGGGATCGTGTGCCCGATCCGGTGGGACAGCAGGCAGAAGCTGCTCTTGGAGGATATCGTGAAGGCGTTAAAGCTTCCCGCAGTCATCGTGGCGGACGCGGGCCTCGGGACGATCAATTCTGCTGTGCTGACGTCAGAGTACCTGAAGCTTCGCGGTATCGGCGCAAAGGGGATTATCCTGAATCATTACAGCGGGGGCGTCATGCAGGAGGATAATGTGCGGATGCTTGAAAGCTTAACCGGCCTTCCGGTACTTTGCCTTGTGGCAGAGGGGGATACAGAGCTTGGGATGGAGGAAGATGTGCTGGCATCGCTTTACCGGTAGAGCGGTTTTTGCATCATATTCTTACAGAACGCGCAGCCAGTGCACATTCCTGACCCGTGGATATTAACGTTTTTACCATTCCAAATGAAAGATATTATTGAAAAATGTAAAATTGCATTGAAATGAAAATATGCCGGACGTATAATAAAAGGAGTTAAATTAAATAGGCAAGAGGTGGCATATGGGCAGCAGATCAACAAGAAAAAAGAAAAAAGCCGCTGCAAAGAAAGCGGCTGTAAATGTACAGGTACAGGCTAAAAAAGCGGCAGAAGCCGAAGTTAAGGCCGAAAAAGAAGTGAAAGCAGCAGAAGCAAAGGCCGCAGAAAAAATGGAAGCTGCAGCGGAAGTGAAAGCTGCAGACACAGAGATTAGAGCTGAAAACGAAGCAGAAGCAGCAGATATAGAGGTGAAGGCTGGAAAAGAAGCGCCGGCAGCAGAAGCAAAGACTGAAAACGAAGCAGAAGCAGCAGATACAGAAGTAAAGGCTGGAAAAGAAGCGGAAGCAGCAGATACAGAAGTAAAGGCTGGAAAAGAAGCGGAAGCAGCAGATACAGAAGTACGGGTTGAAAAAGAAGCAGAAGTTGAAGCATCAGAGCCAGAATCAGAATCAAAACCGGAAGTTGAAGCATCAGAGCCGGAAGTTAAGACATCAGAGCCGGAAGTTAAGACATCAGAGCAGATACCTGCATCAGAAACCGCAGAGCCAGACCCAGGCCCGGAAGCAACGGATGCGGACACGCAGGATCGGAACAGAAGGGATCCGGCTTTCGTGCGGCGGTTTGAAAGACATTTTGATGAGCTGAAATGGCTTTATATTGAACTTTACGAGAATGATTCTATGTTCGCGGAGCTGTGCGACAATATCCACCGTTTCTACGAAGAGCGGAACAAGGATTTAAAGAAGCTTGATCGTGAGCGGGAAGAAGACCCAAACTGGTATAAGAATAACGATATGCTCGGCATGATGCTTTATATCGACAATTTTGCAGGCAATATGAAGGGTGTGCAGGAGAAGCTTGACTATCTGGAGAAATGCAACGTGAACTACATCCATCTGATGCCGTTCCTTGATACCGTAGAGGGACGCTCTGACGGCGGATATGCGGTGGCGGATTTCCGTAAAGTGCAGGAAAGATTAGGTACTATGGAGGATTTGGAGAGCCTTACAGCAGCCTGCCATAAGAAGCAGATGAATGTGTGTATGGATTTTGTCATGAACCATACCTCCGAGGATCATGAGTGGGCAAAGCGTGCGCGTCAGGGAGATGGCGAGTACATGAGCCGGTATTTCTTCTTTAACAATGATACGATCCCGAAGATGTATGAGCAGACCGTACCCCAGGTGTTCCCGACGACAGCGCCGGGCAATTTCACCTGGCTTCCAGATGCCGGACATTTTGTCATGACATCCTTCTATCCATACCAGTGGGATCTGAACTATAGAAATCCGCGGGTATTTAACGAGATGATGTATAACTTCCTCTATCTGGCCAACAAGGGAATTGACATTATCCGTATTGATGCGGTGCCCTATATCTGGAAAGAGCTGGGGACGCAGTGCCGGAATCTTAAGCAGGTACATACGATCGTGCGCATGATGAGGATCATCAGCGAGATCGTATGTCCGAGTGTACTGCTTCTGGGCGAAGTAGTGATGGAACCGGAGAAGGTAGTGCCGTATTTCGGGACGGTAGAGAAGCCGGAATGCCATATGCTGTACAATGTAACAACGATGGCAACTACATGGCATACTGTGGCTACGAGGGATGTGAGCCTGTTAAAAAAACAGCTTGACATCGTAAATGGCTTACCTAAGGAGTACGTGTTCCTGAATTATCTGCGCTGTCATGACGATATCGGATGGGGCTTAGATTACGGGACACTGATGAACGAAGGCAAAGGCGAGCGCTCACACAAGCAGTACCTGAACGCTTATTTCCAGGGGTATGCCGGGGACAGCAACAGCCGCGGCGAGCTCTACAACGCGGATCCGGTCAGCGGTGACGCCAGATTCTGTGCGACGACCGCATCCATGTGCGGGATTGAAAAGGCAGGCTTTGAGCAGGATGATGAGGCGATGGAGCGTGCGATCAGGTTCGATGTCACACTCCACGCTTACATGTTCATGCAGTCCGGTATCCCGGTGCTCTACAGTGGTGATGAGATCGCACAGGTCAATGACTACAGCTATAAAGAGGACTATAACAAGGCGGACGATTCCCGTTATCTCCACAGAGGGAAGATGAATTGGGAGAATGCGGCGAAGATAGACGACCCTGAGACAGTAGAGGCGAAGGTATTCCAGAGCCTGAGTAAGCTTGAGAAGATCAGGAAGAGTGAGAAGGCGTTTGTTTCCTACGCGGATTCATGGACGATCGACACATGGGATGCGGGGATTCTTGGAATGGGAAGATACTATGACGGGGACAAGATCATCGGCTTGTTCAATTTCAGTGAGTACGACCGCATTGCGTGGGTGAATGAGACTGATGGGATCTACGAGGACATTCTCACCGGGCAGATCGTCCAGCCGGTTGCGCTGAACGTACCCGCATACGGGTTTTATTACCTGAAAAAGATTAATTGATTTTGTGATGATTGTGACTGCAGCGGCGGGGAAAGCGATGTTTCCCGCCGCTGCAAATTTTATTTTTATCTTAAGAATCGGCTGATATGGTTGTAGATTGGAGGTTTTTCAGGTATGCTGTAGCCAGACGATACAATACGGCAGGAAACCGTGTACATAAAGACAGGAGAGATATACCGTGAAAAAAGGATGGAAAGATAAGGTTGACCGATTAAAAAAAATGGGCCCCAAGAAGCTGTTCAGGCTTTTTCTGACATGTTCTGCAGCCGGAATGGTCCTGCTTCTGGGAACCAACGGCTTTGTGAAATTGTCGGTTGGAAGACAGATCGTCACCATAGAGGAGCTTGAGGAAGAGCTGGCGGACAGGCCAGAGACGGAGAATGCAAATCAGCTATCCGGAAAAGAGGCCGGAGATGAAATCGACGCGGTCTTAGTGCTCGGCGCCCAGGTAAAGCCGGACGGGAGCTTGAGCAAGATGCTAAAGGAACGTCTCGACACGGGCATATCTATATACAAGGCAGGGATTACAGACCGCATGATCATGAGCGGCGATCACGGAAGAGAAGATTATGATGAGGTAAATGCCATGAAAAACTACGCCATAGAGCAAGGCGTACCATCTGGATGTATATTTATGGATCATGCGGGATTTTCTACTTATGAGAGCATGTACAGGGCGAAAGAGATCTTCGAGGCAGAGCGTCTCGTTGTGGTGACCCAGAAGTACCATATGTACCGTGCGCTCTATGACGCGAAGGCTCTGGGGATAGAGGCTGCCGGGGTAACCTGCGATACGAGAGTATACAGCGGAGATAAGTACAGGAAGCTCCGGGAGATGGCGGCAAGGATTAAGGATGTGGGATATACCATCGCAAAACCCAGGCCCACCTATCTCGGAGATGTGATACCGGTATCGGGAAACGGGGACGTGACCAACGATAAGCCTGCGGTATCACTCGACTAATTTTTTAAAGCTTGCCAGCGACTGGCCCATAGACATACGGACGCGCGGAAGGAGCAGCGGATTATCACCCGGCTTCGCGCGTCCGTATTCTGTCGTAACGGCACAGTTAAAGCCGGCATCTTTTACCGCTTGTACACAGCTGTCGTTGTAGTCGCCGTAGGGGTAGGCAAATGCATCCCCGTTGCCGCCGATCTTGATGGATTTCTGAAGGTCGGCAACCGCTTCGTCGTGGTCCATGACCGGGAAGATCCCTCCGTGGCCGATATTGCCGCCGCCCCGGTGCATATTGTAGGAATGGGACTGGAAGGTCATGTATTCACTGGCATATTTTTTTACTTTCTTCTTCCCGTCGATATTGCCGATGAGAAAAGAAGTGACAGGTATCTGATATTTTTCAAAGAGTGGGACACCTAAGTTGAGGAAGCTGTAGGCGCCGTCGTCAAAGGTGAGCACCACGCTCTTTTCCGGGAGGAGCAGGTCGCCCTCTACGTATGCCTTTACCTCTTCCCAGGTGGGGTAGTAATAGTTGTTCTCGGTCAGGTACTTAAGCTCCTCCTCAAGGGCATGGACCTCGATGAAGTTGCTGTTGAGCTTATCCTTGGGCGGGTTGTCTTTATCATAGACATAGTGGTACATGCAGATCGCAAGGCCGTTAGTTTTGTGCTTTTCCTCTGTGGCCGTGTTCTTTGCAAGCTGGACTTCCTTATTAATATTATCTTCGGCGGCATCGCTTTCCTGCTGTCCGTCCGGGCTGTCACCGCTGTCCGCCTGATTATCATCGGTACTGTCCAGGCTGTCACCGCTGTTCGCCTGATTGTCATCGGTACTGTCCGGACTGTCATCGCCGCCGGATGTTTGCGCTTCCTGATCTTCAGACTTTCCGACATCGGCCTGCGCTGAAGCTTTTGCCTTCTGTGCCTTTTTCGCGCCGGCTTCCTCCTTCTTCTGCCAGACAAGGATACCGCCAAGGACAGCGATAAGAAGGATAAGGATAAACAGCATCACACTCCGGATGCGTCTGTATCTGCGTTTCTTAGGACTGACCGGTCTTTTGCTACGGCTCATGGAATCATCCTCTTTTCAAAAAATTAAGGCCGCGCCCGCTCACGGCATGACCTTAATTACCATTATAGCATATCTGTTAGGCTCCTCAAGTCCGAAAGCATTACGGTTTCCTTACATTTACTTTAAGAAAATATGAATCAGCCGGTGATAAAGCTTACGGTAGGGCTGATAGCGCATCGGCAGATCCAGCCAGGTCTTCTTGTCCACGATACTTTTGTAATGGGAAAATGTATCAAATCCGGCTTTCCCGTGGTAAGCGCCCATGCCGCTCTCACCGAAGCCGCCGAAGCCCATCTCGCTTGTGGCAAGGTGGATGATGGTATCATTGATGCATCCGCCGCCGAAGCCGCACAGAGAGGTTACTTTTTTAACCGCGCTTTTGTCGGAAGTAAACAGATAGAGTGCCAGCGGGTGCGGCATAGTGTTGATGTTTGTGACTGCCTCATCCAGGGAATCATACACCAGTATCGGCAGGATGGGGCCGAAGATCTCTTCATGCATAACGGCGTCGCTGAAAGTCACCCTGTCCATGACCGTCGGCTCGATCTTTAATGCCTGACGGTCAAAGCTTCCTCCGCAGACGATCTTAGATTCGTCGAACAGTCCGAGGATACGGTTAAAATGTTTTTCATTGATGATTTTTCCATAAGTTTTATTCTCCAGCGGGCGGGCGCCGAACTGCTTTTTGATCTGCTGCTTTATGGCAGCCAGAAGCTTATCCTTTATTATCCGGTCACAGTAGATATAGTCCGGAGCGACACAGGTTTGTCCGCAGTTTAAGTATTTTCCGAACACGATCCGTTTTGCGGCCAGCTTAATGTTGGCAGTCCTATCTACGATGCAGGGGCTTTTGCCGCCCAGCTCAAGGGTGACCGGGGTGAGGTGCTCCGAAGCCTTGTGCATCACTTCCCTGCCTACAGACTGGCTTCCGGTGAAAAAGATATAGTCAAAATGTTCATTCAGCAGGTAGCTGTTCTCGGCGCGCCCTCCGGTGACTACCGAGACGTATTCCCGGCTGAAACACTCTTCGACGATCTTTTTCATGATCCTGCTGGTGCATGGCGAGTAGGCGCTCGGCTTAAGGATCGCCGTATTTCCGGCGGCTATGGCATCGGCCAGAGGCTCCATGGTGAGCATGAACGGGTAGTTCCAGGGGCTCATGATCAGCACGACTCCGTAGGGAGAGGGCTTTTTGTAGCTTTTGGCGTGAAACTGCGCCAGCGGGGTAAGCACGCACTTTTCCTTCGTAAAAGAAAAGATATGTTTGATCAGATAAGAAAGCTCGCTTAAGGTCATCCCTGTCTCGCACATGTAGCTTTCAAATTCACTTTTTCCCAGATCCGCCTTTAAAGCCTTGTGTATCTCGTCTTCATATTTCAGGATGCATGCTTTGAGCTTTACGAGCGCCCTGAGCCGCACCTCCACGGGAAGAGTGGCTCCTGTGCGGAAATATTTGCGCTGCAAGAGGACAAGCTCTTTGATTTCATTTGCATTCATAGGTGGAACCTCCTTTTATACGTTATACAGATCTGTACATTAACTGTTCGTCTGCCCGTCTGTCCGTTACGGTTAGCTTTACCTGCAGACAGTAACGTCTGTCTGGCTAAGGTCAGCATCCTGCGTTTCGTCCATCAACTGGTAGTAGAAATCTTCCAGCTTAAGATTATCCATCAGGACAGGTACCGGATAGAGCGGGTTCGCTTCTTTATCTGCGTAGTGGGCAAGCTTCGGGATATCTACATCTCGGATCTCCGGAATATGGTTGCCGATGCCAAAGCGCTCTTTCATATCTTTTACCGCCTGGATAAATGCCGCTGCCGACTCGCCGACGGGAGTCTCCGGCTCTGAGATGCCTGCGGCGACAGCCAGCCGGTGAAGCTTTTTGTGTATGGTTTCCCTGTAGGCTTCCAAGACAAAGGGGAGGATCACTGCGTTGGCAAGGCCGTGGGGGACGTTGTATTCCCCGCCCAGGGAATGGGCTACGGCGTGTACATATCCTACGTAGGACTTGGTAAATGCGCAGCCTGCGTAGAAAGAGGCGTGAAGCATATTTCTTCTGGCATCAATATTTTTTCCGTCGTTGTATACGGTATCGATATTTTCGAAGATGAGACGCACCGCCAAAAGGGCGTTCTTTCTGGTGCCGTAGGTGGTGGAATTGCCGATATATGCTTCTACAGCGTGCGTCAGGGCGTCCATCCCGGTGGTGGCTGTGATGGAGGGCGGAAGGCTTATGGTCACCTTCGGATCCAGTACGGCGTACCTTGGGATCAGCGGGAAATCGTTGATGGCGTATTTGTGCCTTGTCTCGGCATCGGTGATGACAGCCGCAAGTGTCGTCTCGCTCCCGGTTCCTGCAGTGGTGGGGATGGCCATGAGCAGCGGAAGCTTTTTATGAACTTTTAAGATGCCCTTCATCTTAGCGAGAGACTGCTTTGGCTTCACCGCCCTTGCACCAACAGCTTTCGCACAGTCCATACTGGAGCCTCCGCCGAAGCCGATGATGGCGTCGCATCCATTTTCACAGTAGATCTGAAGAGCCTCTGCCACATTCGCCGTGGTGGGGTTGGCGACGGTCCTGTCGTAGATATAATAAGGAATGCTGTTGTCAGCCAGTGCTTTTTCCAGCGGTCTGGTAAGTCCCAGACCGCGGATGCCGGCATCGGTGATGATCAGTACGGCGCTGCATCTCTTCTTCTTTAAAATATCCGGGATTCCCTTGACGCTTCCGATGATCTCCGGGGTTCGGTAAGGGAGGAAGGGAAGCGCGATCTTAAATGCAGTCTGGAAGGTTCTGCAGTACATTTTCCTGAGTGGGTTCATGGTTGTTATCCTCTTTCTTCTTAATTCCTTTATCAAATACTGACAGACAGCTTGGCTAAAGTTGCTATTCACGGCCTAGGGGCCTAGCAACGATTCGTGGCTGCATTCCTGAGAACAATAACTGGCTAAACGGTCCGTCGGGAGGTTTCATTTTCAAGGTTTTGACAGACTTTTTCAAGATTTTCCGCAATTTTAAATAGTATGCGATAGAAGATATCTCGCTCTTCCGGGGTGATTCCCAGTCCTCCTGCAATAGTCGCGTGCATGATCAGGCTGGTGACCTTTTTGGCGCAGGTGTGTCCGGATTCGGTAAGGACTGCTTTGGCGCGGTATTTTTTTGTGTCTTTTGCCATATTGTCTGATAAGTAAGTGATGAGCCCTGTTTTTTCCAAATCGGAAAGGATCCTGGAGATGCCTGCCTTATCCTCCCGGCATATACTGCACAGATCGGCGGCGGTCAGGCCATCGGGATGTCCGGACAAGTAGTGAAGGCACATGACGTGAGTTCCTTTTAGTCCCAGGGAGTCCATGCGGTGCCTTTTGATCTTCTGTATGCTTTTGTAGATCCGAGTCACACCGGCAGTAAGCTTCTCAAATCTGTCAATCATATAAACCTCCGGGCGAGATGTTGATTAGTCAACTTCTTGACAGGAAGAATATAGCAGTTTGAAAAAGGATTGTCAATAGGAAAAGTGATTTGAATGAATTTTTTTGTTGACAAAGTAATTTAGCAACTATACTATATATAAAGAAGAAACATATTTAGGGAAGGGGAATCATGTATTTACTGGGGTTAGGTTAAAAAGGGAAAAGAAAGGAAGATGATCATGAAAATATTTGTGATAAAAAGTAGTTACCACAAGGAAAGCTCTTCTAACTATCTGGCAGATCAGTTTATAAAGGGAGCTAGGGAGTCGGGACATGAAATCAGTGAATTTGACTTAAAGGAGCACAAGGTAAAGCCGTGTACGGGATGTGGATATTGCGGAATATATACTGTGGATAGCGGAAAATGCAGCCAGAAGGATGACATGGATATAGTATGGAATCAGATGATGTCGTCAGATATGGTAGTATTCGTGACTCCATTGTATTTTTGGGGAATGGCAGCGCAATTGAAGGCTCTTGTGGACAGATTCTGCGTTTTTAGTACGGAGCTGAAGAAAAAGCAGATGAAATCCGCAATGATTGTGGCTGCATGGAATGATGATGATTGGACGATGGACAGCATAGAGCATCATTATGAGACATTGTGTGATTATCTGCATTTTCAGAATCAGGGGACCATGCTGGCGAAGGGATGTGGTACTGTAGAAATGACAAGAAATACTGTATTTCCTTATGAAGCGTACAGATTTGGGAAAAGTCTGACTGATAGCGGTAATAATAGAAGAAACCCCAAGAATAAGCTTAAAGTGCTTTTTGTAGGGAACAGCCATACTTATTATAATGATATGCCGCAACTGTTTAAGCAAATCTGTCAGGATAATGGAAAAAATGTAGAGGTTCAGATGATTGCAGAGCCAGGTGTGCCGTATTCATGGCATTTAGAGCACTATATTGATCTTCGGTTTGCACTGATGCATGGGGAATTTGACTATATGGTTATGCAACAGGCGGCGCATCCGGGACCATCCAAAGAAGATACTTTGAGGGATGGGGAGACTTTGGCCAAGTTTGCAAGAAAATATGGAGTCGTTCCATTGCAGGTGGTTCCCTGGGCGGAACAGGACAAACCGGAGCACCAGAAAGAGATGTATGAAATATATGAAGAGCTGGCACAAAAGATACAGGCAGATTTGATTCCTACAGGAAGAATATTTGAGTGTATAACGAAAGATCACCCTGAGATCAGTATGTATTACAAAGATGGGGAGCACGCATCAGCATACGGTACTTATGCCCATACTCTCTGTATATATGCAGCAATTTTTAAAGAGAAGGTATATGGGCTTAAGGGCGCTTACAGTTATGAATCTCTTCCGATATCGGAGGAGGCATGGGAAAAGATACAGGAAACTTATCAATTGTCAGAGCAGGATCCAGAGAATGAGGAGCTGCGTATGGCTGCATATAACTCCTGGGATAAATATATAGTACCGGTCATGGACATAGAAAAACTCCGTGTTGAGCTTGATCCAGACAAGGCAAGGATTATTTGCTGTACGATAGATGATCAGGTATAAGGTCTTAAGCAATATTGAAATAGAACAAATTGCCTGTTAAAAATAAGAGAATCGTTGTCAGATTGAACGAAAAACTGGGAATAATATATTGACGACAATTAGTTTATCTGCTATACTAAAGTAAATAAAGTTTAGCGCATAAACTATATGGCCATAGAACATGCAAAGGACTGGATATTTTTAACACACAAGAGAGGAGAATTTATTTATGGGCGAAGAAAAGAAACCCAGGATCAAGATGGGCAGACAAGCGTGGATGACAGTATTTTTCTGCGGTATGGGCATGACAGCGTTTGATATCCAATATCTGGTGAGAAATTATTACGTATTGTATAAAGAGGCGACCGGAAACACGGACGGGCAGATCGGAACGATTTTAAGTGCGGTGGGAGTAGCAGCAGTAATCGCATATTTTTACAATGGTTTTTTATCGGATTTAGTTAAGCCAAGAACTTTACTGAGTATTGCATATTGTATTGCAATTGTAAGTTGTATTGTTCTGATGCTTAATCCGGGATATATAGTTGCTACCGTATGCTTTGTCGTCTTTGCGTTGACACCCCTATGGGCTTCGGTTACAAAATTGATAGCCAGTACAACACCAGAAGAACTCAGCGGAAAAGTTTTTGGATGGCTTGATTCATTTAACGGGTTAACAGGTCTGGTCATTGGCTTTGTTGCATCATGGATTGTTGCTAAAGCCAACGCGGCAGTCGCTATGCGGCTGGTTTTGATTCTATATATGTGTATGGCAGTATTGTCATTAATTGGGCTCCAGATTATTTGCAGCGGCGGAAAGGGAGAAGTGAAGACAAATTCTGAAGAAGATAAAATGTCGATTAAAAATCTGTCCATTCTCTTTAGGGATCCTAACCAATGGCTTGTATGGCTGGGGATTGCATTTGGCTATACCGGATATATCGGCCTCACCTATCTGAGTCCCATGCTTGCAGAATATTTTGGCGTTTCAACGGCGGCGATCACGGCGTTAAATACTATACAGAATAATGGTATTACATTTGTTTTGCCGATCATATCGGGATGGTTGAGCGATAAGGCCGGGGCGGTGCGTTCCTACTTTATCTGGCTGGCATTTTATATCCTGAGTATGGGTATTGTTCTTATCATTCCGTGGACACCGGCATTCTTTATGGTAGGTATATTGAGTGTGCTTCTGCTGGCATGCTCGGTAAAGGGACGGTCTCCGTTATCAAGCTCTATGCTGACGCATGTGCGGACACCGTTATGGCTGTTTGGAACATCGGTAGGAATCGAAAGCCTGATTCTGACGATTCCGGATACATTCGCGTATTCCATTGCTGCGGGCTGGATTGAAAAATATCAGATGACAGGTTATAAGTATGTGTTTCTCGCGTGTCTGGTATTTGCAGCATTAGGATTGGTCTGTAACATCATTCTTGATAAGAGAATGAGAGATGGCAAGACATCCGAGAAGTTCTTTGCTCAGTTAAGAGGAGAGACTGTTGAGAAATAACTAATATGACAAGATATAAATGAGGTGAAAAATTATGGGAAAATATAACTTTGATGAAATAATTGACAGGTCGGATTCCAATTCTCAAAAGTATGATGCAGGACGCGTATACAATCCATATTTGCCGGATGAATACATTCCGATGTGGGTAGCAGACATGGACTTTGCTGTGCCGCAGCCGATTCTGGATGCGATGAAGGCGCGTATTGATAAAAGAATACTTGGGTATGCAAACTATACTTCTACGTTGAGCGACGGGTATTTTGATGCGATCAGCAGCTGGCTGAAACGCCGGCATAGTGTTGAGGCAAAGCGGGAGAATATTGCGTTTTTTGCAAGTATCATCAATGCATCGAGAGAGGCAATTGCACAAATGTCCAGCGACGGGGACGGAGTGATGTATTTTGTACCTGGGTATCCGTGGATTACAGAAACAGTAAAGGAGTTTAACCGCAAGATCGTACAATTGCCGCTTAAGCATGACGATACAGGGTATTATACAATTGACTTCGATGCTTTTGAGCAGGAGGCGAAAAAGATTGAAAATACACTGCTGATCTTCATCAATCCACACAATCCCAGCGGACGTGTATGGACGGAGGAGGAACTTCGGAAATTGACAGACATATGTTTTGATAATAATGTCAGGATTTTTGTAGACGAAGTGCATGGCGACCTGACAAGGTCATCTGTTAAGACAATATCCCAGGCCGCACTTTATCCAAACGATCCGCGTATTGTAACAGCGAATGCAATCAGTAAAAGTTTTAATTGTGCGGGGAATAATCATTCTTATGTACTTACTTATGACGCGAAGCTGAAAGCGGCCTTTGACGACAGCCGTTACAGTGGCTCTATGAATCCCCTTTCTGTAGAGGCGATCATTGCTGCGTACAATGAGTGCGAGGAGTGGCTGGATGAATTGCGGGAGTATATAGACGGCAATATTGAGTATCTGGATCAGTATTTAAGAGAGAATCTTCCAAGGGTTAAATTTTGTAAACCGGAGGCAACTTATCTGTGCTGGATTGACCTGAGTGCATACGGAATGACGGAGGAGGAGTTGTTTAGAACCATTTCGGCAGCAGGCCTGTATCTGGAATATGCCAGTGATTTCATTGCGAATGCAGATGGATTTGCACGCATGAACCTTGCATGTCCGAGAAGTACGGTAGAAAAAGCATGTGAGATACTTAAGAAAGCATTAGAGGGATAGAGATGAACAAATCAAAATTAGAGACAGACAGGGCACCAGCGGCTATCGGGCCTTACTCCCAGGCAATCCATACAGAAGATATGATATACATATCGGGGCAGCTTCCGATCGATCCCGTGACTGGCGAATTTGGCGGGGATATGATTCAAACTCAGACGATGCGATCGCTGCAGAACATCAAAGAAATTTTAAATTCTGAAAATATGGATATGCATAATGTCGTAAAGACAACGGTATTGCTGAAAAATATGGATGATTTTGCTGAAATGAACAAGGTATATGCACAATTTTTTGAAGAACCATATCCGGCGCGGGCAGCGTTTCAGGTTGCAAAGCTTCCAAAGGACGCATTAATTGAAATAGAAGCGATCGCGGTAAAGTGATCAGCAGTCAGAAGACCTGGCTTAATAGCCTGGTCTTCTGTTGGTGTGAGGTAAAGAGAGGGTGTTGGCATGTGGAAAAAACAGGAGAACTGCCAGAGATTTTTGGAAAGTTCGCCGAACAGAGAAGGACGTCTTTTGTCCTTTTTTCTATTTTGCGGATTTGAAATAAGATCCGGCTCCAGCCACAGGGTTCGATGTCTATACGGTTGTGTATGGAGAAGGATTGTTCAATAGATAAAGTAAATAATGAATTAGTTGATGAGGAAGGGGATGTTACGGGGGAGTGGAAATGACCTTTTGCCATCCGCTGAATATGGAGGCAAGCAGGATTAAAGCATCTGTCGATGAAAAAAGAAGCTGCCCTATACGCAGGTGGAAACAGACTTTTCTACTGCGGACATCGGGCAGTTAAACACTAGGGTCAAAGCATTTAAGAAATATTGTGATAGTTTTGATCTTAATCTTTATCAAACAGGCTGATATACGTCTTTAAGACTTTATAGAATGCATCCAGTTCTTCAATCGTGCATTCAGCAAGCAGCTCCTGTTGGGTCTGCATGATATCAAGGTTATCATACATCTTATGGGCGGTGCTCAGCCGCTGCCCGGTTTCTGTCGCATATAGGTGTGCGATACGGCCGTCCTCATCGTTTTGTTTGCGGGTGATAAGTCCTTTTTTTTCTAATTTTGCGACATTTTGAGAAACTGCTCCTTTTGTTCGGTTCCACATCTTGGATAACTCGCTGACAGTAATACCCGGTGTATCAGAAATCATAGTTAATGTGTGAACTTCTACCATATTAATTTCGGGTCCGACACCGCCGTAAATACGTTTTTCATTGATATAGGAGTTGTAAATGGATACAAACGAGTATACAAGGTCTGCCCGGGGGCTTAACTGGGCGTAGACACGGTCGATTTCTTCCTTATTGTTAAGAGAAAACATATAGACAATTCCTTTCTGTTTTATGTGGACTTCTATACGATAACATAATCATGGGGAAATGACAAGATAGTTTAGGTAAAAACTATTAAAGGTTTAGTATTGTAGTAGCTGCTTATAGAGTGAACTGTAATATAACCGGGCAACTATTTGTCAGTATGAGATTATTGATGTATACTGTAACTGATGCAAGCCTGAATGGAGGAAATTATGGGATATAGAAAGCTGATACGGATGCTATGGATAATGTGTATGGGGAGTATGATTTTGTACGTGCTTTCCGGGTGCGGGGGAAAGGAAGATGAGAAGGAAAAGGAATGGCAGCCTGAGGATCTTGTGATTCAAAAGGAAGAACCGTCAGAGGAGAAGACAGAAAGTGACGGTCAGGAGCCATTAAAAGAGAAAATAGTGGAAGCTGCAAATGAGCCGGAAGGACAGGAGGAGCCAAAGGCCGCCAGCGGACCGGAGCAGAACGGGTATCTGGTGGTGATCGATGCAGGGCATCAGGCAAAGGGAAACAGTGAGAAGGAGCCGGTGGGACCGGGAGCATCCCAGATGAAGGCGAAGGTCGCCTCCGGGACGAGCGGGGTGTCCACGAAGGTTCCGGAGTACGAGCTTACGCTGGCGGTGTCACTTAAGCTGCGGGATGAGCTTTTTGCCAGGGGATACAAAGTTATAATGGTGCGGGAGCAAAATGACGTGGATATCTCTAATGCCGAGCGGGCTGAAGCTGCGAACGAGGCAGGAGCGGACGCATTTATCCGTATTCACGCCAACGGCGCAGAAAGCAGCAGTGCAAACGGTATGATGACCATCTGCCAGACACCTGCAAATCCCTATAACGGTGAGCTGTATGAAAAGAGCAGTTCCCTGGCAGAGAAAGTGCTTGACTGCGCGGTAGCAAAAACCGGGGCGAAAAGAGAGCGGGTCTGGGAGACGGGCACGATGAGCGGGATCAATTGGGCGAAGGTACCTGTGGCCATTGTGGAGATGGGTTATATGACAAACCCCGAGGAAGATAAAAAGATGCAGGAAGAAGAGTACCAGAAAAAAATCGCTGAGGGGATTGCGGACGGGGTGGACGCATACCTGGGGCAGTAGGGAGGAATAAGGAGCAGGCAGCATTCAAAAAGGGAAAATGAACAGTTTCCGCGTGCCGGGAAATTCAGGGAAGATCAAGCCTGGCAGGGGCAATGAATTAGAGCAAGCTGGATAGCGGCCTTTATAAAACAAATTTATGTACGAGAGAGGCGGTTTATTTCGGTGCCGGATATAAAAATAAGAAGAAAAGTGATAATTATGCAAAAAAGAATAGGAATACTACTATGCAGTATGACTATATTAATGAATGTTATATCAGTTAATGTGCAGGCTGCCGGAAATGCGAAAGTAAGCCTTCAGAGCTGGAATCCTGCTGATTCTGGGAAACACCTGGACTGGGGCGGAACTAGCAAATATATAAAAGAATTAAAAAGTCTGCACGTATGTCTGCATGAATTAGGGCACGCGCTTGGACTCGGGTGTAATCAAAACAGTGATGTGATGTACGCGGAAAGTTCATGGGTCATAAAACTGTCTAAAAATGATAAGGCATCTTACGATAAAGCCTATAAAAAGATTAGTTATAGTCTGCTGTTTTAATCAAGTAATATAAAAAATTGTGGAAAAAGGAATTTGATATGAGAAGAAAAATAATGTATACATTAATAATTTCCTGTGTAATATGCACTGCGGCAGCATGCGGGCAAAAGAAAGCTTCTGAGGAAAAGGATGTACCCATAGCGAGAATATCAGGTTCGTATTATGTAGATCCCTATGATCCAGTGGCGGTTACTAGCAGTGCAGATTATGCATTTGTCGGTAATGTGGTTAAGCATAAAGGATATGAATATGAGGACGGCGAAAGACCGTATACGAATTATGACATCCGTGTGATCAAAAACCTTAAGGGTGAATTAAAAACGGATATAGATATTCCGATCACTAAGAGAGGAGGAATGGCTGTTGACGGAAGCTGTTATGAAGTATATGAAGATGATTTCCTGCCAAAAGAAGGAGATGTTTGTATTTTTACTGCATATGGAACGGAAGAAGGCGAATTAGTAGTAATAGGAGCGAATTCGACACTGTTGCTTGAGATGCCGGAAGATTTTGTATCTGCAATTAATGGGAATACCGAGGAATATATTGAAAAAGTATTAGAAAAGAATGAAGAATACCGGACATATGTGGATGCTTCCAAGAATCTGCTCCCCGCCAGTGAAGTAGAAGCGATACCTGTGGACCATTATAAATGTGATTACGAACAATAATTTATACTTTACAAGCGGTGCTGTTCGATCTGCATTTCAGTGAGGAAAATGAGGACGTATTGCAGAAGTATCATTACAACCATGACAGGATAAAGGAGCATCTGGCAGAGATTGCCGAAAACCGTCTTCATGCCCAGGGAAAAACTTGGAAGAAACTGCCCGAATATGTGATATGGAGCCAGGGGAGGTGGAGGATGTACTATTCGGGGAATGTTTTTTCATTGCCTTCTTTACCGCAACCTGATCCGAAACCTTACAGCGATTGTAAGTGGTCATTTTAAGCCTCACTTGCTACAATACCTTTGTAAGAAGCTGCCGGCTGAAGTGGACGCTGGCTTACCGAAGATGAGCGCTCAAAAAAGATAAAAAGGGATAGAAGATATGAAATCGGAACCAGGCAGGAGGTAGAAAAAATGGGCCATAACAAGATTTTAGAGGTTGAAGATATAATCAAAATATACGGCAGGGGTGAGAACCGCACAGAGGCTCTTAAGGGGATCAGCTTTGATGTACTGGAGGGAGAATTTTTAGGGATCATGGGACCTAGCGGGTCAGGAAAGACGACGCTCCTTAACAGTATCGCCACGATGATCCGGGTGACGTCGGGGAAGATCCGGCTTAAGGGGGAGGACATCTGTGCGTTTAAGGGAAAGGAGATTTCGAGTTACCGGGGCAAGGCCATCGGGTATCTGTTTCAGGAGTTTGAGCTTCTTGACAACCTGACGGCCAGGGAGAATATCATCCTGCCTCTGGCCCTTCACGGGATGACCGGCAGTGAGGCGGAGGGGATGCTTAAGAAGCTGGCGTGGCATTTCGGCATTGAGGAGGTGCTTGATAAATTCCCCTCCCAGATGTCCGGAGGGCAGAAGCAACGGGTGGCGGCAGTGAGGGCGCTGATCGGGGAACCGGGCATCGTGCTGGCGGATGAGCCGACGGGAGCGCTTGACAGCAGGAATTCTAAGGTGCTGATGGACCGGCTTTCGGCGGTCAACAAAGAAGAGGGCAAAACCATCGTGATGGTCACTCACGATGCCAATGCCGCAAGCTACTGTTCAAGGATATTGTTCATTCAGGACGGGCGGCTGTTCCATGAGCTTAGGAGGAATGTTCAGACAGAGACTACGGAAGGATTTTATGAGCGGATTGTGACCGTTTTATCACAGTTGGGAGGAGGCAGTGCAAATGTTCTTTAGACAGATCAGGCGCAACGCTGCAAAAAACCGGAAGAGCAACGGATTGTTTTTCGGCTCTCTTGTGATCGCAGTGATCGCATTTTATACACTTTTATCTATGGATAAGCAGGATGTCATGCGTTTTTTAAGTACAATTGAAAGCGACGCAGTGAGAAAGCTTTTGCTGCTGGTTCCAGTGATCTATGTGGTGTCGCTGTTTTTCGTGTTTTTTCTTGTGTACTTTTCCTATCACTATCAGCTAAATGAGCGGAAAAAGGAGCTGGGACTGTACCTGATGCTGGGGATGAAGAGAAGCAGCCTGTTCGCCATGCTGATGGCAGAGACGCTGCTCAACAGTCTGATCTCGCTGGCGATCGGCATCCCGGCAGCGCTCTTTCTTACGGAGGCCATCAGCCTGACTACGGTGAAGCTTGTCGGGCTTGGGATCATCGGCCACAAGGTGACATGGTCACTTACGGCGGTTATCGGGACGGCTGTGGGATTTGTGGCAGTACAGCTTATCTCCATGCTGGTCCTGAGCATCCGTTTTGCCCGCACCGAGCCGGCGCTTCTTCTTAAGCCAGATGCGGCGGATACCCAGGAGATGGCGGCCGGGAAGAGCAGCGGGGGCTTCTTTGCTGCAGGATGTATCCTGCTTGGAGCCGCTTATGGGCTGGGAGTTACAGTTCTTGGAAGCTTTCATGTGGCGGCCGTCATGCTTACCCTGATCCTTGGGACGGCCGGGACGTTCCTCTTGTACCGGGGGGCAGGCGCGGTCATCGCAGGGAGGATTCGGAAGAAAGGGCCGGAAAGACCGGGGCTTTATACCTTTACAGGAAGACAGATACAGGAAAATGTGCTCTGCCAGTATAAGACGATGGCGGTATCAAGCCTGCTTTTGCTTATCGCTCTGTCCTGCGTCTCCTACGGGATCGGTACGGTGGTGGGTTCTCAGGCAGCGACAGCGAAGACGGCAGATTTTTCCATTCAGGACGATGAAGACGGCGGAACCGGGGAAGAGGTCCTTAAGGTGCTTAAGAGCCGGGAGTGTAAAAAGTATATTTCCGCCTATTATCCGGTGTGTCTGGGCATGACGGATGCAGAGGTACACCAGGTGTCGCTGGACGGACTTAAGTATGCTGTCAGCTCGCTTAGAGGTGTGAAAAATAAGGATATCCAGGAGAATGTGATAGAGTATATGGATGATGACGGGGGGCACGAGTATTTTATCGCCCAGTCCAGTTATAACCATATCCTTGAAGCGGCCGGGAAAGAGAAACTAAGCCTTAAGGACGGCGAGGCGGCTTTCTACACTTCAATGCGGGAATATCCTGACCGCACGGATATATACCGCGGCGCGCTGAAAAACGGGGCGTATATCGAAGTGGACGAAGAGAGGTATCAGCTTCTTGAAGAAGTTTATTCTGACAATGTTGTTGCTGACCGCCAGATTACCCTTGAAAAGGCATTTATCGTACCGGATGAGCTGTATCAGGAGCTCATGCCGGACAATGACGGATTGTTCTGCTACAATGTACTGCTAAAAAAAGAACTGACGGAGAAGGAAGGATTTATGCAGACGCTTCAAAAGGTATCGGCGATCTTTCAGGAAAAGGGGCTTGTCTATGAGAGCTATCTTTCCGGGATCGGCAGGAGACTGTTCTTTACAGTTGCAGGAAGCTATATTACAATCTATCTTGGAATCCTGTTTATGGTGATTGCCAACACGTCCATCGCCTTAAAGTACCTGATGCAGCAGCAGGCCAACCGGAAGCGGTACCGCACGGTGCTGATGCTTGGGGCGGATATAGGGGAGATCTGCCGGTCTTCGGCAAAGCAGATCTATCTTTTTTCCGGTATGGTGCTTCTGGTATCGTCGGTAAGCGCCTTCTTTGCCATATGGTCGATGTTCAACGGCTTCTTCCGGCTGCCTTACGGGGCGTCGCTTAGAAATGTCCTGATCCTTACGGGGGCGGCTTTTGCTGTATTTATTGCAATACAGATGATTTATGTTATCATAATAGAAAGGACGGGCCGGAAGGATATACGGAGCCTGAATACAAGATAAGGAGACAGAATTTGAATACGATCGTAATTGTTGAAGATGACCCTTATCTCAGGGAAGAGCTGGAGCATGCACTTTCTAGGGAAGGGTACCGGGCGGTAAGCGTTTCTTCTTTTGAGGAGCCGGAGAAAGAAATACTGGAAAGCGGACCGGATCTGATCCTGCTGGATGTGAATCTCCCCGGAAGATCAGGATTTGAACTGTGCAAATGGCTTAAGGCGCGGGTATCCGTCCCTGTCCTGATCCTTACGGCGCGGGATACGCTGGCGGATGAGCTGTATGCACTGGGGCTTGGCGCGGATGATTTCCTCACCAAACCGTGCCATCCAAAGCGCCTTGCGGCGCGGGCGGAGCGTATTCTTAAGACCTATCAGGAGATGCGCAACCTGGTGCGGGCAGGGGATGTGATGCTGGATGTGGATACGGGCAGGGTCATCTGGGGAAAGCAATCTGTTACGCTGCCCGAGACAGAATGGAGGATACTGAAGCTTCTTATGGAGCGTTACCCGTCTGTTGCGGGCAAGCAGGAGATCGTGGATGCGCTGTGGGGAGGCGGGGAATATGTGGATGAGAATATTCTCCAGGTGAACATGGCAAGGCTCAGGAAGAATCTGGACAGTATAGGGCTTAAGCATCTGGTGAAGACGGTGAGGGGGAGCGGCTATTGTCTGGAGGTGACGGGGCTATGAAGGGAATGCGTATATGCTTGAAGATGCGCCTGCACTGGATCATCCTGCTGCTTTTATCGGACCTGTTCTTCACCTTCCTGGTGTGGCTTGCCAATCCCGGCGCGCTGAGAAGCCTTGCCTTTATCATCCTGCTCTATACATTGCTGGCAGCGGCGGCAGGCTGTGCTGTTGAACGGATAAAGGTAAGTGTTAAGCTTAAGGCATGGGAAGCTTACTTTGAAAGACAGGGGGAATACGGGGAGCAGGAGCTTTTGGCAGTGACGGATAAGGTGTGGCATAAAGCCATACAGGAGGCTTTCGGGCTGCTTAATGCGGAACGCATGCAGAACAGTGAAAGGCAGCAGGAGCTTTTGAGCTATCAGGAGTTTATCGAGGCATGGACTCACGAGGTCAAGACGCCCCTGTCCCTTTCGGAGCTGGTTCTGGAAAACCGCAGGGAGGAGATGTCGGACCACGTATACCGCCGGATGCAGTATGTGCAGCGCATGGTAGGGATGGATGTGGAGAGGATTCTTTATTACGCCAGGCTACACGCGGAGCATGTGGACTATAAGTTCGAGCGGATATTCCTGCCGGAGTGCGTTAAGGATGCGCTGGAGGAATTTTCCGGTGTGGCGGAGGAAAAGGGGGTGGCTGTGCGGGTAGAAACAGCGCCCTCCTGGATCGTCAGCGACCGTAGGGTGATTGGATTTATGCTGTCCCAGATTCTTGGAAATGCGTTTAAATATACGAAAAAGACGGGAGGAACCGTAGAAATCGCCGGGTGGGAAGACCAAGGGGAAGGAAAAGAAAAAGAGAAAGGGAAGATTCACCTTGCCGTCAGGGATAACGGTGAGGGAGCCCCGCAGGAGGATGTCCCGTTTCTGTTTGACAAGGGCTTTACCGGCAGCCATCCGGGGCGGCAGAATGCCACGGGGATGGGGCTTTATTTTGTAAAGAAGTATGCAGAGATCCTGGCGGTGGACGTCCGGGTGGAGGAAGAGCGGATTCCTGCTGGAGGATTTGGGATAGAGCTTATATTCCCGGTGGTCTCGCCGCGGGAAACAATATAGTGTCGGAAGAAATTATACTGTGCGGAAAAGTCGCTGCCGGTCACAGGGTAAATAATCATGAAAAATATCTGGATGAAGGAGCTGAGGTGTGATAATGGACATTAAAGACTTAGAGATATTTCTGGCGGTCGTACAGGAAAAGAGCATAGCGAAGGCATCAAAGCGTCTCTACATGACGCCTCAGGGGATCAGCAGGATCGTAAAAAATCTGGAGACAGAGCTGGACTGCCAGTTGTTTACGCGCAATAGCTTAGGTATGGCGCTGACGGAGAGCGGAGAGCGTTTCCTGGAGTATGCAAGGAAGGATACCGGGGATTATTATCAGATGAAAAATGATATTCTTCATATCGAGCAGCGAAAGAACGGCATGGTAGACCTGCTGTCTGCATACGGGATCCTGAGGCTGGTCACACCGGATTGCATCACTGCATTCCGAAAAGCTCATCCGGAGATAGAGTTTCACTACCGGGAATATCCGGATCTTCAGGCAGAGCGGCTGTTTGCCGAGAAGGAGGGGAACGTCGCTTTCTCTATCGGAAAGTTCGACGGAGAGATGTATGAGGTCGTACCGCTGGAGACATTTCCCATAAAGCTGCTGGTCAATGAAAAGCACCCCTTAAGCAGGCGGGAGAGTGTCACCATCAGGGATCTGGAGGGGGAGCCGCTCTATATCGAGAGCAGCCAGTTTGTCATCTATCACCTGATCGTGGGCAAATGTCTTGCGGCGGGCTTTGAGCCGGATGTGGTGTTCGAGACCAGCGGGTTCAGCCTGTGCCATAAGATGGTGAAGGCCAACAAGGGAATATCGGTGACGGTGGATTTTGTCTATGAGGATATGAAAGGAACAGGCATGCGGCTGATCCCCTTTTCTGACGGGAAATATGAGTGGAATGCCTGCATGATCACCCGGAGGGAGGAGCATGCCAATGAGGCTGTACAGAAGTTCAGGAGGCATATCCAGGAGTGGCTTGAAAAGATCAGAAACGGCGAGATCATCAGATAGCCCTTCATTCGCAATAAGTTGTTGATGCCATGAAACAAAAAGTTTCACAAAAGAAGGATTTTCTGCGAAATCAATAAATTCTAACCGCAGGGAATCCTTATTTTTTGTGCGGAATTTCAGATTTATAGATAATAGAGATAAATGGATATGTTTATAGAATTTAACTATTTTCCGGTATCCTCGGGCGTGGACTATAATGAAAAGGACAAAGCTTTATTAAGGAGGAGAATCAATATGATGAACGTAAAGATTAATGCAAAAGAGGTTAGCCTGAAAAAGGTGCAGAAGGATGCGGAGGACTCTTATCGCGGAGGATTTTTCTGCTGCGAGGCTGTTATGGATGCGATCCGCTCGAATTTTGAGATTGATGTGCCGAAGGAGGTTATCGGCATGGCATCGGCGATGTCGGTGGGAGCAGGACGCTCGGGATGTATGTGCGGGGCATTAAACGGCGGTATCCTCGCTCTTGGAATGGTATTTGGAAGGACAGAACCTTTAGGGCCGAAGGATCCGGATGTCAATAAATGTATGTCTTATTCCAATGAATTGCACAACTGGTTCAAGGAGAATAATAAGAAAAATGCTGTCTGCTGCAGGGTTCTTACCAAGGAGTTCGACATGGGAAAAGGCGAGCATAAGGAGCAGTGCATCTGGTTTACCGGGCTGTGCGCATGGAAGGTTGGAGAGATCATGTGCAGGGAGCTTGGCATCACCAATACAGATGATGCGGCATAATTTTGCGGATTTGGCAGACAATAAGAGGGAAACGAGGTAAAGAGCAATGAAAAATGTAATTCAGAAAGTGTCAATTCCGGTATGCGGGGTGATGCTTGGGACGGCGGCGCTGGGCAATCTTCTGCAGAACTATTCGGAGGGGATCCGCTATGTATGCGGGGCATTTTCGGCATTTCTTCTGGTGCTGGTACTCCTGAAGCTGATCCTTTTTCCCGGGAAGGTAAAGGAGGATATGGGCAATCCCATTATGGCAAGTGTGGCGGGGACATTTCCTATGTCGCTGATGATCTTAAGCACTTATGTTAAGCCTTTCATTGGCCAGGTGTCTTTTTATATCTGGGCGCTGGCAATTGCGCTTCATCTTGCGCTGATCATCTATTTTACGGTGAAATTTATCCTTAAGCTTCAGATGTCGAAGGTCTTTGCAAGCTATTATATCGTGTATGTGGGAATTGCGGTAGCAGCGATCACGGCTCCGGCTTACGAAAAGCCGGCGGTAGGGAGCGCGGCGTTCTGGTTTGGGTTCGTTACCCTGATCATCCTTCTGGTTCTGGTCACCTACCGGTATCTGAACTTTAAGGAGATCCCAGAGCCTGCAAGGGCGCTGGTCTGCATCTATGCGGCGCCTACAAGTCTTTGCATCGCCGGATATGTACAGTCGGTGACACCGAAGTCGAAGGGATTTTTGCTGGGAATGTTCGTGGCGGCGACGCTCCTTTATTTATTCGCGCTGGTAAAAGCGGTTTCGTTTTTAAAGCTTCCATTTTATCCGAGTATGGCGGCGTTTACCTTCCCGTTTGTGATCAGTGCGATCGCGGCAAAGCAGACGATGGCGTGTCTTGCAAATATGGGAAGCCCTGTGCCGGCGCTTCGCATCATTGTGCTGGCTGAGACTGTTGTCGCGGTGCTTTTTGTGGTGTATACGTATGTGCGGTTTATGATGGCAATCTTTGGAGGTAAGTAAGAGAAGGAAAGCTGGCAGTACAGGATAACTGGCAGTAGAAGAACAGGGGCGTTTCGGGGCAGTGATGACGTGTTTCGGAACGCCTGTTTGCATCGGGTCATCCATATTTTATGATGGATACAGACATGGAAAAATATGGATGGCGAGGTGCAAAGGTTATGGAACTGATTTTGGGATTATTTTATGAGAAACGCGGAGACTGCCTGGAACAAAGGTCTGTCATCTGTGCTGTAGTGCTGGCGCTTTTTCTCGGCGGGGTCTGTCATGGCCTGTCAGTCCGCGCAGATGACCGAGACAGCGTCAGGGCAATGGAGACGGCCGGATGTGCAGCTTCTTCGGTTACGCCAGGTGCGGCGGCAGCTTTAAGGCCGGATATCGAAAGGATCAGCGGCGGATTGCTGAAGGAAGAGGAAGGGACGGCGGTACCGGAGGCTTCTGCAAAAGCACGGGACATGGACGATGGCGGCGGTGCTGAGACTGTGAATGCGGATGGATCTGCTGCGGATAAGCCGGCAGATCCAAGCCCGGCAAAGACTAAGGCGGCTTATGGGAAAGCTGCAGTGGCAGAGAAAAAAAGGCCAGCATTTGCAGACAGGAAAGAAAAAAAGGCATTATTTGCCGCGGACAGGGAAGGGGCGGCCGATGTGCCTGAAAAAACGTCTGGGGCTTTGCACAGGATAACAGAGATTCTGGGGGCGCCGGGGGCTGCGGCGGGGAGAGAGATATCCGGGTTCGTCTGTGATGACAGGGGGTATATCACCGGCTACCGGGACAGCAGGAAGTTCTTGAAGGACTCTCTGGCGGTGCTGCCCAAAGACAGCGCCTGTACAGGGGTGACGAAGGCGGCGTTTAAGGGGCTGGAGGATGAGATAGCGGAAATCTTTGTGACGGCGAATATCATGTACATTGAAGAAGGGACATTCGATGGGCTGGTAAATCTGGTATATATCGAGGCTGATCCGCAGAATACAGCGTTTTACTCGGCAGACGGGATCCTTTACCGGAGGGACGGAAGGATCTTTGCGCGTCCTCAGAGATTGATGTAAATAGTGCTTGCATATTTTGTGTATGTACGCGTACAATCTTGGTAGGAAGACTGATATGCGGTGGTCTGCCGCAAGATCATTTCTGCAATAGGAGAAGAAGGAGGAAGAGATCATGGGTGAAGCGTATAAAAGCCTGCCGGTTGTCAGGAAGCTTTCGGCGGCGGAGGAGACGGCGTGGATCAATCCGGGAAAGGTTCCGCATAAGGAGAGTAACCTGAAGATCGGAATGGCGGATATTGAGGACGCCGAAGCGCGGCTTGGGCGGTTTGCACCGTTTATCATGAAGTGCTTTCCGGAGACGGAGAAGGAGGGCGGGCTGATTGAGTCTGCGCTGGTTCCGGTTCCAGAGATGCAGAAGTACCTTGAAGAAATCTGCGGGGTTCGTATGCCGGGGAAGCTTTTGCTAAAACAGGACAGCCATCTTGCGATCGCTGGTTCCGTTAAAGCCCGCGGGGGGATCTATGAGGTGCTCAAACACACAGAGGAACTTGCCGTGGAGGCAGGGCTGATCAACGCCGAGGACGATTACGCCAGACTCGCAGAGCCGGAATGCAGGGCATTTTTCAGCCAGTACACGATCCAGGTCGGCTCTACAGGGAATCTTGGCCTGAGTATTGGAATCGCCAGCGCGGCAGTAGGCTACAGGGTGGTGGTGCACATGTCCGCGGACGCAAGACAGTGGAAGAAAGACATGCTGCGAAGCCACGGCGTTATGGTGGTGGAGTACGAGTCTGACTACAGCGCGGCAGTAAAGGAGGGGCGTCGGCTGTCTGATGAAGATCCGAAAAGTTATTTTGTAGATGATGAAAATTCGGTGAATCTTTTCATGGGCTATGCCGTAGCCGCAAAGCGCCTGAAAAAACAGCTTGATGAGCAGAACATCCTTGTTGACGGCGCGCATCCGCTGTTTGTCTATATTCCCTGCGGAGTGGGCGGCGCTCCTGGGGGAGTGACTTTTGGCCTGAAAGAGATCTGGGGAGATGATGTGCACTGCTTTTTCGTGGAACCTGTGCAGGCGCCGGCGATGCTCTTAGGCATGGCATCCGGGCTGCACAACGGGATCGCCGTGCAGGATATCGGCCTTACGGGAGTGACTAACGCAGACGGTCTGGCGGTAGGACGTCCCTCTGGGTTCGTGGGAAAAGTGATGGAGCCGCTTCTTTCCGGAGAATTCACGCTGGCAGACAAGAAGCTCTATGATTATATGCGCGCCCTCCTGGACACGGAAAAAATCTTCCTAGAACCAAGCGCCTGCGCCGCTTTCGAAGGTCCCGTAAAGTTACTGGCCTATGATGAGACCAGAGAATATATCAGGAAAAACGGATTAGAAAAAGCTATGGAAAACGCTGCCCACATCGCCTGGGCCACCGGCGGAAGCCTGGTTCCTGAAGAAATCCGTAAGGAGTACAAAAACACATATCTCGATTAAAAATATTTTCAGACGGGAGGCGATAAAGATGTATGAGCATGATACAGGAGTGAGGGGCGGCTTTTGCGCAGCAAAGCTCGGAATGCCGCCGCGAATCGCTGCTATGAGCGGCCCATGGGCCGTGAATAGCAACTTGTACAGAAAAAGGAACAAAATTAGGCGCAACAACCACTAGACTTTTATTCGCCGCCGGACTATAATATTTATACACGTCAATTTATTGTAAATTGTATTAAATTTTAAGGAGGAACAACAAAAAATGGCAAGAAAAATGAAGACCATGGATGGTAATCAGGCAGCGGCTCACGCTTCATATGCTTACACCGAAGTTGCAGCCATTTACCCGATCACCCCGTCATCTGTTATGCCGGAGCATGTAGATGAGTGGGCTACTGAGGGAAGGGAGAATATTTTTGGACAGACAGTCCAGGTAACAGAGATGCAGTCTGAGGCAGGAGCGGCAGGAGCGGTACACGGCTCTCTGGCAGCAGGCGCTCTTACAACGACATTTACCGCGTCTCAGGGATTATTGCTTATGATTCCTAACTTATATAAAGTAGCAGGTGAGCAGCTTCCGGGTGTATTCCACGTATCGGCGCGTGCTCTTGCAAGCCATGCATTATCCATCTTTGGCGATCACTCTGACGTTTACGCATGCCGTCAGACAGGAGCAGCTATGCTCTGCGAGTCCAGCGTACAGGAGGTTATGGACCTGACGCCGGTTGCGCACTGTGCAGCGCTTAAGGGCAAGCTTCCTTTCATCAACTTCTTCGACGGATTCCGTACATCCCACGAGATCCAGAAGATCGAGACATGGGATTATGAGGATCTTAAGGAGCTTGTTGATATGGATGCCATCGACGCATTCAGGAATCATGCCCTGAACCCGAACCATCCGTGCCAGAGAGGTTCCGCTCAGAATCCGGACATCTTCTTCCAGGCAAGAGAAGCATGTAATCCGTACTACGATGCTATGCCGGCGATCGTACAGGAGTATATGGACAAGGTTAATGCTAAGATCGGTACAGATTACAAGCTGTTTAACTACTATGGGGCAGCAGACGCTGAGAAGGTTATCGTTGCTATGGGCTCTGTGTGTGATACTATTGAGGAGACCATCGACTACCTGATGGCAGCAGGCGAGAAGGTTGGTGTTGTTAAGGTTCGTCTTTACAGACCGTTCTGCGCGCAGGCGCTGATTGATGCGATCCCGGATACTGTGAAGTATATCAACGTTCTTGACAGGACAAAAGAGCCTGGAGCACAGGGCGAGCCGTTATACCTTGACGTTGTTTCCGCGCTGAAGGGCAGCAAGTTCGACGCAGTTCCGGTTAACAGCGGACGTTACGGCTTAGGATCCAAGGATACGACACCTGCACAGATTGTTGCAGTATTTAACAATGCGGATAAAGCAAGATTCACCATCGGTATTGAGGACGATGTGACCAATCTTTCCCTTGCAACAGGACCGGCTCTTGTTACAACTCCGGAAGGAACGATTAACTGTAAGTTCTGGGGTCTTGGCGCAGACGGAACAGTAGGCGCGAATAAGAACTCCATCAAGATTATCGGCGACAATACAGATATGTACGCACAGGCTTACTTTGACTATGACTCAAAGAAATCCGGCGGCGTTACCATGTCTCACCTGCGTTTTGGTAAGAAGGCGATCAAGTCCACTTACCTGATCCGTCAGGCGAATTTTGTAGCATGCCACAACCCATCCTATGTTGACAAATACAACATGGTACAGGAATTAGTAGACGGCGGAACATTCCTTCTGAACTGCCCATGGGATATGGAAGGTCTTGAGAAGCATCTTCCGGGACAGGTTAAAGCATATATCGCTGACCACAACATCAAGTTCTACACCATCGACGGAATCAAGATCGGTAAGGAGATCGGTCTTGGCGGACGTATCAATACCGTGCTTCAGTCAGCGTTCTTCAAGCTGGCAGCGATTATTCCGGAGGCAGAGGCGATCGACCTGATGAAGGCTGCCGCTAAGGCTACCTACGGAAGAAAGGGCGACAAGATTGTTCAGATGAACTATGACGCCATCGACGCAGGCGCTAAGCAGGTTGTAGAAGTAGCTGTTCCGGATTCATGGAAATCCTGTCCGGACGAAGGATTATTCTCACCAGAGGTTAAGGGCGGAAGAGAAGACGTTGTTGACTTCGTTAAGAATATCCAGACAAAGGTTAATGCACAGGAAGGAAACACACTTCCGGTATCTGCATTCAATGACTATGTAGACGGCTCTACACCGTCCGGTTCTTCTGCATACGAGAAACGCGGTATCGCAGTTGATATCCCGGTATGGAAAGAGGAGAACTGTATCCAGTGTAACCGCTGCGCATATGTATGTCCGCACGCAGTTATCCGTCCGGTAGCGCTTACCGAGGACGAGCTTGCCAAGGCTCCGGAGGGAACAAAAGCGATCGACATGATCGGTATGCCGGGCATGAAGTTCACTATGACCGTATCCGCACTTGACTGTACAGGCTGCGGTTCCTGTGCGAACGTATGCCCTGGAAAGAAGGGGGAGAAGGCGCTCGTTATGGAGAACATGGAGGCCAATATTGCTTCTCAGGAAGTATTTGACTTCGGAAGAGCGATCGAGGTGAAACCGGAGGTTGTTGCCAAGTTCAAACCAGAGACAGTTAAGGGCAGCCAGTTCAAACAGCCGCTCCTTGAGTTCTCGGGCGCATGTGCAGGCTGCGGCGAGACTCCTTATGCAAAACTGATCACACAGTTATTCGGTGACAGAATGTATATTGCGAATGCAACAGGATGCTCCTCAATCTGGGGTAACTCTTCACCGTCCACACCATACACCGTTAACGAGAAGGGACAGGGTCCTGCATGGTCCAACTCCTTATTCGAGGATAACGCTGAGTTTGGTTACGGTATGCTGCTTGCTCAGAAGGCGATCAGAAAGAGATTAAAAGCAGAGGTTGAGACTGTTGCGGCAGCAGATGTTTCCGATGAGATCAAGGCTGCATGTAAGGAATATCTTGACACCTTCAACTGCGGCGCAAGCAACGGAGACGCTACAGACAAATTAGTTGCGGCATTAAGCGGTGTTGACTGTGATACATGCAAAGACATCGTGAAGAATAAAGACTTCCTCGCTAAGAAGTCCCAGTGGGTATTCGGCGGCGACGGATGGGCTTACGATATCGGATTCGGCGGCGTTGACCATGTGCTTGCAAGCGGCGAGGACATTAACGTTATGGTATTCGATACAGAGGTTTACTCCAACACAGGCGGACAGTCCTCCAAGGCTACGAAGACAGGCGCTACCGCACAGTTCGCGGCAGGCGGAAAAGAGACGAAGAAGAAAGATCTTGCCGGAATCGCGATGAGCTACGGCTATGTATATGTTGCCCAGATCGCGATGGGCGCTGACTTCAACCAGACTGTAAAGGCAATCGCTGAGGCAGAGGCTTATCCGGGACCGTCACTGATCATCGCTTACGCTCCATGTATCAACCATGGTATTAAGAAGGGCATGAGCAAGGCTCAGACCGAGGAGCAGTTAGCTGTAGAGTGCGGATACTGGAACAACTTCCGGTTCAATCCGGCTGCAGAGGGCGCGAAGTTCACGCTGGACAGCAAAGAGCCTAAGAAGGAAGAGTATCAGGCATTCCTTGACGGAGAGGTTCGTTACAATGCACTGAAGAGAGCTAATCCGGAGAAGGCTGAGAGATTGTTCACAAAGAACGAGGCAGAGGCTATGGAGAGATACGCTTATCTGAAGAAACTGGTTACTCTGTATGGGGAAGACTAAGATTGATAAATAAGACAAAGAGGTTACCGGTCACAGAGTGAAGGGTAACATGTAGAGAAGGCGGCCGCGGCAAGCGGCTGCCTTTTTATGGAAGAAAATTATTGTATAGAGAGACAGGGCTATAGTATAATATATTCGTCTGGTTTAATCCGGAAGGAAATATCTGGCAACAAAGGAGAGAGGATACATGACGAAGTATGAGCTTACAAAAGATCTGGAAACGGGAAATGCAATGATCGACCAGGAACACAGGGAGCTGTTTGGGGCAGTCAACCGCCTGTTTGAGGCATGCAGCAAGGGGCAGGGGAGAGCCGGTATAGATCCGGCAGTCCAGTTTCTGCTGGGCTATGTGGACAAGCATTTTGCTCACGAGGAACGGCTGCAGCAGACGAGCGGCTATCCAAATATGGCGGCGCACAAGACCTTCCATGCAGGCTATAAAAAGACGTTGAAGGAGCTTGCGGCGCAGCTTCCTGCTGAGGGAGCGACAGTAGGGGATTTGAGCAAACTGAACAAGCATATCGCTGTGCTGATCAGCCATATCCGGAACGAGGATAAGAGGCTTGGAGAGTTTTTGAAATAAAAAGGCCTGTCTATACAGAAAGCGTGCTCTTGCGTTTTGCTGGCTGCAATGCTATATTAGAGAAAATACTTTAATAAAGTATAGAGGTGAAAGATGAAAAAGCAGTCAACAAACATGGAAGTCAAAAAGAATAACCGGAATTATATCTTCCGCTACATATGTAAGCATGGCGTAGTGTCCAATCCGGACATTTCCTATGCCGTTAAGATGAGCCTGCCTACGGTGACGCAGAACACGAAGGAGCTTATCGGGCGCGGGCTGGTGGAAGAGACGGGCGAGCTTGAGTCAACAGGGGGAAGGAGGGCGAAGGGACTTACTGTGGCGGCGAACGCGAAGCTGGCGGTGGGACTGGATATCACGAAGAACCATATCGGGCTTATCCTTACGAATCTGACGGGAGAGATCTTGAGGTATAACCGGATTTTTCTGCCTTTTTCGGACGGGGAGGATTATTACCTGACGGTGAATGACAGGCTGGAGGAGTTCCTTGACGAAGTGTCTGCAGACAGAGAGAAGTTGCTGGGGCTTGGAATCTCCTTTCCCGGTATCGTTGATCTGGATAGGGAGCTGATCGTCCATTCCCACATATTGGGCGTTGATTCGGTGCCGTTTGCATCGGTGAGCCGCTTTTTTGCCTATCCCTGCTATTTTCTGAATGATGCCAATGCGGGGGCATACGCAGAGGGGATACGTTCAGAGAGCATGGAGCGTTTCTTTTATATATCCCTGAGCAATACGGTAGGCGGAGCGCTTTTTGACAATGATGAGCTGATACAGGGGAAGGGGTTTAGGTGCGGGGAAGTGGGGCACATGACTGTTGTGCCGGACGGTGCACCCTGCTATTGTGGGAAACAGGGATGTCTGGACGCCTACTGTGCGGCTGTGTATCTGTCAGACGCTGCGGATGGAAAGCTGGAGCGGTTCTTTGCAGGGCTTGGGCGCGGGGAGGAAGCGTTCTGTAAGGTCTGGGACCGCTATACGGATTATCTTGCCATAGCGGTCAACAATATCCATATGATCCTGGACTGTGATATCGTTCTGGGCGGATATGTAGGAAGCTTCGCCCGGGGACATATCCAGGAGATCCGGGAGAAGGTGTCAAAGAGAAATACATTTGCGGGGGACGGCGCATTTATCAAAAGCTGTAATTATAAGACGGGGGCGGCGGCTCTGGGCGCGGCGCTTAAGGTGATCGAGCTGTTTATTAAGGAAATCTAAAAAATGAAATAAGAACAGATGGAGGGATTCTGGTGACAGAGTCTCTTTTTTTGTCCTTCAAAGCTTCTTTATCGTTGTTTTTACTAAAAAGTAATGCGTCAAATTGGAGATAATGACGAAATGAAATCGGGATCGACGTTTTCTATTGACAAATCATTTAGCAAACACTAAAATAAATACATAATAAAATAGATTAATAAAGTATATATAAAAAGGAGGATACAACAGTGGAAGGAACGATGAAAACGGCGGTGATGCTCGGTGTCGGGGAGATGGGATTTGAGGAGAGGGAGATTCCGGCGGTGAAGGATAACGAGGTGTTAGTGAAGCTGGAATATATAGGGATATGCGGAAGCGATCTGCATTACTATGAGACGGGCGCCATCGGCAATTATGTAGTGGAGCCGCCCTTTGTCCTGGGGCACGAGCCGGGAGGCACCGTAGTTGAAGTGGGAAAGGCGGTCAGGCATTTACAGGTGGGGGACAGAGTGGCATTAGAGCCGGGAAAGACATGCGGACACTGTGAATTCTGTAAGACCGGACGCTACAATCTCTGCCCGGATGTGGTATTTTTTGCCACACCGCCGGTTGACGGAGTATTCCAGGAGTATGTTGCCCACGAGGCGGATCTGTGCTTTAAGCTGCCGGAGAATGTAAGCACGCTGGAGGGCGCCCTGATCGAGCCTCTGGCGGTAGGGTTCCACGCGGCGATGCAGGGAGGCGCGAGGGCAGGACAGACAGCGGTAGTCATGGGTGCGGGCTGCATCGGCCTGGTGACGATGATGGCGTTAAAGGCTATGGGCGTATCGAAGGTCTATGTAGTGGATATTATGGAAAAGCGTCTGGAAAAAGCTCTGGAGTTAGGCGCTGACGGGGTGATCAACGGAAAAGAAAGGGATGCGGTACAGGAGGTACTGACGCTTACCGACGGAAGAGGGTGCGACCTTGCAGTCGAGACTGCCGGAACGGACTTTACCACAGTACAGACCATACATATGACAAAGAAGGGCTCCAATATCGTGCTGGTAGGCTACAGCAAGAACGGGGAGATGACGTTGCCTATGAGCCTGGTTCTTGATAAAGAACTGACATTTAAGACCGTATTCCGCTACCGTCACATCTATCCCATGGCGATTGAGGCAGTGGCAGCGGGAAAGGTGAATTTAAAAGGGATCGTGACGGATGTGTTTTCACTGGATGAGGCGCAGAAGGCTATGGATTACAGCGTCAGCAACAAGGCAGATATCGTGAAGGCAGTTATCCGTATCGCGGGAGAAGAGTAGGGCTTATCCGTGTCAGGAAGCCCGTGAGAGAAAGGGTAAATGTTTTTCTAGGAAGGCCCGGGGAGAAGGATAAAGGAAAATATGCAGGCAGGAGGCAGAAGGAGTAATGGGAAATAAAGATTTGGATGTAAAGGTACCGTTGATCAGCAAGATCGCATACGGGATGGGAGATGTGGGCTGTAATTTCAGTTGGATGTTCGTCGGCAACTTTCTGATGATATTTTATACCGATGTGTTTGGTATCGGTATGAGCGCAGTGGCCGGCCTGATGCTGTTCTCACGGTTCTGGGATGCCATCAATGATCCGGTCATCGGGGGACTCAGTGACAAGACCCACACCAGATGGGGAAGATACAGACCATGGCTTTTGATCGCGGCGCCTCTTACGGCGGTAGTGCTGATGCTGACCTTCTGGGCGCACCCAGACTGGCCGGATACGGCGAAGATCGTCTATATGGCAGTTACATATTGTATCCTTGTGCTGGGCTACACCTGTGTCAATATTCCTTACGGCACCCTGTGCGGTGCGATGACGCAGAATATCGAGGAGCGGGCGAAGATCAATACTTTCCGTTCTGTCAGTGCGATGATTGCCATCGGCATTATCAATATTGTGACGGTTCCGCTGATCACCGCTCTCGGTGGCGGTAATGACAAAAGAGGCTACCTTTTGATCGCTGTACTGTACGGATGTATCTTCGCGGCATGCCACATTTTCTGCTTCGCAAAGACGAAAGAAGTAGTGGAGGTCCCGGAAAAGGAAAAGACCTCCCTGAAGGTTCAGCTTTCTGCCGTTAAAAAAAATAAACCGTATATGATCGCGGTGGCGGGGCAATTCCTGTCCGGAATCACTCTTTACGGGAGAAATGCGGATGCGCTGTACTACTTTACCTATGTGGAGGGGGATCAGGCATTATTCAGTACATACTCGCTGTTTATCATTATCCCTTCGATCATCGGCGCGGCGTGCTTTCCGTTTGTATTCAGGCTGACGAATAATAAAGGGCGTTCGGCGTCCATCTTTGCCCTGCTGACAGGAATAAGCATGTTCTGTATGTATTTTTTCACCGATGGTGGGTCGCCGGTTCCTTTCTACGCATGTTCCTGCCTGGCACAGTTCTTTTTCTCGGGCTTCAACACAGCTATCTACGCGATCGTACCGGACTGTGTGGAATATGGAGAGTGGAAGACCGGGCTTCGGAACGACGGTTTCCAGTACGCCTTCATCTCCCTGGGCAATAAGATCGGGATGGCGATCGGGACCTCTGTACTTGCGGGCATTCTGGGAATGCTTGGATATGTGGCGAACCAGCAGCAGAATCCGGCCGTATTGTCCGTGATCAAGCATTCCTTTACAACGGTTCCGGGAATGCTGTGGATCGTAACGGCGGTAGTGCTGTATTTTTACCGACTGAATAAGAAAGCTTATAATCAGATCGTGGAGGAGATCCAGGAGAGAAAGAGGGCAGTGTCCTGATTGGAGGGAGAAGACCAGTTGTTACTATTCATGGTACAGGAGCCGCTCATAGCAACGATTCGTGGCAGCATTCCTAAGTTTGCTGCGCAAAAGCCGCCATCACTCCTGTATCATGCTCTTACGGAATGCACAGCCAGTGCGCATTCCTGACTCATGAACAATAACGACCAGTTAACAAAAAATTGCAAAAAAAGTACGACATACATTGACAACAGACCTTAAACATGTTAAAAATGTACTATATGAATAACAGAAGACATGATAGAGGCGCGGATTTCATCAGTAGTGCAGGGCCATAGTCGGGGGACTGTCCTGCAGGAAAGGGGAAGCCGCCGAAGAGACCCTCTCCCCAAGGATGATCTCTGGGACGCAGGCAGAATATGTTGCGGACTGTCACAGAAGTGGAGCGCTATCGGTGTATGGAGTATGATATATAATAGAGATAGTTGTATGCCATGAGCGCGCCCGGAAAAAGCGTTGTTCATGGCATTTTATATTTTTTACCTTCAGAAAGGATTTGAGATGATGAGAGAAAAGAAAAAAGCAATGTGGGGGGTAATTACACTCCTCGGGATTCTCCTGATGAGCAGTATGACCGTATTTGCGGCAGACGATGCAGCAGAGTACGTGCCGGCGATGTACGCCTCCTTCTGGTCGCTGGTTCCTCCAGTGGTGGCCATCGTTCTTGCGCTGATTACAAAAGAGGTTTACAGCTCCCTGTTTATCGGAATTGTGATCGGAGGAGTATTTTATTCGGGATTTTCTTTTGAAACGACGGTACTCCATGTATTTCAGGACGGTATCGTGGGGGTTCTTACGGATGCCTACAATATGGGAATCTTAGTGTTCCTTGTTATTCTGGGCGTTATGGTCTGTATGATGAACAAGGCGGGCGGTTCGGCGGCTTTCGGGCGCTGGGCCAGCGAGCATATCAAAAGCCGTGTGGGGGCGCAGCTCGCGACGATCCTTCTCGGCGTGCTGATTTTTATTGATGACTATTTTAACTGTCTGACGGTGGGAAGCGTGATGCGGCCGGTGACGGATAAGCACAATGTGTCCAGGGCGAAGCTTTCCTACCTGATTGATGCGACGGCGGCTCCGGTGTGCATCATCGCGCCGATCTCTTCCTGGGCGGCAGCGGTGACCGGATTTGTAGAGGGGGAGGACGGATTTTCCATCTTTATCCGTGCCATTCCGTTTAACTACTATGCGATTCTTACGATTGTCATGATGGTGACTGTCGTGCTGTTAAAGATGGATTACGGCCCGATGAAGCTGCATGAGAAGAATGCAGTCGCGGGGGATCTCTACACAACTCCGGACCGTCCTTATGCCAATGCGGAGGAAGATATAACGGAGAGCAGGGGCGGGGTCATCGATCTGCTCTTCCCGGTTATCGTGCTGATCATCTGCTGTGTCATCGGTATGATCTACACAGGCGGATTCTTTAGCGGAACCGGCTTTGTGGAGGCGTTTTCCGGAAGTGATGCGTCTGTCGGGCTGATGCTTGGAAGCTTCTTTGCCTTTGCTGTCACCATCGTGTTCTATGCGGTAAGGAAGGTGCTGAAGTTCAATGAGTCGATGGCTTGCATCCCGGACGGCTTTAAGGCGATGGTTCCGGCGATCCTGATCCTGACCTTTGCGTGGACGTTAAAGGCGATGACAGACAGTCTCGGGGCGAAGGAGTATGTGGCGGCAGTCGTTGAAAATGCTACCGGGCTGTTAAGCCTTCTTCCGGCGATCATCTTCCTCGTAGCGTGTTTCCTTGCATTTGCGACAGGAACATCCTGGGGAACCTTTGGCATCCTGATCCCGATCGTTGTAGCGGTATTTGTCGGGAAGAATGAGACGATGATGATCATGTCCATCTCCGCATGTATGGCGGGGGCAGTCTGCGGCGATCACTGTTCGCCGATCTCGGATACGACGATCATGGCATCTGCGGGGGCACAGTGCAACCACGTCAACCATGTGACGACGCAGCTTCCGTATGCGGTTACAGTGGCGGTAGTGTCCTGCGTGACATACCTGCTCGCGGGAGTCTTGCAGAATTTTATCGCGGGTGCGCTCGTGGCGGTTATCGCGCTTGTGATCGGAATCGTGCTGATGATCGGTACATTACTTGTGATGCGGATGATGACGGCAGAAAAGAATTAGAGACGATGGGAAATGGGCAGGAATCCGGTAAGCGGGTTCCTGCCTTTGCGGTGCCTCCCCATGAAACACTTTCCTGCGGACTTTGCGGCAAATGCAAAGCTCGGAGTGAAAAGTAATCGAGGAAGAAAAAATAGAAAAATTTAATAGATGAATTCGGTGATTTTGGATCGTATGATGTTCATTTGACATATTATCGCTATATTATCAGAAAAGAAGCATCCTCGTTCCGGGCACATTAGGAAATGTGATGAAAATTATTTCTCATAAATGAAAAATATTTCTTTATATTTCGAATAATCTGACAAATTTCTCAGTTAAAATCCATAATATCCATAGAAAATGCAAATAAATAAAATATTTTTGAACCAAAAACCAATAAGTCCGGCCTAAATATATGGAAAAACAGCAAAGTTGGCAGAAACTTTGCTATATTAGTAGAGTAAAGGGATTATTGCCTGAAATAAAAGAAAGACGGATGGTGCAGATGACGGTAAAACAACGCGGAAAGGGGAGCACAGGATGAAAGGCGTAATGGTGACTAACAATTATAGGTGTCTGGAAAAATGGGAAGGAAGGCTTCGGATTGACTATAACAAAGAATGGGGATATCTGGACGTGCTTCTGGCGACGAGGGATTACATCCACAGAGGATATTTTCTTCTGACCCATCCCCTTGCCGGGAGCGTGAAGCCGAACCAGACGCCCTTCAAGTCAGTGATCCTGGCAGAGGAATCTTTGGAGGGAGCAGAGGAATTCCGGGATCTGGCGCTGATCGAGGAGAGCATTGAGGCGTACCGCAAATTCATGAAGAACCGTCCGCTCCCCGGATGGCCGGAACAGACAGCAGAAGATTTCCGGACCATCGATCTTTCTCTGATGGAAGGCGTTATGTCAAATCCGATGATGAACAGAAGGTAGAGCAGGAGGTGCAGCAGCAATGAAATTGGAATTAGGTAAGATTTACATCAGTGATGTCCAATTTGCGGAAAAGACCTATGTGGAGAACGGGACATTGTATGTATGTAAAGCGGAGATTGAACGGCTTGTCCTTGAGGATGAGCGGCTTGCAGGCGCGAGGGTGGAGCTTGCAAGGCCCGGCGAATCTGTCCGGATATCTCCGGTAAAGGACGTGATCGAGCCGAGAGTGAAGGTAGAAGGCGGCGGAGACATATTCCCGGGAGTGATCGGGAAGGTGGGGCAGGTCGGTGAAGGAAGGACTCATGCACTTGTGGGGGCGACAGTCATCACCTGCGGGAAGATTGTAGGGTTTCAGGAGGGCGTCATCGACATGTCAGGGCCCACGGCGAAATATACACCTTTTTCCCAGACGAATAATGTGTGCGTAGTCATCGAGCCGGCAGAAGGGCTTGAGACTCACGATTACGAGGCGGCAGGCAGGATGGCGGGCCTTAAGACGGCGGTGTACGTTGCCGAGGCGGCGAGAGATCTTACGCCGGATGAGGTGGTGACTTACGAGACGAAGCCGCTCCCTATGCAGATCGCCCAGTATCCGGAGCTTCCGAAGATCGGGTACGTACATATGCTGCAGTCTCAGGGGCTTTTGCACGATACGTATTATTACGGCGTGGACGCGAAGAAATTCGTTCCGACGATTATGTATCCGACAGAGATCATGGACGGCGCCATCGTCAGCGGGAACTGTGTGGCGCCTTGCGATAAAGTGACGACATACCATCATCTGAACAATCCGGTGATCGAGGACCTATACCGGCATCACGGAAAGGACCTGAATTTTGTAGGCGTGATCCTTACCAATGAAAATGTGTTCCTTGCAGATAAGGAGCGCCACTCTGACATGGTGGCGAAGCTGGCAGAGTTTCTCGGGCTTGACGGGCTTCTCATCACCGAGGAAGGGTACGGCAACCCGGATACGGATCTGATGATGAACTGTAAGAAGGTGGCCCGGGCGGGCGTGAAGGTGGTCATTATCACTGATGAATTCCCGGGGCGCGACGGGAAATCCTACTCTCTGGCAGACGCGGTGCCGGAAGCGGACACGATGGTATCCTGCGGGCAGGGCAACCTGATCGTTCATTTCCCGCCGATGGACAGGCTGATCGGCACGATGGACTATGTGGAGAGCCAGATCGGCGGGTACGCCGGCTGTATGAATGAGGACGGCAGCTTTGACGCCGAGCTTCAGATCATCATCGCATCAACGATCGCAAACGGCTTTAACAAACTGGCCGCCCGCACTTATTAGGAAGGAGGAAATGAACATGGCAAAATACAGGATCGTACATTATATCAATAACTTTTTCTCCGGAGCCGGCGGCGAGGAGGCGGCAGGCATGAAGCCGGAGGTTCATCAGGGACCTGTGGGGCCGGGGCTTGCGTTAGAAACGGCTTTCGGGGAGGACTACGAGGTCGCGGCTACTGTTGTGTGCGGCGACAATTACTTCGGGGAGAACCTTGAGGATGCCACGGCGGAACTGATCGGCATGATCAGGCTCTATGAGCCGGATCTGTTTATCGCGGGGCCTGCATTCAACGCGGGGCGCTACGGGGTGGCGTGCGGAACCATCTGCAAGGAAGTGGAGAGAGAGCTTGGGATTCCGGTGCTTACGGGCATGTATGAGGAGAATCCGGGCGTTGACATGTTCCGCAAGGAGCTGATCGTGATAAAGACAAAGAACTCTGCGGCAGGCATGAGAAAGGCAGTGCCGGTCTTTAAGAATCTGGGGGAAAAGCTGGTGAAGGGCGAGGAGATCTTAGGGCCGGATACCGAAGGCTATCTGGAGCGGGGAATCCGTGTGAATTACTTTGCAGAAAAACGCGGCTCCGAGCGTGCCATAGAGCTGCTTTTGAAAAAATGTAAGGGGGAGGAATGTCCTACAGAGTATCCGATGCCGAAGTTTGACCGGGTAGAGCCTGCGGCTCCGGTTACGGACATGGCGCATACGAAGATTGCTATCGTTACCTCTGGCGGCATCGTTCCTCAGGGGAATCCGGACCATATCGAATCCTCCAGCGCCACCAGGTACGGAATATACAGCGTCGCGGGAATGGAGCGGATGGACAAGAAAGACTTTATGACCGTTCACGGCGGCTATGACCGGGCGTTTGTCACGGAGGACCCGAACCTGGTCATCCCCCTTGACGTGCTCCGCGAGATGCAAAAGGAGGGAGTAATCGGCGAGCTTGCCGACTACTTTATCACGACCACCGGAACCGGGACGTCCACCGGGAACGCAAAAGCATTCGGAGAGGATTTTGTAGGAAGGCTTAAGGAGGATAAGATCGGCGCGGTCATCCTCACCTCCACATGAGGCACCTGTACCCGTTGCGGTGCAACGATGGTGAAGGAGATTGAGCGGGTAGGCATTCCGGTCGTGCATATCTGTACGGTAGTTCCGATTTCGAAGACGATCGGGGCGAACCGGATTGTGCCGGCGGTCGGGATTCCGTATCCTCTGGGAGATCCGACAAAATCGCCGGAGCAGAGCAAGAAGATCAGAAGGGAGCTGGTGGAGAGAGGGCTTAAAGCGCTGGAGACACCGGTGAGTGGACAGACTGTATTTGAATAAATGAAGGAAGGCGCATATGCCGGTTTCGTAAACCCGCTGGTATATGCGCCTTGATTGGAAACTATGAATAGGAAAATTGAGTGTGCTGGCGGCGGTACGTGTCGTTGTCCTTCTGGCGCAGTTCGTTTTCCACCTGCGCAAGCTGTGATTCAAGCTGCTTGATCTTTCGCTCGTCCGTCTCGGAATTTAACTGTTTCTGAAGTTCGGCCTGCTTCTTTTTCAGCTTTTCAATCTCACGGTCAACCTTGTCAGTATTGCCGGTGCAGGTTTCTGCTTTTTTGTCGTTGCCGGCATTCTTGTTTTCTTCCGGAGAACCGGTATTCTTGCTGTCCTCCAGAGAATCAGCATTCTTGTCCTTTGCCGGAGAACTGCCATTCTTGATGTCCTCGGCATCTTCAGCGCGTTTTGGATCGTCAAAATGAATCTTCGGCTTGCCGTTTTCATCGTTTTCCAGCCAGTAGCGTCCGATGGGCTCCTTTTTTTCTTCCGGTATGTATTCATCCATCACCGGCGCTGCCGGCTGGCTTAGTGATACATCGCCGGTGCGGGAGACGGCTTCGGTCTTTTGCACCTCGGATGGCTTTTGGGCGCGCTCAGCCGGCGTGGGCTGATATGGTTCCTCATGGAGTTTGTTCGGGTTCATATTCGTAATAGGGTTCATTTTTAGGTTCCTCCAATCTTGAAATATTCCGGCAGATGTTCATTGCCTGGTATCTTCAGCATACCACCCATTCACGGAGTTTCAAGGTTTTTGGGCTGGAATGTCTTCTGGATGTAATGAAATGTTAAGCAGCACGTTCAGGGAAAAATGCGGGCCTTCTTTTTCTGCCAGTAATGTGCCGTGATATTTTTCGGCGGCTGTCTGGATATTTTTCAAACCGGTTCCCATAGGCGGCAGAGGTTCATCCGGGCAGGTGTTTTCAAATTCCAGCATATAGAGATCGCCCTGCCGCTCTCCAAAGATGCGGACTGACCTTGCTCCGTTTGCAGCCCGGCAGGCATTTACCGCATTGTCCAGAGCATTTGCAAAGATCACGCACAGGTCAAAGTCATCGATGCCGCAGGATTTCGGCAGGATAAGGGAGACTTCTGCTTCAATGCCGCAGGCCTTTGCTAGGGACAGCTTTTCGCTCAGCAGGATATCCACCACCGGATTCCCTGTCTGATAGGGAAAGGACAGGGAGGAAGAGATGCTTTCCAGCGAGTGCAGGTAGTCTGCGGCTTCCCTTTGTTTCCCGCCGGATAGAAGCCGGCTTAATACGGACAGGTGGTTCTTGATATCGTGGCGGAAGGCTCTTGTCTGCTCATAGCGCGCCTGGGCTTCGGCAACGTAGATTTTTTGCGCTTGCGCTGCCTGGGTCAGGGAGGTCAGCGCCGCCTGTGCCTTGAATCCCCGGCAGACGCGCCGGTAGGCGTAGATCGTACACAGCAGCGCGCCTAGCCCGAGAGCCTGCAGAACGAGCAGGGCAACGTGCTTTCCGGCTTCGGTCAGTGAGAAGGACAGGGAGGAGACGATGGCAACGGTCTGCGTGTAAGAGGTCTGTATGATATACAGCTCTGCGGTGAAAAAGAACAGCACCGGGAACAGGAGTAGGGGAACCAGAAGCGGCCCGTTATCCGGATCCTGTCCCGCCTCCTCTAAGGAAAGGGATTTTGCCACAAGGATGTAGCAGCAGGCGCAGACGGAAAAGGCGGCGGCCATTGCCAGGAGAATCAGCACATACAGGAAAGCATTTCCCACCAGATAAGGGAACAGGAGTGACTCTGCTGAATTGACGAGGCCGAAGGAAAGCTGGGAGATATAGAGTGCAAGGATGGCGGCGGTCCATGACACAGCCGGCCGGTTTCCCAGGGCGAAGCGGCAGAGCCCGTACAAGATAAGCAGTTCTCCGGCAACGGCGGGAATCCAGGCAAGGGAAAACCGGCCAAAGATCCACTCAAAGGCGCACAGAAGGGAAAGGTATGCGGCAAAGTGGCAGAGCTTGGGCGTTTTCCCGGTAAGACGGCTGATGAAGAGGAGGTGCATCACGCCCTGTACCACGAGGCAAAAGCTGTTGAGGACAAAGATAAAATAATCCATATCAGAATTTCCTTCCTTTCATATAACGCAGGAGCGCCTGACGGAGATCCTGTTCACGGAGCCTGGAGACGGGAATACTGCCTCCCGTCGACAAGGTGATCTGTCCGGCGCCGCATCCGCTGATGCAGCCGAGATTGACGATAAAGCTTCTGTGGCATCGGAAAAAACGGCTGTCAAGGCGCTCTCCGAAATCTTCCAGCTTCTCATAACAGTCGGTGACCTTCCCGCCGCTCTGGTGGATATAGATCTTGCGGCCCTGTACTTCACAGTACACAATCTCTGACATACGGACGACCTCGCAGGAGTTCCCCTTCTTTATGACGATGCTGCTGCTCTTTTGCTGCGCCAGGGACTGTACCGCCCTGTCCATAGTACGGCAAAAATGTTCGCCATCTAGGGGCTTTAGCAGGTAATCGCTGGCCTGCACTTCAAATGCGTCGAATACACATTCCTTCAGGATGGTCACAAAGATCAGAAGGCCGTGGTAATTGCGCTGCCGCAGTATACGGGCAGTCTCCATCCCGTCCGGTTCTTTCATCTGGATATCGAGAAAGATCAGGTCAAAATCACAGCCGCTGCCCAGCAGGGACGAACTGTCCGGGAAGGTTTCGACGCGGTAGGGAATGAACGGTTTTTCTTTCATATATGCACAGAGCTTTGCTGAGATTTCTTCCGCCATATACGGCTCGTCATCACAGATTGCAAAATTGATCATTTACATCACCTCAACTGATATTCCTGTATCTTATTGAAAATCTGGCGGGAGCTTATGCCGAGCTTCCGGGACGCTTCGGCCACATTTCCGTCAAGCTTTTCCAGCACCCATTTCAGATATTCTCTCTCGCTTTTCTTTTTATATTCTTTCCAGGGGATAATGGATGAAAAGGTATCCGTCCCTCTCTCTTTAGCGGTGCCGCAGATATTGTAGAGGGTGGGGAGGGCTTCCTCAGTCACTATGCCATCCTGGGAGAGGATCACCATCCGTTCGATGATATTTTTCAGTTCCCGGATGTTCCCGGGGTAATCGTAGGCGAACAGAAAGTCCTTTACTGCGCTGTCCAGCGCGCGGATTGTGATGCCGTTCTCCTTCTGGAGCTTCTGGAAGAAAAAGTCGATGAGCGCAGGCAGGTCTTCTTTTCGCTCGCGCAGGGCGGGAATCTTTATGACGATAGTGCTGATCCGGTAGAAAAAATCCTCCCTGAATTCCCGGCTGCGGATCTTCTCGGGAAGATCCTGGTTGGTGGCGGTGATAAGCTGGAAGTCGATCTCCCGCTTGGTGTTGCTGCCGATCCGCTCGATCTGTTTTGTCTCCAGGGCGCGCAGCAGCTTGATCTGGGTGGTCAGGGACAGGTCGCCGATCTCGTCCAGAAAGAGGGTCCCGTGGTTGGACAGCTCAAATTTGCCGGTGTGGGTCTTGGAGGCGCCGGTAAAGGAACCCTGCTCGTGCCCGAACAGCTCGGATTCCAGAAGGGTCTCCGTAAATGCGCTGCAGTTGACGGCGACAAAGTTCTGGCCGCTCCTGCGGCCGCAGGCGTGGATGTAGCGGGAGGCAATCTCCTTGCCGCAGCCGGATTCGCCGGTCAGGAGTACATTTGCATGGGAGTCGGCGACGCGCTCACAGAAGTTAAGAGTCTGCCGGAATAAGGGGCTTTTGGTCTCGAGGTGAAATTGCTTTTTTAAGGTCTCTTTTTTTGTGTTTGGCATGTCAGGTATCCTTTTTAAAGTGAATGATATCATCATTATATAAGAAATGGCGCCTTTGCACAAGAAAGTTTCTTTTATCGCTTGTAGAGATCGGAAAAATTGTATAGAATAAGAAGGTACAAAAGGAGATAATAATGGAACTAAAGACACAGGTGAATCAGAAGATGACGCTGTCTGCGCATATGCAGCAGTGTCTTGAGATATTGGCTATGGACAATGTGGAGCTTGGGGAATTTCTTGCGGAGCAGTCTATGGAGAATCCAGTCATGGAATTGTCTGATACTGCCGTGTGGACGCAGTACACTCCGGCGATGGTTCATGTGGAGCGGGAACAGCCGGAGGATGAAGAGGAGACCGGCCGGGAGATCGCAGCGTCGGAGAGCGCGAACAGCGATCTTTATTTTCAACTGTCCGAGTATCGTCTGGCGCCGGATGTGAGGAAGGCGGCAGAGTATATCATCGAGAGCCTTGACGGGCGGGGATATTTTACGGACGGTATAGCGGAGAGCGCGCAGGTGCTTGGGCTGGAGAGCGGCGCGGTGGAGAAGGCGCTTGAGGTGGTAAAGCAACTGGAGCCGAAGGGGATCGGTGCGTCGGATCTGAAGGAGTGCCTGCTTTTGCAGCTTGCGTCCGAGTATCCGCAGGAAGAGACGGCGAGAGAGATATTAGAGCATTATCTGGATGATTTTTCCAAAGGAAGATATGAGAAGATCAGCAAAAAGACGGGAAAGCCCAAGACGCAGATCATGGAGGCGGGAGACATCATCCGCAGGCTAGACCCGAAGCCTTTTGGCGGCGGGAGACTGCCGATGCGTACAAGGTATCTGTCGGCGGACCTTGCGCTGGTGATGTACGGGGATTCCTTCGATATCGTCCTCAATCAGACCTATCTGCCGGAGATTGGGGTCAGCCGCCTCTATGTTGACATGTTAAGCGGCGATGTGGATGAGCAGACGAAACAGTATATCCGGGAGCGTTATGAGAAGGCAAAGTGGATCAGGGAATGTGTGCAAAAGCGGCAGAGGACGCTTCTTAGGATCGCGGAGCTGGTCTTTAGGGATCAGACGGAATTTCTGGCCTGCGGGCCGTCGGGGATACGGCCGTTGACGCTTAAGGAGGCGGCGGATGAGCTTAAGCTTAGCAGCTCCACCGTAAGCCGCGCAGTCAGGGGCAAATATATCCAGACCCGGTGGGGCATCTATCCGCTTAAGGCTTTCTTCGGCGGAGGGATCCGGACGGAGGAAGGGACGGTCAGCGCAGCGCAGGTACGTGCCGTGATCGGCCGGATGATCGAGAAGGAGGATAAGGCTCATCCCTTGAGCGACAGTAAGCTTGCGACTATGCTTAAGGAACGGGGGATGCGTGTGTCCCGCAGGACGGTCGCGGCGTACCGGGAGCGGCTGGGAATTCCGGCATCAGCGGTGCGCAGGGCAGAGCATTTTTATAAAGGAGATGGCGGCGGCTTGGATGGGGCTGCCCATTAACCTTGCTTGGTGTAAGAAGGCGTGCAGGGAGCCGATGCGAAGCAGTATGAAACGGATCTTCATTCATCAGCCTGGCTGGTCCGGGGTGTTGGAGATTCAGATAGAAGGGAGATTAAGACAAAGATGAGTATCAGAGATGTGAAGGGGTATGAGCTAATCAAAGAAGAAGCATTGAAAGGGATCAAGGCGAAGGGGTATCTTCTCAGGCATAAAAAGAGCGGTGCGCGGGTGATCTATGTGGAGAATGAGGACAATAACAAAGTATTTTCTATAGGATTCCGCACGCCGCCGGACGACAGCACGGGAGTGCCGCATATTCTGGAGCATTCCGTGCTCTGCGGCTCGAAGAATTTTCCGGCTAAGGATCCGTTCGTGGAGCTGGTGAAGGGGTCCCTCAATACATTTTTAAATGCTATGACCTATCCTGACAAGACCGTATATCCGGTGGCGAGCTGCAACGACAAGGATTTTCAGAACCTGATGCATGTATATATGGACGCAGTGCTCTATCCGAATATTTATGAGCATGAAGAGATCTTCCGGCAGGAGGGGTGGAGCTACAAGCTTGACTCTGCCGAAGATAAGCTTACCTACAACGGTGTGGTATACAATGAGATGAAGGGGGCCTTTTCTTCGCCGGAGGGTGTGCTTGACCGGGTGGTTTTGAATACGCTGTTTCCGGACACCTCCTATGCCAATGAGTCCGGCGGGGACCCGGAGGTGATTCCAAAGCTTAGCTATGAGCAGTTCTTGGATTTTCACCGGCGGTATTATCATCCGTCCAACAGCTATATCTATCTGTACGGCGATATGGATATCGAAGATAAATTGAACTGGCTTGATAGAGAATACTTGTCTGCGTTTGACTTCCAGCCGGTGGATTCTGTGATCAGGGTGCAGCATCCGTTTGAGGCTATGCAGGAGAAAACCATTGAATATTCCATAGCAAGCGATGAATCTGAGGAGGACAATACCTATCTTTCCTACAATAAAGTGATCGGAACAAGTCTTGACCGGGAGCTTTATCTTGCTTTTGAGATTCTGGATTACGCACTTCTGTCAGCGCCAGGGGCGCCGCTTAAGAAGGCGCTCACGGATGCAGGTATCGGGAAAGATATTATGGGCTCCTATGATAACGGTATCCTTCAGCCCGTGTTTTCCGTGATTGCGAAGAATGCTAATGAAGGGCAGAAGGAGGCATTTATCAGGGTGATCGAGGATGTGCTTTCCGGCATCGTGAAGGACGGGATCGATAGGAAAGCTCTGGAGGCGGGGATTAATTATCATGAATTCCGCTACCGGGAGGCGGATTTCGGCAATTACCCGAAGGGGCTGATGTACGGACTGCAGATCTTGGAAAGCTGGCTCTATGATGAGAATGAGCCGTTTATGCATATTGAAGCTTTGGATACCTTTGCGTTTCTGAAGGAAAAGGTGGGAACCGGGTATTATGAGGAGCTGATCGGGAAGTATCTGCTTGACAATCCTCATGGGGCGATCGTGACCGTCAAGCCCCAAAAGGGGCGGACGGCCAGGATGGATGCTGCCCTTGAACGGAAATTGCAGGAGTATAAGGCGACCCTTAGCGAACAGGAGATCGGGGAGCTTGTGGAACGTACAAAGGGGCTTGAGGAGTACCAGTCTGAGCCGGAGAGCAAGGAGGCGCTGGAGCGCATACCGGTGCTTAAGCGCCAGGATATTTCCAGGGAGATCGAGCCGATCGTCAATGAGGAGCTTAACCTGGCGGGCATTCCGGTTATCTTCCATGAGATCGAGACCAATGGCATCGGCTATGCGGATGTGCTGTTTGACATGTCCTCGGTCAGCGAGGATCTTCTGCCTTATGTGGGCATCCTGCAGTCTGTTCTTGGGATCATCGATACGGAGCATTATGATTACGGCACATTGTTCAATGAGATCAATGTGCATACGGGAGGCATCGGCACCTCCCTTGAGATCTACAACGATGTGACGAATATCCGGGAGAAAGCGTTCAAGTCTACGTTTGAGATCAAGGGAAAGGCGCTGTACGGTAAGCTTCCGGTGGTATTTGCCATGATGGAGGAGATCTTGACGGCGTCGAAGCTTGAGGATACGAAGCGGATCAAGGAGATCCTTTCCATGGTGAAGTCAAGGCTTCTGATGCGGTTCCAGTCGGCAGGACACCAGACGGCGGCGCTTCGGGCGCTGTCTTATGCGTCTCCTTCAGCGAAGCTTAAGGATATGACGAACGGGATTGCGTTCTACGAGACGGTTTCTCATATTGAAGAGCATTTTGATGAGGAGAAGGAAGAGCTGGTAAGGATTCTTAAGAAGCTTTCGGCGCAGATTTTCCGTGGGGACAGGATGATGATCAGCTTCACGGCTTCTAAGGAAGGGCTTGAGGGGCTTGAACCCCTTGTGGATAAGCTGAAGAACAGCCTGTTTGCCGGGGAATGTGAGGATACAAGATGTGTGCTTCACTGTGAGAAGAAGAACGAGGGCTTCAAGACGGCGTCTAAGGTGCAGTATGTGGCGAAGACGGGCAACTTTATCGATAACGGCGCGTCCTATACCGGCGCCCTGCAGATCCTGAAGGTGATCTTAAGCTATGACTATTTGTGGCAGAATATCCGTGTGAAGGGCGGGGCATACGGCTGCATGAGCAATTTTAACCGGATCGGGGAGGGGTACTTTGTGTCCTACCGCGACCCGCATCTGGAGCGGACTTTTAAGGTCTACGACGGTGTTGTGGATTATCTTAAGGATTTTACCGTCAGCGAGCGCGACATGACGAAATATATCATCGGAACCATGAGCAATATCGACCAGCCGATGACTCCGGCGACAAAGGGAGAGCGATCCATGAACCTGTATATGAATAAGGTAAGCGCCGAGATGATCCGGGAGGAGAGAAACCAGATCCTTGACGCCACCCAGGAGGATATCCGCGCCCTCCACCGTGTGGCAGAAGCAGTGCTTAAGGCGGACCAGCTCTGTGTCATCGGCGGGGAGGAGAAGATCGAGGAGAATAAGGAGCTGTTCGGTACGGTGACGGGATTTTAGCAGGATGCTTATTATCCGGTGAAAAGGCGGAGGCTGTGATAGACCTGCATGTCAGCGGATGAAAGAGTTTATGGCGGTAAAACGCTTCAACAAACAGTTGTGCATAAAAGGAGAAAGTATGAATAAAGATTATAAGTCGGGCTTTGTGACGCTGATCGGGCGGCCTAATGTGGGGAAATCTACGCTGATGAACTACCTGATCGGACAGAAGATCGCCATCACCTCTAACAAGCCCCAGACCACCAGAAACCGTATCCAGACGGTTCTTACCACCGAGAAGGGGCAGATCGTGTTCGTGGATACGCCGGGCATCCACAAGGCGAAGAATAAGCTGGGAGAATATATGGTGAATGTGGCGGAGCGCACGTTGAATGAGGTGGACGTGGTGCTCTGGCTGGTGGAGCCTACGACCTTTATCGGGGCGGGGGAGCAGCATATCGCAAAGCAGCTTAAGCGGGTGGATACGCCGGTCGTCCTTGTCATCAATAAGATCGACAGTGTGAAGCGGGAGGAAGTCTTTGCGGCGATTGATGCCTATAAGGATATCTACGATTTTGCGGAGATCGTGCCGGTGTCGGCCAGGAGCGGGAGCAATGCGGGTGAGCTTATGGACGTGGTGATGAAGTATCTTCCTTACGGGCCGCAGTTCTACGATGAGGATACGGTGACGGACCAGCCGGAGCGCCAGATCGTGGCAGAGCTTATCCGGGAGAAGGCGCTCCACTCTCTGGAGGAGGAGATTCCCCACGGCATCGCGGTGGCCATCGACCGGATGAAGCGGCGGGGGAAGGTGATGCATATCGATGCCACCATCATCTGCGAGCGGGATTCCCACAAGGGGATAATTATTGGAAAACAAGGAAATATGTTGAAAAAGATCGGCAGCACGGCGCGTTTTGAGATTGAAAAAATGCTGGAATGCCAGGTAAATCTTAAGCTTTGGGTGAAGGTGAAGAAGGACTGGCGGGACAGTGAATACCTGATGAAAAATTTTGGATACCGCGAGGACGAATAGAATAGACCTTCTATGGGGGAATCTAATCTTAAAGGCTGGGACAGGCATTTGCCCCGGCGTCAGAAGATGAGGTGAGCGCATGGAAGAACAATACTGGAACCGTTTTGCCAGGACGGGAAAAATAGCGGACTACCTGACTTACAGGGGGATTGCGATCTGTAAGCAGGTGATGGGCCGCTGCGAAGGAGATACAGGCAGTGAATCAGATTACATTGACTGGGATGGTGCTGTCAGCAGCGCCGATGGGGGAGTATGACAGGCGCGTAGTGCTCCTTACTAAGGAGCGGGGGAAGATCGCGGCATTTGCGCGGGGTGCGAGAAAGCCGAACAGCGCGCTGGTGGGCGTGACAAGCCCGTTTACATTCGGAACATTTGAAGTCTATGAGGGGCGGACATCCTATACGCTGGTGTCGGCCTCTGTTTCCAATTATTTTGAGGAGCTGCGCATGGATGTGGAGGGAGCGTATTATGGCTTTTACTTTCTGGATATTGCCAATTATTACGGGAGGGAGGCCAACGATGAGACAGCGCTTTTGAAGCTTCTCTACCAGACGCTAAGAGCCCTTGTCAATCCTCATATTCCCAATAAACTTATCCGCTATATCTATGAGCTAAAGGCGGTCAGCGTAAACGGAGAAGGCCCCCAGGTATTTTCCTGCGTCTGCTGCGGGGACAAGGAGAGAAAGAAGGTGTTCAGCGTGAAGCGGGGCGGACTTTTGTGCGAGAACTGCGCGGGGCGGGCGAAGGATGGAAAGGAGCTTTTGCCTTCTACGTTGTATGCCATGCAGTATATCGCGGCTACGCCGGTGGAGAAGCTTTATACCTTTGTGGTGAAGGAAGAGGTGCTTAAGGAGCTTGGAGAGGTCGTGGGGGCGTATATGGAGGAGTATGTGGGGAGGAAGTTTAAGTCGCTAGAGATCCTGGGGACGGTTGCGGAGTAGAGGAAGAGATAAAGGGGTTCGAAGAATAAAAGAAAGGAAGAAAGCTATGTTAAATGGAAAAACCATTCTCCTCGGCGTCACCGGCGGAATCGCCGCATACAAGAGCGCGTCTCTTGCCAGCCTTTTAGTAAAGTCAGGAGCCGAGGTACGCGTTCTCATGACGGAGCACGCGAAGAATTTTATCAATCCGATTACCTTTGAGTCGCTGACGGGACACAAGTGTGTTTCGGACACCTTCGACCGGAACTTCGAGTTCAAAGTGGAGCATGTGGCGCTTGCGAAAAAGGCGGATGCGGTCATCATCGCTCCGGCGACAGCCAATGTGACCGCAAAGCTGGCTCACGGCATTGCGGACGATATGCTGACGACAACGGTGCTTGCCTGCCGGTGCCCGAAGATCGTCGCTCCTGCCATGAATACCGCGATGTATGAGAATCCTGTGACCCAGGACAATCTGAACACCCTGCGCCGTTACGGCATGGAGATTGCAGAGCCGGACAGCGGATATCTGGCCTGCGGGGACGTGGGCGCAGGGAAGATGCCCGAGCCGGAGGTTCTTTTGGAGTACGTTTACCGGGCCTGCGCATTTACTGGAGAGCAGAAGGATATGGAAGGGCTGAAGGTGCTGGTCACGGCAGGTCCTACCCAGGAGGCAGTGGATCCTGTGCGGTATATCACCAACCATTCTTCTGGGAAAATGGGCTATAGCATCGCCAGGATGTGCATGCTTAGGGGGGCGTCAGTCACACTCGTGACAGGAAAGACAGCAATCAGGGCTCCGATGTTCGTGGATGTGGTTCCTGTGGTGTCGGCAAAAGAGATGTATGATGCGGTCGTCTCAAGAAGTGAGGAGATGGACATCATCATCAAGGCGGCAGCCGTTGCGGATTACCGCCCACGTCATGTGGCGGAGGAGAAGGTGAAGAAAGGGGACGGTCAGATGGTAATCGAGCTGGAACGGACGGACGATATCCTGGCAGATTTAGGCAGCCGTAAGAGGGACGGGCAGTTTTTGTGCGGATTTTCCATGGAGACGGAGCGTATGATTGAGAATTCCAGGAAAAAGCTTGTCAGGAAAAATCTGGACATGATCGCGGCGAATAACCTGAAGGTTCAGGGAGCGGGATTTGAGACGGACACGAATATCGTCACGCTGATCGGAAAGGATTTCCAGGAGGAGCTGCCGATGATGGATAAGGGACAGGTGGCGTCCTGCCTTCTCGACAAAATATTGGAACTTATGAAGTCATAGGAAAAAATACTTAGGAGAAATATATGATGAATACGATAATCAGGCAGTCAATTTTAAGCGGTATGCTGGTGGGCATCGGCGTGGTGATCAATACAGTGTCAGAAAACCGATATGCAGGGGCGATGCTGTTTTCGCTGGCGCTCCTTACGATCATCCACTGCGGACTAAAACTGTATACCGGTAAGATCGGTTTTGTACGGACGGTTCCTACGCGGGATTTGGGTGTAATGCTTTTAGGGAATCTCGGGGGAGTGCTGGTGCCGGTTCTTGCGGTCGCGTCCCAGCGGGGGGATGTGATGGAAAAGCTTTGTAAGGTGTCGGAGAGCAAATTTTCCGCAGGTTTTCTTTCAATGTTTATCTTTGGATGCTTTTGCGGCGTGCTGATGTTTATCGCAGTATATTGTAAAAATGCGGTGATCACAGTTTTTTGCATTATGGTGTTTATCCTGTCAGGGTATGAGCACTGTATCGCGGATTTTCCATATCTTGCTATCAATTTCAGCCTGATAAATGCTGGGAAATTCCTTTGTGTGGTGGCAGGTAATTCCGCTGGATCTATGGTGACGCATTATCTAATCAAAGATGAGGCAGATCAGGATAAAACTCAGGTTGTATGACAGGGCGGTTTCTGTTCATACTTTTATGTCATTTAAAATGGACATAAGGTTACTGTTCTCGGGTCAGGATGAATGGCAATGTTCAGATTAATATGGAACTGCAGGTGATCATGTTTACCTATTGGCAGAGCGTGCGCTGTTCTATCTGAGCAAGATGTATATGAAACAGATTCGGAAAGGGCAGGATTACGATGTGCTCCAGAAGTGTACTCATGTAAGAATTCTGGATTTTGATTTGTTTAAGAGCGGGGAATATTATTCCGGGTTTCATATGTGGGAGGATTTAAGGAAGGAGCTGTATTCGGACAAATTGGAGATACAGGCTATCCGCGATCACAATAATATCATATCAAGCGGTTGGGTGCGTGGATGTGAGCGGGGAAGAAAAGAAGGAATGCGCCTAGGTCTCCAGGAAGGACTTAAGCAGGGCGCCCGGGCGTTGATTGAATTTTGCCAGGAGATGGAGCTGTCGAAAGAAGATACGTTTTTTAAATTATGCAGAAATTTTCTGTTTCGGAGGAGGCAAAAAAATATACGGAAGAATACTGGGTGGATCCATAAGAAAAAGGCTGTCCTGGAGCATTGGTATGACTGAACGGGTAGATTACACGGAACCAGCGCAGCCTTTACCTGAGAATTATATGATACAGAGCCAAAACAGCCTTTTTTGAGATTAAATTCCGCCGCAGTATTTCCGATAGTCTTCTTCAAAGGAATCTAACTGTTCCTGCAAAGAAGCAGTCTCGGCATCGGAGAGGTGTCCGGCAAGTGCGGTCAGATTCTCCTTAATCCTGGCCGGATTATACGGAACCTCCAGGGCAAAGTCGGCGAAAGCCCGGATTTTCTGGAAGTACATCTTCGTTTCCGGCTCTTCTTTTGCCTTGCGGCTCATGCGGTACATAAAGGCGCAGTCGGTGGCGTCCACATCTTTGCATTCTCTGCAGATCCATTTTCCCAAAAAGTAATGTGTTCCTCCGAGTTCGTAGAGAAAGCCCGGATAGGTTAGTATGCGTTCAGTCATCATAACGGTTATCCTCCAGTGGTGTTGAATTGTAGTTCTATAGCCATTATCGCTGAAAATGGATGTTTTTTCAACGTCTATTTCGCAGAAAAAGCAGATCGCTGATAAGGTTGTGCTGCTGTTCATGGGTCGGGAATGTGCACTGGCTGCACATTCCGTAAGGATATGCTGCAGGAGTGAGTGAAAAATGTGTTGACATGGAAATAGAATGATGATAAATTCGTCATATTGATGAAAATGAACAGTTGGAGGACATAAAGATGGCGATTAGATATGAAGACAAGCACAGGATATTCAAGCTGGATACGAAAAGTACGACGTATATGATCGGATTGACTCCGGAAGGATACGTGGGGCATGTTTACTATGGAGAGCGTATGGAGAGCGCCGATGCAGCGTACCTGCTGCGTACCGGAGAGCATCCTCATACGCCGTCGGCAGTGCCGAGGGAGAAGTCTTCTTTTCTTGACTTTTTCCCGACAGAATACCCGACAGGGGGAGTCGGGGATTACCGGGAGAGCTGTCTGGATATCAGAGGCGAGTCCGGAAGCCGGGGATGTGAGATTCTTTATGATTCTTATGCCATCACCCAGGGAAAGCCGGAGCTTAAGGGGCTTCCTGCGTCCTTTGGAAGGCCGGATGAGGTGGATACTTTGGCGATTGTGTGTGTGGACAAGGTGTTGAACCTGAAAGTCATCCTTTCTTATTCTGTATTTGAAGAGGAGGATGTGATCACAAGAAATGTCAGGCTCGTCAATGAAGGGGAGGAGCATCTCCGAGTCGAAAAGGTACTTTCAGCATGCCTTGATCTGGATGACGAAGAATTTGAGATGGTTAGCCTGGCGGGAGGCTGGGCAAGGGAGCGGGGGATTCAAAGAAGAAGGCTTGCTTACGGAAAGCAGATGGTGTCCTCGGCAAAAGGAGGCTCAAGCCATCAGGAGCATCCCTTTCTGGCGCTCGTCACTCCTTGGACGACCCAGAATCAGGGGCGCGTGTATGCCATGAATTTTGTCTATTCCGGCAATTTTACCGCGGAGGCCGAGTTGAACCAGCACGATGCCGTCCGTATGACCATGGGAATCAACAGTGAGGATTTCTGCTGGAATCTGCGGGGCGGAGAGGAATTTCAGGCGCCGGAGGCGGTGTTTACTTTTTCCGGCGAAGGCTTTGGGAAGATGAGTCGTTCCTTCCATGATTTTTACCGGAAACACATGATACGCAGTCCGCACCTTCACAAAAAAAGGCCGGTGCTGATCAACAACTGGGAGGCGACGTATTTTGACTTTGATACGGATAAGCTTCTGGATATTGCCAGAGAAGCGAAAAAGGCCGGGATTGAGATGCTTGTCATGGATGACGGCTGGTTTGGAAAGCGGGATAACGACGATAGTTCTCTGGGAGACTGGACGGTAAATGAAGATAAGATCAAGGGCGGCCTTAAAAATCTGGTAGACAAGGTGTTGGATATCGGTCTGGAGTTCGGCATCTGGTTTGAGCCGGAGATGATCTCTCCGGATTCCCGCTTGTACCGCGAGCATCCAGAGTGGGCCATCCACATTCCGGGAAGGCAGGCGACCCAGAGCAGAGCGCAGTATGTACTTGACCTGTCTAACCCTGAGGTAGTGGATTATGCCTATGAGTGTGTGGCGAAGATCTTGAGGAGCGCGCCTGTCTCTTATGTGAAGTGGGATATGAACCGCCAGTTGAGCGACTTGGGAAGCAGCTATCTTGACCGGGATTCCCAGCAGGAATTATTCCACCGGTATGTGCTGGGACTTTACGAGATGCAGGAGCGCCTAGTGAGCGAATTCCCGGATATCCTTCTTGAGAACTGTTCCAGCGGCGGCGGAAGGTTTGATCCGGGGATGCTCTACTACAGCCCGCAGATCTGGTGCAGTGACAATACCGACGCCGTGGACCGGCTGGCGATCCAGGAAGGTACGGCGCTTATCTACCCGCTGTCTGCGATAGGGGCGCATGTAAGCGACTGTCCGAACCATATGACAGGCCGGATCACTCCCTTTGAGACAAGGGGGCATGTGGCGCTTGCAGGAACCTTTGGCTATGAGCTGGATATTACGAAGATCTCCCAAAAAGACCGGGAGATGATCCCGGGGCAGATCAAAGATTACCACAGGTACAACGATCTGATAAGGGAGGGCGATTATTACCGGATCGCGTCTTATAGGGAGAACCATAAGTATGATTGTTTTCTTGTGGCAGCAAAGGATAAGAGTGAAGCGCTGATGACTTTTGTGCAGGTGAAGTGCAGTCCTACCTTCCACGGGAAGAAGATCAGGCTTTTGGGGCTTGAAGAGAAGGCTTTGTACAGGCTGGAAGGTACTGAGCAGTCCTATACGGGGGAGATGCTCATGAAAGGCGGATTTGTGATTGATTTCATGCAAGGAGACGCGGTGAGCAGGCTGTATCATTTTGTACGGCAGAGTGAAGGATAAGCTGCTGCTATGACAAAGCATAAGTAAAACGGGAATTCAATTGATCAAAATGAAAGGTGCAAGGCTCTGCATTAGTTAGTTGGGCCTTGCATTTTTTAGTTATAAAAAAATAATAATTTGGAATAATTTAGTTGACATTTAGCTAAAAAAATGATAGATTTCAATTAAATGAATTTGCGTGGTGAGAGTATGCCGGATTTACAAAAGAAGACTGCGCTGGATGATGATGCCAGTATTTACAAAAAAGACAGGAGCAGAACAGAAAAGCAGAAATGGGAAGAGATGGATAAGGAGCAGAGAAGACAGTATTTTGCGGATTATTATCTCAGAAAGATGTTCGGTATAGTAGTGGGGATTTTTGCGTTTTTTTTTCTTGGGTGGCACTTTTTAAAGCCGGCGGAGGAGACGGTCTTGTATGTGGCGGTCGTAGATGAATCGCTGGACGAAGAGAAGCTTGAAGAGATGACAGAAGAGCTGAATGAAAGGTTCAGTGTGGATGGAAAGCAGAAAAAGGTTCTGATCGATGATACCTTTTTTATGAAGGATGACGCGCTGACCCGTATGGAGGTCTATCTGCACAGCGCTCAGCTTGATGCGGTCATCGCCGATGAGACGGTGTGGCGGGAGCTTTCCGGATACGGGTTTTTCAAGCGGTTAGACAGGCTGGGAGAAGACCTGGGCGGCTGGGAGGAACTTCTTTGGACGGCAGGATATCTGGACAGTGAAGACATTTCCTTTGAAGACCGTGAGGTCGCGAGGGGCGAGACAGCGCCTTACGGTGTGAACCTTGCAGGCAGCAGGCGCTTCGGGGAGATGAAGGAATATATGGAACACCCGGTTTTTGCCATTGCAGAGGGAACTGAAAATGAGGAGCGGGCGGTAAGCTTCCTGGATTATCTTATGGAATAAGGAGGGCGACGATATGGCGGTAAAGGATCTTTTTCAGCCGGATAATCTGTTCAGCGAGGTGATGACGAAGATCTTCGACATCCTTCTACTAAATATGCTGTGGCTGATCTGTTCACTTCCTGTGGTGACTTTCGGCGCGTCTACGACAGCACTGTATTACGTGATGATGAAGCTGGTGCGGGATGAGGAAAACGGGATCGTGAAAAGCTTTTTTAAGTCTTTTAGGGATAATTTCAGGCAGTCGCTGCCGGTTACGGCGCTGTTCCTTGGGTTTGCGGCTGTGCTGTTCATTGATTTTCATGTGCTTAAAGGCGCGGGGACGCGGAGTGCGTCGGTGATGTACGGAGGCTGTTTTGTGCTGCTGATCTTCGGCGCGGGGGTGTTTGGCTATACGTTCCCGCTGCTTGCGAAGTTTGAGAATACGGTAAGGAGCACTCTGGGCAACGGGGCGAAGATCGCAGTTACTCATCTGCCCCAGACGGTGGCGATGATTCTGGTCAATACGGCTCCGTTTGCGTGGTTTTTGCTGTCGCCGGACAGCTTTTCGGTGGTTTTCTGGCTCTGGGTATTTGCAGGCGAAGGAGTGTCGGCATTTGTGATTGCAAAAATCGTGGTGCGGGTGTTTGACGAATTTATCTCGAAGGAAGACGGGAATTAGGAAAGGGTTATAAGAGAAAAAGTGAGGAGGATGCGGCTATGGGTTACAGAGAGATTTATGATGCGTGGTGTACGGACGGGTATTTTGATGCGTCTGTGAGGGCGGAGCTTGCGGCGATCAGGGATGATGAGAAGGAGATCGAGGACCGGTTTTACCGTCGGCTGGAATTCGGTACGGGGGGACTAAGAGGCGTCATCGGCGCAGGGACGAATCGGATGAATATCTATACGGTCCGCCAGGCGACGCAGGGGCTGGCCAATTATATCGTCTCCCAGAAGGGGGAGGAAAAGGGTGTGGCTATCGCTTATGATTCCAGGCGAATGTCCCCGGAATTTGCAAGGGAGACTGCTTTGTGTCTCAATGCGAACGGAATAAAGACTTATCTGTTTGAGAGCCTGAGGCCTACGCCGGAGCTTTCCTTTGCAGTGCGCGAGCTTGGCTGCATCTCAGGCGTCGTTATTACGGCCAGCCACAATCCGAGGGAATATAACGGGTATAAGGTGTACTGGGAGGACGGGGCACAGATTACGCCGCCTCACGACAGGAATATTCTTGACGAGGTTGAAAAGGTTACCGGCTTTTCCCAGGTGAAGACGATGGACGAGGACGAGGCCCGCGCCCTGGGGCTGTTCCAGGTCATCGGCACTTCCTTTGACGACCGGTATCTTGAGAAGTTAGAAGAGCAGAGTATCCATCCGGAGATGATCAGGGAAGCGGCCAAGGAGATGAAGATCGTGTATACGCCTCTTCACGGCACGGGAAATATCCCGGTAAGACGGATCCTCCGGGAGCTTGGATTTGCCCATGTCTATGTGGTGGAGGAGCAGAAGGAGCCGGACGGGGAATTTCCTACGGTGGCTTATCCGAATCCGGAGGATGCAAAGGCGTGGGAGCTGGCGCTTAAGCTGGCAAGGAAGGTCGATGCGGATATCGTGCTTGCTACAGATCCGGATGCGGATCGTCTCGGAGTCTGCGCAAAGGATGCAAAATCCGGGGAGTATGTAAGCTTTACCGGCAATATGTCAGGGATGCTGATTGCAGAGTACATACTGCGAGAGAGGACGAAGATGGGGACGATGCCTGAGAATCCTGCGCTTGTAGAGACCATCGTTACAACGGATATGGCCAAAGCGATCGCTGCGGATTATCATACGGCGCTTATCGAAGTACTGACAGGCTTTAAGTATATCGGCGAGCAGATCAGGCTGTTTGAGGAGCAGAAAAGCTATGATTATCTGTTTGGCCTTGAGGAGAGCTACGGATGTCTTGCAGGGACGTACGCAAGAGATAAGGATGCCTGTGTGGCGGTGATGCTGCTGTGCGAGGCGGCAGCTTATTATAAGACGAAGGGCAAGACTCTGTGGGACGCCATGACGGATATGTATGAAAAATACGGCTATTACCGGGAGGGGCTTAAGACCCTGACCTTCAAAGGCATTGACGGCGCCAAAAAGATCCAGGGGATGATGAAGGAGCAGCGGGAAGATCCGCCGAAGGAGATGGGCGGATATCAGGTTCTTGCAGTCAGGGATTACAAGGCGGATACGAGGAAAGACATGGTGACCGGAGAGGTGTCAGCCACAGGGCTGCCGTGCTCTGACGTGCTGTACTATGAGCTTTCTGACGGAGCCTGGTGCTGCGTGCGTCCTTCGGGGACGGAGCCGAAGATCAAGTTTTACTTTGGGGTCAGGGGGGATTCCCTAGAGAGTGCAGAAGAAAAGCTTGAAAGGCTGAAACAGGAATTTGCTGCTGAAATGTAGAAAATGATTTACGCTATATTGGGATGATGAACCTCCGGCGGATTTAATATTTGACAAGATACTGTGATAAAGATAAAATAAGACTGATAAATATTAAGCTGTTTTAAGGAGGAAGATCATGGCTAAAACAGTCAGGCTGGCTGATATCGGGGAGAGGCTGGGCGTCAGCACGGTGACGGTCTCAAAGGCGCTGTCCGGGCAGAAGGGTGTCAGTGAAGAGCTTCGTGAGAAGATCATCCGGCTGGCGGATGAGATGGGATATGTGAAAAATACGGCAGAGGAAAGTAAGGCGGCGAAAGAGAGCTATACCATCGGGGTGATCGTGGCGGAGCGTTACCTGCAGGAGAACCAGTCCTTCTACTGGATGCTGTATCAGGAGATCTCCAAAAAGGCGATCGGGCAAAGCTGTTTTCCCATGCTTGAAGTGATATCCCCCGAGTCGGAGGATCGAGGGGAGTTCCCTAAGGTGGTGACGGAGGGCAAGGTAGACGGACTGATCATCCTGGGCGCTTTTAAGGCCGGGTATGCGAACCGCCTGATCGCGGGAAAAAAGCTGCCGATGCTGAATCTGGATACGACCAATGGGTGGGAGTCGTGCGACTGTGTAGTTTCCAACAACCTGATGGGCGGCTATCGGATGACCAGTTATCTGTTTGAGCTTGGACATAGAAAGATCGGTTTTGTAGGAACAAGGCTTTCCACCAGCAGTATTGACGACCGGTATTTCGGCTATCTGAAATCACTGATGGAGCATGGCGTGGCGTGGAAGGAGGACTGGGTGGTGGACGATCGCAGCCTTGAGGACGGGAAGATCGACAGGTATGCAGGGTTCGTTCTTCCCAAAGACATGCCGACAGCTTTTTTCTGTAACTGCGATCTGTCGGCAAGCCTTTTGATCGCGAAGCTTGAGGAAGCCGGCTATCGCGTTCCGCAGGATGTATCGGTAGTGGGATTTGATAACTATGTGTCGGGGCAGTTTGCCGGCGTCGGGATCACGACCTATGAGATCGACACGGGGGATATGGCGGATCGCGCGGTGCACATTATCCTGCAGAAGTGTCGGAACGCTGCCTATACGTCGGGAGTATTCATGCTTGCGGGAAGGTTTATCGAGAGGGAGAGCGCAAGGCGGGTTGGTGCGCCAGTGCCTTTTGTCTGAACGCCCCGGGAGTAAGTCCGGTATCCTTTTTAAAAAGATTAATAAAGTGATTGACATTGTCGTAACCGACTTTGCTGCTTATTTCATGGATGGAAAGATCCGTGGTAAGCAGTATTTTTTTGGCTGTATCAAGGCGCCTGCGGATCAGGTACTTGACGGGCGGCATCCCGTAGGCGGCGGAAAATTCCCGGCAGAGGCGGTATCTGCTCACATGGAAGAGCTCTTCGCATTTTTCCAGGGAAAAGGCGCTGGCATACTGGTTTTCGAGCAGGTCATGAAGCTCGGCAAGATAGCCGGGGATATTTTTGTTGCCGGCGGAGCTTTCTGTATTCCCGGCAAGAAAGACGGCGCTTAAGATCTCGGAAAGGTTCCTGTGCATGAGGAGGATGCCGGAGACATCTGCAGATGCAGGAACGGACAGCAGGGAGTGGAAGCAGTTCCGGACAAAAGAATACTCAGGCACGCGGAATACCTCTCCAAAGCCCGGCAAGAGAGAGCGGTACAGCTTAAGGTCACTGCCGTCGACAAAAAAGAGCTTGAAGTTCCAGGGCAGGATGAAGGAGTGGAGCGAAAACGTATGGCCACAGTCAATAAATGCCAGGGTATCCTCTGTGACGGACAGAGCGCCGCCGGAATGGGTGATCCTGCCGCCGCCCTTTTCGGTGTAAAGGATAAGGCCGTAGTTTAAGGGGCGGAAGGAAAAGGATATGGGGAAATCGGTGTGAATGTTCCCGCCGCCGAGAAGATGCAGAAATTCCATGTAGATACCGTCAGCTTCAGAATCCTTAAAGGGGTAATCGTAGATATTCGGGATCAGAAAGTCTGCGGTCAGTTCCAGATTGACCAGGCGGTTTGATCTTACCGAGGCGTAGTATGATTTTTGAAAATCCATTGACAAAATCCTTTCATAAAAAGACGGGTTAAAGGGTATCCAAGTAATCATGTACGCTTAACAGAAGCTAATTAATTAGCTTAATACTTGATTAAATAGATATTAACATATATATTAAACAATATCATATTGGCATAATAGATAAAAATAATTAATAAAAATCAGCAATATTTAACAAAAATATAAGAAATAGCAAGAAAGTATAATAATTAACAAGACAAATTGATGATTAAATGATATAATCAAGTATAATTAAATTTAAGTAATATGTATCGCATAAATACTTAAATTTAATTAAGGAGGACAAACTTATGAAATGGCAAAAAGCAATGGCGGCTGCACTGGCAGCAACGATGGCTTTGTCTCTGGCAGCATGCGGAGGCTCGGACAAAAAAGGAGGTTCCGGAGACGTGACAGAAGTCAAGTATGCGGATATCAAACTGGGGGAGGACTATACAGATCTTAAGGCCGACCTCAAGATGATGACGAACCGTACGGATATGCTGGATGAAGAGTACACCGGGAAGACATGGGCGCAGTATCTGGAGGAGTTCAACAAAGAGTATCCGGATATCAAGGTCGAAATCGAGGGTATCACTGATTACAGCGAGGATTCCCTTCTGCGCCTTCAGGGCGGCGACTGGGGGGACATCATGATGATCCCTGAGGTCGATAAGTCAGATCTGTCTACATATTTTCTGTCATACGGCGATGTGGAGTCTGTGGCGGAGCAGGTGAAGTACCCCAACAGATGGCTGTATGACGGAGAAGTGTACGGGATACCGATCACGGCTGTAGGGCGCGGCATTGTATATAATAAGAAGGTGTTTGAGGCGGCCGGCGTGACGGACGTGACAAAGACGCCGAAGACTCCGGAGGAATTTATCAATGCCCTGAAGGCCATCAAGGACAAGACGGAGGCTCCGCTCTACACCAATTATGCGGCGGGCTGGACGATGGGCGCGTGGGACGATTATATCGCCATCACTGCTACCGGGGATGCGGCTTTTAAAAACCAGAAGCTGGCGCACGCGAAGGAGCCTTTTGCAGATCCGGGAGACGGGACAGGCGCATACAACGTATATAAGATGCTCTATGACGCGGTAGAGCAGAGGGGCTTACGGAGGAAGACTTCTCCACCACTGACTGGGAAGGCTCAAAAAACATGATCAATGAAGGAAAGGTAGGCTGCATGGTGCTGGGCGCATGGTCCTACCCACAGATGAAGACGGCAGGAGCCAACGGCGACGATATCGGCTATATGCCGTTCCCGATGACCATCGGCGGAAAGCAGTATTCACCGGCTGACGAGGATTACTGTTTCGGAATTAATGTATCAAGCCCGGCAGACAACCAGACAGCAGCTCTTGTATTTGTAAAATGGATGACGGAAAAATCCGGCTATTCCTTTAATGAGGGCGGACTTCCGCTGGCGGTAGGTGATGAGAACTACCCGGAGGTCTATGACGAGTTCGTAGCCAACAATGTTGAGTTTATCGCCAATGAACCGGCAGCAGAGGGCGAGGAGGATCTGTTAAATGAACTGAATGCGGATTCCGAGCTTATGATCACGGCAAACGGCAATGACAAGATTCAGGAAATCATTGAGCATGCGTCGAACAAAGATAAATCTTTCGATGATATTATGAAGGAATGGAATCAGAAATGGTCCGATGCACAGGAGATGGACGGTGTTGAGGTGAAATAGCACCTCACACTCTCCAAAGGATTCTAAAAGATGGAGGAAAGTGTGTATGGGAACAAATACAGCAGCTGTGGCCGGCAAAAAGACGTTCGGCCAGTGGCTTAAAAGCAGGAAAGGGCAGCAGACAGTTATCATTATCGCATTTATCATTATTCCGCTGCTTTTGTTATTTACCTTTACCTACCTGCCCTTTGCAGAGATGGTAAAATTCAGCTTTTATAAAATGAAATATGTGGGCGCAAGAAAATTCGTGGGACTGGACAATTACCGGGCGCTGTTTGCCAGAAAGGATATTGTGTCATCCTTAAAGCTCTGCCTGTACTACATGGTGGGAGCGCTGATCCAGATCGCGCTGGCGCTTTATCTGGCAACGATACTCAGTATGAAGGTAAAGGCAAGCGGGCTTTTTAAGGGCCTGATCTTCTTCCCTTACCTGATCAACGGTATCGCCATCGGCTTTATCTTTAAGTTTTTCTATACAAGAGGGTTTGTGTTCGATACGGTCCTGCAGTGGTGTGGGTTCCAGCTTGACAGCCTCCCCTACTGGCTGAAAGACCAGTCCATCAACAACTGGTCTTTGGTAGGCTCGTCGGTGTGGAGGTACTGTGGCCAGCAGATGGTTCTCTTTATCGGGGCGATCATGTCGGTGGACGACACGCTCTATGAGGCGGCGGATCTTGACGGGGCTAACAAGTTCCAGCAGTTTAAGTACATCATCCTGCCCAGCATCAAGACCATCGTCACCCTGAATATTATCCTGTCGATCACCGGCTCCCTCAGCGCGTTCGAGGCTCCATTCGTCATCACGGACGGCGCCAACGGTACAGGAACCTTCTTCGTTGTAATGAACACCATCGCGCACACGAACCAGAAGGTAGGGCTTGCGTCGGCGATGGCAGTATTCCTGCTGTGCATCATCTTTATCTGTACCATACTCCAGAAGCTGTTCTTTAAGTTCGCATTCCGGAATATGCATGCGGACGACGAGAGCAGGTCGGCAAAGAAGAAACGTGTGAAGGCAGCGGCGGCACAGCCTGCGGCTGCAGTGAAGGGAGGCAGGTAATATGGCGGCACAGGCAAATGCAGTAAAAGTGAAGAAACATTACAGCGCGAAATTTATCATCTGGACGGTCTGCAAGTATCTGTCCCTGATCTTCGTGTCCTTCTGCGCGGTGATCCCCCTTGTTTCCTGTGTGATCACCGCCTTTAAGACAGATGCGGAGTACAAATCCACGAACGTGATGACGATGCCTCAGAGCTGGTTTAATCTCGGGAATTTTTTGAAAGCCTTCCAGAAGGCGGATATGGGGCTTGCGTTTATGAACTCGGCGATCATCCTCGCGGTGGTGCTGATCGGTTCCATCATCATCGGTACGCAGCTTGCGTATGTACTGGACAGATTCAAGTTCCCGGGGAACGGGCTGATCAGGAATCTGTTTACCTTCGCGGCGCTCCTTCCGGCGATTGCCATGCAGGTAGCCGTATATGAGATCATGGTGAACTTAAACTTTGTCAATACACTGTATGGCTATATCATTATGATGATGGGGACGGATGTTATCTCGATCTACATCTTTATCCAGTATTTTGAAAATCTTCCGGTTTCGCTGGATGAATCCGCCATTATCGACGGGGCGTCTTACTTTACGATCTACAGCAAGATCCTGCTCCCGCTTCTGAAGCCGGCGATCGTAACAGCTATTATCCTTAAAGGAGCCAACACCTACAACGAGTATTATTGCGCGCAGCTCTATCTTCAGGATAAGGCAAGGCTCAGGACGGTAGCCACGTCGCTGTATACATTTACCGGGCCTCTCGGAAACCAGTATAATATGATCTGCGCGGGCGTTATCATCTCGCTTTTGCCGGCGCTCATCCTGTTTGTCGTGTGCCAGAAGCAGATCTACAGCGGTATCGCGGCAGGCGCGGTGAAAGGTTAGCATTTCAGGAAATCAAGCAATGATGGATTAGCATAAATCAGCGTGTACGGCCATGGGTTTCAAGGTACATGGAATGCATGGCCGTTAAGCGCAAAAAGACAGCATAAAAGCTGAAAAGAAGATCCGGAAAGGAGTATAGGTTGAAATGAAAAAAATGAAAGAGGAAATCAGGGAACATTTGCAGCAAAGTATCATTCCTTTCTGGAAGTCCTTAAGGGATGATACATACGGCGGGTACTACGGATACATGGGGTATGACCGTGTGGTAGATGAATGTGCGGCCAAGGGATGCATCTTAAACAGCCGTATCCTATGGTTTTTTGCCAACGCATATCTGACTCTCGGGGACGAAAGCCTGCTTTCGGAGGCAGAGCATGGATTTGCATTTATGAAAAAATACTGCCTGGACAGGGAATACGGCGGTGTCTTCTGGTCGTTAAACTATGACGGGACGCCGGATGATACGACGAAGCATACATACAACCAGGCATTCTCCATCTACGCGCTGTCATCCTATTATGACGCGTCTAAGGATGAAGAAAGCATCCGTATTGCAGAGGAGCTCTACGGGCTTATTGAGGAGAAATGCAGGGATGAGGGCGGATATCTGGAAGCCTTCGACCGGGAATTTTCTCCGATGGAAAATGATAAATTATCAGAAAACGGCGTGACAGCCGACAGGACCATGAACACGCTTTTGCATGTGTTTGAGGCGTATACAGAGTTTTACCGGGTGACCGGAAAAGAAGAGGTGAAAGAACGCCTTAAGTGGATGATGGACATGATCGCAGAGAAGATCTATAATCCAGAGCTTCACAGACAGGAAGTGTTCTTTGACGCAGCATACAATCCATTGATCGACCTTCATTCCTACGGCCATGATATCGAGACGGCATGGCTTGTGGACCGGGGGGTAAAGATCGTGGGGGATCCGGAGTATGAGGCAAAGATGACGCCGATTACGAAGGATCTGACAAGACAGATCTATGAAACAGCATATAACCGTCATTCTCTTGCCAATGAGTGCGAGAGGGGCGTTGTAGATACAGACCGGGTATGGTGGGTGCAGGCGGAGGCCGTTGTGGGTTTTTTAAACGGCTATGAAAAGGACGCCTCCCGGACAGAATATCTGGAGGCTGCCAGGGAGATCTGGCAGTATATCAAGACCTATCTGGTGGATACAAGGGAAGGTTCAGAATGGTACTGGCTCCTTGATGAGGATGGCGTACCATATGAAAATAAGCCGATTGTGGAGCCGTGGAAATGCCCGTACCACAACGGAAGAATGTGTATGGAAGTGATAAGGAGGGACATCTGATGCTGCATGAAAGGTATGATACAGAGTTAAAAAAGCAGGAAGAATTATTAAACAGGAAAAATGAAAAAGCAGACTTTTACAACGGAATCTTTGACCGGTACAAATACCCGGTGCTCACCAGGGAGCATATCCCGCTTACGTGGCGCTATGACCTGAATCCAGAGACAAACCCGTACTTCATGGAACGTCTCGGGGTGAATGCGGTGATGAATGCCGGAGCTGTTGAACTTAACGGGAAATATTACCTCATCGCCCGCATCGAAGGAAATGACCGCAAGTCCTTTTTTGGCGTGGCAGAGAGCGACGATGGAATCTCGGGCTTTAAGTTCTGGGATTATCCGATTCTTCTGGACGATGTATGCCCGGAAGAGACCAATGTATACGACATGCGCCTGACAAAACATGAGGACGGCTATATCTACGGGGTATTCTGCTCTGAGAGCAAGGATACGTCCGTTGATGACCTTTCGGCGGCGGTAGCGGCGGCGGGGATCGTGCGGACAAAGGACTTGAAGTACTGGGAGCGTCTTGACAACTTAAAGACGTTAAATTCCCCTCAGCAGCGGAATGTGGTGCTGCATCCGGAGTTTGTTGAAGGAAAGTATGCATTTTACACAAGGCCCATGGACGACTTTATCGATACAGGATCCGGCGGCGGGATCGGATTCGGGCTGTGCGCGGATATCGAACACGCGGTGATCGACGAGGAGCGCATCACCAGCAAGCGGAAATATCACACCATCACCGAGGCGAAAAACGGCGCCGGGGCAGTCCCCATAAAGACGGACAGGGGCTGGATCCATATCGCCCACGGTGTCAGGAACACGGCGGCAGGCTTAAGGTACGTCATCTACGCCTTTGCTACTGCCCTTGACGACCCGGCCAGAGTGATCGCCGAGCCCTCCGGTATGCTGATCGGCCCAAGAGACGGAGAGCGGGTCGGAGATGTGTCAAATGTCGTGTTCACCAACGGCGCGATCGTGAAGGATAACGGGGAAGTGTGTATCTACTATGCGTCCAGCGATACAAGGATGCATGTAGCCGTAACGACCATAGACAAGCTTGTGGATTACGTGTTCAACACGCCTGAGGATCCCGGCAGATCTGTGGAGTGTGTGGCGCAGAGATGTGAGCTGATACGCAGGAATCTGGAGCTTTTAAAAGCGGGGACGCTCTAAGCGCCGTCATATTCCCGAACAGACCCGCTCTCGCTCGAATAAACACGCGGCGGTACTAAGCTCGGCGGTGAATGACATCACCGTCTCGCTAAGTGCCGGCAGAGGGGCGTCCCCCTCAGCCCCAAAAGCAAAATCATATCAAAAAGCAAAATAACTAGGAGGTTACATCATGAGTAAATATAAGATGATCAGCCCGGCAGTTCCCAACGTGCCGTGGCAGGACAGGCCGGATAACCGGAAAGACACCCCGGTGTGGAGATACGCGGAAAATCCGATTATCGGACGCAATCCGGTGGAGGGTGTGGCGAGGATTTTCAACAGCGCGGTCATACCCTATGAAGGCAGCTTTATCGGGGTGTTCCGGGGAGAACAGATCAACGGGATCCCCTATATCTATCTGGGAAGAAGTAAAGACGGGATTCACTGGGATTTTGAGAAGGATAAGATTCCGTTTGTGGACGAGAACGGGAAGAGCTTTATGCCGGTGTACGCTTATGATCCAAGGCTTGTGAAGGTGGAGGACACCTATTATATTATCTGGTGCCAGGACTTTTACGGAGCTGCTATCGGGATGGCAAAGACGACAGATTTTCAGACGTTTACCAGGCTGGAAAACCCGTTTCTTCCATTTAACCGGAATGCGGTGCTGTTTCCGCGGAAGGTGAACGGGAATTTCCTGATGCTCTCAAGGCCGTCGGACAGCGGGCATACGCCCTTCGGGGATATTTTCATCAGTGAGAGCCCGGATCTTGTGTACTGGGGGAAACACCGCCACATCATGGGGAAGAATCCGGAGTGGTGGCAGGCGGTGAAGATCGGCGGCGGCGCGGCACCCATTGAGACGAGCGAAGGATGGCTTCTTTTCTATCACGGGGTTACCAGTACCTGCAACGGGTATGTGTATTCCATCGGCGGGGCGATCCTCGATAGTAATGAACCGTCAAGGGTGAAATACCGCTGCGAGGATTTCCTGCTGACGCCGGAGGAATGGTATGAGGAGCGGGGCTTCGTGCCCAACGTCTGCTTTCCGTGCGCCACGATCCATGACAGCGCAAGCGGAAGGATCGCCATCTATTACGGGGCGGCGGACAGTTATGTAGGGCTTGCGTTTACAAAGCTGGATGAGATCGTAGATTATATTAAGGAGCACAGCGTAGTGAGAGAGACGGACACGGAGATCGGGAGACGGTAGCGTGCAGCCGGGGCCGGATGAATGTTTTGGAGGTATGGGATGTTTCGGGATGATTTTATGTGGGGCGCTGCCAGCAGCGCCTATCAGATAGAAGGGAAAGGTGCGAAGGAAGTTGCCGGAGAGTGTATCTGGGACCGGTTCGTGAAGGAAAAAGGACGCATCGCGGACGGGGCGGATGCAAAGGTAAGCTGCGATTTTATCCACAAATATAAGGAAGACATTTCCCTCATGAAATATATGGGGATCAGGCATTACCGGTTTTCGCTGAACTGGAGCCGGATCATGCCGGAGGGTACCGGGAAGGTGAATGAAGAGGCGGTCCGGATGTACCGGGATATGATTCATTTTATGAAGGAAAAGGGAATCGAACCGTTCATTACGCTGTTTCACTGGGAATATCCCCAGAGCCTTCAGGAGCGGGGCGGATGGGTGTCTTCCCAGTCGCCGGAATGGTTCGGGGAGTACGCGAAGGTAGTCGCGGAGAATTTCTCAGATCTGTGCGGGTATTTTATCACCATAGACGAACCCCAGTGTTTCTGTAACTTCGGCCATGTGCGGGGAACCCACGCGCCGGGCTACAAGCTGCCGTATCCGCTGTCCTTTCAGATGGTGCACAATGTGCTGAAGGCACATGGAATGGCGGTCAGGGCGCTTCGGGAATACGCGAAAGGCCCGGTGAAGGTGGGGATCGCGCCCACCTTCGGCGTGCCGGTGCCGGTATCGGAGAGGGAAGAGGATATGGAGGCGGCGAGAAGAGCATATTTCGGATTCTATGAGGAGACAGATAACTGGGCGTGGAATCTGTCCTGGTATCTTGATCCGGTTATCTTCGGAAGATATCCAAAGGAGGGGATTGAGAAATATGCGGCTTACCTTCCCAGGTTTTCCAAGGAAGATATGGAGCTGATCAGCCAGCCGGTTGATTTTATCGGCCAGAGCATTTATAATGGCTGTGCGGTCAGGGCGGATGAGAATGGAGAGCCGGTATTTTTAGAGCGCAAGCCCGGGGCGCCGAAGACAGCCGTGGGGTGGTCCATTATGCCGGAATGTATGTACTGGGGCTGCCGCTTTTTGCATGAGCGCTACCAGAAGCCTGTCTTTATCACGGAAAATGGGATGTCGGCGCTGGATGTGGTGGCTGAGGACGGACGCGTCCATGACCAGAATAGGATCAATTATCTGGATGCGCACATCAGCCAGGTACAGCGGGCATATGACGAGGGTGTGGATATCCGAGGGTATTTTCTGTGGACATTTTTAGATAACTTCGAGTGGGAACGGGGGTATAATGAGCGGTTCGGCATCGTGTATGTGGATTTTGAAAGCCTTAAGCGGACGGTGAAGGATTCCGCTTACTGGTACCAGCAGGTGATGGAGCAGAACGGTGCGAACTTAAGCATCAACCAAAAGCCCCGGCCGATCCTTTTCCTCAATCCAGTGCTGAAGGAGATGGTGTGGGGCGGAAACCGTCTGGGTACGGATTTCGGCTATCAGCTTCCAGGCAATGAGGTTGGGGAGTGCTGGGGAATCTCGGCTCATCCCAACGGAGATGACGGGGTGGACGACAGACGTTTTGTGGGAAAGACGCTTTCTGAGCTTTGGGAGAAGGAACGGTATCTGTTCGGGAATCTTAAGGAAGACTGCTTCCCGCTGCTGGTGAAGGTGATCGACGCGAAGGAAAACTTAAGTATACAGGTGCACCCCGACGATAATTACGCAAGGGAGCATGAGAACGGCGCTCTCGGAAAGACGGAGTGCTGGTATATCATCGACTGCGGGGAGGGGGCCGAGCTTGTGGTGGGCCACAACGCGCAGACGAAGGAAGAGATGGAGAAGATGATCCGCGAGGGACAGTGGGATGCGTTTATCCGGAAGATTCCTATTAAGAAGGGTGACTTTATCCAGATCGATCCGGGGTGCGTCCATGCCATTACCGCAGGGTGCATGATCTTAGAGACTCAGCAGAACAGCGATATCACTTACCGAGTCTATGATTACGGGCGGTTAAAAGACGGGAAACCGAGGGAGCTTCATGTGGAAAAGAGTATTGATGTGATCCGGGTTCCGGCAAAGCCGGTGAAAGATAATGTGAAAAATGTGAAGGAAATCCCGAAGAATCAGTGGGTAAAACTCATCGCATGCGATTATTATCAGGTGTATAAGATGAATCTTGACGGGATGATGCGGTTTGCCCAGACCCATCCGTTTATGAATGTGAGCGTCATCGAAGGCTGTGGGATCGTCAACGGGCGCGTGATCAAGAAGGGCGATCACTTTATCCTGCCGGACGGGTACGGAGATGTGGAGCTTGCCGGGGAGATGGAGCTGATCGCTTCGACGGTATAAAAATCAGAAATAATGAAAACCAAGGTGAAGAGTATGCAGATAGATTTGAAGGACAATCGATTGGAATATTGCGGGCGGATTGACTGGGAGGGGGATGCTCCGGTATTCATCTTCCCGTCCACGTTTCTTTCGTTTTCCTTTTTTGGGAGACGGGCAGTGCTGACGGTGGAGAACCGGCGGCTTTACTGGGACAACTATGCGGGAGCTATCGTGGACGGCGTACAGAAGAAATATTATCTGCAGCCGGAGGGCGCGACGGAGATTGTGCTGGTTGAGGATGAGCCGGGGCAGGAGCGGGAGCATACGGTGTTGTTTTTCAAGAGACAGGATGCCTGCCATGAGATGAAGCTCTGCAGTCTTATGCTTTCAGACGAAAGCCGGCTGACGGGGGATCTTGCAGGGCGGATCCCGTCAGAATATCCGGCGGACAACCGCCTGCCGGGAGTGTTAAAAAGGCAGGGGATGAAGATCGAGGTCTACGGGGATTCTGTCTCTGCCGGCGAGGTATCGGAGGCGGTAAGCTGCGCCGGAATGAGCGATCCGAGGCATCAGGGGGAATATTCCAACAGCTGGTATTCTTTTGTGTGGATAACAGCAAGGATGCTTCATGCAAGGCTTCACAATATTTCCCAGGGAGGCATCCCGCTGATGTCCGGCAGCGGCTACGTGGAGCCGGATTACCCGGGGATGGAGGATATCTGGGATAAGCTGAGCTACCGTCCGGAGCTTGGCGAGGTAAAGGCGTGGGATTTTCAGAGGTATACGCCGGATATCGTCATCGTGGCAGTGGGGCAGAATGACAGCTTCCCGCGGGATTTTATGCGTGAAGAGCCAGACGGGGAGATGGCTGCGCTCTGGAAGAACAGGTACAGGGAATTTGTGAAAAAGCTTCGGAAGAAATACCCGGAGGCAGTGATCTTGCTGATGACGACCGTGATGGAGCATCACAAAAACTGGGACAGGGCTATCGGGGAAGTGTGCGGAATGCTGGATGATGAAAGGGTTAAGCATTTTTGCTTCCGAGAAAACGGAAGAAAGACGCCAGGGCATATCCGGGTGCCGGAGGCGGAGGAGATGGCGGGGGAGCTGGCGGATTATATCCGGAATGTGGCGAAGCTTTCTCTGCTGTCTAAGGTGTGAAAGCAGATTTTGCACCGCAGATCAGCCGGCATTTCCATATCCGGGAAATCACGTAAGCTCCTGCCACATTAGCGGCCACATAGATCATGATCCCGGCGGTGTTCCCGGTCAGCCCGGCGACATCCCTGAACACCTTCTGCCCCATAGTATAATAGGGGCTGATGTAGAACATATTGATATTTCCATATGGATGGAAAGCGATGTTAAATGCTGTGGCGAGCGCACAGCAGCCAAGATAGCAGCAGACACTGCCGGAGAACTCCCAGGCAGTGCTTTTTTTGCTGCAGCCATAGTTATTCTGGCATATCCCGGCCGCGACGCCTATGATGATGAGCAGCACATGCCACAGGTAGGAATGGGCGGTCAGGGGCGCATAGGGGTAGTGAAGGCCGCTGGTGTCAAAAAACGTGAAGATACCGCCCATCAGCCCGAAGGTCTTAAGAAAGGTTAAGCATACCTTCCGGACGTTTTCCGGCGCAAAGGGCAGCATAAGGCACAGATACATCGGTATGCTGCAGAGCTGGAAGGGGAAATACCACCAGTTGTAACGATGTTCATTTATAATAAATGTAATGCAGTACTGTTTCCAGAGCTCGCTGAGAAACATGATCATTCCGCAGATAAAGAAAAACCGGATATATTTTTTCATAACAACCTCTGACTTAGTATTACGCAAAATAATCAGTGTCATACATAAATATTTTACCACGGAGCGGGAAAATATGATATACTGTTTCAGTTATCAACAAATGAGGTGATGAGATATGAGACCAAAGAATGCAATGATGCTGATGCTGGCGGCCTTTATCTGGGGGACGGCTTTTGTGGCCCAGAGCGTAGGGATGGATTATCTGGGGCCCTTTACCTTTAACGGGGTGAGGAACTTTGTTGGGGCGGCGGCGCTTCTTCCCTGCATCTGGTTTCTGGAGTGTCTGAATCGGAGAGAGGAAGAGAAAAAAGGCGTGCGGGAAGCGGGCGCACAGAAGAAAGATGCGGGAGAAAAAAGGGATCTGATCCTGGGAGGGATATGCTGCGGAACTGTGCTGTTTGTGGCCGGAAGCCTCCAGCAGGTGGGGCTTCAGTATACTACCGTAGGCAAGGCCGGGTTTATCACTGCCTGTTATATCGTGCTCGTGCCGGTGTGCGGGATATTTTTACATAAGAAGATCGGCAAAAAGGTGTGGATTGCGGTGGCGCTGTCGCTGATCGGCCTTTATCTTTTATGTATAACAGAGAAGCTGGCTATTGGGAAGGGAGATATCCTGGTATTTTTGTGTGCGCTGGTATTTACTCTGCATATTTTGGTGATCGATTATTTTTCTCCGAAGGCTGACGGGGTGAAGATGTCCTGCATCCAGTTTTTTGTGTGCGGGGTGCTGTCCCTTGCGCCCATGTTTGCGCTGGAGGCGCCTGAGCCGGGTGCTGTCGTCAAAAGCTTAGGACCGCTCCTTTATGCCGGCGTGCTCTCAAGCGGCGTGGCGTATACGCTGCAGATCGTGGGCCAGAAGAATATGAATCCGGCGGTCGCGTCGCTTATCCTTAGTCTGGAATCCTGCTTTTCTGTGCTGGCGGGCTGGCTGATCTTAGGGCAGCGGCTTTCTGCGCGGGAGGGTGCAGGGTGTATACTTATGTTCGCGGCGATCATATTGGCACAGCTTCCGGACAGAAGAAAATTTAATGGATAGTTTTAATATTTCTATAATTTTCCTGTGATATTTTGTAAAGCATAAGATAAAATTGCAATTTTACAAAAATAGATAACAAGATATAACAAGGAGCAGGAAATTATGGATTATTTGAAAACCTTATATTTACATATCGGTACGACGAAGACGGGCACGAGCGCGATACAGGGATTTTGCGTAAAGAACAGGAAGGTTCTGAACAGCAAGGGCTATTGCTACCCGAAGATGCCCTTTTCTTATCCGGGATTCGGATGGCGGCGGAATGCTTTATTTCTCCAGAGACCAATCATCAGGGACGGGGTGCGCTATCCTGACGAAGAAAGGCAGCGCTTTTTGGAGGGAATGGACATTATTCGGCAGCTTTTTGAAAGCTATGACCAGGTGATCCTTTCCGATGAGGGGATCTGGTCGGCCAGTTGTGAGAACAGAAAATCATTGTGGGATGAATTGAAGGAGTATGGCGACAGGCATCATTTTGCGGTAAAGATCATCGTCTATCTGCGGAGACAGGATGCGTTTTTGGATTCTCTGTGGAAACAGCGCGTGAAAGGAACCCGGGGCCGGAGATCAAAAATATCGCTGTCCTGGGAGGAGTTCACCGGGGATGTCCTGGAGATGTCCCGGTTTGACTATTATGCCGGATTGAAAAGGATCTCATCAGTTCTTGGCAGGGAGAATATAACCGTAAGGCGTTATGACCGGAGATATTTTCCGGGCGGCATGGTCCAGGCGGATTTTTTGCAGACGGTCGGCCTTGAGCTGACGGATGAATATATCATGGCAAAGCCAAGTATTAATGAAAGCCTGTCGGGAAATATATGCGAGCTTAAGCGGGTCGTCAATTCCCTGCCGGATCTTACCAGCGGTGAAACTAATTATCTGCGGAAGAATCTTCTTGACATCAACAGTGTTTCCGGCGCCGAATATAAAAGCAGTATGTTCTCCGCCGGGGAAGCAGAGGCTTTTGTCGGAGCATACCGCCGGGGGAACCGGAAAGTTGCACAGGAGTATATGGATGAGGAGGAGCTGTTCGACATGTCATTTGACGGCATTCACAAGTGGCAGAAGGACAACCCTTATCTGCTTGACGATGTTATCCGCTTTGTCGCCCAGACTAATATCAGTATGCTCAGGCAGATGGATGAGGAGAACACGGCGGTGAGAGAGGAGCTTGAGAGGCTGAAAGGCAGTTTAAGACATCCTTTCCGGACATTCGTCTGCGCCGCATTGCAGTAAATAGGGCAGGGAGTAAAGAACCTCTTCGGGGAAATTAAGAGAAAAGGCAGGAGAATTGAGATGAGATTTGTAGTACAGAGAGTGTCAGAGAGTGAAGTTGAAGTAGACGGGGAGACGCTTGGGAAGATCGGCCGGGGATTCATGGTGCTGATCGGCGTCTGCGACTCCGATACAAGGGAGATTGCGGACAAGATGGTGAAAAAGCTGCTGGGGCTTCGTATCTTCGAGGATGGGCAGGGAAAGACGAACCTTTCGCTGGAGAGCGTGGGCGGAGAGCTTCTTCTGATCTCCCAGTTCACGCTGTATGCCAACTGTAAAAAGGGGAACCGCCCCAGCTTTATCGAGGCGGGCGCGCCGGATATGGCGTCTGAGATATACGAGTATATCATCGGAAAGTGCAAGGAGCAGGTTTCCGTGGTGGAGCGGGGACGGTTCGGTGCAGATATGAAGGTCAGTCTGGTAAATGACGGGCCGTTTACCATCATACTGGATTCGGATAATCTGTAAGATACAGCCCGCCCTTTTGGGGCGGGCTGCAATCATTCAGCGCCAGCTTCTTTTTCACATCTTAAGACGTCATCGTAAAAGGTATTCATCCTTTTCTTTGACGGGAAGGTTGCGATATACATCTGGTTCCCCATGGCTCCGGCAAGGACATCCGGGATACGGTCTGCCATCCGGATATTGCCCTGGTATTTAGAAAGGATCTCCTCGTGGCTTAAGACGAAGCTTTTGCCGTCCCGCCGTCCGGCGTAAGCACAGTATTCGTCCTTGCCCTTCGGCATCGTTGAGCGGTCATAGGCGATCATATCCGCCCAGATCTTATATACATTCGTGTTGTGGCCGAAATTGATCATGTCCGGCGTAAAGCCTCCGCAAGGCCGCATATTCACCTCCAGCGCTACGATGTCTCCCTTCTTCCCGAGACCTTTGTGAGCCTTAGACAGCCGGAAGAATTCGAAATGGACGAAGCGGCTTTTGACGCCGAAGCTTTCAACCGTCGCCCGCCCCGCCTTTTTTACGTCCTCAGACAGGTTCTTCACGATATGGTAAATGGAGTTGTCCGCGTTATTTACGATATCCATGATAGAATCCGGAGTGACGTTCCCCGTCTCAAACATGGGCTTTCCGCCTGAGTCAATGATGGCATCGTAGGAGTTGACTTCTGCGTCGATGAATTCCTCCATAATGTAAGAGATGCCGGGAAACTTCCGCATATAGAAGGTTTCTAATTCTTCATCGCTGGCAAGCTTGTAGGTGTGGCTGGCGCCCACGCCGTTATCCGGCTTTGCTACCACAGGATATCCTACCTCGCCGGTAAATTTCCGGCAGTTCTCCAGCGTATCCACCAGACAGTAGCGGGCGGTCGGAATCCCGGCCTTCTGATAATATTCCTTCATCCGCGACTTGTATTTGATGCGGGGGATATCCTCTGCCCCGAATCCGGTAGTGATGTGGAATTCGGTACGCAGCCTTGCATCCCGCTCCAGCCAGTATTCGTTGTTAGATTCCAGCCAGTCGATCTTGCCGTGCTTATAGGTGAGAAATGCAACGCTGCGGAAGACCTCCTCATAATTTTCCAGACTGTCTACTTTGTAATATTCGTTCAGGCTTCTCTTAAGTTCATCGGACAGCCCGTCATAAGGCTGATCGCCGATGCCGAGCACATTTATCCCGTTATTTTTAAGCTCCCTGCAGAACATCCAGTAGTTAGTCGGAAAATTAGGGGAGATAAAGATAAAGTTTTTCATAAAGGGTTCTCCTTAGTAATTTTTCGCGGGTTACTTCTGGTCCAGGAGATACGGAACGAAGTAGCCCACCTGCTTATACCACCAGTACCAGTCGTGGGAGCAGTCATATCCCCAGTAGTCTACCCACGCGTCTATGCCCTTGTCCATCAGGACCTGATGGAGCCGTCTGGTGGATTCTGGGTCTTCCCAAGCCCCCTGGCCTACACAGATGACCGCTTTTTTCAGGTTATACAGCTCGATGAAGGGGTGGTCCTCCGGCATATTCGGAAGGTAATGAAGCGGTGAGTTGTTGTAAACCAGCCCGTCCATATAGTTGTCAAAGCCGTACTCGGCAGTATAGATCCCGCTAAGGGCCAAGAGTCCGTCGAACAGGTCAGGGCGGCGGAAGAATAAGTTGGCGGCGTGGGTGGCGCCCAGGCTGCACCCGGTTACCATAACGCCTGGATATCCTTCCCATCCGTTATGCTCGTTGGTAATATTGCGCACAAGGGGGACAAGCTCGTCCGTGATGTAACGGATCCAGTCCTCATAGCGGCAGATGCGCTTGCGGGGATCGACCCATTTATTGGACCAGGTTTCCTTGTCGATCGTGTCGATGGAAAAGACGGTAACCTGCCCGGAATCGATCCACGGCGCCCAGGCATCTGTCATCTTAAAATTTTCAAAGTCGTAAAAGCGTCCGTCCTGGCAGGGGATGAAGATCACCGGCCGTCCGGCATGTCCGTAGTACTTGCATTCTACATCGCGCGAAAGCGCAGGGCTGTACTTTTTAAAATATTCTGATTTCATTCTATCACCTTTCCTTTACTGATACATAAGTGTGCGGATGAGGAAGGGAAGCTGTTTTTCCCAGCTTGCTTCACAGTGGGTTCCCCCGGGGACGATACGGCTGGTCAGGCGGATCTGCTTTTCGGCCAGCAGGCTGGCTGTCCGCATAAAGCTCTGCCTTATGCCGGCATGAGAAGTAAACTCATCCTCACCGTAATCCATATAGATGACCGTATCCTTCTTTACCGGAGAAGTCCTGATCAGCATCTCGATCTTATGCGGGTTCGTCCAGAGCGAGGGCGAGAGGACTCCTGCCCGTGAAAAAATGTGGTTATACTTAAGAACTGCATACAGGCTCATCAGCCCGCCCATAGAACTTCCTGCAATATAGGTGTGCTCCCTGTCTGCAAGAGTGCGGTATTTTTCGTCGATCTCCGGCTTGAGCGTATGTATGAACCACTCCATGGTGATCATGCCTTTTCCGGTGATGGTGCCGAACTGCGGGTCGGAAAAATCAAAAGGAGAATACTCCTTAAGCCTCCCGTGATCCGGACTGTGGTTGCACTCGATGGCAACGATAATAAGCGGTGTCTCTGTGTAAGACATATATTCGTTCATCCCCCAGCTTTTCCCGTAGGTCGCGTGGGAATCAAAAAATACGTTGTGGCCGTCGAACATATAGAGGACCGGATACCTCTTTGACGCATCATCCATATAGCTTTCCGGAAGATAGATGTAGGCCTTCCTGAGTCCCTGGCCTGTAAGCTTCGGAATAGTAATATCCCATGTATTTACCATAATCCTTAACGCCTCCCTGATAATGTTTACGTAAAAAATATAGCACACCACGAGATAAATGGCAAGAAAATGGGTGCGGATGGTCCGGGCTGTATTAAAAAAATTAAGAATATTATAAGTTTTATCCGTTGTATTCACGAAAGGGATATTGTATAATAATCTGCGAGCAGGAGAGGAAGATGATATGAGGACACATATTACACCCAGAGAACGCCAGAGAATAAGGAACCGGAAAAGAAGGCAGCAGGTAAAAAGACAGCTTTATCTGTGCGGAGTGTTAGTCACTTTGCTGGTCGTCCTTGTGGCCACATACAATTCAAAGGCCGCAGAGAAGAAGGCGGCTCTGGAGGCTGCGAAGAAGGAACAGAAGGAGCAGAGGGAACAGGTATCTGACGATGCGGCAAAGAAGATGGAAGAATCCGCCCTCGGCACGGTGGCAGATAACGAGACGCCGAAGCAGAGACTTAAGCGTGTAAGAGAACAGGCGAGGCAGTCGGGATATCCGGAGGATATTACCTCCCTTCTGAAAAAAAATAAAGAGACGGTCGACTTTGTCGAGCATTTTGCTGAGAATAAGAATACTGCGCCGGCCAGGACGGTGGCCGACGATCTGAAAAAGGGAGAGATCCCGCAGTATCTCCAGTGGGATGAGCGCTGGGGACATGCGTCCTACGGCACGGGCTTTATCGCGAGCTGCGGCTGCGGGCCGACGGCGATGTCTATGGTGATCGCCGGGCTGACAGGGGATGCGACGGTGACGCCAGTGAAGGTAGCCAGATACAGCGAGAAGAACGGCTATATTGACGAGAATAACAATACCTACTGGGAGCTGATGAGCAAGGGCGGAGAGCACTGGGGAGTCAAGAGCTTTGGCGGGGATACTTCCGAGGATTTTATCGCGAAGGAGCTTAAGGCGGGGCATCCGATCATCTGCAGCGTAGGTCCGGGAGATTTTACGAAAAAAGGGCATTTTATCGTCCTGACGAAATATAAGAACGGGAAGGTGAAGGTGAACGACCCGTTCAGTCAGAAGAACAGTGATAAGCTGTGGAAGTATTCAAAGATTAAAGACCAGATCAAATCATTGTGGGTATATAAAACAGAGTAGATTAATCAGGCTATCCAGCGGAGTATAGTGCTTTTTGGCACAGGATACTCCGCTGGATAGCCTGATTTGGTATTAGATCTGGTTTGTAAAGCAGCTTTTCAAGAGTTTAACTGTATAATTCCTGTGTTGTCATAAATTTTATTTATATCAAGTTACGTTTTCCATATTTCACTTCAATTCTGGAATCTAATATAATAAAAGAAAGTTATCTGAAAAATTTAACTATGAAAGGAAAGTGAAAAATTATGGAAACTCAAAAGAAAAAGTTTAAAATGCCACACACTTATGTCATTCTGGTCATTGTCATTTTGATTATGACCGCCTGTACGTATTTTATTCCTGCAGGCGAATATGATCGCGTAGAAGTAGACGGACGTACGGTTGTCGATGCTTCCTCTTATCATTCTGTGGAAAACAGTCCTGTTGGTTTTTTTGAACTCTTTAAGTCAATTCCTGAAGGCTATAATGAGGCCTGTGCGATTATTTTCTTCATCTTCATCATTGGCGGAAGCTTTCATATCGTGACATCTACGGGCGCCATCGAAAAAGGAATAGGACGGCTGGCAAAAGCCTCGCAGGGGCGTGAACGGCTGCTGATTCCTCTTATTACTTTTACTTTTTCTCTTGCAGGCGGAACTTTTGGTATGAGTGAAGAGGGCATTGTATTTGTGCCGATCGGTGTTGCGCTTGCACGGGCAGTTGGTTTTGATGCAATTGTTGGAATGGCCATTGTAGCGCTTGGGATCGGTGTAGGTTTTAGCTCGGGATTTATGAATCCCTTTACCGTTGGTGTCGCACAGGGAATCGCAGAGGTTCCGACCTTCTCAGGGATGTCCCTCCGCCTTGTTGTATGGGGAGTTATGCTGACCGTCACCATCTTTTATATCATGCGGTATGCAAAGAAAATAAAACAGAATCCGGAGCTGTCTATCGTCCGGGAACTGGAAGAGGAGGAAAAGGATTCTCATATCGATCTGGAGAATCTCGGACATCTGACTGTTCGGGACAAGCTGATTCTGCTGTCTCTCATGGGTACGATCATTATATTGATTTACGGTGTATTTAATTATGGGTGGTATTTAACGGAGCTTTGTGCATTATTTATCATTCTTGGTATTCTGTCAGGCTTTATAGCCGGCTTTGGGCCAAGCCAGATTGCCCGCGAATTTGTTGCCGGCGCAAAAGATATGGTGTTCGGGGCATTGGTTGTAGGTATTGCAAGAACAATCCTTGTTGTCATGACAAACGGTATGATTATCGACAGCATCGTTCATGCGCTGGCTTCTTTCATCTCTATCCTGCCGCGAGGTATTGCTGCAGTGGCAATGATGTTTGTCCAGGCTGTCATTAACTTCTTTATCCCGTCCGGCTCCGGTCAGGCGGCAGCAACCATGCCGCTGATGACGCCGTTGTGTGATGTGATAGGCCTGACCCGCCAAACCGCAGTCCTTGCCTACCAGTTCGGGGACGGATTTACAAATTCCATCATCCCGACATCGGCGGTACTTATGGGCAATTTGTCCGTTGCAAAGATTTCCTATGATAAGTGGCTGAAGTTTATCGCTCCGCTTATGGGGATCTGGCTTGCGATATGCGCAGTATTTATGATGATCGCTACGATAATCAATTACGGTCCGTTCTAAATACGGTGATTACTGGCCGCTGCTCACAGGGTGAACGGCGGGTGTCACAGGAGGACGAGTTTACGACAGGATGACTTCAGGATGCTCTGCCAGATAATGATATAACTGGAAGGCGGCGGACGGGAGCCGCTTTCCTCTTTTCTTTCCGATTGCGATATCCAGTCTGACATAGGGAGTTACCGGAATCCGCTGTATATTTCCGACATGCATGAATACCTCTGGAAACTGCAGTGTTGATGCAAGGCCGGAACAGATATACCGTTGGATCGTCAGAATCTGATTGGAATGCAAAATGTATTTCGGTGTGATATGATACTCATGAAAAATATCTTCAATAATTTTTCCGGGATAAAAAAGTATGATCCGTTCATTCTGCAGCTCTGGTATACCGATGCTTTTTCTGGATGCAAGCGGATGGTTCTTATTTGTCAGAAAATGAAGGCTGCTTTTCTTGAGAACCTTGTACTCGAGCCGGGGATAGAACTTGTCTTCTACCAAAAGAACGATCAGATCCAGCTCGTCATTATAAAGAGCGAATTCAGCTTCTTCGGAGGACATCTCGACAATCTCAAGTCCGATACCGAATTTTTGCGATGCAGCAATTTCCATTTGCGGATGGATCACTGTGCCGATTGCAGGCGGAACCCCGACGCGGATCACCGCCCTGTGAAGCTCGCCCAGGTCGCGCATTTCATCGACTAACGACTCTAGTTCGGAAAGGATATCTGAAGATTTCTGAAAAAATAATACGCCCTCCTGGGTAAGGGAGACATTTTTGTTCGTACGTTTAAACAAACGGATTCCCAGTTCCCTTTCAAGCTCCCTTATCGCATGAGTAATTGCCGGCTGGGAAACATGAAGGTGTTCTGCGGCTTTTGTGATATTATTATATTTGCAGACAGTTTTAAAATAATAAAGCTGATTTAATTTCATCGGGCGCACCTCCCTACCAAAGTATATAATAATTTTACCAAGAAAGGAAGAATAAACATGTGGGATTTGATTGGATTTCGCAATGAACTAAAAGAGCTGGTAAATATAGACAGCGACAGTACTGACCGGGCAGGAGTCGGTCAGATCGGTCAGATACTGGCCGGGAAATACAGGAATATAGGTTTGCATGTGGAAGCTTTTGACGATTATACTTGTATACAGGCTAAAAGTCATCCGGAGGCGGATTTTGATGTACTCCTGGTCGGCCATATGGATACGGTATTTCCAAAAGGGACAGTCCGGCAGCGGCCATACAGCGAGGATGAAAAATATGCTTACGGCCCTGGTGTTGCCGATATGAAAGCCGGACTTGTCATGATCCTCCATCTTGTCAGAAAATTACGTGAGACAAATCCTTCTCTTCGTATCTGCATTGCGAATGACGGAGATGAAGAGACTGATTCTGTACTTTCTTACGAGTGGCTGAAAGAATTGTCCGGTCATGCGCAATATGCTTACGTCTTTGAGCCTGGCCGCACGGGCAACGGATTTATCAAGTCACGAAAGGGTTATGTTGGTATTGAGGCTGATTTTAGAGGTATTGCCGCTCACGCGGGAAATGCTCCGGAAAAAGGGGCAAGTGCGATTAAAGAAATGGCCCGTTGGATCATGGAACTTACCGCACTTCAGAATCTGGCGGCCGGTACGTCGGTCAATGCCGGTATAGTAAACGGTGGTACTTCGCCTAATGTGATCGCCGATCATGCAAAGGCATACTTTGACGTCCGTGTACAGGAAATGTCAGAATTAAATCAGATAAAAGTAAAAGTGCAGGAACTGAAAAAGAATATCTCCGTTTTGGGTGTCACTGTGGATATCAAATATTCCGGGGAGATGTCTCCGATGTCTCCGTCGCAGGAAACCCGGCAGATGATTGAACATATTACAAAAAAGGCAGAAGATCTGCGGATGGAAATCCACTGGCTTTCTGTTGGAGGCGTGTCGGATGCAAATCATCTCGCCGGATGGGGAGTTCCTGTTATATGCGGCTGCGGGCCCTGCGGCGGAAATCTGCATAATGATAAAGAATATTTAGAACTATATTCTCTTGAAAGCCGGCTGGAGCTGATGTATCAGGTATTGGCAGATATGCCTTTTTAAGATGCACAGAAAGATACGGTCAGTGTCTTCAGTGAAAATAAGGTATGACCGCTTATGTACAGACTGTAAACAATTCGCGGGCAGAAATTTTTACAGTCTGTTTTTTAGAACGCTTCAAAATCAATCTCCTGCTTCAGGAAAAATCCCTTCGCATAACCGTCCCAAAGATTTTCCAGGGTCTTATCCATGGTGAAGATGCTGAGTGACGTCCCCGTCACGCACGTAAGGTTCGTCCCGTCGTATTTGAAATTCAGGTAAAGTCCCTGTATATCTGCCGGGGTGACAGCAAGTCCCTGCCCGTCGAGGAAATCCGCAAAGCGCTCCCGGGGAAGGGACAGGATGAACCGGAAGCTTAAGGGAGTGCGTTTCCCGCGGATCAGGTTAAAGCAGAATTCCCTCAGATCACCCCAGGTAGAATAGTCTTTCGGCGGGGCTTCTTCAAAAAAATTTTTCTGGATGAGTCCGTCTATGCGGAATGTATTGTATGTAGTGATCTCCCCTTCGATGAGAGAGAAGGAATCAAAGGTGGGCTTTAAGAGAAGATGCTGCATACAGCCTTTCGTTTTTAAATGCAATATGATCATAGTGAAATCTCCCTTTATCATTTTCTCACGGCTTGTGCAGTAAATGCACGAACCTGTGTGAACGGTAACAACATTATAACAGTCTTGTAATAAGAATGCATCATAATTTGACTTTTACTGGAAGAAACAGTACAATACTCTATATAATCAGAGGTTGGAGTCAAAAAATATGGCGCAGAAACAGCGGACAAAGAATAAAAGTAAAAAGAGCAGGAAAAAGACAAGAGATCAAAGACAGCACAGCGAGGACAAGGTACTCAGGCTGGCGATCATCTTAGTCGTCCTTCTTTTCCTTGCGGGGGCGGCGGTCGTCGGGGTTAGGTATATGAATCCCCGGCCGGACATCACCGAAGGGATGAAGAAGCTGGACGAGTTTAACCGGGTGAAGGCCAGTGAGGTAGAGCAGGAGGTTGCCGAGCTGGAACAGGCAGAGGCGGAGGAGCTTGAGAAGAGGAGCAAGCGGCCCAACAGCGAGAAGTTTCAAAACACCCTGATCATAGGAGATTTTACCGCGCAGGGAGTCTATGAACAGGAGATTCTGGGCGAATCCTTTGTCCTTGCCCGGGAATCGGCCTGTGTCCATGACCCGGACGGTACGGGGCTTACAGAGAAGCTTGACGAGGCGGCAAAAAAGAATCCCCAGGTGGTATTCCTGCTTTTGGGTGTGAATGACGCGGCTCTTGACAGTGGGAGCGCATCCGTATTTGAGGAGGATTACCAGGCATTTTTAAACCAGGTGAAAGAAAAGCTTCCGGACACAAGGATCTACGTGAACAGTATCCTTCCTGTCCAGCAGAAAGCTATCGATGAGACAGAAGGGCTCCGCGATATTCCGGAGTATAATGAGAGGCTTTCGAAGGTCTGCAAGGAGGCCGGGGCGGTGTATGTGGACAACAGCGACCTGGTGACAGAGGAGTGCTATAAGGATGACGGAAAACGGATGAGACAGCGATACTATACTGCGTGGATCAAACGTGCAGTAGAGGTGGCTGAGCTTTAGGGAGCAGAGATTATGACATTTGACAGCACGATATTTTTATTCGTATTTTTACCGGTTTCATTCATACTGTACTATAGTACGCCAGCGAAGTTTAAGGCTTTGACGCTGGTTGTTGTCAGCGTGCTTTTTTATGCGTGGGGAGGTCTTGTGCACATCCTGATCCTGCTGGCGTCTGTCTTGTGGAACTATGGAGGCGGGATATTGATGGAGAGGCAGCTTAAGCATCCGAAACGTGTCAGGAATACGATGATGCTGGTGGCGGCGGTGGATATCCTTCTTTTTGCCGCCTGCAGATATACGGGGCAGATTCTTGGAATGGCCGGGAGCAGTCTTGCAGACAGCCGCTATTTTCTTGCGCCTTTGGGCATATCCTTTTTCATGCTTCAGAATATTTCTTATATTATCGACATTTATCGGGGGGATATAATGCCTCAGAAGGATATCGTGAAATTTTCTGCGATGATTGTGATGTATCCGAAGATAACTGCCGGGCCGCTTGTTGCCGGCGGCGAGTTCGAAAAGCAGTTTGAGAAGCCGAAGCTTTCCCTGGGGCGGTGTTCGGACGGGCTCCTTCTCTTTATCCGGGGACTTTCAAAAAAGGTGATTCTGGGCAATGCGCTGGGGATGCTTTTTGACACGGTCATGGCGCTGCCTGACAGCCGGATGTCGGTGGCGGGCGCGTGGCTTGGCTGCTTTGCCTTTGCCCTGCGGATCTACTTTACCTTCGGGGGATACTGCGATATGGCGGCGGGGCTTTCGAGGATGCTTGGCTTCGAGCTGCCGGATAATGTGAATTATCCGATCCTGTCAACGGGGATCATGGATTTCTGGAGCAGATGGATGTCCACGCTGTGGAAATGGTTCTGCTCCTACGTCTACCTTCCGCTATGCGGGGGCAATCCAGGCGGCGGAGCAGGATTTCTGAGCCTGCTTCTGTCCTGGCTCGTAATCGGGCTGTGGCACGGGCTTAAGGGGACGTTTATCATCTGGGGGATCTACTTTGCGGTGCTTTTGTATCTGGAGGGCTTTGTGCTCGGGGAGAAGGTGGCAGCGCTGCCGAAGGGTATCCGCTGGCTTTTTACGATGGTGCTTTTGCTTATTAGCTGGGTATTCTTTTTCAGCCCGTCTGTGGGGGAGGCATTCTCCTATCTTCGCTTTATGATCGCGGGGGGAGGGGCAGGCTTCATGGACGCGGGGGCGGCTGCACTCATGGCGGATTACGGTGCGCTGCTGATCACGGCGGTCCTTTTTTCGACGCCGTTTGTCTCTCAGGCCTATGAGTGGCTGATCCACGGGGGAAGACGGTGGCAGACCGCGCTCAACTGCGTGGTGTACGGTGTGCTGCTTATCCTGTGTATCGCCGGGATCGTCTCAGGGTACGGAAGCGCAAACTTATATTTTTAGGAGCTTGTTTATGGAACAGACGCAGAAAAGAAAAAAGAAAAAGGTGTATACAAAACAGATAACAGCCCTTGTCATTCTCGGGCTGCTGACCATCTTCTGCCTTCTTAACCTGATTCCCAACGGCGGAAAGGATAAAAAGCCGAAGCTGACCCTTAAGTCTGTGCTGGACGGCGGATATATGGAGGAGTACGGAGAGTATCTTACCAGCCGCTTTTTGGTAAAGGGTGCGTTTAAGAGCCTGGATTTTTCTGTACGGACCATGTTCGGGGAGAGGGAGTCTGAGGGGATCTACAGAGGAGAGGAGCAGTACCTGCTTGAAAAGATCGCTGCGATGGATGAGCAGGCTGTAGAGGAGAATATCCAAAGGATCGAGGAGCTTGCCGGGACATATTATAACATACCGGTATACGTCATGCTCGTGCCTGATGCCGCGAACATCCAGTCCCAGAGGCTTCCGGCCTATGCGGCAGGACAGGACCAGAGCAGGCAGTTTAAGAAGATCAGGGATAGGCTTGGTACAGGGATCAACTGGGTGGAAACGGAAAAAGCTCTTGAGAAGCATGACGATGAGCCGCTCTACTACCGGACGGACAGGAACTGGACGTCTCTCGGGGCCTTTTACGGCTATGAGGCGCTTGCGTCGGCCATGGGGCTTGATACGTCCAGCGCACCGCAGCTTGACCCTTATGTGGTGAATAATGATTTTATCGGCCCGCTGTCGGAAAAGAGCGGCTACGGGAAAGGCTTAGAGGATTCCATCACCATCTATGCACCGAAAAAAATAAAGGACAGTGTGCGTCTGGTCATGACGAATATGGACACGAAGAAAAAATCTGCCACACTCTATGACAGCACGAAGCTTGAGAAGGAGGACAAGTATTCGCTGTTTTTAGGCGGTGATGCGGGGATGATCGACATTAAGACGACGGTGGATACGACAGACCGTCTGCTGATCTTCAAGGATTCTTTTGCTAACTGCCTGATTCCGTTTTTGACGCCCTATTACCGGGAGATCGTTGCGGTCGATCCGGCTCTTTACGGCGGAGATATACAGGAGATCATGCAAAAGGCAAAATTTACAAGTATATTATTCTTATACAGCGGCAATTCTTTTGTGACAGATACGCATATTTCCAAGGTGCTCGGGACGGCTTTGTCAACGGAGACGCAAAGTGGGATATCCGGTGCCGGGGGAGAGGAAAATGGATCTTCGGATGCTGAGGGAGGAGAAAATGGCTCTTCTGATACGCAGGATAATGATGGCGGAGAATCCGATTCAGATGAAAGTTCCTCAGGCCCGGGAGTATATTCCGGCGCAGATGAGGATTCCTCCGACGAAGACGGATATTCTGACACGGATGGGGACCCTGCTGATTCAGATGGGGAAGATACAGATTCAACAGACGGGGAAATGGACGATGAGACTGAATAAATATATAAGCGGAGCAGGGATCTGCTCCAGAAGAGAAGCGGACCGTCTCATTGAGAGCGGTCGCGTGACCGTAGATGGGAGAAAGGCTGAGTCCGGGATGCAGGTGACGGAAGAAAATGACGTGCGGATCGGTAAAAAGAGGATCAGAAGCAAGGAGGAAAAAATCGTCCTTGCCGTGTACAAGCCGGCGGGAATCGTCTGTACGGAGGATATGCGGGAGAGGAAAAATATCATCCGCTTCCTGGACTATCCGGTGAGGGTCACCTATGCCGGAAGGCTTGACAAGGATTCTGAAGGGCTTCTCATCATGACCAATGACGGTGACCTGATCAACTCCATGATGCGCGCACGCCACCGTCATGAGAAGGAATATAAAGTGACGGTGAACAGGCCCGTCACGGATGAATTTATCGAAAAGCTTAAGGCGGGCGTCCGGATTACGGACAAGGAAAAAGGGCTTGACGCGGTGACGCTGCCTTGCAGGGCAAAAAAAACGGGGAAGTATACCTTTTCCATCGTACTCACCCAGGGGCTTAACCGGCAGATCCGCCGGATGTGCGAGGCGCTGGGATATAAGGTGGAAAGGCTTATCCGTATCCGGATTCTTAATATAGAGCTTGGAAAGATGAAAAGCGGAGAAGTAAGAAGATTAACGGAACAGGAGTTGAAAGAGATAGATGAGCAGACAAAAGGCAGACAGGATGAAGGAGCTGGTGGAGCTTCTTAACCGGGCGGGAAAGGCATATTATCAGGACGCAGAAGAGATGATGAGCAACTACACGTACGATAAGCTTTACGATGAGCTGAAAGGCCTGGAGGAGGAGCTTGGTATCACTCTGGCAGGAAGCCCTACCATCAACGTGGGGTATGAGGTGTTAAGCGAGCTTCCCAAGGAGCGGCATGAGCACCCTATGCTCTCTCTGGATAAGACGAAGGATGTGGAGGAGCTAAAGCAGTTCATCGGCAGCCAGAAAGCCCTTATGTCCTGGAAGCTGGACGGCCTGACCATCGTCCTTACCTACCGGGACGGGCAGCTTTTTAAGGCGGTTACCAGAGGAAACGGTGAGGTCGGGGAAGTCATCACCAACAATGCAAGCGTATTTAAAAATGTTCCGCTTAAGATCGCCTATAAAGGCGAGCTGATCCTTCGCGGCGAAGCGGTGATCAGCTATAAGGATTTTGAACAGATCAATGAGCAGATCGCGGATGTGGATGCCAGATATAAGAATCCGCGCAATCTGTGCAGCGGTTCGGTAAGGCAGCTTAACAACGAGATCACGGCTAAGAGAAACGTGCGGTTTTACGCATTTTCCCTTGTGCAGGCAGAGGATGTGGACGTTGAGAACTCCAGGGAGCGCCAGATGGAGTGGCTTAAGGAGCAGGGCTTTGAGGTAGTAGAGTACCAGATAGTGACTGCGGATACCGTAGAAGAGCGGGTGCAGCATTTTTCGGAAAGAATCGGGGACAATGCCTTCCCTTCAGACGGACTGGTGTTTGTATACGATGATATCGCATACGGGCAGTCCCTCGGGAGGACGTCCAAGTTCCCGCGGGATTCTTACGCCTTTAAGTGGGCGGACGAGGTGCGTGAGACGAAGCTTTTAGAGATTGAGTGGAGCCCGTCAAGGACAGGACTCATTAACCCGGTCGCGATCTTTGAGCCGGTGGAACTCGAGGGGACGACGGTGAGCCGCGCAAGCGTCCACAACATCAGTATCATGGAGGAGCTTAAGCTTGGCGCAGGGGATAGGATCGAGGTCTACAAGGCGAATATGATCATCCCGCAGATCGCCCGGAACCTGACAAAGAGCGGTGTGAAGGATATCCCGTCTGTCTGTCCGGTATGCGGGGAGCGGACAGAGATAAAGAAGGTCAGCAATGCGAAAGCGCTGTACTGTACGAACCCGGAGTGTCAGGCGAAGCATGTGAAGGCATTTGCCCTGTTTGTGAGCCGGGATGCCCTCAATATCGAGGGTTTATCCGAGGCGACTCTTGAGAAGTTCATCGCAAAGGGCTTTATCCGGGAATTCTCCGATCTTTTCCATCTGGACCGCTACAGCGAGGAGATCCGGCAGATGGAAGGCTTCGGGGAGAAATCTTACAACAATCTGATCGCCAGCGCGAAAAAAGCGCGGGTGACCACCCTGCCGAGAGTAATCTACAGTCTGGGGATCGCCGGGATCGGACTTGCCAACGCAAAGGTGATCTGCAAGGAGTTCCATTATGACGTGGATGCCATGATCCATGCGGACGAGGAGACGCTGAACGCCATAGACGGCATCGGCGGCGTGCTTGCCGGGGCGTTCGTTTCCTACTTTAAGGACGAGGATCATATAAAAATATTATTAAATTTGCTGAAAGAGCTGGAAATTCCCGCAGAAATGGAGGATAATACTGAACGTATACTGGAAGGAAAGAAATTCGTCATTACCGGAAGTGTTGCACATTTTGCCAACCGGGGCGAAGTGAAGGAGCTGATCGAGAGTCTTGGCGGCAAGGTGACAGGCTCTGTGACGGCGAAGACGGATTTTCTGATTAATAATGATGTGCATTCCGCATCATCTAAGAATAAAAAAGCGAATGAACTGAATATTCCGATTATTTCGGAGGAAGAATTTATAGAGATGACACAAAAAGGAGCGTCCGTAGGCTGATCAGGAACAGCCTGTCTTTGCACGGTTTCCTGGCAGGCGGATCATGGATTCGCGGAGCCGGAAGGCGCAGGTGGCATTAGGGAGGGTATCTATGGCTGACAAGGATAAGACATTGGAGAATGAGACGGAAAAGATCGACGAGACAAAGGTGACTGTGGAAAACACAGACAAGAAGGATGACGACGAATACGAGAAAGTGTGCTTCATCTGCCGCCGCCCGGAGAGCGTGGCGGGGAAGATGATCAATTTGCCCAACAATATTTGTGTCTGCAACGACTGTATGCAGAAAAGCTTTGACATCATGAACAGCGGGCAGATTGATTACAGCCAGCTCATGAACATCCCGGGGATGCAGTTTATCAATCTGGCGGACGTAGAGCAGACAGTGCCGAAGCAGCAGAAGGTGAAGAGGAAAAAAGAAAAAGAGGAGAAAAAGCCTCTGGTGGATATCGGCAATCTTCCGGCGCCCCACAAGATCAAGGCAAGGCTTGACGAGTATGTTGTGGGGCAGGAGTATGCGAAAAAGGCCATGTCGGTGGCAGTCTATAACCATTATAAGCGTGTGGCGACAGACACCATGGACGAGATTGAGATTGAGAAGTCTAACATGCTGATGATCGGGCCTACCGGGTCTGGAAAGACCTATCTGGTGAAGACGCTGGCGAAGCTTTTGGATGTGCCGCTTGCCATCACAGACGCTACGTCCCTTACGGAAGCCGGATACATAGGGGATGATATTGAGAGCGTAGTGTCTAAGCTCCTTGCCGCGGCGGATAATGATGTGGAGAAGGCGGAGCAGGGAATCATCTTCATCGATGAGATCGACAAGATCGCCAAGAAGCGGAATTCCAGCCAGAGAGACGTGAGCGGAGAATCAGTGCAGCAGGGGATGCTGAAGCTTCTAGAGGGCAGCCAGGTGGAGGTTCCTGTGGGAGCCAACAGCAAGAACGCCATGGTGCCGCTTACTACGGTGAACACGCGCAATATTTTATTTATCTGCGGCGGGGCGTTTCCGGATCTGGACAATATTATCAAAGAGAGGTTAAAGAAACAGGCTTCTATCGGGTTCGGGGCCGAGCTTAAGGATAAGTACGACCAGGACAAGAAGATCCTGGAGAAGGTGACGCTCGAGGACCTGCGCAAATTTGGGATGATCCCGGAGTTTTTAGGGCGTCTGCCCATCGTGTTTACCTTGCAGGGACTGAGCGAGGATATGCTGGTGCAGATCTTAAAGGAGCCGAAGAATGCCATCTTAAAGCAGTACCAGAAGCTTTTGGCGCTTGACGAGGTGAAGCTTACCTTTGACGAAGGAGCGCTTCATGCCATTGCCGGGAAGGCGATGGAGAAGGATACAGGCGCGAGGGCGCTTCGGGCGATCATCGAGGAATTTATGCTGGATATCATGTATGAGATTCCAAAGGATGACAGTATCGGTGAAGTGACCATTACGAAGGAATATATCGAAGGGACAGGGGGGCCGGTCATCGGGCTTCGAAGCCAGCAGGTTATGCATATCGGTTCATAAAAGGGAAATTGCCTCATATACTTGGATAAAGTATATGAGGTGTTTTTATCTATGGATACAGAAGCATGCAGAGAAAAGATATTGTCACAGGATTATATGGATTTCATAAGTCCGGACTACTGGGGCGGGGAGGACATCGTGGTCAGGCAGGATCAGTCGTGCATCCTTCAGCTTGGCTTCGGATACCGGGCGGTCTACGTAGATGAGGGACTTGCCGGGGAGCTTTCGCTGGAAAGATATGGGTATCAGGGAATCCCCGGCTGTTATACGCTGATCGATACCAGCGCGCTCAACGAGGCAGGCATCAGCGCGGTGCAGAATTATCCGGCGCTCCATCTGGGCGGAAGGGATATCATGATCGGATTTATCGATACGGGGATCGATTATGAAAACGTGATATTTAGGAATCCCACGGGGGGAACCCGGATCGCCGGGATTTGGGACCAGACGATCCAGACGGGAACTTTGCCAGAAGGGTTTGCCTATGGGAGTGAATATACCGAGGAGATGATCAATGAGGCCCTCCGGTCAGACAACCCGCGTGCGGCTGTTCCAAGCAGGGACGAGGAAGGACATGGGACATTCCTTGCAAGCGTGGCGGCAGGAGGGATAAATACGGAAAATCAGTTTTCCGGGGCGGCTCCGGAGGCTTTGATCGGTGTTGTCAAGCTTAAGGGGGCGAAGAAATACCTGAAGGAGTTTTACGGCATCTACAGTGATGCCCCGTGCTACCAGGAAAATGATATTATGTTCGGACTTAAGTACCTGCATGAACTGGCGGCAAAAAGGAAACTCCCTATCGTCATCTGCGTCGCTCTCGGGACTAATATGGGTCCCCACAACGGAGCGTCCATGCTGTCGCAGATAATCGACAATTATGCGAATCTTCTGAACCACTGCGTTGTTATCGGCGGGGGAAATGAGGCGAGCAACCGCCATCATTATTACGGTGAGGTGGAGCAGGGCGGGCCTGCTAAGGAGGCTGAGATACGGGTAGAGAAGGGAACGACAGGGTTCGTGGCGGAGCTTTGGAGCCCGCTTCCCAACATCGTTACTGCCTATATTATCTCACCGTCCGGAGAGAGAAGCCCCGCCTTGTCCCTGCGGCAGGCCAGCAAGTTCAATCTGAGCTTTGTCTTTGACGGGACCGAGGTAGAGATAGAATACCGTCTTCTTTTGGAAAACAGTAATTCTCAGCTTATCTTTTTTCGGTTCCGGGGAGTGGCGGAAGGGATCTGGAAGATCGGTGTGGAGCCGGTCTACATCGTGAAGGGAGGATATCACATCTGGCTTCCGGTAAAAGAATTTTTACAGAGCGATGTGTATTTTCTGGAATCAGACCCGGATACTACCTTGACAGAGCCGGGGAGTACGAGGGATGCCATGACGGTCTCTTATTACAATAGTATTGATAATAGTATTGATATTAATTCGGGAAGAGGGTATACTAGATGTACCGTACTCAAACCGGATTTTGCAGTTCCCGGGGTGAAGATCACCGGGCTTGGGGCCGACGGAAGATTCACTGTGCGCAGCGGTTCCAGCGCGTCTGCCGGGATCGGGGCCGGAGCGGCGGCCCTGATTATGGAGTGGCTTAGGAAACAGCCGGCCGTCAGGGGGATCACCTGCAACCAGGTGCGCAACATTATCCTGTTTGGGACGAACCAGCGCAGGGATATGGACTATCCGAACAAAGAGTGGGGATACGGGACGATTGATATCTACCAGTCGCTAAACCGGCTGAGAGAATTATAAATATTTACGAAAGGAGGAGGTTTGTTATGGCAGATTTTTTTGAAGACCTCGGCAAAAAGATTACGGAGGTGGCGGATGATCTTGGGCGCATAGCCGGAGATACCATAGAGACACAGAAGATCAAAAGCCAGATCCGTTCCCTGAGACGTGCGAATGAGAGAGATTATCTGGATATCGGACGTATGGTGTATGAAAAGTTTCAGGACGGTGAGCTGTTCGGGACTGATTTTATCACGATCTGCGAAGCAATTGAGAAACGCGGCGAAGAGATAGAGAAAAAAGAGACAGAACTGGACAGATTCAAAGAGGATAAACGATGATCTTAACGATATATATGGGTATGTTTCTTGTTCTGGCCTGTATTGACATGGGCATTAAGCAGTACATAGAAGATACAGTTGAAGGTGATGAAGAAAGAGAGACTATGATCTCGGGTGTTGTACTCCGCAAGGTATACAACAAGGGATTCGCATTTAATCTATTGGAGCGTGCGCCGGGCATTATCCGGAAGAGCTCCGTCTGTGCGGCGGCCGGGATTCTGCTTTATGACTGCTGGCTGTTTTCCAGGAAAAAGCGTGCGGTGGGAAAGCTTGGCATGACGCTTGTCAGCGCCGGGGCAGCCAGCAACCTCTATGACCGCTTGTTCCGGAAGAAGGTGGTTGATTATATCGGGATCAGGAGTGAAAAAAAGCGGCTTTCTGACCTGACAGCGAATCTTGCGGATATCTATATCACGGCGGGGGCAGTGCTGACTGTCCTGTCAAGGATGGCACATAAGAAAAGAAGAGTAAAAGAGAAATAAGGTTATGATTCACGGGTTATGAACCGCGGGCAGAGACATCCTCTCTGCCTCTTTCTGTGTGCGGCGCTGTATCATGTTCTCACGGAATGCGCAGCCAGTGCACATTCCTGACCCATAACAGTAACGCCAGAGCACATTAGGGTATATAGACCAGACAATATTCTATATACAAGCCCGCTTTGTTTTCTTATAATGGTATACAGGGTAATTTGTAAATATTTGCGATGAAAAGGAGACTGATAACATGATTGCTGAAAGACCGCCTATGGGCTGGAACTCGTGGAATACATTCGGGGAGAGGATTGATGAGAAACTGATCTTTGAAACGGCGGATATTATGGTAGAGAAAGGATACAAGGACGCAGGATATGAGTATCTGATCATTGACGACTGCTGGGCGCTGAAGGAGAGGGATGAGCAGGGGAGGCTGGTTCCTGACCCGGTAAAGTTCCCTCACGGCATGAAGGCTGTTGCGGATTATATCCATGCGAAGGGGCTTAAGTTCGGGATGTATTCCTGCGCAGGCGTGCTGACCTGTGCCGGCTATCCTTCAAGCTATGACCATGAATTTGAAGATGCGAAGCAGTTTGCAGAGTGGGGCGTGGATTATTTGAAGTACGATTACTGCAATTTTCCGGATAATGCGGACTGTAAGAACCGCTATCATATGATGAGCATGGCGCTTAAGGCCAGCGGCCGAAAGATTCTTTTTGCGGCATGTAACTGGGGACAGAAGGACAGCTTTAGCTGGATGCGCTCCATCGGCGCCCACACCTACCGCTCTACAGGGGATATTTTTGATAATTTCCGTTCCTTCACCGGGATCTTCCTGTCCCAGCTAGAGCATTTCTGCCAGTCCGGGCCGTACTGCTTCAACGACATCGACATGCTGACTGTAGGCATGTACAATAAGGGCAATGCCGCTATCGGAAAGCCCTGTACCGACGGGGAATATCGGATGCAGTTCTCGCTCTGGTGCCTTGCGGGGACGCCTCTTATCATGGGAGCAGATATCCGCAGCATAAATCCTGAGATGGAGGAGCTTTTGAAAAATGAGGTTCTGATCTCCATCAATCAGGACCGGGAGTGCCGCCCGCCTTACCTGGTAGGGAAGAGAAGCGTCGCCGTGCCCCAAGAGGATACGGAGACGGCAGTGGAACCGATCAGGATGGTGAAGGATAAGCTGTTTACGTTTATCAAGCATCTTTCGGACAATGAGTTTGCGGTAGCTTACTTTAATCTCTTTGAGGAGGACAGAGAGGTCAACTTTATCTTCGCCGACGCAGGGATTCCCTACGGGTCGGGCTACGGCTTTGATATGCAGGATGTATTTACCGGGGAAAGCTTAGGTATGAAGCGGGATTACCATATGGTGAATGTGCCTGGGCATGACTGCCGGGTGTATAAGTGCAGGCTGGCGTACTGCGGGCAGTAAAGGAGAGGGCAAAACGGGCATGGGTAGAGAGAGGACGGATGGGCAGAGAGCATGCACGGGAGGAGGGTATTCTTCAGAGGATTACTGCCCGGAGAGTCATGCACAGAGCAGCCCGGGAAGCCAGGCGCGGCGTCCTTTGGAGCACTGTAGCAGATGCCGGCGGGCGCTTACTGCCGACGAGACTGCCATGACGAAAAAGCTGGTCAACCGGGGGACGACGGTTTATTACTGTATGGACTGTCTGGCGGAGATGTTCGATGTAGAGAGGAAGGATATCGAAGAAAAGATTGCATATTATAAGCGTATGGGCTGTACGCTGTTTCAGTGAGACGATCTGCTTTTATCAACTATTCACCGTATTTGATGAAAGCAGATTATTCTATATTGAAAGCACATTACATCATTTTTAAAATGGTTTCTTCGTGCTAAAATCCATCTTAGAAAAAACCTAAGGAGGAAATAAGTATGAAGTTCAAAAAAGTTTTATCGGCTGTTTTAGTTGCAGCAACGTGCGTTTCTCTCTGCGCATGCGGAGGCGGCAAGAGCAACGGAGGAAAAGAAGGCGGAGACGGTTCTCTTCAGGTGGCGATCTGGGACAACATCCAGCTCGACGGGCTTAAGGAGATCGCGGCAGGGTTCACGGAAGAGACAGGCGTCGATGTAGAGTTCCAGGTAGTTCCGTGGAATGAATACTGGACACTTCTTGAGGCCGGCGCGACAGGTGGGGAGATGCCGGATGTGTTCTGGATGCATTCGACTTATTCCCAGAGATATATGTCCAACGATATCCTTCTGGATCTGACCGATAAGATCGAGAGCAGCGAAAAGATTAATATGGACAGCTATTACAAGGACATTGCAGAGCTGTACCAGTATGACGGAAAAACCTATGCAATTCCGAAGGATTATGACACCATCGCCCTCTGGTACAACAAGAAGATGTTCGATGAGGCGAATATCGCTTATCCGGACGATACATGGACATGGAATGATTTTGCAGATGCAGCGAAGAAGCTTACAGCGGCGGACGGAAGCCAGTACGGAACAGCGATTCCTGCAACCTTCAATCAGGATGGCTACTATAACCTGATTTACGATATGGGCGGATATATCGTAAGTGATGATAAGAAAAAATCAGGCTGGGACGACCCGAAGACTATCGCGGCTATGCAGTGGCTGTATGACAATGTAGTCACTACTTCTATGCCGAAGCAGGAGACTATGGGCGAGACGACACCGGACGTACTGTTCAGCTCAGGTAAGATTGCCATGGCACTTCAGGGCTCCTGGATGACGGCATCCATGAGGGACAATGAATTCGTAAGCGAAAATTGTGATGTAGCGGTTCTTCCGAAAGCAGATGACGGAACAAGAAAATCCATCTACAACGGTCTTGGATGGGCAGCGGCAGCAGACGGCGATAACACGGAAAATGCATGGAAGCTCATCGAGTATTTCGGTACTGAGGAGGCGCAGAAGAAGCAGGCAGAGCTGGGCGTAACCATGTCGGCTTTCATGGGAACTTCTGACACATGGGTACAGTGTGCTCCGAACTTCAATCTGCAGGCTTACCTTGATATGGCAGAGGATATGCAGATCCGTCCGTATACGAAAAATACAAAGCTCTGGGAGGACTATTCCCAGGAAGAGATGAAAAAGGTATATACGGGAGAAGCGACTGTAGAGGAGGTATGTAAAGATATCGCCAAATTCATGAATGAGAGCATCGAAGAGGAAAATCAGTAATATGGCGGCATAGGAAAAGGGGTGAGAGACTTGGCTAATCCAAAGAAAGGTACAAGTCAGGAACGCAACGAGTTTGTGTGGGGATGGATCTTTATCCTTCCCACCATGATCGGCTTGATCGTCCT
>CAJTDK010000010.1 GCA_910575105.1 Lachnospiraceae bacterium
AAACTATGCATAGGGCTTCTCCTTTGCTTTATGTGTGGCTGCTTACCAACATAATCATAGCAAACTTGAGGCTCTTTTTTGTATAGAAATTGTTTCACTTATTAGGTGAAAAAGTAAAATGGTCAAAACACAGTGTTTATACGGCATTGAACACTGTTGAAAAAGATAGCGTGAATAATTCAGGTTTAATATGTTAATCAAAAATGCAAGCATCCGCGGACGCGAGGGTAAATGGGACATTCTGATCGAAAATGGAAAATTCGGCAAAATCGATGCCAGGATTGAAGCTGTCAATGGGGAAGAAATTATTGACGCATCCGGGAAAATGATAATTCCGCCATATGTAGACTCACATGTACATCTGGACTATGTATGTACTTACGGGGAGCCGCGCTATAATATGCGGTCGGCCTGAATAGCTCAACAGTAAGCAGAGCTGTAAAAAGCAAATACATTGAATGCTGTCATGGTATTATCCCTCTCCACTCGCTCTTCACTTCCGGATTATCTCAGTGGCATTCCGATGAAAAAGTCTCTTCTCAAAAAATACAGCAATTAATACGAAGCTTGATAGATGCAGAAGACGAGCTCCATCCCTTATCCGATCCGGATATCGCAAAGCAGCTCTCCCGCTATGGATATACAATCGCAAGGAGGACTGTCTCAAAATACCGCACACAAATGCAGATTCCTTCCGCCGCTCAGAGAAAGCGATTTCATCCTTCACACCTTTCCGGATGACAGCACCGCAACAGTCACAGGAGGCGCCCAATATCAAAATATATTGAACGCCTCCTCCTTAAATCCCACGCTCAGCATTCTGTCTGAACTGCACATAAGTCGTCAGAAAATACACCAGATATATCCCGGAAAACAAAAGGAACGAAATCCCAAAATATTGAAACACCTCCGTCTCCACCCCGGTATAAAAGATAAACTTCCTGCTGACAAACAGCCCGATGATCCCTGCAATCACCGCCGCAAAAAGCGCCGGGCACAGATAATAGGCGATAAGCTGCCTTCTGATCACACCGGCCACCTCCAACCTGCTAAGCCCCATCTTACTCAGCACCCCATAGCGGAACCTGTACTTGGCAGAATCACTGAGCTGCTGCACCGACAGCACCGTAAGCGCTACGCACACGAACACAAGACCGATATAAAAACAGGGAAATACAATGGAAGAAAGCATATATTTCACCTCCGGGATCACATTGTCCCGCACAAGGTTCACTGCCGCATAGGTAATGATCGCATCCGAACCGCAGCAGGAATTGTTTGCTCCGGGCGGCTCTTCCTCGCCTTCCCAGTCAAGATGGCTGAACACATCCTTTTTGTCCAGATCATCCAGCCGGTCCCCAAGCCCTTCCGGAGCCTTTCCTCTGATATCCACCGCAAGTTCCGCATAGTAAGGCGTAAGCTCACAGGCACTGTCCGATACCACGATCACGTAATCACCGCCGTTATGCCCGTCCTGTGAGAAGGGCTCCGTATGATATCCCGAGAACTTAAGCTGCCCTTCCCATCCCTCTACATTGAGATGCTCCGAGAAATCTCCTTTCTCCCCAAGCACCCGACTCTTTATGTGGATGGCGTACTCATTTTCTCTCAGGGAAACCATGCCGTATCCAAGCATTTCCCGCAGATGGTTGTAATCCGAAAGCTTCATGTATGTATCAAACTCGCAGTAGCACCCGTCGTCCCGTTCCTCCAAAGCCCTGGCATCCGGCTCTCCCTCCGGCGTAAGATACATGCTGCCGAACTCCCGCAAGTGAGTATAAAGCCACTCATTCACCTGCGCCGTCCCATTGGTATAGATCTGATAAGGATACGCCTCCTTCACCACAGCCTCCTCTTCGATCACCGCAAGCTCCCTCTGAAAATCATCCTCCACATTTCCACTGTACACCTGCACGTCGAAGGGGAATTTCTCCTTGAGCACCTTATTCTGGTAATCACTGAACATCATTGCTACCGTACACCCCAAAAAAGCCAGCATAAACAGCGCCGTTATGGTCCCCATCGTGAACCGCATAGTCTTGATCTTCGAGGAGAGCTGCCTTAGCAGAAATAAGTTCTGCCCCCGGTAAATCCCCTCTCCCTCCCCTCTGATATAGCAGACGATAGAAGACGATAGACCCGTATAGAACAGGTAAACGGTAAGTACCAGCCCCACGATAAAGGCAAGCACCGTCCCTCCGTCCCATCCGCCCAAAAGCCCGCCGTAAAACAGCCTAAGCCCAAACAGAAGGAGAAAGCCCAAAGACACCGGCAGAAGCCACCGCTTTACCCGTTCATGGGACTCGTGTATCTCTTCGTTTTTACTGCCCGCGCTCATCAGGTCGCAGATGTTCATCCGTTTAAACCTGCTCTTGCACCGGAAAAGGGCCAGAAGATAACAGCCGCCGTAGCAGCCGGCCGTAGTCAGGATACACCATCCGTTAAACTCCAGCCGCAGCTGATAATCCGTCTGTATCATAGTATAGAGCACCGCCATCAGAATCTGCTGCAGCAGTACCCCAAAGAGCAGCCCGAAGCCGAACGCCCCCGCGCCCATCAGCATATTTTCCCGCAGATAAAGCCTTGAGATCTCCTTCTTTTTCATCCCGAGGAGCAGATACGTCCCGAACTCCCTGCTCCGCTTCTCTAGCATAAATCGCACCATATAATTGATGAGCCACGCCACGATGATCACGATGAAAAATGTGGCAAGCCCCACAAGCGCCGCCATGATCCCCACCTGGTCAACCCTCATTCGGATATCCTGTGAGAAGATGATGCTGTTAAAGGCGAACATCAGCGCCGTCACAAAGGTCATGGTGATGACATACACCAGATAATCCCTGGCCGAGCGTTTTACATTCCTTACCGCAAGCTTACCTAACATCAGAAAGCTCACCTCCCGTCAGGGACAATACGTCTAATATCTCATTTAAAAACACCCTCCGCTCTCTTCCTGCACGGATCAGCTCATGAAAGATCTTCCCGTCCTTCAGGAACAATATCCTGCTGCAGTAGCTGGCTGAGAACGCATCGTGGGTCACCATGAAGATCGTCGCTCCAAGCTCTGCATTCATCCGCGTAAATGTCTCAAGGAGCGTCTGCGCCGCCTTAGAATCCAGCGCCCCCGTCGGCTCATCCGCCAGAAGGAGTTTCGGCTGGTTGATCAGCGCCCTGGCACAGGCACACCGCTGTTTCTGTCCGCCCGACACCTGATAGGGGAACTTCCCGCCGATATCTGCTATACCAAGCATCTTCATCATCGCCCCGCATCGTTCCCTGATCTCTGCCTTATCTTTCCGATGGAGCGTCATGGCCAGCACAATATTTTCCTCTATGGTCAGCGTATCCAAAAGATTATAATCCTGAAATACGAATCCAAGGTTTCTTTTTCTGAACTCTGAAAGGCCGTCCTCCGAAAGCTCCGTAATATCCGTATCCCCATAAAAAATATGCCCTGCCGTTACCCGGTCGATGGTCGAGAGCATGTTAAGGAGCGTCGTCTTCCCTGATCCTGACGCCCCCATCACTCCCACGAACTCACCTCTGTCCACATCAAAGCTCACCCGGTCTACTGCTTTTGTGATATTCGCGCCGTTCCCGTAATATTTTTCCACGTCGCATATGCGGATGTATCCATTCATGCCGCAATCCCTCCTTTTCCTGATCTCTGTAATTTTCTTACTATATTCAACAGATACCCCCCCCCCCCATGGCCTGCCATACAATATTTTTGAATATGTTAGTTTGAAATATAATAACAAAATTACCCTTTCTGACCAAAATTAATCTTCGATCAGATAAGGGTAATTTTAACAGATTCATATTAACTTTTGTATCGCGTAAGGTTACGGAAAGCTTACAGTTTTGAAAGATTAGGATCTGCCTGCGCAATACACCGCTTCCGCCGCACTAACGCAGCCCGCTGTTTTTCAGCTTGAACCTTCCTACAAGCTCCTTCATCAGCCTAGACTGGCTGGACAGCTCCTCGCTGGCCGCCGCACTCTCCTCGGCAGTCGCAGAGTTCGTCTGCACAACACTGGAGATCTGGTCGATTCCCATCGTAACCTGAGAGACAGCCGATGCCTGATCGCTGCTGGCTTCTGAAATCTGGCCTACGATACCGGTCACCTCGCTGACGTCGCCTACCGCCTGCTTCAGGGACTGAGCCGTCTCGTCGGCGATCGTTGTGCCGTTCTTCACTGCCGTTAATGTATTTTCAATCAATACAGCCGTATTCTGTGAAGCCTCCGCACTCTTGCTTGCCAGATTGCGTACCTCGTCAGCCACAACTGCAAATCCCTTTCCGGCAGAGCCTGCACGGGCAGCCTCTACGGCGGCGTTCAGTGCAAGGATATTCGTCTGAAACGCAATATCTTCAATAGTCTTGATCACTTTTCCGATCTCGTCCGAGCATCTGCTGATCTCATTCATCGCTTGGATCATGCCATGCATCTTCTGGTTGCTTGCCTCCATCTCACTTCCCACCTGGTTCGCCATCTCGCTGGCCTGGTGCGCATTCTGCGCATTCTCCTTAACCTTCTCGGAAATCTCAGCGATCGTGGCAGCCAGCTCCTGAACCGAACTAGCCTGCTCCGTAGCTCCCTGGGACAACGCCTGAGCTCCGCTGGATACCTGCTCGGAACCATTAGCAACCTGGGCCGAACTGTCGCTGATCTGCAGCATCGTGTCATTAAGCTTCTCTGCAATGCCGCGGAAGGACACCAGCAATGGGTGGAATCCCCCCACATACTCATGCTCACATACGGAATCCACATCAAAATCCCCCGAAGCCATCTTCGCCAGGAATTCATTTTCATCATCAATGATCGCCCTGAGCTTGCGGATCAGCTCCCGCATCTGGTCAGAAAGAACGCCCAGCTCATCCTTGGATGTATAAGAGATCTCCGCGTCAAGATTACCCTGTGCCATCTTAACCGCAGCGTTCTCGATCTCGAATATGGGAAGCTTGATCCCCCGGATGATCACGTATGAGAAGAGCACCCCGATGATGATGATTACGATCATAATCACGGCCATAGCAGCCAGAGAGATGTTGTACAGCGTCTTGCTCTCTGCTGATACTGCATCAGACCCCTCTGCATTGTATGCGATGATATCATTGATCGTACTCTGGAGCGAAACGTAAAGCTCCACGCACTCACCGTCCAGGATCGCGCGGGCCTGTTTAATCTTCCCCTCGCCTGCCAGCTCCATCAGATTGTCATCATCTGCGCTGTACTGCGTCCAGAAGCTCTTTAAGTTCTCATAATATTCCTGCTCCTCTGTATCGATCAGGCTGCCATATTTTGTCAGCAGATCTTCCATGTCCTGTTTTTCCTTATTGACATATGTAAGGCTCTGCTCTGCCATCTCGTCTGAATCGGCGGTGAGATACGCCAACTCGTTCAGGCGGACATTGGAGATCGTCGTATCCATCTCCCGCGCCACATCCACGCTCGGAAGCCAGCTTGACGTAATATCACTGGTCTTGTCATTCATTCTGTTCAGCAGAAAGAACGACATCCCTCCGATGATGAGCATTCCAATCAGCGCAACACCTACAAGGATATAAAGTTTGAAGCTGATCTTTAAATTCCGTATACCGTTTGTCATATCCTCTCTCCTTTCATCTTTAGCCCGGAAGCTTTGCTGTAGACAAACGCCGCCGGACGAATAATATCAGCATCAAAAAGTAAGCCAATATTCTAATATATATATCGTCACGTCAAAAAAATTGATAAGCATATTTTTTGCACATCTCACACAAATTTTGTCCTTTATGCCCCTGTCGCTTACGGCTTTAATCTGCAGTAGTCCTGTTCCCCATCCCTCACATGATAGTTCCCTACAGGAAACTTTAAGATGATCTTCGTCCCTTTTTGCTCCTCGGAATGTGCCTCTATCTCTATGCCAAGCTTCTCACATAAGTTCCGGCAAAGATACAGCCCCATCCCCGTCGCTCGTCTGGTCTGCCGCCCGTTGCTTCCGGTAAAGCCCTTCTCAAAAATACGCGGCAGTTCCTCTTTCTTTATGCCTGCGCCGTCATCCTCCACCGCAAGCCACACGCTCCTGTCTTTTTCCTCCGTATAAATCAGAAGGCGCTCCTTATCTCCTCTTTTATACTTCACACTGTTTAAGAACAGCTGATTCAGGATAAAGGAAATCCATTTCCCGTCGGTATATACGGAATGGGGGCAGTCAACCTCCGCCTGCACGCCGTTTAGGATCAGCTCATATTTGTTCTGCGCGAGCACGGCCGGGACGATCTCTGACAGAGCCGTTTTCCGGATCATATAATCTTTGTACACCTCACCGGCCCTGGCGTAATAAAGCGCCATATCCACAAAGTTTTCTGTCTTTCTGTTCTCCAGCCAGATCCGTCTGGTAAGCCCGTTCTTATTATTCTCGCAGATCAGGGACACTCCGGTAATAGGTGCTTTGATCTCATGTACCCAGCTCTCGATAAACTCCTGGTACTCATCCTTTTCCTGTTCGATGGCGCGTATCCGCTCGATGACTGATTTGTTGGACAGACGGATCATCTCCCGGTAAAGCCTGTCCTCAAGCTTCGGCGAATCCGGCATCAGCTCTCCCAAGAGATAGCGCTGATCCATCTTACTTAACAGCTTTGAAAGCTCCGAAAAATGTCTTTTCCGCCCATAAAAATCCACCCCGGAAACAGCCGCCGCCAAAAGGAAGTAGCAGATGAAAAGCAGCCGGCATAATTCGCCCGGATACCCCGTAAGACGCAGAAAAACCAAAACAACCGCCACACCAAAGATACGCCAGACCATCGCCAAAAATTTGTCTTTGATATACGCCGTAACGGTCATATGCGGTACCCCATTCCCCGTTTTGTCTCGATAAAGCCGCCAAGCCCCATGCTGCCAAGCTTATTTCTGAGCCGGGTCACGTTGACGCTCAGGCTGTTGTCGTCGATATACACCTGATTATCCCACAGATATTCGATCATGTCCGCCCTTGGAACGAACTCTCCCTGTCTCTGAAACAGGCAGTGCAGGATCTTCATCTCATTTTTGGTCAGCTCCGCACTTTTCTCTCCGAAGGTGACGCATCCCTTTGCCAGATGAAGCTTTACCCCCTTATACTGAAGCCGGGACAGCTCTCTGTCCGAATCCTTTTTCGCCCGCTTTAAGACTGCGGCGATACGTGCCAGAAGAACCGGCGGATAAAACGGCTTTGTGATATAATCATCGCCGCCCGTTATCATCCCGTTAAGCTCATCCGCAGAATCCGTCCGGCTGGTCAGGAAGATCACCGGCACATCTGATTGTATCCGCACCTTGACGCAGATGTCAAAGCCCGACTCCCCAGGAAGGTTCAGGTCAAGCAGTACAAGGTCCGGATCTATCCTGAGAATATCTGCCGGCACCTGCCCGAACTCTCTGAGCGCCGTCACCTCGTATAATGCATTTTTAAGAAGAATCTCAAGCTCCTGCCGGATGACCGGCTCATCCTCAACAATTAAGATATTCATCTGAATCTCCTTTGATACTGTCCATGGCTCAAAAATATCAAGCACTTATTACTTCAAGTATATCCCCGTCACAAGATGTACACAAGGCCGCCCTTTCCCGGCAGCCCTGTGCTTTTTCCTATTTCATGATCAATGACTTCCCGGTCATCTCTGCCGGCTGTTCCAAGCCCATCAACTCGATCAGCGTCGGGGCAATATCCGCAAGGCATCCGCCCTCTCTGAGCCTGTACGCCGGGTCGGCATTTACCAGGATAAACGGCACCGGATTGGTGGTATGTGCGGTAAATGGCTCTCCAGTCTCTTCGTCGATAAGCTGCTCTGCATTGCCGTGGTCCGCGCAGATAAACATCTGTCCTCCCACTTCCTTCACTGCATCCACTGCCTTTCCTACGCACTCATCCACTGCCTCGATCGCCTTGATCGCAGCAGCCTCTACGCCGGTGTGTCCGACCATGTCCGGATTCGCAAAGTTGATGATGACTACATCATATTCCCCGGATCTGATCGCCCCGGTCAGCTTGGCGCACACTTCATATGCGCTCATCTCCGGCTTCAGGTCGTAGGTGGCAACCTTCGGGGAATTGACAAGGATCCTGTCCTCGCCCTCATTCGGCTCCTCTACGCCGCCGTTGAAGAAAAATGTGACGTGGGCGTATTTCTCCGTCTCCGCGATACGTGCCTGCTTCAAGCCCTTTCTCGCAAGAAACTCCCCGAATGTATTGGTAATCTCTTCTTTTACAAATGCCACCTGCTTATTGGGAATGGTCACGTCGTACTCCGTAAAGCACACATAAGTCGTCTTTACTCTGCCGCCTCTGTCAAAACCGGTAAAGCTGTCGTCGCAGAAGGTTCTCGTAATTTCCCTTGCACGGTCCGGGCGGAAGTTGAAAAAGATAATGGAATCATTATCTTTGATTGTAGCCACCGGTGCGCCGTCCTTCATCACAACGGTAGGCAGAACGAACTCGTCTGTAGTTCCCTTATCGTAAGACGCCTGGATTCCCTCCGGGCCGCCCGCCGCTGTCTCGCCTTCGCCATAAACCATCGCCCGGTAAGCCTTTTCCACACGTTCCCAGCGGTTATCCCTGTCCATGGCATAGTAGCGTCCCATAACCGTGGCTACCTCGCCCACACCGATCTCTTCCATCTTTGCCACTAACTCTTCCACATACTCTTTCCCCGATGCCGGAGGCGTGTCACGCCCGTCTAAGAAGCAGTGTACGTATACCTTCTTAAGCCCCTGTCTTTTGGCCAGCTCCAAAAGACCGTAGATGTGTGTGTTGTGGCTGTGTACGCCGCCGTCGGACACAAGGCCGTACATGTGGAGGGCGCTGTCATTGTCCTTCGCATTCTCACATGCGGCGAGAAGGGCTTTATTTTCAAAGAAATCCCCGTCCTGGATCGCCTTAGTGATCTTCGTCAGATCCTGGTACACGATACGACCCGCGCCCATGTTCAGATGCCCTACCTCGGAATTGCCCATCTGTCCGTCCGGAAGTCCTACCGCCATACCGCTTGCATTCCCCTTCACAAAGGGGCACTCTGCCATCAGCCTGTCCATCACGGGGGTCTTTCCCTCTGCCACTGCATTCCCGGCAGTCTTCTCATTCAGTCCGTAACCATCTAATATCATTAATACCGTTGGTTTCTTGCTCATTTTCCTAATCTCCTTTTACTTACAATATTGTTCTAAGCCATGCACCGGCCAGCCCTATCCACTGCTCACACTGTTCATTAAGCCCGCTTCCATCCGCCCGCTCCACTGTCCGGCCCGCAAGACTAAGCCCGTGCTCTCCCTTAGGGAATACATGGAGCTCCGCCGCAACACCTGCGCGCTTCAAAGCGGACATCATAAGAAATGCATTCTCCACCGGAACCGTATTATCGTTAAGTGTGTGCCAGATAAAGCAGGGCGGCGTATCCTTCGTCACCTGCTCTTCAATCGAAAGCTCCCCGGAAAACTCCGCAAAACGCCCGCCCAGAAGATTTTCAAAGCTTCCTCTGTGGGAGATTCCCTCCTTAGAGGTAATGACCGGGTAGCATAAGATCATGCCCGCCGGCCTAAGCCTTTTTGCCTTCTCTCCACACAGATCCAAAGCCTCAAGGAGCCATCTCCGGTTCCAGAATACCCCGAGGGATGCCGCCAGATGCGCTCCCGCCGAAAACCCTGCAAGAACGATCCTTTCCGTATCGACCTGCCAATCTGCTGCATTGTCACAAATCAGCTTCATCGCACTGCCGATCTCCAGAAGCGGGGACGGGTGTCTGGCCGGAGCCACCGAGTAGCGGAGCACACCTGCATGATAACCCTGATTTAAAAAATGTATTGCCACAGGCTCTCCCTCGCGGTAACTCAGCCTCTCATAACCGCCGCCGGGGCAGATAAGGATCATGGGGCGCTTTTTTATCCTGATCTTGTCTTCCGGTGTATCCAGCAGATAAGTCTCAAGCCGCACATAATCGCGGGAACCCTCCGCCTGAATCGGAATTTCCATATAACGCATAATCTCTTACCTCCAGTCAAAAGATAAGCCGCTCTCCCGGCAGACCTTTCTTAAAGAAAGGCCGCCGGTAGAACTGGCGGCCTTTTGTATCCCTTAGCTTATTTATAATTTACAATCTTGCCGAAATCAGCTTTCAGTGACGCGCCGCCTACAAGACCGCCGTCGATGTCAGCCTGGGCAAATAATTCCGCTGCATTTCCTGCGTTTACAGAGCCTCCGTACTGGATACGGATAGCTGCTGCTGTAGCGTCATCGTAAATCTCTGCGATGCATGCGCGGATCCCTGCACATACTTCCTCTGCCTGCTCTGTAGTCGCGGTCTTGCCCGTTCCGATCGCCCAGATCGGCTCGTAAGCGATAACCGCTGTCTTAGCCTGATCTGCCGTAACATTTAGGAAACCAACCTTTACCTGCTGGCGGATAAAGTCCATGGTCACACCTTGCTCTCTCTGCTCTAAAGTCTCGCCGCAGCACATAATCGGAGTAATGCCGTGCTCAAATGCCTTCAACATCTTCTTATTCACAGTCTCGCTTGTCTCAGCAAAATACTCTCTTCTCTCAGAGTGTCCGAGAACAACGTATTTTACGCCTGCATCTACAATCATCGCCGGGGAGATCTCTCCTGTGTAAGCCCCGCTCTCCTCAAAATACATATTCTCAGCGCCCACCTGGATGTTGGAACCCTTGCATGCCTCTACAACCGGGATGATGTCGATCGCTGGAACACAGAATACTACATCTACGTCCTCACTTGCTACTAATGGTTTCAGTTCCTCTACTAATGCAACTGCCTCGCTTGGGGTCTTGTTCATCTTCCAGTTGCCTGCAACAATTTTTCTTCTTGCCATTTTAAAAATCCTCCAAAATATTATTTACTGTAAATTCGCACTGGTTTTTATCCACTTGGATTCGTGCCAAATAGCTTCACCTTACTAAGCACATGCTGCTCGCCATGCATCAAAATGGAAGTTCGCACTAAGGCTCGAAAAGGCCGAGCCTTAGTGCTTACTTATCGTTAGCTGCTGCTACGCCTGGCAGCTCTTTGCCTTCTAAGAATTCCAGGGATGCGCCGCCGCCTGTAGAGATATGGGTCATCTTGTCGCCGTAGCCTAACTGGTTTACTGCTGCTGCGGAGTCTCCGCCGCCGATGATCGTCACTGCTTCTGTGTCAGCCAGCGCTTTTGCGACAGCCTCTGTACCTGTGGCAAACTTCGGCATCTCAAAGCATCCCATCGGTCCGTTCCATACAACTGTCTTGGCATCCTTTACTGCCTCGCAGAAAATCGATACCGTCTTCGGCCCGATATCAAGTCCCTGCCATCCGTCCGGAATCTCGCCGGATGCGACAACCTTGGAGTTGGCATCGTTAGAAAAATCATCTGCGATAACCGTATCAACCGGAAGCAGAAGCTTCACGCCCTTCTCCTCTGCTTTCTTTAACATGTTAAGCGCATACTCGCAGTAATCTGCCTCAAGAAGGGAACCTCCCACGCTGCCTCCCTGTGCCTTGCTGAAGGTATAGGACATACCGCCGCCGATAATCAGCGTATCCACCTTGTCAAGCAGGTTCTCGATCACGGAAATCTTGCTGGAAACCTTTGCTCCGCCAAGGATTGCCACAAAAGGCCTCTCCGGGTTGTTTACCGCATTTCCAAGGAAATCAATCTCTTTCTGCATCAGGTATCCGACTGCCGCCGTATCAACATACTGCGTCACGCCTACGTTGGAACAGTGGGCACGATGTGCGGTTCCGAATGCGTCATTGACAAATACGTCGCACAGAGACGCAAGATCCTTGCTGAACGCCTGGCCGTTCTTTGTCTCTTCTGCGCGGTAACGTGTATTCTCAAGAAGGATAACGTCCCCGTCGTTCATCGCGGCAACTGCGGCCTTAGCATTCTCTCCCACTACGTTTGCATCAGCGGCAAACTTCACTTCCTGTCCGAGAAGCTCAGTCAGGCGCGCTGCCACCGGCGCGAGAGAAAGCTCCGGCTTCGGCTCTCCCTTCGGCTTTCCGAGATGTGAGCACAGAATCACCTTTCCTCCGTCCGCAACCAGCTTTTTGATGGTCGGAAGGGCAGCTACAAGACGGTTCTCATCTGTAATCTTTCCGTCAATGAGCGGAACATTAAAGTCACATCTGCACAGAACCTTTAAGCCTTTTACATTAATGTCGTCAACCGATTTTTTATTAAGCATAATATATAGCCTCCTGTAAATATAAGGTTTCATCATGAATTGAAAAAGAATCCGGTCCAAAAGACCGGACCCTTTCTTGAGTCTTTTTTATGAGGGATTTCTTCGAGACCAGGCTCGTACTGCTCACTGCATTCCATAGGGAATCCCGATTGCTCATCGGACATCCTTCACACTAAGCCCGAAAACCCCCGTTAAGTGTTCAGGCTTACCCAAGCTCTGAGAAGTACTTGATCGTTCTTACCATCTGGCTTGTGTAGGAATTCTCATTATCATACCAAGATACTACCTGAACCTCTGTTGTGCCGTTGTCTAACGGGCAAACCATTGTCTGTGTAGCATCAAACAGAGAACCATATCTCATACCGATGATATCGCTGGATACGATCTCATCTGTATTGTATCCGAAGGACTCTGTAGCCGCTGCCTTCATCGCTGCGTTGATCTCATCAACAGTTACGTTGCCTTCAACAACTGCGGTAAGGATCGTTGTAGAACCTGTCGGCGTCGGGATACGCTGAGCAGCGCCGATCAGCTTGCCGTTAAGTTCAGGGATAACAAGGCCGATAGCCTTAGCTGCGCCTGTGCTGTTCGGAACGATATTCACTGCTGCTGCACGGGATCTTCTTAAGTCGCCCTTTCTCTGCGGTCCGTCAAGAGTCATCTGGTCGCCTGTATAAGCGTGGATCGTGCACATGATACCGGATTTGATCTTTGCAAGATCGTTAAGAGCCTTAGCCATAGGTGCCAGACAGTTTGTTGTACAGGAAGCTGCAGAAATAACTGTATCCTCTGCTTTCAGTGTTTCATGGTTAACATTGTAAACGATAGTCGGGAGATCATTTCCAGCAGGTGCGGAAATAACTACCTTTCTAGCGCCTGCCTTAACGTGAGCAGATGCTTTCTCCTTGGATGTATAGAAACCTGTACACTCAAGAACTACGTCTACACCGATCTCTCCCCATGGAAGCTCCTCAGCGTTAGCCTTTGCATAAATCTTGATCTCTTTCCCATCAACGATGATCGAATCCTCGGTAGACTCTACCTTGTCAGCCAAAGCATATTTGCCCTGAGAAGAATCATACTTGAGTAAGTGTGCAAGCATCTTCGGGGATGTCAGATCGTTGATCGCAACTACCTCGTATCCTTCTGCTCCGAACATCTGTCTGAATGCAAGACGTCCAATACGTCCAAATCCATTAATCGCTACTTTTACTGCCATGATTAAATTCCTCCTAAAAGTTTTATTAACTGGTTACACAGCCTTTTTATAATGAATTCCTTAATCTTTGTTAAAGAATCATCAACTATTACGTATTGTACTAAATATGGTACAAAAATTCAAGTGTCTTTTCTATATTTTTACTGTAGTTCAGTCCCGAACTTTCAATTTCAGCAGCTTGCACAGAGGTTTTTTTAAAATCTGTACATACTCTCTCTTGACAAGCCCGCTATACCCTGTAAAATGAGGGCTTCCGCTCCTTAAACTCTGCATAATATCTAAAACCGCAGCGATCAAGGATATCCTTTACCTTATGAAAGTCGTAAGCGATATGCTCTGGCCTGTGCCCGTCGGCGCCGACAGTAATCAGCTCTCCTCCCAGCTCCCGGTATCTTTTCAGCACATCTGTGTGGGGATGGGCGAAGGGAAGACCATACTTAAGTCCCGACATATTCAGCTCGATCCCGCAGCCTCTGTCGATCAGAAGCCTAAGAAGGGTATCGATCTCATCTGCGAATCTCCGATAGGAATATTCTTTCTCATGCTCCCTGCCGTACCTGGCCACATAGTCCACATGCCCGAACACATCAAAGCCGCTAAACGCCTTCACGTCCTCGATCATCTCCCGGAAGATAACCCCGTAGGCTTCCCCGTCCGTCCTCCCGGCAAATACCTTCTTCTGGGCAATATCCGTCCCCTCCGCTGAGTGGACGGAGCCGATCACAAAGTCAAAGGGATATTTTTTCACAAATTCCTTATAATAGCTGCCAAGATGAGGCTGAAGCCCCAGCTCTACTCCGATCCGTATGCAAATCCTATCCTTATATTTCTCCCGGATCTGAACCATTTTCTCAAAATATTTTTCCGGGTCAAAGATATCCTCCGGCCCCCAGTCCATATTGTCCTTGTCATAATGGTCGGTAAAACAGATGACCTCAAGTCCTTTTTCTATAGCCCCCTCTGCCATCTGTTCCGGCGTACTGTCAGAATCATGGGAAAAATCTGTATGCATATGTACGTCTGCTTTTATCATATCAACTACCTGCCTTCAATTATAATTCCGCCCCCGAGGACATAATCGCCGTCGTACAAAACGACCGCCTGCCCCGGTGCCGCGGCTCTCTGGGGCTCCTCGAATTCACAGAGGATCTCGTCCTCCCCGGTCATCTTCACCTTGCACCACGCACCTTTATGATTATACCGGATCTTCGCCCACACCCGCATCTCTCCCGAGATCTCGGGAACAGCCATGAAATTCAGCCGGTCCGCCCGCACGTAACGGAACTGGGATTCCTCACTGCTTCCAAGAACCACCTCATTAGTCTTCGGCCTGATCTCCAGCACAAATACCGGATAACCAAGGGCGATGCCAAGCCCCTTGCGCTGCCCTACTGTGTAGTGGATGATCCCCTTATGCTGCCCGAGGACCGTCCCGTCCGGCGCAACGAAATTCCCCGGCACACTCTTTTTCCCTGTAGCCTTCTCGATAAACGAAGCATAATCGCCGTCCGGCACAAAGCAGATGTCCTGGCTGTCCGGCTTACCCGCGATACGAAGATTCGCAAGCTCTGCCATAGCGCGTATCTCATCCTTGTGAAATCCCCCTACCGGCATCAGCGTCCGCCTTAGCTGCTCCTGAGTCAGATTATAGAGCGCATAGGTCTGGTCCTTGGAGCTTGTGGCAGAAGTGCGCAGAGTAAGCCGCCCGCAAGGAAGCTCTTTGACCCGCGCATAATGCCCGGTGGCAATATAATCCGCACCGATCTCAAGGCTCCGCTTTAACAGCGATTCCCACTTCACATAACGGTTGCACGCGATACACGGATTAGGAGTCCTGCCGTGAATATATTCATCCACAAAATAATCGATGACCTTTTCTTTGAATTCTTCCCTGAAATTCATCACATAGTAGGGAATATCCAGCTTCGCCGCCACCCGGCGGGCATCCTCCACGGCGCTTAGACCGCAGCATCCGCCGTTTTCTTCTATAGAAATGCTGTCCTCTTCCTGCCAGATCTGCATCGTCACGCCGATGACATCATAGCCCTGCTCCTTTAGCAGCCACGCCGCTACAGAAGAATCCACTCCTCCCGACATGCCCACGACTACTTTCTTTTTATCCATATCTTTATTCCCCTGCTTAATCACAAATCGTCCTGCACTATCCCCGGCAAATGCTTTAATACTCCTCTTCTTCCTCTTCCTCACCATCATGGATATCGGATTTCGGTTTCGTAAGCCCCTCAATCTTTATCCCGTGCTTCTCAGCGTAATCCCAGAGCGCAGCATGGATCGCCTCCTCTGCGAGCAGAGAGCAGTGTACCTTCACCGGCGGGAGCCCGTCAAGAGCCTCCATCACCGCCCGGTTTGTCACCTGCATGGCCTCCTCAATGGTCTTACCCTTCACCAGCTCTGTCGCCATGCTGCTGGTAGCAACCGCGGCGCCGCAGCCAAAAGTCTTGAATTTGACGTCTCTTATGATCTTATTCTCGTCGATATCAAGGTAGATCCGCATGATATCCCCGCATTTTGCATTGCCGACGGTCCCTACCCCGCTGGCATTCTCTATCTCTCCGACATTTCTCGGATTCTGGAAATGCTCCATTACTTTCTCTGAATACATCACTTATCCCTCCTAAATTGGTTGTTCAAATACAGCCTGCCTGTTCCAGGCTTCCTATTCCTTCTTACGCTTCTTAAGCCTTCTGCTCCTTAAGGAAGTCCTCATAAAGGGGCGACATTTCCCGGAGATTTTTCACGATCCCTTTCAGGCAGTCTACGGTATAATCAATGTCCTCCTTCGACGTCTCCTCGCCAAGCGTCAGTCTCAAGGAGCCATGGGCTATCTCATGGGGCAGCCCGATGGCCAAAAGCACATGGGATGGGTCGAGGGACCCGGATGTGCAGGCAGAGCCGCTGGATGCACAGATTCCCTTCATATCAAGCATGATCAGCAGGGACTCTCCCTCCACGAAGCGGAAGCTGAAATTCGCATTGTTAGGAAGACGTCTTACCGGATGCCCGTTAAGCTTTGAATAAGGAATCTCCTCCAGCACACGTCCGATCAGATAATCCCTCAACTCTTTCTCCTTCTTCGCCCTCTCCTCCATAGTCCTTGCCGCACGCACAGCCGCCGTTCCAAGACCGATGATCCCCGGCACGTTCTCAGTGCCCGCCCGGCGCTTCCTTTCCTGAGCGCCGCCGTGGATGAAGGAACGTATCTTTACCCCCGTGCGGATATATAAAAATCCGATGCCCTTCGGTCCGTTCAATTTATGACCGCTGGCGCTCAGCATATCGATATGGCACTCATCCGCAGAGATGGGGACCTGTCCGAACGCCTGCACCGCGTCTGTATGGAACAGTATGCCGTGCTCCTTCGCGATCTGTCCAATCTCCTTAATGGGCTGGACCGTCCCAATCTCATTATTGGCAAACATCACGGAAATGAGTATGGTCGTCGGGCGGATCGCCGCCCTCAGCTCCTCAGGATCTACCATACCGTCCTCATCTACATCAAGATAGGTCACCTCAAAGCCCTTCTTCTCCAGATACTCGGCAGTATGGAGTATCGCGTGATGTTCAATCTTCGTCGTAATGATGTGGTTTCCCTTTGAGGCATAGCTTTCCGCCGCCGCCTTGAGCGCCCAGTTATCCGCCTCAGAGCCTCCCGCTGTAAAATAGATCTCCTTCGCCTTAACGCCGAGAATCTCCGCAACAGCCTCCCGCTGCGCTGCCACCGCCTCTTTATTCTTCGCCGCAAATCTGTACACACTTGAAGGATTCCCGTAATTTTCTGTAAAATACGGAAGCATCGCCTCCACAACCTCCGGCACCGTCTTTGTGGTCGCCGCATTGTCAAGATATATCAGTCTGTCCATCTTCGTACTTCCTCCTGTCTCTATCGTCCTTTTATTCCGTCCTCTGTCAATATTACCCAGAGTCGGCCACCTGTCCCACCGGCAGCTTCCATGCTGGCTTAATATACTTAGTCCCATTCACATTTCACCGGTCAGGACAGATCCCTGCTCTTCTGGTCAATTGCACAAAGGATTCGTATAATCGCCTTCCGGATTGATGCGCTCACTCTCCCGCACCAGCTCCTCCAAATTCATCTCATCCACCGTCCGGGTAATACTTTCATTGATCTTCTGCCACACGTACTTGGTCACGCAGCCGCCGGATGCCATACATCCTTCCTCCGGGTCAAATGCCGCGCACTTCACCGGCTCAAGGCTTCCTTCCAGCGCGCGCAGGATATCTCCCACAGAGATCTCTTTCATCTCCCGGACCAATACATAGCCGCCGGATGCCCCCCGGATGCTCTTTACCAGCCCGGCCTTTTTTAGGAGCGCCACGATCTGCTCCAGATACCGCTCTGAAATATTCTGCCTTGCAGCGATACTGCTGATCGTGACCGGTTCCCTGCCGCTGTACCTGGCAAGGTCTATCATCGCCCTCAATCCGTATCTTCCTTTTGTCGAAAGCTTCAATCTCTCACCTTCTTTTAATCCCTAGTAAATTACTCGGATTTATTCCATCTGTAGGATACCACCCGGCCATGTATCTGTCAAGCCCAAGTTTCAACATTAGTACGGGATTCCTGCCGCGCTGCCCGTCAGACAGCATCCTGCGAATAGTTCCGCCACATCTGGAATATGCTTTAATAATAAGCTTCAGGAGTGAACAAATGTCTGTTAAACGTACGATTTTAAAAGGAACGGTTATCCTAACTCTCACCGGTTTTGCCACAAGATTTATGGGCTTTTTTTACCGGATTTTCTTAAGCCATACTTTCGGGGAGGAGGGCGTAGGGCTGTACCAGCTTATCTTCCCTGTGTATGCACTATGCTTCTCCCTCACCAGTGCCGGTATTGAGACAGCCCTCGCAAGATGTGTAGCCAAACGTGCTTCCGTAGGCAAAAAAAAAGAAGCCCGTACGCTTCTTGTTACTGCTATGGCTCTCTCCGCCAGCCTGTCCGTCATCGTCATGCTCGTTCTACAGCGCTACGCCGGCGCTGTTGCCGCACAATTTTTACAGGAGGAACGCTGCACCGATCTGATCATTATCTTATCCTATGCATTTCCCTTTGCGTCCATCCACAGTTGTATCGTCGGCTACTATCTGGGACTTAAGGAAACGAAGATCCCCGCCTTCTCCCAGTTGATCGAACAGATCGTACGGATTCTGTCCGTATACATTTTCTATCTGATCGGCATGAAAAACGGGACCAGATTCGGCATCTCCATCGCTGTAGTCGGGCTGGTCGCTGGTGAGATCGCCTCCTCCATGTTCTGCCTGAAGATCATGACAAAAAAAGCACCGCTTTACCAGAGCCTTGCCAGAAAGATCACAAAACTCCCCGAATATCTCAGCCTTGCCGGAGAGCTTTTCTTTCTCTCCGCACCGCTGACTGCAAGCCGGGTGCTTTTGAACCTCCTGCAGAGCATCGAAGCAGTCTCCATCCCCTTAAAGCTCCAGTTCCACGGCATGAGCGTCTCCCAATCGCTGAGTGTCTACGGAGTGCTGACCGGCATGGCCCTGCCCTGCGTCCTGTTCCCCTCTGCCATCACAAATTCCGTCTCCACCATGCTCCTTCCCACAGTGGCAGAAGCGCAGACCTTAAATCACGAGCGGCAGATGAGAAACATCATCCAGAAAAGCGTCTGCTGCTGCGTGCTGTTGGGAAGCCTATGCTGCACTCTGCTGCTTCTTGCCGGGCAGTGGATCGGCCTCGTGATCTTCAACAGCCGCTCCGCCGGGGACTATATCGTCACACTGGCGTGGATGTGCCCATTTTTATATGCAAATACAACGCTCATCAGCATCATCAACGGAATCGGGAAGACGGCGCTTTCCTTCCTCATTAATACCTTCAGCCTGGTTTTAAGAATCTTCAGCGTATTCTACTGTATTCCTATCTTTGGGATCGAAGGATATCTTCTGGGTCTTTTGGCCAGCCAGCTCGCCTCATTCCTGCTGTGCATCCTCTACCTGAGCCATTATCTGCGCTCCCCGAAAAAGGCTTAGACACTGACATATTATCTTCCGCTAAACCGCTTGCCTGAATTTGCATCTGGCGCATTGGACCTAATCGGCATAGCCGACGGCTGCGCCTCATTCTGTCTGCAAGTCAGTCAAACGCAGCGAAAGCGTCAGAGCGTACGGATAAATAACTGCATGAGTACAGGATTTACATAGCATTCCAAAAGCATTCCCACCGCCAGAAGAAGAAGAAAGATAACTGTCTTTGTCAGGTTCCACCGGATCTGCGGATAAGTGTAGAGATACCAAAGCAAAGCAAGATACCCGGCGGCATAGAACAGGAACTGGGGAATCAGCGCGATCAGGCATAAAATGATTCCCTTTACTCCCATCTTTATGACCGCCGACGTAAAAAGAAGGCCGCTGGAAAAGCCTGTCCACAATATGAACGCCGCCACAACGCCCTTCCTGAGCCTTGTGCAGCCAAGCGCCCCTAAAAGCAGTACCGGAGCCATCCTGATCCTCACTACGTACCAGAGATATTCCGCCGTCTCGATGTCATCGGCACTGTACTGGTTCAGAAAATATTCGCTGAGAATCCCCATGCTGATAATATACTCTTTCGCAAAAAGATTGGCATATAAAATTCCCGCGCAAAACCCCAACATATAATACAGCGCAAAATGCTTCCCGTTTTCCTGTATCCTCAAAATGTTCCCTCCCTAGCAAAGATACTTCATTATATGTCTGGTTGTGACCGATATATGCGAAAATATTGCTTCGGGCATGAATTAATGCAATGATATTAGCAATATTCGACAGATCGGGAGCGCAGATATTTCGCCTCATATGCCAGCAGCGCCGCCACTGTCTTGGAATCCCGGATCTTACCGGAAAAGATCATTTCTTTAAGCTCCTCTAAGGTATAAGCCTTAACATCCACAAATTCATCCTCGTCAAGATGCTGTCTTGACGGCTCCAAATGATTTGCAACATAGATTTCAATCTTTTCATCGCAGAATGCAACGGTGGTACAGATCGTGATCAGCCATTCCAGTTCATGGGCCTTATAGCCCGTCTCCTCCTCCAGCTCCCGCCTTGCGCACGCAAGACCCGGCTCATCGGAAGCATCCAGCTTTCCCGCCGGAATCTCAAGTGTTTCCCGATCCAAGGCGTTACGGAACTGTCTGACCATCAGTATTCTTCCGTCCGGAAGAACCGGCACTACTGCCGCAGCCCCATCATGATGGATGTAATCCCAATCCGCACAATGTCCGTTGGCAAATTCCATATGATCTGTATATACATCAATAATTGCTCCTTTGTGAACCAGCTCCCGGCCAGTTCTCTTTATCTCATCACTCATATATCTTTCCTCCTTCGGTTATCACACTTACTTTTTTCATGACGCACACTTCGATTATCACACTTACCATCTAAGTGCCCGCACATACGCCTGACGGCTGTCTGCTTTATCAAAGATGAATTTAAAAAGAGGCTGCCGCATCGATGATATTATTCATTGACGCGACAGCCCCTGTCACATTTATCTTCTACTTGGCAAAGTCTGTCACCCGTGATTCACGGATCACGTTGACTTTAATCTGTCCAGGATATTCTAGTTCATACTCAATCTGCTTCGCGATATCCCTGGCCATCAATACCATGTCTGCATCAGATACTTGCTCTGGAACTACCATAACACGAATCTCTCTACCTGCCTGAATTGCAAAAGATTTATCAACTCCCTTAAACTGGTTGGTGATGTCTTCTAATTGTTTTAACCTGTTTGTATATGTTTCTAATGTCTCCCGTCTCGCGCCCGGTCTGGCCGCAGAGATCGTATCCGCCGCCTGCACGACGCACGCGATCAGAGTTTCCGGCTCTACATCGCCGTGATGAGCCTCCACCGCATTAACGACTGTTGCAGATTCTTTGTACTTCCTGCAAAGATCTACACCGATCTGAATGTGTGAGCCTTCTACATCATGGTCGATCGACTTCCCGATATCATGCAGAAGCCCTGCTCTCTTCGCCACTCTGATATCAAGCCCGATCTCACCGGCAAGAAGCCCTGCAAGCTGCGACACTTCCATAGAATGCTTAAGCGCATTCTGCCCGTAGCTTGTACGGAACTTCATTCTTCCAAGGAGCTTGATCAACTCCGGATGGATACCATGAACACCTGCTTCTAAAGCCGCCGCCTCGCCTTCTTCGCGAATCATGGCCTCGACTTCCTTCTGCGCCTTCTCAACCATCTCCTCAATTCTCGCCGGATGGATACGCCCGTCAACAATGAGCTTCTCAAGGGCGATCCTCGCAACCTCGCGTCTTATCGGATCAAAGCCGGACAATACTACTGCTTCCGGAGTGTCGTCAATGATCAGCTCAACACCGGTCATCGTCTCCAGCGTACGGATATTACGTCCCTCTCTTCCGATAATTCTGCCCTTCATCTCGTCGCTCGGAAGCTGAACAACCGAAATCGTAGTCTCAGCCACGTGGTCAGCCGCACATCTCTGGATCGCAGTTACCACGCACTCCTTGGCACGCTTCTCTGCCTCTTCCTTCGCCTGCGCTTCCAGTTCCTTCACTAGCTTGGCGGTGTCATGTTTCACATCGTCTTCAACAGTTTTCAACAAATATTCTTTTGCCTGTTCGGAGGTAAGTCCTGAGATTCTTTCTAGTTCCTGTACTCTTTGCCTGCCCATCTCTTCCACCTTTGCTTCACGGTGTTTGAGCTGTTCTTCCTTTGCTGCAAATCCTGCCTCACGCTTCTCAATGGCGTCGGACTTCTTGTCTAAAGCCTCTTCTTTGGAAAGGACACGCTTCTCATAGCGCTGTAATTCCGCTCTGCGTTCCTTGGTCTCTTTTTCAAGCTCATTCTTATTCTTGATAGATTCCTCTTTAATTTCCAAGAGAGACTCCTTCTTTTTCGCTTCAGCCGTCTTGACCGCGTCATCGATGATCTCGCGGGCTTTTGTCTCAGCGTTGCCAATCTTTGACTCTGCATTGTTCTTCAGTCTGGAAACTGTGACAAAATGGCTGATAACTGCCGCTGCTATGATAAGCACTATTGCAATTGCAATAATGAACCCACTACTTAGCACAGGAGCACCTCCTTATTTAGTTTTCATTGTACAAATACAACAGTTAAATTTTATACTGTTTTGTCAAAGATGTCAAGCATTTCAGACGCGCTAAATATATCCTCGCACTTAAATCCTTTCCTTATCAGGTAGCCAAATATCCTCTGCGTCTCTTTTCTGTCGGCTTTTTCCGGGTCATAATGCTTCTTTTTTAAAATCTCTGCGATCGCTTTTCTGGCATCCTCCTGCTCATAACACTCCGCAAATGCCTGCTCGATCACTTCTTTACTGATCCCCCTCTGCAAAAGACCCGCGCAGATCTCTTTTCTGCTCTTTTTATCCTTCCGGCCGTCGATAAATATCTTTGCATAATTTTCATCATTGATATAGCCAAAGGATGTCACATAGGAAACCGTCTCATCAATAATATCCTCCGGATAGCCGTCCCGCTCAAGCTTCTGCCTGAGCTGCACTTCTGTCCGCCCCATATCATTCAGAAGGTGAAGGGCACGGCTCTTCGCCCGCTTACCTATAACCTCCGTGCGAATCTTTTCATAAACAGCCTGTTCAATCTCCTCACCGGCCGCAATACGATAACGGGAAATCTCCTTCTTATACAGGATAAATGCGTATATCCCGTCTATGTAAACTTTGTATTTGGCATTAGCGGCTGCCTCTATACTCGTGACAATCATCCATCTTCTCCAATATCCTACTCTTCCTTCGCTGCTCTTCTCTTCGCCGGCTTCACCGGCTCCTTCACATCTTCAGACGCTTCCGGTACATTTGCTTTAATATCTTCTTTCTTTGACTTGGCATCTTCTTTTTTTGCATCAGCTTCTTTTCCTGCAGCGCCTGCAAACTGATAATGCTCCCGGATCTTCTTGTCAAGCTCAGCCATGACTTCCGGATGCTCTGCCAGATAACTCTTGGCATTCTCACGGCCCTGCCCGATCTTGTCTCCGTTATAAGCAAACCACGCGCCGCTCTTATTCACAAGGTTAAGTCCTACTGCAAGGTCAAGAATATCGCCTTCTTTTGAGATTCCCTTTCCGAACATAATATCGAATTCCGCCTCTTTGAACGGAGGGGCAATCTTGTTCTTCACAACCTTGATCCTTGTACGGTTTCCCGTCATCTCCCCGCCCTGTTTCAACGTCTCGATCCTTCTTACATCCATGCGGACAGATGCATAAAACTTCAGTGCCCTTCCTCCAGTTGTAGTCTCAGGATTTCCAAACATCACTCCTACCTTTTCACGGAGCTGGTTGATAAAGATCACGATACAATTGGACTTACTGATCACCGGAGTCAGTTTACGGAGTGCCTGTGACATCAGCCGGGCTTGAAGTCCCACATGGGAATCTCCCATATCCCCTTCTATCTCCTGCCGCGGGACAAGAGCCGCCACTGAATCAATAACAATAATGTCAATAGCCCCGGAACGCACCATAGTTTCCGCAATCTCCAATGCCTGATCCCCGCTGTCCGGCTGGGAGATATATAATTCATCGATATCTACTCCGATATTATTCGCATATACTGGGTCGAGCGCATGCTCCGCATCGATAAACCCGGCAATTCCGCCTCTTTTCTGAACCTCTGAAATCATGTGCAGGGCAACCGTCGTCTTCCCGCTTGACTCCGGCCCGTAGACCTCGACCACTCTTCCCTTCGGCACACCGCCCATACCTAACGCAATATCCAGGCTGAGGCACCCTGTAGGAACTGTCTCGACAACCACCTGAGCCGCCGGATCCCCCAGCTTCATAACTGTTCCTTTGCCAAAATCTTTCTCTAACTTTGCAATTGCCGCTTCTAATGCTTTTTGCTTATTCTCATTACTCGCCATAATTAATTCTCCTTCTAATTCCGAACTAATGTTCGCCGTATGGTTATTATAGTAGTATATATTTTTATAAATGTCAATAGAAAAATACGCACATAATTGTTATGGTATTACTGTTCACTCCATGGCCGGCAACAAATACCTTCCCCGGTCAAACGCACCCCTCCTTTTTCACTTTTCCTTTTTATCGGATTCTGCTTTGAAAAAAGCTTCGGAGATCAGAACGCCTTGCGGCTGATGACACCTTTAAGTTTACTTCTGCCGGCAAGAACACCGGCAGTTTCGATAGATTTAACATAACACAATTTTCCTATGAACGCAAGAACTTTTTATGACAATGCAGCACTTAAAACTGCCTTTGGCAATGCGATACATCTTAGGCATCTACATCTATAAAACCTCTTTGGCAGATTCCAAAGGCGCCGAACCGTTTGCTGTTAATAGGCTGTTTTTGCCAAGGGTTCCCTTAAGCCCTACGGCATTCATCCCCAGAAACAGGAAAAACCCAATCGCCGATACCATCTTCCCGGCCTTCATCCCAGGCGCGTGATAGACGATCTCGACCTCGTGCCGCCCCTTATCTATCCTGCACCCCAAAAATGCAGTATTTACCTTCTCTGTCTTCACCTTTTTCCCGTCCACAAAGAGTTCAAAATGCTCGTCATACGGAATAGCAGTGATCAGATATCCCGTATTTTTCACCTCAATATCACCTGCCGTCACATTTCCCCTGGTCTTCTCCTGATCCGGCAGATACTCCGACTGGTACAATCGCCTCGCCTCTTCTTTTGACGGCAGCGCTCCCAGGAAGCACTGCACATCTGAAACTCGGTAATGTCCTTCCCCGAAGACCAGCTCCAGCCGGTTCTGATCCTGCCTTACGGGAACGGCATAAGTAAAAACCGTATGCGCATTATAGTAAAAATGTCCTTTGGACGTCAGCTTATTGCGCTGCCCCTCCGTCCATACCGCAACATCTTCATAAGGCTTGAGATTTTCCACCCGAAACCGCAGAAACACTACCCGATTAGGTCCGCTGCCTTTGTCAGTCTCCCGGTTTAAACTCTCTGCCTGATACCGGATGTCCGCGGTAAATGTCTCCGGTTTTTTGGAATTAATCTCTCCCGGCAGAACAATCTCCGCCGGAGCATAGGCTTTGCCGCCCGTTTCCGTCTCCTTCCCGCTGCCCTTCTCCACTACCGCGAAGCTCAGCAAAGATAACTGGTTCTCGGGAAAGCTTAGGCTTTCATAAACCTTACTCCCCATCACCCTGTCCGTCGCGTAGATTACCGGCGACACCGACTGGTTTTCAAAAACCCCCCAGTCTCCTTTTGCTTCTTTTAGGCTATATCCGGGGATCTCTTTGTGCTCTCCCACATCCGCCACCAGATATTTTACGCCCATGAATCTGCGAAACACCGGATTTTGCACCGCCGTCTGCATAAGGAAATTCCGATATGGCTCCTCTGCTCCGAACTCCCTCCGGAAATTCCGGTATCCCTCGTTATATAATGAAGAATAGAGGGAGGATATATACTGCCCAAAATTCCAGATCCGGTTCAGGTTCGCCGCATTCTCCTCCGCCGTCCCAAGCTGCTCCGTCCGGTAAAGCCCTTCCTCTGACTCCGCCGCCTCTTCTATCAGTTCCCCGATTTTTACATCCGTCACTTTTCCAAAAAATTCTTTATCCAAACAGGTTCCCGCTTCCAGATGATAGCTGTTCCCGGACAGTCCCAGGAGCAGGACCGGAGGCGCCAGCAGAACGAAGACATTTTTGCGTATGCTGAATATCATGTAGCAAAGAAGCATCACCAAAGCGTCCGCCAGCACATATTTCCCATATCTGCCTGTGCCGTGCCTGCCCACATGTATGCACAGGATGCTAAGTGTCGCCGCATAGGGCAGCGCCCCCTTAAAGACGCCGAACCTCCTGCCTCCTTTCCCCGCCGTGCCCTCCCGCACAGACACCTCCCTTTTTCTCTCTCCGGCCTCCTTTGCACTTTCCAGGCCGCTCACGTAATCCGCTGTCACATAGCAAAGAAGCGGCAGGAACGGGATCATCACCTTATCCCGCACGTAGAGCCCGCCGTTTAACAGAAAGGGAAAAAATGGCACTGTCAGGATGAGCATATAGCCAAAAGCCAGCACCCGCTCCCAGCATCGGCCAAAAAGCAGCAAAGACAGCAGCGCCGTAAAGGAAAGTGTAGTCATCCCTATCCCATAAGGCGAATAAAAAAATCTTTCCACGGAAAATTCCGGAATCAAAAGCGAAGAGACTGCCAGATCCTGAACACTGCCCTCTCTTCCCGACATAGCCATCGCCGTAGGGATCAGGAGCACGCCGCCCATAAGCACCGCGACAAAAAAAGGCACAAGAAACCGGGCTCCCTCCCGAAAAAAATCCTGGGCCTTCGCCCACACAGCCCTGGACTCTGCCCCTTCATTAAGCCGCCCGTCCTCCCACTCTCTTACATATCTGCTCAACCCGTAGAGCCCCAGCGCCAGCATCCCTCCGATACTGAAATAAAAGCTGCTCATGATCATCAAAAACACGCTGACGGTAAGAAGCCCGCTCTTTTTCTTCGCAAAGTGCCGGTCAACGCCCGCGAATCCAAGGCACAAAAAAGGCATATAATTCACAAACATAATCTGATTGTAAGAATGGTACACCATCGGCCCGGACACCAGAAAAATGACCGCCGTAAAAAGACAGACTTTCCGGTCAAACCTGCTCCCCATAAGGCCAGAACCCTCACCACTCTTCCCGGCAAAGCCGCATCCCGCAGCCCGGCAGCCAGAAAGCCACCAATAGAGCACCGCCACAGACACCGTCAGGCTCACAAACTGCGCCGCCATCAGATAATCCGGCATTTCCACAGACGGAAACAGGTAAGACAGCACCACTGCCGGGCTTAAAAGGCCATAGTAGGAGAAGTTGTAGATATTCTGCCCGCCGCCGATATGCGCCGCAAATTCCGGAAAGAGGTTCCCCGTCTCATAGAACTGTCTGCGGAAATAATCCGGCAGTACACTGTGCTGGCTGATCCAGTCCACCTTCCCGCCGAACATCCCGCGGCGCAGGCAGAACATCCAGCAGACAAAAAACGTACAGGCACAGAGCGCGGCATAAACCTTTATACCATAACCTCCCGCCGTCTCCTTCCCGGCACCCTTCCTCCTAAAATTCCTTATTCTCTCCATGTCCTTCTCCTCCGTCCTTCTCGCTGGAATCCTTCAGGATAAAGATTGGGCGGTGCTTCGTCTCAAGATACGTCTTCGACAGATATTCCCCCACGATCCCCGTACAGAAAAGCTGGATCCCGCTCACCATAAAGATAATGCATACCAGCGACGGCCACCCCGACACCGGGTCTCCCCACACCAGTGTCCGCACGATGATGACAAAAATCATGACAAAAGAAAGCAGACAGAACATCACCCCGATCACCGAAGCCAGCGACAGCGGCGCCACCGAAAATCCGGTGATCCCTTCTATAGAATAGGAAAACAGCTTCTTGACCGACCACTTTGTCTCCCCGGCGCAGCGCCCCACATTGCCGAACTCCAGCCATTTTGTCCGAAATCCCACCCACTCAAAGATCCCCTTTGAAAAACGGTTGTATTCGCTCATCTTAAGTACCGCGTCCACCATATTCCGCCGCATCAGCCGGTAGTCCCTGGCTCCGCTGACAATCTTCGTCTTTGAGATACTGTTGATGACCTTGTAAAATCTTTCCGAGAGGAAGGAGCGCAGCCTCGGCTCCCCCGTCCGGTCAGAGCGTCTCGTAGCCACACTGTCAAATCTCTCTTCCTTAAGGATACGGTACATCTCAGGTAATAGCCCCGGCGGATCCTGCAGATCCACATCCATAGTAGCCACATAATCTCCCTGGGCGCTCTTAAGCCCCGCATAGAGCGCCGCTTCTTTTCCAAAGTTCCTGGAAAATGACAGATACCTGCATCTTCCATCTGTTGCGTTCATCTCCTTTAATATTCCCAGCGTCCCGTCCGCCGAGCCATCGTCCACAAAGATAATCTCAAACTCCAGTTCAGGCATTTCGTCCATCACCCTGCATATTTCTCCATAGTAGACCGGCAGCGCTGCTTCCTCGTTGTAGCAGGGAACAACAATACTCATCTTACTCAATCTTACGTACCTCCTTTAGTATGACTTTTCCCGTTGTGCTCACATTCTAATCCCCAACCCTTAAGAAACACCGAAATTAATTCTTAAAATTTCTTAAGAACATTCACCTGTTATTTTCATATCTGTTAAAATATTCCCAAGAGAGGTGACCTTAAGATTATGGAAAAATCATACATTTTAATCGTAGACGACAACCCGGAGGTACGGGAGATCATCCATGTGCTGCTGGAAGGGGAGGGCTTTGAGATCATGGAAGCAGAAGACGGCATGGCAGCGCTCTCGCTCTCAGAGAGCACAAATTTCGACCTGATCATCCTGGACATTATGATGCCGGGAAAGAACGGCTATCAGACCTGTCTTGAGATCCGGAAAAAAAGCAACGCGCCCATCCTGTTCTTAAGCGCCCGTACAAAGGACAGCGACAAGACACTGGGATTTTCAAGCGGCGGGGACGACTATCTGGCAAAGCCCTTTTCCTACAACGAACTCATCAGCCGCAGCAAGGCATTGATCAGAAGGTATCAGGTCTATAAAGGGAAAGATGACTCAAGGAATCTTCAGAAGGATACGGCCGCCCATGACGGCATGTCTCCAAAAAGCATCTGCTTCCACCATCTGGAGATTAATGAAGAAAAGGAACAGGTATTTTCCGGCGGAAAGCTCCTTACGCTTACCGGCACGGAATACGCCATGCTGCTTCTGCTCATCAAGAACCAAAAGCAAGTATTTTCCGCCCAGCGCCTCTACGAAGCAGTCTGGGACGAGCCTTACTATTACGGCGCCAGCAACACCGTCATGGTGCATATCCGGAATCTGCGCCGCAAGATCGAAAAAGACCCGAAAAATCCGGTTCTGATCAAGACAATATGGGGAAGGGGGTACCGGTGTGATTAAAAAAGTATGGAAGAAGCTCTCTGATCTGAAGATCCGCACACAGTTTGCGCTGCTTATCCTGTGTGCCCTGATCGCGGCATTCACGATATTTGAACTGCTCTGGACAAGCAAATGGTCTGTCTTCAATCTGATCGGACTAGGCGGTTATTATAATTCTTACGGCGATTGCATGTATCTGTCGGACAGGCTTTACGAGCAGGCGGCAAACTACGAGCTCCCGGAATCGGAGGACGACGAAGAGAGGATCAAAGCCCTTGCCCCCCTTCTTGACCTGGCGGACAGATATACCTCCATCTCCATATACGGGCTGGAGGATGGATACCACCGCACGACACGGATGGCAGATATCTTTTCAGAAAAAAATAGTATTTTTCTGTTCTTCCTCGGTATCGGCGACCAGCTTACCGCCGGAGATTTTGAAGATTTCCGGTATGTCCCGCTCAAATTCAGCAACGGCTCCGGAAGCGCGCTGATCATAAGCTATAAGCGTTCGGTGGTTTTGTATCCTTATGCTTTGATCAGCCTGTTTGTCTCCGTCCTGTTATTTTTCCTCATCATCCTGTTCTTCTTAAACCGAAAGATGAAGTCTGTGCTTAATCTTGAGCAGGAGATCCTCGTCATGTCCTCCGGGGATCTGAGCCACCCTGTGCCAAACCTCGGCGGAGACGAGATCGGAATCCTGGCCAAGGAGCTTGACCATATGCGGACTACCCTCAATGAGAATATTGAGAAGGAACAGGCGAGCCGTCAGGCAAACCAGGATCTGATCACCGCCCTGTCCCACGACCTGCGCACACCCCTCACCATACTGAACGGTTACCTTGAGGTGATAAAGCTGAAGAAAAATCCCCGCCTTCAGGAAGAATATCTTGATCGGTGCCTGATCAAGACAAAAGACATCAAGGAGCTGACGGACCGGATGTTTGAGTACGCCCTCGTCTCGGAGGAGCAGGAAAGCCCAAAGCTTACCTGGATCTCCACAGATTTTATCCGCAAGTGCCTGAGGGAAAACGCCGACTTCATCCGGCTGGTCGGCTTCACCCCTGAGCTTCGCCTCGATACGCCCTCCATCGTCCTCAAGAGCGATAAGACTATGCTCAAGCGGATCCTGGACAATCTGTTCTCAAACATTTTCAAATACGGGGACAAAAAAGAAACGGTGCTCATCTCCTTCACTTTGCAGAAGGAAACCTTCACCGTTACGATAAAAAATGCGGTCAAAGCAGAACATTCCCGGGAGGATAACAACAATATCGGGCTGAAAAGCGTCCGGAAGATGATACGCCTCTTAGACGGAGAGCTTCATGTATCCCGGACGTCAGGAATGTTCACCGCAGCACTGACCTTAAAGACAGGGGTATAGACCTATACCCCTACTCCTCTTCAAACTCCAGCGTGTCCAGCCACTCGTCAAATTTATCGACCACCTGGTCATACTCGTCCTCATCCTCGATGAAGACGATATCATGCTCATCGCCGCCGGACGGATCCCGCTCAAACTGATAGAACCAGATCTCCTCCGTCAGCTCTCCCTCATCATCCAGCGGGGAAACTGCGATATACTCCTTGTCATTCAGCTCAAGCACCGTAACGATCCCGCAGTCAATCTCCCCCTCATCTGTCATCAGCGTGACGACATCCACTTCCAGTTCTAATTCCACTTCTGTTTCTTTTCCCATGTCTTCTATCCTTTCCTTATCTTTGTGACTTACCGGACGACACCTCTGCCTTTCCGGACATGCCTATGGAACCAGCCTAAACAGGCTGATTCCATCATAACATATCCCGAATCAAATTCATATAGCAATCTTACGGATTCTCCCCGGTGATCATTCAAAAGTCCCCTGCTGCTTTATCTTCTCCACCGTCTCAGCATCCGTGTACACCCCACAGATCTCTTCCCCGCTCTCTGTCTTTATCGTAACCGAGATATCAATGCTCGTATCCACTACCTGCTCGATCCCGGAAAGCCACAGGACATCCCCGTAGCAGAGCTTTTCCTTAATGGATGAGATAAACTCTTCATCGTAGATATCAAAGCTTTCCCACTGCTCAGTGCTCTCCTGATATCTGGATGCCGTCAGGCTGGTGATCTCAATATCCTTCATGGATGTCTGTACATCCACTCCAAGCTCCTCTTTCAGATACTTGATCGTCTTCTTGAACGACGGATAGATATGATAAGCCTCGGAAGTTTCTGCCCCGCCTATCCCGCTGTAATAATCATCGTCCGAAAGGTTGAGCTTGTGCGAGATTGAAAACTGTCCGAAGGGAAGGGTATTCCCCGCCGTCTTATAGTCCAGTCCGGCATGGTCCTCCAGGTAGATGCGGAACAGTTCTGAACGCTGCTCCTTCGTCAGATCAAGCGTCTCGGTGCAGACCGGATAGCTTACTTCCACATCCGTCACCAGAGACCAGTCTGCCGTGTAGAGAGAATAGGTATCCTTCTTATACTCCATCGTGTCAAACACCTGCTCCATCAGCTCATCCTGAAGCTTCGGCGAAAGAACATATTCACGCCTTGCCTCCTTCCCGTTTTTCAGCCTGTAGGTAAACGTGTAGCAGCTAAAGCCCCTGGACTGGTCCGGCACGCCATTTGTCAGGATATCTTTATTCTGATCATTCTCCCTGATAATGTCATCAAGAACAGCAAGGGTACCCGTCATCGTCTCCCCGGTCACCCCTTTCCTTTCCTTGCCCCAGAAGGAACCGTCGGATACATAGGGGCTGTCCACCACCACAGAGGCAAGCTCCTCCTCCTTTGGGCAGTACTGGTCAAATCCGCTCAGATCCAGCCAGAAGAATCCTACGATCAGAAAAGATACGGCTATAGAGGCCAGCATCTGCCGCTTATTCGACCATAACCCCCGAACGTCAAACTGGTAGATACACTCGATTACACCATGGACAAAGAACCCGCCGATGACCACGCCCGCGATGATCCAAGGCTTAAAGGAGGTAAAGGAGACGGCATAAAGTCCCAGTCCCACATAGACCGCCGCCGGAACCACCAGAAGGAAACGGATGATGGGATTCCACTTCGGAAATGCCATGGCCTTTCCCGCCATCTCGGATGCCCGCCGCTCAAACAGCAGGTAATTAATGGTCAAAAGGACGATGATCCATACGCCCATGGCCGCAAGGTGCGCCACATGCTCCTCCCATCTCCACAGCCGGTTATCCCTCCACAGCCGGTTATCCACAGACAACAGCAGGTTCGTCAGTGAGACCGGCGAGAAATAGTTAAAAATCCCCGTCTGCGTCTCCGTCCCGCAGTAAGTCTCAAAAAATGTAGACGCCAGAGACGGATACAGCATGCCAAGCGCGAAGGGCGAATATCCGGCAAACACACAAAAGCCCAGAAGCCCGATAAAATTATTCCCCGTCATCATCATCGCCAGCGACATGGTAAGATAAGTAATGGCAAATATAGCCGTATAGCAGACTGCCGACCAGAAGCTTCCCGCGAGGAACGACCGGCTAAAATATCCCACCGCCGCCGCAACGGCACACCTGAACACAAGGACGAACGCAAGCGGTACCACAAAAAGCACGGTATCATTACTCAGCAGGATATATAAGATCTCCCGCCTCCTTATCGGCAGAGAGTGGTAAAAATCAACCTCTGTCTTCGAATGAAGATACCGGAAGCTGCTGATGGCAAGAAGCACTGCCGCCCCCATGGACAGTATGCCAAACCCAGGCTCCGGCCTGGAGAGGTCTGTGATCCCTTTCATGATCTCCTCCCCTTTGATATCCCTGCCGCATATATTCTGCACGGACATCAGATACGCCAGCATAGACAGGAAGAAGAAGAAAAAGGTGATAAGGATCATCCCGATCCGGTGCTTGATATTTTCCCGCCTTAAATTAATATATGAGCGTTTTGATGTCATATCCGACCACCTCCGTTTCACTGATAAAGATCTCTTCCAGAGACAGCGGCAGGATCTCATAATAGACCGGGCATAAATCCTCCATCTTCTTTCTGATATCCTCCTCACTCTCCCTGACTGTCATGGAAATGAGCCGCCCTTTCTGCTTAAGCTGCAGGATACTGAACAGCTTGTAGAGCGAAATCTTTGCATCCTCTGGGAACACGCACTGAATCTTGTGCATATTGCACTTCAAGTCAGAAAGCTCCTTAGAAAGCAGCACGCCGCCCTTGTGCAGAAGCCCGATATGGTCGCAGATATCCTCAAGCTCCCGCAGATTGTGCGACGCGATGACCGGCGTCAGCTCCCGCTCGTCGATCTCCTTGGCTAAGATGCTCTTGATGCCCTGGCGCATCACCGGGTCAAGACCGTCAAAGGTCTCGTCGCAAAAAAGGTAAGATACATTAGCACACAGGCCAATCAGTATGGATAGCTGCTTTTTCATGCCCTTGGAATAGGTCTGGATCTTCCTGTCGCCGTCAAGCCCGAACTTATTCAAAAGCTCTTCAAATCTCGGATAATCGAACTTAGTGTAATATCTCCCGTAAAATGTGACCATATCCTTCGCCGTCGCATTCGGAAAGAAAAACTGCTCGTCCGAAATGTAAAAGCAGCGCTTTTTCACCTCCGGGTTGTCCCACACGTTCTGCCCGTCGATGAGAATCTCTCCCTGCCCGGGCATAAGGATTCCCGCCATCATGCGCAGGAGCGTGCTCTTCCCGGCGCCGTTGGTCCCAAGCATCCCAAAGATATACTGGGAGCGGATCTTAAGGTCGATATCTTTGACAGCCTCGATTTTTTCAAATGACTTGCTGACCTGCTTTATCTCTATCATACCAGCACCTCCCCTGCTGCTTTCTCTACGCAGTCCAAAAGCTCTTGTCTGTTCACCCCCTGCATAAGGCAGATGCGCGCCTGCTCATACAGCTCTCCAAGAAGCCTCTCCTTCTGCCTGTGTATCAGTCCTTCATCTCTTTTCACAAAATTCCCCTTTCCCTTCACCGTATAGATGAACCCGTCCTTTTCCAGCTCCCCGTAGGCCCGCTGGATCGTGTTAGGATTAATCGACAGCTCAACCGCCAGAGTCCGAACCGAAGGAAGCTTTTCGTCCGCTTCCATGACGCCGCTTATAATGAGCGCCTGGAAGCGTCCTGCAATCTGTTCATAAATCGGACGTTTATCATTGTAATCGATCAAAATCATGACGTCCTCCTTCCAAAATGTTAGTGGACTAAGTGTATTAAGATTCTTAGTACACTTATTATAATTCTGAAACAGACGGTTGTCAATAGATTTCCGAAAGATACATTATACATCCACCCCAGCGTAATGTCTTATTCCGGCTATATCATTGCATCAATCTTGAAGTAATGCAACGATGTTCTAGAGTAAAAACAGTTCAGCGATCTTATTAAAGCACCACCGCACATCACGCTCTTCTATCGCTTCCAGCGTGACGATATCGCACCGCCTGAGTTCTTCCCCGTTAAGCTTATAGACAAGCTCTCCCGCATTCTGCCCGCTCTTTACCGGCACGTTCAGCGCAGGCTTGAGCTTCTTTTCCGTCGTCACCTCTTCGTCCTTCCTGAGAAGGACGTAAATCCCGCCATCCTCTTTTCCGGACTTCACGCCAACGCGCACCTTGCAGTCAAATTCAAAATCGTCCTCTGGGCTTACCCCGCCTTTTACCGCCACTTCCTCCTCTGGGAATTCCTGCCACACATCCCGGTATTCATAATTGTTCAGGCCGTACTCCATAAGCTTTTTCGTATCCTTCCACTTATAGCTTCGGTTATTGGGCCAGCCGCAGGCTAAGAGCGCCACGATAAAAGTCCGCTCATCCCGCTTAAGCGCGCCCACATAGCAGTACCCGGCCTTCGCCGTGAATCCGGTCTTACCAGAGAGCGCTCCGTCCATCATGGTCAGGAATGCATTGTGGTTGACGCAGGAAAACTGCCGCTTTTTATCCACCGAGGTAAATTCATAGCTTGGCGTCTGCGTAATCTTAAGAAATTCCTCTGTTTCGGGCGACTCGGTAATACAGTATTTCATGATCCGGGCAAGGTCAGCCGCCGTCGTCGCGTGCTCCCCTCCTTCGTCCTGATTGTCAAGTCCGTTAGGCGTCACAAAATGGGTGTCCTCACAGCCAATCTCCTTCGCCTTCTCATTCATCATGCCGGCAAACCCTTCTACTGAACCGCCGATCGCCTCAGCGATGATGACCGCGCTGTCATTGTGGGACTCCAGCATAAGAGAATAGAGGATATCCTTAAGATAATATTTCTCCCCGCTCTTTACCCCGAGATGCACCTTCGGCTGCCTTGCTGCCTTGTCGGAAACCTTGGCCTTCTGCCCCTCTTTCATATTTTCCAGTGTAAGTATACAGGTCATGATCTTCGTGGTGCTGGCCATAGGCCGCACCTTACGCTCATTTTTCCCAAACAAAATACGCCCGCTGTCAGCATCCATAAGTACCGCCGACTGGGCGTAAAGGTCTTTCGGCTCGCTGATGATCTCCTGTGACGCTTCCTTTACCGGCTCCTGCTGCCCGTCCTTTTTGCCGGACAAGCGGCTTTTGTCGGATAACATCACCAGGATCTGTGCCATCACCAGAACTGCCAAAACCATATATAATTGTAATTGTCTGTTTCTCTTCATGCACCGCACCGCAGATTTTCCATTACTGCAGTATATGCGCGCCAAATCCCTGCTATGTATCTTTTTAAATATCCAGCTTAAGCTGCACCTCTTCCTCAGCCTCTGTCTTTAAAGTCTCTACCTGCTCCGGATTCATCGTGGGGAGCTCCTCCACCGACTGGATACTAAACCGTCTGAGAAACTCCTCTGTAGTCCCGAACAGCAGCGGCCTCCCCGGCGCTTCCATCCGCCCTACCTCGCAGACCAGATTATACTCCACCAGCTTATTCACCGCGTGGTCCGACTTCACTCCCCGGATCTTTTCCACCTCAAGCTTGGTGACCGGCTGCTTGTAGGCGATGATGGAGAGCGTCTCTAGCAGAACATCCGTCAGAACATATTTTTTCGGCTGCTTAGCGATCCGGATAAGGTATTCATACATCTCCTTCTTCGTACAGAGCTGGAAGGAATTCTCAAGCTCCAGTATCCTTATCCCCCGGTCCTTCTTCGCATATTTGTCCATCATCTGATGGATGATCTTTCTCGTCGTATCCTCGTCATGCTCAATAGCAGCGGCAATCTTGCCAAGCTCTACGGAATCTCCCGCAGCGAATAAGATCGCCTCTATCACGCCTTCCAGTTTTTTTATCTCCAATTATCTTCATCCCTTTCTCTTCCTAACGGCTCCAGACCGTCAATATACCGGCGCGTCACCGGACTGCCGCGCCAGAGCCGATTATGATATCATCAAAGGGCTGCTCCTGCTCAATGGATATGGTTCCTTCCTTCATAAGCTGCAGGATCGCCAAAAATGTCACGACAATCTGTGTCCGCGAGCTCTGCCTGGTAAGAAGCTCCCGAAAGCTGAACCGCTTATGCTCCCTGGCATAGCTGGCCACATACTCGAGCTTGTCCGGAAGTGTCACCTCCTCCTTCTCAAGCTTGCCGAACTTGCTTCTCACCGGGTCAATCTTATCTACCTGGCGCCTCATCACATCCTGGAACACCCGGTTAAGCTTCGCCAGCGTCAGATCCCCTAACAGCTTGTCCAAATCAACCGGCTCCACGTAGCTAAGTACCTCCTCCGGGATAGACGGGCTCTTGCAGAAGGTCTGCTCCCCGTCGATCTGGCGGTCTTTAAGCTCATAGGACATCAGCTTGTACATCTTATATTCCAGGAGCTGCTCCACCAGCTCCTGCCTGGGGTCTTCCTCCTCCCCATCGCTGTTTACTTCCTTCGGAAGGAGCATCCTGCACTTGATATCCAGAAGCGTCGCCGCCATAACGAGGAATTCACTCATAATGTTTAGGTCCTCCCTCTCCATAGCCTCGATGTACTCCATGTACTGGTTCGTGATCTCCACGATCGGGATATCGTAAATATCTATCTTATTCTTATCGATCAGATGCAGAAGCAGGTCTAGCGGCCCTTCAAACACCTGCAGTTTTATCGGAATACCCATCTAGTTTCCCTCACAGTCATAAAGCTTAAGCGCTGCCGGCCGCAAAAGATACAAAACCCGCAGCCAAACTATTATACAGGATTTCTCCGATTTTCTCAACCAGAAAATGATGCCGGCCGCAGGTTACTGTTCATGGGTCAGGCATGCGCACTGGCTGCACATTCCGTAAAAACATGATACAGGAGTGAGGGGCGGCTTTTGCGCAGCAAAACTCGGAATGCCGCCACAAATCGTTGCTATAACCGGCTCCTGAGCCGTGAATAGTAACGGCCGCAGACCGGCCAATAGCCAGAACTTCTACCTCTGCCCATCATCCCCGCCAAGTTCAAGGACAATCAGCTCCGCCGGGTTAAACAGCCGGACGCATATGGTATGGACGCCCAGACCTTTACTGACGACGATATCCTGATCCCCCTCCCGGTAATGGTCGCCGGAATATCTGGGGAACAGGCTGAGGGCCGGGGAGATGGCCCCCACGCCGCCTGGGAAGCGCACGATGCCCCCGTGGAGGTGGCCGGAGAGCACCAGATCCGCTCCCCACGCAAGATACTCCTCCATATATGCCGGATTGTGGGCAAGAAGAATCTCATAGTCCTCTTTTTTTGCCTTCCCAAGACGCTCCTCTATAGCCCCGTCCGGGATGGGATGCTTTTTCAAATGACCGTAGCACTCCTCTGGAATCTCCAGCCCGTTAAGCCTGATCCTGCATGTTTTGCACAAAAGCTCCTGAGATGCATTTTCCAGAAAATGCACGCCCGCGCTCTCCAGCTTTTCCTTATATTCCGCATAGGATGCCTGGTAATGCTCCGGGTTCTCCTTCATCCTCTGCTCATGGTTCCCGTTGGCGTAATAGACCGGGTACTGCCCCGCAAGCCCCGACACAAGCTCAAGGGCAACGCGAAAGGAGCTTTCCCGTTTCCCCACGAGCATATCTCCGCCGATAAGGATGAGAGCAGGATCCGCCTCCCTGATCTTCTTTAGCAGACGCTCATTTCCCCTGCCGTAGGACTGATTGTGGAGATCGCTTAAAAACACAAGCCTTATCCCTTCTCCTGTCCCGTTAAGCTTTTTCGACCTGATCCGGTAAGTCACCGTGCAAAAGTGATGAATCTCCCGCCAGACCTCCCCGCACAAGAAAGCCGCCGCGAAAGCCGCCGCCCTAAATATTCCCTTCATCTCCACCATCAGACCTCTCCCCTGCTTTTTTTGTATTCCTGATAAAGCATCTCCATATCCGCAAAGGTATAATCGGGCATAAACTCTGCTTCCGCCAGATCCGCGGGGCGAGCCTCGCCGGTATAGACCAAAGCCGTCTCCACCCCTGCATTGATCCCGCAGGCGATATCGGTGTAGAGGCGGTCTCCCACCACCAGCACCTCCTCCGGCCTGGCATGTACCTGCTCCGTACAGAGTGCCACGATCCCGGCATCCGGCTTTCCGATGTAACGGGGCGTCCTGCCCGTCGCCGCATGGAGCATAGCACAGATACCTCCGCAGTCCGGCACGAACCCGAAAGCCGTAGGGCATCGCAGATCCGGATTGGTGCCGATAAAGTCCACGCCCTGCCGGAACAAAAGCTCGCAGGCCGCCTCCACCTTCTCATATCGGAGCATGCGGTCAAAGCCTGCTACCACGCAGGCCACATCCGGCTCTGCACACTCAGTAACTGTAAGGCCAAAGCTTTTTACCTCCTCCACAAAGGACGGCGTGCCAAGCACAAAAAGCTTCTTCCCGCTGTAATGCTCCTTCAGGTGGCAACAGGAAGCATAGGAAGCTGTCATAAACTGGCTCTCCTGCGTCCTGATCCCCCAACGCGCGAACTTCGCCACATAATCCTTCCTGCTCTTTACCGAATTATTCGTAATATAAAACGCCCGCCCTCCGGCGGCTTCTATATACGCGATCAGCTCCCTGCTGCCCGGATACAGCATATCGTCTACCGCCAGCGTTCCGTCTATATCGAACAAGAAATATTTTTTCTCTGCAAGCATGATCCCTCTCCTTATTCATATGATTTCATTATACAATTTAGCATAAAGAGATTGTTTCCACAACTAGTACATCGAAAAATAAGTATCTATCTGTATCACGCAGGATGATTTTTCCTGAATACTTCCTCCGTCTGCCTTCTGCAAGCCGAGTATCATCTTCATCAGCGTAGTCTTTCCTGCACCGTTGACCCCCAGAAGTCCATAGGTCTTTCCTTTGTACAGCTGAAAGCTGCACTGTCTGATTACCTGCGCCTGCCCATAGCTTTTTTCAACAGAATTAACTTCTACAACAGTCTGCATATTTTCTCTTTTCCATACCACTCGCCGGTATGTTTATAATTGAAAAGATATCTGCCCCATGCTGCGGGGCAGATAATTTTACCTATCGATAGTATGTATATGCAATAACATACCGCCGGTAAGTCTGTCAATTTTCCACACTACATCAGCAGAAAAATCCCGGATACCAGCACTGCTCCTGACAGGAGAAATACCAGCCCGCCGATCTGCTCTACGGCCTTTCCCTCCTCCGACAGCTCCGCCCTGCGGTATCTCCACCGGTTCAGGAGGAAAAATGAGCTTTCCGGATCCTTGATTGCAAAGATTCCCAGCGCATAAAGAACTGTTCCCAGCAGAATGAATCCGGCTGATCCCCTCACTCCCAGAGCGCCGCGGCTGATCCTACACAGGGCGTCGCTCAGCACCTCTTTCCTCACCGCTAAAGGTTCTCCCCCGTCAGTAACCGTAACTGCTCCTTGGCTGTAAATGATGGGCATCCCTTCCCGGTCAAGAAGGCAGCCGTTCCCCCAGGTGCCTTCCGTCACCGCGCCGTCTGTATAGATGACCTCCACATCACTGCCCGTCCAGCGAATCTCTGCCTCCTGCTCCTGCCCGTCAAGGACAATATACGCACGCTCTGTCTCTCCCTGCCTGTAAAGCTTAAGATAATTATCCTTGTCCGCCTGATAAAGCCCGCTGCCTTCCCTGTAGAAAAAATCATCGCCCAGATCGATTCCCTTGCGCAGCCCGGTCCTGCCGCCTGACACCAGACATATGATGTATAAGATCATAGCTGCCGCTAAACATATTCTGCCTTTTTTCCCTTCCATTTTCCGTCCTTTCTGCTGTCCTGCCCTGAATCCTTTGCCGCCTGCTCCTTTTCCTTTAAAACATTTTATATACCTGTGCGTTTATGTTATCATAAATCTGCCATTCTTTCCAATATTTTCTGATAAAACACTTCTGTTTCCCCATCCTTTTCTAACGTATCCAGAAAAAAGCGTATTGTAGTTGTCCAGGTTCGTTAATCGCTGCTGATATTCCAACTGTGGCTGCAGACTGCGGATATTTTCCAGTGTCTCGTAGAATTCTTTCTTGTAGGGACAGCTGCTGTACAGTTTGAAACGAATAGTATCTATGCGCTGTTTTCTCATGCTGACAGCAAAAGCCAGTCGTCTGAACCAATTGAAGAAATTATAAGCTAATGCATGCACCTGAAGGCGGTTTGCATTTACCAGTTTGGAGGAACTGCTTACAGAGGCAAAATCAAAACCGCTTTTGCCTTCTTTGATGAAGGAATCTTCCGGTTCACAAAGTTCCCAGTCATCAATCCCTTTACACCCCTGTTATGCGTTTGTTTCCATCTCTTGATGTGACCGGTTATAGAGCAGGCTTTACCCAACAGACAAAAAATTTACTGTATTTGACAATTTTTTACCATTTATATGATACTGTCAGACCATCTCATATGTTAATATAAAAATGTTAGGCTCAAAAAGCATTTATGACGCATTACAATTCTGTTTCGGAGGCTGTTATGACAATCGCGATCGTAGATGATTCTTCAAAGGACATCGCACTTTTATATGAATATCTATGCCGGTACTGCAACGAACACAAGATCCATACCTCGATCAAAACATTTACCAGCGAGAGGGCTTTTCTTGACGCCTTTAAGACCGAAAAGCATGACCTTATCTTTCTCGACATCTTCATGCAGGACTTGAACGGCATCCAGATTGCAAAGGCCGTCAAAAAGCTTCATCCCAGATGCCAGATCATCTTTTCGACCTCCAGCAGGGAACATGCCATCAAAGCATTCCGCCTTCACGCCCTGGATTATCTGCTGAAGCCTTATACCTATGCCCGGCTTGAGGACGCGCTCAACTGTTATGAACATGCTGCCGCAAAGTTCACTCATTATATCGAGCTTAAGGAGGGGCGCTTCCAGACAAGGATTCTTATCACGGATATTATGTATGTAGACTACCACAATCATTATATTCAGGTACATACTCCGTTAAAGGTCGTCCGCTCCTATATGTCCTTCGGGGATTTTTCCCCGATGCTCTCTGCCTATGGACAGTTTTTGTGGTGCTACCGGAACTGTATGGTCAATATGGATTATGTGGATTCCTGGGAGGACAGCGACTTCATTCTCAAAAACGGAGAACACCTGCCCATCATCAAATCTCAGCGCAAACAGATCATCCAGACATATGCCAACTATATTTTTGATTATGTTAACGGAGGTGAGATATCGTGACACCGGCTCATATTGTGAATACGTTTTGCTTTATCCTTCCCTGCTTTATCCTTCTGCTCCTTACTTTCAGGGATCATCTGCGCACCCCTGTCCTCATCCATGTTTCCGGAGCCATCCTTCTCTATCTTGCAGTCACCTTTTACGGCTCCAGTACATATGCCAGCTTTGTCTCATTGCCGCTGAAATACATTGCCATCGACCTGGCTACCATCACTCTTGGCGCAGTCATCTTTGACATGGCCACCGGATACCGCCTGGGGCACGGCATTTTTATCGTTTCCATCGCAAAATGCTACGCAGAACATGTCACACTTCTTTCCATGTATATCTGTTTTCTGCTCCGGGGCCGTCTGCCTTCCTATGATACGTTCGATGCGTCCTTGATCAGGACTGTCCTGACTGTCGTTACCTTTCCGCTCATATACCGCTTTTTCCGGAGATCACTGCGCCCTGCCCTGGACTATACCGCTTCCTTTTCCATGTGGAATCAGGTGTGGATCATCCCGATCTGCAACAACCTCCTCTATAACATGCTGTTTTCCCTGAATATATCCTCGCCTGACTTAGCGCCAGGCAGGTTTTTCTACTTTATCCCGCCGCTCTGGGTGCTTCTCACCTTCGCCACCTATATTCTGATCATGAAAATGGTCGTTGTGATCACGGAAAATGCAAATCTTCTGGAAAAGCTCCATATATCCGAAACTGTCTCTGCCTCACAGCGCAAGCAGACGGAGTTCCTCCAGCTCCAGATCGAACAGACCAGCCGGCAGCGCCACGATATGCGCCATCATCTTGTTGTGATCGACACATATATTAAGACGAAGGATATCGAGGGGCTTAACACCTATATAAAAGAATACCGCTCCTCCCTGACTCCGCCGGCAGGCGTCTACTGCGAAAATCTTGCCTTAAATTCAATTATCGGGTACTACAAAGAGCGGTCAGAAGAAAAAGGCTCATCCTTTAACGTCCAAGTCTCCCTCCCCAAGGAACCGCTTTGTCCGGATATAGACCTGTGCGCCATCGTCTCCAATCTTCTGGAAAATGCCGCCGAAGCCTGCGCAAGGATGAAGTCTGAAAACAGCTTTATCAATGTAAAGATATCGGCCACGACCAACTCCCTCCTTGCCATCATCGTCGAAAATAGCTATGAAGGAGAGATTCAGAGATCTGGTAACACCTTTATTTCCTCCAAGAAAAAAGGACGAAAGGGGATCGGTATCTCCTCTGTCCTTAATATCGTTGAGCAATATAATGGATTATCAAAATTCGCATACCAGAACCAGGTATTTCAGGCATCGGTCCTGCTGAAGGTCAGGTAGAGGCCGAAACACCGGCCGCGGGATTTACGTCTGCCGCACCTAAAGGCAGCTCATGTAATGATCTGCAATATACTGGCGGTAAAACGCTGCAAACCGCGCCACGCTGCCAATCTCTACATGCTCGTCCGTGCAGTGCGCCTGCCGGTCATCTCCCGGTCCTGCGATAACAAAAGGAACCGGAAGTATTGGAATAAGCTGGGAGGCATCCGTATAAAAATGGGTTCCGCGGGGAATCCCGGAAAGCCCCATCTCCTGCGCAAGGCTCAATATACGTTTTACCTTCTCATCGCTTTCCTTTGTCCCCACTGCCGGACGGCAGTTCAGCGTTTCTATGCTAATACCTGCCCCCGGATGCTCTGCCTGTAGCGCCTGGCGTATCTTTTCGGCATGTTCCTTTACCTCATCGCAGGAAATTCCCGGAACTGTGCGGATGTCCAGTACAATCTCTGCCTCCGGGGGAATCATATTGGTCATGATTCCGCTCTTTATTTTCGTCACAGACACGCTGGCTCTTCCCAGAATCGGGTGTTCCCTGGCAGATTCTAGATATCTTTTCATCCGCCCGGCGAAGGCATATGCGATTTCCGCCGCATTTATGCCAAGCTCCGGTCTTGACGCATGGGCGGCCGCCCCCTTAACCAGCGCCGACAGCCAGACAGCGCCTTTTTCGCAGATGCTGATCTGTTCGTCCGATGGCTCACAGATGATCACTTCCTCCACTCCCGACAAGAGACCTGTCTCAGCGATCATTTGTATCCCCAGTCCTTTGTATTCTTCATCGGCAGTAAAGCAGAAATAGACGCTTTTCTCAAGCAGATGCCTTTCCTCCCACAGCTTTTCCATAGCCAGGATCATTGCCGCCACGCCGCCTTTCATATCCGCTGTCCCCCGCCCGTACATTACCCCGTCTTCTGTGTAAGCCTCAAGGGGCGGGTACTTCCATTCTTCTTCCCTGCCACAGGCCACCGTATCCAGGTGTCCGATCAAGGCAGCGCCGCCGTCCTCCGGCCACCCGCCGCTTTTTGTCTCTCCTCTGAGTTCTACGACCAAAGAAGCCCTTCCCTGCCCATGGTCAAGTTTCGTATACTCTGCATCTTTCGGAAGTCTGCCTATGATGAAGTCCACAAGCCCTTCCTCATTCCCCGCCGGCTGGCAGGTATCTGTCCTGATCAGTCTCTTCAGCAGCACATCGCACTGCTCCTCAGAAGGTTCCCATATATTTCCCGTCATTTTATTCTGCGGCATTATTTTTCCCTCCCTGTCTTACCTGTGCATACATGGCCAGATCTCCAACACCCGTTTTTCTTACCATGCCGAACTTGCTTACCCATCCCCCGGCGCCTGTATGTCTTCTCACGATCCGGTGTTCAAATGACACGATCTGGCCGTTCACGATAGTATACGTAGCAAGCTTATCATCCGTATCTACCACTGCGATATTGGCCAGAGCCCCAACTTCCAGATGTCCCGTCTTTTCCCTCCACCATGGATTTTGCGTCCTCTCCGCTAAAAGTTCTGCCGGGTTGCAGGTCATGGACGCCACCGCCTGGCTCAGCGTCAATACACCCGTCTGAGACAATTCCAGGATGGCCGGAATATTATCTCTCGTATCGCCAAAGCCCTTCATCGTCCCGTGGTTCTGCCCGTCTGAAACCAGAATCCTTACCTTTCCCTCCGAAAGCGCGTCATAAGCCGCCCTCTGGGACTTTTTTGTCATCTGTAAGCCCTCCCTGCTGCCAAGCCCCGGCCGGAGCATGGTAGTGACAAACTCACCGGTAATCTGTCTTCCGTCGATGAGCTTTAACACTCTTTGGATGCCCTCCGCCGGATCACCGTGTGTCCCGCATCCTGCCGCCGTCACATGGGCGAGATGGAGCGGCCTTCCTTTTGACAGTCCCGCCATCCGCTCCGCATGCTCCGGGTCCTGGGTATGGGACATATAAAGAAGCCCCGCCTCAGCGGTGATCTCATAGATCTTTTCAATCCCTTCATCTGGCATGATAAAATGCCCCATATGGTCCTTAATGCCAATGGTCAGATTCGCCGTAGTATTCGTAATACTGTTTCTAGTCATTTTATCAGACAGCACCTCTGCCTCTGCCTCGCCCCTGAACATTGAGACCAGCTCCTGTACCGTCATCCGTGTTCCCAGTACATTGGCGGCGCCTAAGTACACCCCCAGGTTCAGGGGAACGCCTCTGTCCACCTCGGCTCCCAAAAGCGCCGGAGCCATAAACGTGTTCCCCGCTCCCGGCGACAGGCCTATCGTTACGCCATCCTCTGCCGCGCAGAAGACAGAGCCTGTACTGACCTCAAACAAGTCCCCCAGATGAAGGTGCATATCCAGAAGTCCCGGCATCACCAGCAATCCTTCACAGTCAATAATTCTGTCCCCGTTTTCCGGCCTGATCATCCCGCCGGCCTGATGCACGACTCCGTCGAGAACCGCCAGGTCCATCACCTCATCCTTGTTATTCCCGGGATCCACCACGCGGCCCCCTTTTAAAATCAGACGTCCCCCAAAAGGGACGTCTGCGTATATCTCCTGCATCTTGTTTTTCTCAACATGCGCCAGATTTTCATTCATGAAACTCATCTTATTTTTATACATATTTCCACCAGCCTATCGGTTCAAATCCTTTACACTTTTCCGGATGACCAATTCAGGCTCAAACTGAATCTTTTCTTTTTTCGGTTTCTTTTCTTTAATACCGGCGATCATCTGCCTGACCGCCTCTTTTCCCATCTCATATACCGGCTGTCTTACACTGGTTAAAGGCGCGTTGAAAATATCAGAAAAGCCCACGTCGTCATATCCCACCACAGACACATCCTCCGGAACCGTCTTCCCGTTCTTCCCCGCCCAGCGGTAAACGCCGTAAGCCGTCAGCTCGTTGTAGGCAAAGATCGCGGTCACGCCTCTTTTCATCAGGTACTCTGCCCCCCGTTCGCCGCTTTCCATATCATAATTTCCCTCGTAGACGTCTCTGCCGTCAAAGGAAATACCGGACTCCCTAAGCGCCCTTTTAAAGCCTTCTGTTCTCATGCGGGAGTCTTCCAGATTGTCCGGTCCTGTAATGCATCCGATTCTTTTGTGGCCCATCCCGGCCAGATGCTTCCCTGCCAGATACCCGCCCTTCTCATGGTCTGTGGCTACAAAATAAGGCTCCACGTCAGACACATACCTGTCCACCATGATATGAGGCACCCCCAGCTCTCCGATCAGCCCCAGCGTTTCCCGAAGCTGAGCCGGGTCATCTTCCTTGGCAAAGCACAAAATGATCCCGTCCGCACCCTTATCGTCCAGTGTGCGGATATATTCCATCTCCCGCTTATGGTAATCGTTCGTATTACAGAGGATGAGATTCCATCCTTCCCGGCGGCATTCATCCTCCACTCCCTTCGTAAGCGTCGCAAAAAAGCTGTTGCTTACATCCGAAATAACCAGCCCGATGGTCCTTGTCTGCTTTTTGATCAGCCCTACCGCCAATTGGTTGGGACGGTACTTCAGCTCCTTCACAACCTCCAGCACTCTTTTCTGGGTCTGCTCCGGAATTGACCTGGCCTTATTGTTCAGCACAAGGGAAACCGTCGTCACCGAACACCCTGCACTTTTCGCTATATCTTTCATCGTAACACGCATCTGTTATTTTCCCTGACCTCTGCACATGATAAGCATATTTTACCAGTACGCCGCTTAATTGTCTAGGAAAAACTTTTTACCTGCCTTTCTTACCGGCTTACCCAGTCTGCGATGTTTTTCCACATTAAGTCATAATATTCCCATTCGCAGAACTCTACGGGCGCCCAGTGGGGGGCGCAGTCTGTTGTTACTACGGCGGAGCGGCCTTTTTCACACTCCATGACTGCGATAAATGGATCTCCCTCTACCTCTGCAAGCACCTCTGCGCCTTCTCTTGCTGCCGTCTTATTGTAGCCCAGTACCTCTGGAAACTCCTGGGGAATCCCTTTCAGTATCTCATGCGTCTTTACCGCTCTTGGCGTCACTCCCTCGCAGTGCTCCATCCGATCGTCCACGGTAAGGACTTCCACCGGCAGCACCTCCTGAACCGGGGTGTCATGCCATTTTCCCTTAGCATCCACGCCGGAAAAGGTCAGATAGCCCCCAACCATGATCAGGCCGCCGCCTTCTCTCACATAATCCCGGATGAGCTTCGTCCGGTTCGGTCTCTTCTCACTCCTTGCAAATGTAGCGCTTGGCAGCAAAAGGGTATTCGCCCCGATGTCAGATAGAATCACGCACCCATACTCCTTAAGCTCCTCCACAGTAAACGGGAACTCCTCCGCCGCCAGATGGTTCGGGAGAAAATCAACCTGGTACCCTCCCTTTTCAAGCGCCGCCTTAAGCCACTTTTCACCTGTCTCATACACAGAGGTGTAAAAAGCGTCGGCGCCCTTTACATGTGTGGTGTAGCTCATCCACGACTCCCCTGCCAATAATATTTTTTTCATCCTGCAACCTCCGGTTTTACATTCTTTTTAATCTGCCATCTGAAAAATAGTAGATATCTTCTTGTTTAAATCCATACTTTGAGCCCGGCAGACTGATATGAGGCTCAAAAGTAAACATCGACACGGACGAAAGCTTGCGGGCATTGCCCTTCTCGCTGTAAATCCTGTCCTCGTCCCGCTTTTCAATGGAATGCCCGAAATTCCCCAGGCAGTCCAGGTTCCGGTAGCCCTTTTCCTCCACCAGAGTGTTGATCCTCTCATGGAGGTCTTCAAAGGTCATGTCCTCGCGGGCAATATCCAGAAGCGTCTCATGAAGGAGCTCCTCCATAAAAAGTCCGTTTCTCCACTCTTCGTTCATTATCTTTGCGATGTCGCCCACAGGCTTTCCATCCTCAAGGATGATGGTTCTCGCAAAATCTCCCCACACGCCGCGTCTCTGAGGGCTTAAATCTATGGTGATAATGTCGTTTTCTCCGATACGTTTGTCTGACGCCTCATATGTATCCGGCACGACAGAAACCGCCGTCTCATCCCCGGAGAACATAAACGCTCCCACACCGCACCACCAGAAGGAATCCGCGCCGTGGCCGAGCATGTATTGCTCGCACTCCGCCCGCAGCTCCCTTAAGTTCATCCCAGGCGCAAGGACGCTCCTTGCATGCTCCATAGTCTCACGCCCAAGATCCTGCATGGCAAAATATTCTTTCGTAATCTCTGTCACGTCTAAACTCCCTTCTGCATATCCGGCGTTTCGCCCCATTCCATAATCAGATTGGCATAAATCTTTATGGCGTCCAGATACTGGTCCACGGTGACAAATTCATTGACCGCATGGCACTGTTCAAGGGAACCCGGGCCATACTGAAGGGTCGGGCATCCCACGATGTTATGCCATGTCCTGGAGTCACATCCCGCCGGAGAACCCACAAGCTTTACGTCCAATCCCCTGGCGTCCCGATAAGCCTCTTTGAACGCGCCCACAAAAGGATGGTCTAATTCCATCTCAAAAGGGTTCCCCATCTGGTAAGTCGTGACCTTCGGAAGATGGTCTTTCAGCCATTCGTCCCCTTTGCACCGCTCGTAGATCGCCTGGGTATATTCCTCGATGACCTGCTCCCGGCTCATCACTCCGGGAAGATAGTGGACGCAGGTCTTAAAGCAGCAGTAATCCGGGATGGTGGATCCTGCCTCGCCCCCATAGATCACGCCCACGTTGCTGGACGGCGGTGGAAGGAGGGGATGCTTGTACTTCAGGAGCCACTTATGTTCTAACTGATTGATGGCGTCCATCAGAAATCCGGCCTTTTCGATAGCATTGACTCCCGCAAGCTTTAACCCAGAATGGACAGCGATTCCCGGCACCTCTACTTGGAAAAACACCCAGCCCATATGGGCCACGATCACCTCATAATTCGTCGGCTCACACACCACCACCGCGTCAGCTTTCACACCGCTCACCGCCGCGCACAGAGACCCGTTTCCGCCTCCCTCTTCATCGCAGACAGACGCATATTTAACCGTGACAGGAAGTTCGATCCCCGCGTCCTTAAGCACCATGCCGGCCATGATCCCGGCCATCAGCCCCGCCTTCATGTCAGCCACTCCAAGCCCGGTGATCCTGTCTCCGATCACCTCCGGCCTCAGCGGGTCGATCTTCCAGTTTTCCAGGTTATCCGCCGGCATATGGTCGATATGCCCGTTAAAAAGAATCGACTTGTCCGTCTTTCCCTTAAAGGTAGCGTACACATTAAAACGATTGTCATAGTTATGCCCTTTGTTTCCCTCATTGTACAGTTCATTGCACTTAAGTACGGCTTCCTCACTCAGGGGATCTTTCACTACCTCGTCCGCCCCCATGTCTTCAAATACTCCGGCAAGATAATCCTGCCCTTCTCCTTCTAAGCCCCCGTCAATCCCATGCCCGATGTCATGAGTGTCAATGCTTACAAGCTTTAGCAGATAGTCAATATACTTCTGCTTATTTTGTTCTACTGTCTTTTCAATGATCTCACTGTATTTTTTCATTATGTCAGCTCCTTAGCCTGCGCTCTGCTGCATCTGCAAGTTCCCTTGGGTTTAAGATGTCGCTCCCAAGCCCCATCTCCTTTGCCACCATTCCCATCTCCGTGCGCTTGATCTTGCTCTCTTTTATGACCTCATCTCTTGAGAAGATCTCCCTGGCGCTCCCGTCCGCGATAATATGCTTGTTGGCCATGGCGATGACTCTCTTAAAATTATCCGCCACAAACTCCATGTCATGGGTAATGGTCACAACCCCGATCTTCTGCCCCCGAAGATACCCCAACAGTTCCTCTAAAAGCCGGATTCCCCGTAGATCCTGCCCTGCCGTAGGCTCGTCCAGGATAATATACTCAGGGCGGACTACCAGGATCGCCGCAATCGTGACAAGCTTTCGTATCGTATAAGGGATCTCGTAAGGGTTGCACTTCAAAAACTCCCTGATCTGCATAACGTCAGCAGCCTCATCCACGCGTTTCTTTGTTTCTTTTTCTGTATATTTATAATATTTCGGCATGTATGCAATCTCGTCATACACCGTCTGATTGAAAATCTGATCGTCCGGGTTCTGGAATACGTATCCCACATATTTCGCAATCTGCGCCGTGGTATAATCCTTCGTATCCTTATCATTGATATACACCGTGCCCTCTGTGGGCTTATTCAGCCCGTTCATCAGCTTAACCGCCGTAGTCTTGCCTGCGCCGTTCTGCCCTACGATGGCAACCTGCTCCTCCTGCGAGATGGTAAGGTTCAGATCCTCATTTGCAAGAAATCCGTTGGGATACCGAAAGCTTACATGGTCCAATATGATCCGGTTCATACGCTCTCCTCTCCTTTCTTTCCCTGAATCATGCCCGCAAGCTGGCTTACACATTCGCTCTTTGTGATAGGCACCTTGGAAAACACATGTCCCCGCGCGCTGAATTCCTGATAAAAGGAAACCGTATGGGGGATCATGACGCCCTGTCCGGTCAGGGTAAAATCAGAAAGCACCTCTGAAGTCCGCCCCTTAGCCAGCAGCTCTCCTTTCTTTAACACAAGCACCTCATCCGCATATTCTGCCAGAAGGTCGATCTTATGCTCCACTAACACGATTGTCTTTCCCTGCTCCTTCAGCTTGTGGATAATCTCGAAGATCCCTGCCGTCCCGTCCGGGTCAAGCTGTGAAGTAGGCTCGTCGATAACAAATGTATCCGTATCCATGGCAATGACCGAGGCAAACGCTACCTTCTGCCGCTGCCCTCCTGAGAGGGCGTTGGGATTGTTCTGTAAGAGATGTTCAATGTTCAAAAGCTCTGCAATCGAAAAGACCTTTTCAATCATCTCCTCCTTGGGGATGCCAAGATTCTCCATCCCAAGGGCTATCTCTTCAAAAACGGTGTTCTTCACCCCGCTGATCTGGGTAAAGGGATTCTGGAAGATGTAGCCCATCTGGGTAGAAAGCACATCCATATTAAGCGTCCGGATATCCTCGCCGTCGATCAGCACATCCCCCTTTAGCTTTCCTTTGTAAAAATGAGGGATCAGGCCCCGGAGCAGGTTACACAGCGTCGTCTTCCCTCCTGCATTTTCACCGATCACCCCGTAAAACTTCCCTCTCTCAAAGGATGCCGTAACCTGCTTAAGCGCCGGCTCCTTCGCCAGAGGATACACATAATCCACATCCTTTAATTCAATATAAGCCATCCTGCAACCCTCCATACAACAGATAATACAAGCAAGATATCCACAACCGCTACAAGCGCCTTTTCGCCGCCCTTCACCTTGGGAAGCTCCAGCAGGTAGGTGTGGGTGCCGGCTGCCGAGAAGGCTCTGGCATCCATAGCGATCGATTTTTCCTCTACGCTGGAAATGGCGTTGAGAACCAGCGGCCCCATGACGGGAATATAGGCTTTGATCCTCCGGATCACGTTGCCCTCCGTCTCAATCCCTCTTGCCTTCTGTGATTCCATGATCACCTTCGCATTCACCCCTAGGTCACTGATGGATTGGAACGCCGACAGTATCACAAAGGAAGTCACATGGGATACCCCTTTTTGTTCAAGCGCATAAGTAAGGTCGCTCCACTCTGTGGTCTGCACGAACATAATGACCGCAGCGCAGAAAGCCAGCACCCCAGACGTCAGCACCAGCGCCGAATGAAGGCTCTCCACCGAGATGTGGATCCCCCATTTTTGCCACAGGATCTGCTCCCCCGGGGAGAACGCCGCTTTCATCCCAAATAAGAATACGCCGAAAAACAGCAGGATCTTCCAGTACACCTTCAGGTAAGAGCGCAGGCACCCAGCCAGCACCGCCACCGCCAGCAGAAAAACCACCATACCGAACCCGTACCGATAATCCCCCAGGATCAATGCGCTCAGCCCAAAGGCCAGAAATATATTCAGTTTGCTCAAAGGATTCAGATCCTTAATAAAGTTGCCCGTGCGTTTCGGCTCAAGAAACTGGTTTGCAAATGTTCTGTTATCCATAAAGTTCTCCATTCTGCCGCCTTGTTAAGGCAGCACAAGTTTTGTCCGGTCCGCTGCACTACTTATTCTTCCATTTCTTTAATAAAAAATGCTGCATTAGGCAGTTTTACCTTCAATCTATCCGGAATTGCCTTTAATACAAAGAAGATGATGATGAGGCATACGATCTTGTCCGTTCCTTCGCTCACCGCCTCGCTGACAAATGTAGCCGGCAGTACGTCCCATCCGGATGCCATCAATGCCGCTGCGATCGTCGTAGCTCCTGTTCCTGCGAATCCGCCCAAGAAAAACGCCGTTGTAGGAACAGCCAGGCACACTGCCACAAGCGCCACGCCGATTCCGGACAATGCTGATTTCCAAAGAGACTTAAAGATTCCCCACTTTGCAAAAAAGAAAGACTCGACCGCAAACAACATGCCGATCTCAATATAGGCAAGCACTGTCGGGGTCGTGATGGCATTGATCAGCTGCGTTCCCACGGCTACCACAAGTCCCGGCCCGATCCCGCACAGCGCCGCTGTGACAAACGTGCCGATACAGTCTAAAAATACCGGCAATTTTAACGCCAGCGCCAATTGTCCGCCCACGGCGTTGACTGCGATTCCGATAGGGATTAAAAAGATTGTCAGCTTGTTCCATTTCTTCATGAAAATCACTCCTTTTCCTTTAGTAAAACGTTTTATTAGTGTTTTTTACATAGTATCACCATTACATTTATTTGTCAATCAATTTTTTACCGCACTGAAGTGAAATAATGGAAAATTCGCCTGAATATGGGAAGATATCTGAAAGATGCGCAATAAAACAGAATTTAGAAGAACGCTGATTATCCCTGATTATGCCTTATCAAAAAAACAAATAACTGCTGTAACTGATAAAATCCTTCAATCAATTACAACAGTTATAAAAACAAAGATAAAATTACAGAACGGTATTCCGTTCTTTGTCAACCATACTGGTTTAAAACGGCGTCCCCTCCAAATCATAAGGCGTCACCTGATAGACATAATAGTTCAGCCAATTCGTATACAGATTATTAGCATGTGCCCGCCAGGTAAGGAGCGGCTTATGGTCAGGATCGTCATCCTCGTAATAATTCTCCGGCATCTCTATAGAAAGCCCCTTAGCCAGATCCCTTCTGTACTCCCCGTCCAGCGTCACCCGGTCGTACTCCGGATGGCCCATCACGAAAATCTGCCGCCCATCCTGTGCCATAGCCAGAAACAGCCCTGCCCGATCAGATTCCGCAAGAACCGTCAGGCGGCTATCCGCCCGGATCTTATCCATAGGGACCTCCGTGTGACGGGAATGGGGGGCAAGAAACACATCATCGAATCCCCTCACCAGCGGGATCTTCCGGTTCATCACCTTATGCCGGAACACCCCGAACACCTTTTTATCAAGCTGCACCTTGTCAATCCCGTAATGGTAGTAGATCCCGGCCTGTGCGCCCCAGCACAGATGGATGGTAGAGGTTACATGAGTCTTTGTCCACTCCATGATCTGTGTAAGCTCTTCCCAGTAATCCACCTCCTCAAAAGGCATCTGCTCCACAGGCGCCCCGGTGATGATGAAACCGTCAAACCTGCTCTTCTTTATCTCGCTGAACTTCTCATAAAATTTGTTCAGGTGACTGGTAGGCGTATTCTTCGACACATGGCCGGACACAGTCACAAACGTCACATCCACCTGGATCGGCGTATTAGAAAGCGAGCGCAGGATCTGAAGCTCCGTCTCCTCCTTTAAAGGCATCAGGTTCAGAAGCCCGATCTTGATCGGACGGATATCCTGATGGGTGGCGCGGTGCTCGTCCATCACAAATATATTCTCACTCTCCAGTATCTCCTTTACCGGCAAATCATTCTGTACACGAATCGGCATAATATCCTCCCTTACTGCTCTTTCTCTGCTTCGGGTCCCCTGGCTTCCTTCTCCAGGTCCTCCACCACTTTCTCAACGATCTCTTCCATAACGGCATCTGCCCCGTCTGCTGCGCTGCCGCCTCCAAAATGCTCCCGGCCGCTCATATAGCAGCCATCGTCATCCACATAACTTACCGGATCGTACATCTTCGAGGACGCCGGGAGGTTCTTCCGCTCAAGCTTGCTGTTCAAGATCAGCTCCGCCACATAATAGAGCACTGCAAATGCAGGAACACCCATGACCATCCCCACGAATCCGAATAAGCCTCCGCCAAGCAGAATGGCAACGATAACCCAGAATGCAGACAGCCCCGTGGAATTGCCAAGAATCTTCGGTCCCAGGATATTTCCGTCGAACTGCTGCAGCACCAGGATAAAGATAATAAAATACAGCCCCTTCATGGGATCGCTCAGCATGATCAGTATAGTGCTGGGAACCGCCCCTATGTAAGGCCCGAAGAACGGGATCACATTCGTCACGCCCACGATCACACTGATCAGCACGATATACGGCATATCCAGAACCGACAGGCCGAAAAAGCACAGCACCCCGATAATCGCCGAATCAATGATCTTACCGATGACAAACCCGCCGAATATTTCATTGCTCTTCGTCGTAAAATGAAGGATCATATTGGCCCTGTGAGGGGAAAACAGCGCATAAACACTCTTTTTGCACTGTGAGGTAAATGTCTCCTTGCTAAACAGAATATATATAGATACGATCAGCCCAATCAAAAAATCAAACACTGTATTAATTACATTGATCACACCCACCGTCAGGTTGGACATCAGCTCATTAGTCTTCGTCAGAAGATCCGTACGAAGCCAAGTCTCCAGCATATGGGTGCCCTCCTCCACCGCCGTCTTTAAAAAAGCGCTGGTAGTAGAATCACTAGTCGCCATATCGTTGAGCTGGTTCACCAGATCATTAAGCTGCCCCGGCAGCGTAAAGATCATATTGCGGATACTAAAATAAAGCTCTGGTATAAGGAGATTGCACAGTGCGACGATCAGGCAGATCAGCACAAGCACCGCTGTAAGCACGCCCAGCCCGCGGGAAATACCTGCGGCGCTCTCCTTCTTTTTCATCTTCTTTTCTAAGACTGGCAAAAGGTACTTGTCCACATTTTTCACGATCGGGTTCAGCAGATAGGCAATGACACAGCCGTAGATCACCGGCTTTAACACATCGATCACCCTGCTGAGCATATCGGAAAGGTTCGTCAGCCTGAGCAGGGCGAAATAGAACAAAATACTTGCGGCCACTACAAGAAATATGGTGATCCCCCTGCCGAACTGCTGTCTGAGCTTCGACGGCCCCTTAGTGCCAAGCTTCGGCCTGGCGCTGTAGTACGCATTCTCCCCGCCGTAGTCCCTTTTCTCCCTTTTTTCGTTCCCTGGTCTGTCCTTTTCTTCCATCACAATTTCCTCTTCTCTAAAACAGTTAATTGTAATTATACTATTGGAATACTCCTTCGTCAACTAAAAAGGAACCCCTTTTCCGGCGTTCCTTTTTATCAAGTGGCTGTCCGCTTTGTGGCCAGCACATACGAAAATCCATTTTACTTCGTTTTGCATCCACAAGTAAATGTGGCACATTCTGTCTGCTCACACTGACATGCCCGGCTTCCCTCCACGCTGATCTTACCGGCATGGCAACGGCACTCGTCGTTGTACTTGCAGTCTGTCGCCTTACAGTCGATACTGCTTGTCGGGGATGCGGTTCCTGTTACGTTGCTGTAGCTGTCGCCTTTTCGCTCCTCAAAGCTGTCGCAGCAGGTCTCCTCTGACGACTTCGCCTGGTTGCCTCCCACGCGGATCCCGTCAAGGTCACAGTAAAAATCCTTGTTATGCAGACATGTCTGTACGGTACATCTTAATTCCGGCATAAATCTACCTCCTCCTTATACTGATATCGAGGTTATTATGCCCTTTATTCTAAAATTTACCCGCAAAATATTAATCTTCCTTTGTTACTTCCCGGATAGCTCTTTTTGCGATCTCTTCCTTCACGGAGCTGATAAACGCCCCAAGGTCTTTCTGGCCTTCGTCTCCCGCAAAACGGCTTCTCACAGCCACTTTCTTTTCTTCCTCCTCCTTCGCTCCCACAACGAGCATATAAGGAATCTTGTTCATCTGAGCCTCGCGGATCTTGTAGCCGATCTTCTCCGCCCTTGTATCAATCTCTGCACGGATACCCGCCTCTTCTAGAGTATGGAATACCTGATTTGCATAATCCATATATTTGTCGGAGATCGGGAGTACCTTTACCTGCACCGGGGCAAGCCATGTGGGGAATGCACCGGCAAAATGTTCGATGAGGATTCCGATAAAACGCTCGATGGAACCGAAAGCCACACGGTGGATCATGATCGGGCGGTGCTTCTCCCCGTCTGCTCCCGTATACTCAAGGTCAAAGCGCTGAGGCATCTGCATATCTAGCTGGATCGTCCCGCACTGCCATGTCCTTCCGATAGAATCCTCCAGATGGAAATCAATCTTCGGGCCATAGAATGCGCCGTCGCCTTCATTTACCACATAGTCAACCCCCAGATCATCAAGTGCTCCCCGAAGCCCCTCTGTAGCTATCTCCCAATCCTCGTCGCTTCCCATGCTGTCCTCCGGACGGGTGGAAAGCTCTACATGGTATTTGAAGCCGAACAGACTGTATACCTCGTCGATCAGCCCTGCCACACCCTTGATCTCCTCCCGGATCTGCTCTGGTGTCATAAAGATATGGGCATCATCTTGGGTAAAGCAGCGTACACGCATCAGCCCATGGAGCTGGCCGGATTTCTCGTGGCGGTGGACAATTCCCAGCTCTCCGGCACGAAGCGGAAGATCCTTATAAGAGCGCGGCTCTGATTTGTACACCAGCATACCGCCCGGGCAGTTCATCGGTTTTACCGCAAAATCCTCCTCATCGATGACCGTCGTATACATATTGTCCTTATAGTGATCCCAGTGGCCCGAATTCTCCCACAGGTGTCTGCTCAGGATAATCGGCGTTGCGATCTCCACATATCCTTTTTTCTTATGCAGGTCTCTCCAGTAATCCAGCAGCGTGTTCTTAAGCACCATACCCTTAGGCAGGAAGAACGGGAATCCCGGTCCCTCCTCGCACATCATGAATAATCCCAGCTCTCTTCCCAGCTTTCTGTGGTCACGCTTTCTCGCCTCCTCCATCATGTGCAGATACTCGTCAAGCTCTGCCTTCTTCGGATAAGCCACACCATAGATCCTTGTCAGCATCTTATTCTTCTCATTGCCCCTCCAGTATGCCCCTGCGAGGCTTGTCAGCTTGAACGCCTTGACCGCTTTTGTAGACATCAGGTGCGGGCCCGCACACAGGTCAGTGAACTCTCCCTGACTGTAAAAGCTGATCTCCTCGCCCTCCGGCAGATCCTCGATAAGCTCTACTTTATAAGGCTCGTCCTTCTCCTTAAAATACGCGATCGCATCTTCCCTTGATTTAGTAAACCGCTGAAGCGTAAGATTCTCCTTCACGATCTTTTTCATCTCCGCCTCGATCTTCTCCAGATCCTCCGTTGTAAACGGTGTCTCCCGGTCCAGATCGTAGTAAAATCCATTGGCAATGGACGGACCGATAGCAAGCTTCGTCTCCGGGTACAGCCGCTTGACCGCCTGCGCCATAATATGGGAAGCCGTGTGGTTGAAGGCTCCCTTTCCACCCTCTGAATCAAAGGTCAGGATCTCCAGTTCGCAGTCCTTCGTAAGCTCTGTACGCAGGTCAACCGTCTCACCGTCCACCTTCGCCGAGGTCGCCGCCCTCGCTAAGCCCTCGCTGATATCCTTCGCAATATCAAGCACAGACACCGCTCCCTCATATTCCTTCACTGTTCCGCCTTTTAATGTAATCTTCATATCTATCTTCCTTTCTTTTATTATTGCCCTTTTCTTTATCATTTATCGGCCATCCGCCTGCGCAGTCTATTTTTCCGCCTTCCTGTGGGCCTCCAGCGCTTTCATAAACAAATTGTGGATCTGCGGGCACGACTGCTTAAGCGACAGCGGCCTGCCCGTCCGCTCCAGAAAGCAGTGCCTTGACACTCCCTTACAGTGCACCTTCCCAGTCCTGTTGCACACGACCTCATAGCCTACCATAAGCTTAATACCGTTATATTCCTTTACCCAGGACTCGATCTGTACGGAATCTCCGAAATGCAGCATCCGCAGATAACTGGCCTCCACAGAGAGCACCGGGCTTATGATCCCCTGCTCCTCCATCTTATCATATCCAAGCCCCATCTGCTCCATATAGTCAATCCTTGCTTCCTCAAACCACCGGATATAATTAGAATGGTGGACAATCCCCATCTGGTCCGTCTCATAGTAAAATACCTTCCGCCTGTACATCGTCATCACCTCCAATGCTTTATCCTTCCAAGTAATCCTTAATTCCTTCAGTTTCTTATTCTCCCCAAAACAAAATAATCCCTTACAGCACAATAAACTGTAAGGGACGAGTCATCTTATCTCGCGGTTCCACCCTGCTTGAACCGGCCAAATTGCCGGAGCCACTTCATTATGACGGTAACGGAGTCGCCGGGCTGTTTTGCAGCCGCTCAGAGGTGGTCTTCAAACGGTGCCAAGATAAAGGGCTTGCAGCCTTAGGCCCCTCTCTCTGCAATCTCTTTCCCATCTTACTCTTCTCTTCAACGCTTTTTCATTTCTTTAATATTATATCACCGAATCTCATTTTGTCAATAAAGAGATTCTATGTTACTATCCGCTCTGTGACCGAGAGCAATCCTATCCTGCTACTTCCCGCAGCATTTTTTATATTTCTTGCCAGAGCCGCACGGACACGGATCGTTGCGCCCGATCTTCTTCTCCTTGCGGATGGTCGTGGATTCCTTCTGCTCCTTATAAAGACGCTTAAGCTCCTCCTCCGTGTAGATCTCCTTCCACTGGGGCAGATTATACAGCCAGTCCGCCTTCGCCGCGACCATATTCTTATAAAGCCTGGCCTTATCAAAAGCAAGGCTTACCTCTGTATCTTCATCCATGGTCTCAATAGGATTCTCTACCTTAAGACTCTCGTTGATGCCGTCTAAGAAGCCGACCATCGTCATCACTTCCTGCCCGTATTTTTCAGCAAGTCCTTTTACTGTCCCTTTCACTTCCTCGTCGGGATTCGCAAGAAGCTGCTCATAGATCTCCTTCTCGATCTGGAAATAACTCCCCCAGAATCTCTGAAGCGTTCCTCTGTCAGCGCTCTCATCATACGCGATATCTCTCCACTGTTCTAATAATGTACGGCTCATATTCCTATACTCCTTTGTGTTATATTTGCTTTTTTATGATATTTCGCTTATAATGGTTACTGTTCACTATAGCAGTAACTTATCATGTACTTCATTAGTATACTAAAATCCAACTTAGATGTAAAGGAGGATTCTTATGAAAAAAATGAAACAGATTCTTGCGCTCACCGGTGCTCTCCTTCTGTTCTCCATGTACGCCGCCACCCTCGTGCTGGCGCTCATCGGCTCTGACCGCGCCCTGACGCTCCTTAAGGCCGCCATCGTCTGCACCGTCATCGTCCCGGTCTTCCTCTATGCATATATCCTCGTCTACCGGGTCTTAAAAAAGGATTCATCAGACGGCGAATAGATCTTCTTTAGAGGCTCAGGCTTTAAAAGAGCAGGCTCCCCATATACAGGGCCTGCTCTTTTTCCACCCCCGGCAGACATACAGGTGCACGTCCCCTGCCGCCCGGGATATTCAATTCTTATGTATAATCATATATTCAGTTCCGCGAAGATCCACTGTCTGTTTTCCGGTAAGATCAGCCCCTGTCTTCCCGCAGGGCTTTCTTCTCTGATGTTCTTCCTTCTGACAAGATATTCTTCTATCGATAAATTCTCCTTATTTCCGCTTTCTTTCTTTTGCCACATATTCATACCTCCATTCATTATACTCCGCTTCTATCAGTATATGAGCCTCCCCAAAAATGTATGACTCTTTTCTGAATACAACATCAGTATAAATCACAAATGTGGCGATAATGTGTCACAATTCTGAAAACAAGCTAAAGAATTTCTTAATTAACGCTTACCTTTCCCGGTAAATGATATCCTCTCTTCCCGGCCCGTTAGAAACCATGGTGATCGGATAACCGATCTGCTCCTCCACATACTCAATGTACCTGCGGCAGTTCTCCGGAAGCGCATCATACTCCCTGATGCCGCTGATATCGCACTTCCATCCCGGAAGTGTCTCAAGCACCGGCTTCGCCTTCTCAAGCAGATGGGTCGGCGGAAACTCCGTAGTCACCTTCCCGTCAATCTCGTACCCGATGCAGACCGGGATCTCATCCAGATACCCCAGCACATCAAGCACGGTAAATGCTACATCGGTCGTCCCCTGTATCCGGCAGCCATACTTCGAAGCCACACAGTCAAACCAGCCCATACGTCTCGGACGACCGGTAGTCGCACCAAACTCGCCGCCGTCTCCTCCCCGGCGTCTCAGCTCATCTGCTTCCTTCCCGAAGATCTCGCTGACAAATGCGCCCGCTCCCACTGCACTTGAATACGCCTTGCATACCGTGATAATCTTTTGGATCTCATAAGGCGGAATCCCCGCTCCGACCGCACCGTAGCCGGCCAGTGTGGAGGAAGACGTGACCATCGGGTAGATCCCGTGGTCAGGATCCTTAAGGGAACCAAGCTGGCCTTCTAAGAGGATATTCTTCCCTTCTTTAATGGCCTCGTGAAGATACAGAGACGTATCGCACACAAAAGGTTCTACCATCTCCTTATATTCCAAAAGCTCCTTATATAAATCATCCGGATGAATCAATGGTTTATGGTAGAGGTGCTCTAAAAGAACATTCTTCTGTTCTGCCACCCGCACTACCTTCTCTTTCAGCAGTTCATCATCAAACAACTCGCTGACCTGAAAGCCTACTTTTGCATATTTGTCCGAATAAAACGGGGCGATCCCTGACTTGGTGGAGCCGAAAGATTTGCCGCCTAAGCGTTCCTCCTCATATGCATCAAAGTTCTTATGATAGGACATGACCATCTGCGCCCGGTCAGATACAAGGATCTTCGGCATCGGAACATTCCTGTCTACAATAGACTGCACTTCTTTAAATAATACCGGAATATCCAGCGCAACGCCATTTCCAATGATGCTGGTCGTATGATCGTAGAACACTCCTGACGGCAGGGTGTGCAGCGCGAACTTGCCGTAATTATTGATAATCGTATGCCCCGCATTGGCGCCGCCCTGGAAGCGCACGATAATATCAGCCTCTCTTGCAAGCATGTCTGTGATCTTGCCCTTGCCCTCATCGCCCCAGTTCGCTCCTACTACTGCTTTTACCATATGAATTCCTCCTGTGCGTCAACTCTAATGACCTTCAAATTAGCAGTTCCTTTGAAACCACCTTATGCATTATACTATATTTTCCTATATCTGTAAACTGTTTGTTACTGTCCGTGCCGCCTGCAGTAACCCCTTTACATCAACGGTGCTACAAGGCGCAATACCTGCCCGGCTACCTTCGTGAGCATGGTCCGCTTCTTCACCTCCATGAGCGTCACCTTATGGCAGTGCCTGAGCGTCTGCTGGAAATCACGCTCGATCCGGTCGATCTCCGAATTATTGTAGATGAACGCCCCGCACTCAAAATGCAGGTAAAGGCTGCGGTAATCTAAGTTTATCGTACCCACCGTAGCCGTGTCATCGTCACTGACAAACACCTTGGCATGGACAAACCCCGGCGTGTACTCATATATCATAACGCCGCTCTCAATTAGCTCCTGATAATAGGTCTGGGCCACCACGAAAGCGTACCATTTGTCCGGAATATGGGGCATGATGATGGCCACCTCGATCCCGCTTTTCGCGACCCGCGTCAGCGTCGTGATCATCTCATTGTCCAGGATCAAATATGGCGTCATGATATGTACATATTTTTTCGCGTGGTTTAAGATATGGAAATAAACCTCTTCCCCCACATTTTCATGGTCAAAGGGACTGTCCGCGTAGGGAATCACATACCCGTACTCCCTTTTAAGCTCCTTTCTCTTCGGCGTCAGATAACGCTTATAATTCTCCTGCCTGCGCTCAGTCACATTCCACATCTCCAGGAACATCATGGTAAAGCTCTGCACCGCGTCCCCCTTGAGCATGACTGCCGTATCTTTCCAGTGGCCGAAACGTACCTTTTTATTGATGTACTCGTCCGCCAGATTCACTCCTCCGGTAAATGCTGTTTTTCCGTCGATGACGCAGATCTTCCGGTGATCCCGGTTATTCTGGGTGGTCGACAGGAACGGCTTCACTGCATTGGCCATCTTACACTTGATGCCGAACTTCTTAAGCTGCTCCGGATAGCCGTAGGGAAGGAGGCTGATGGCACACATGCCGTCGTACATAAACCGCACTTCCACGCCCTCCTCTGCCTTCTGCTTTAACACCTCCAGAAGAGTATCCCACATATATCCCTCATCAACAATAAAATATTCCATAAAGATGAACTTTTTCGCCTTCTTAAGCTCGTGCACCATATATTTGAACTTGTGCTCCCCCAAAGGAAAATATTTCACCGAAGTGTTGCGGTACGTGGGGAAATTAAGCCGGTTGGACAGGAAATAAGAAAGGTGCGCATTAGCTGATTTGCTGGCCCAGATAGCGTCCACCACATCCTGATCCTGCTGCATATAGGGCACCGTCTCCAACTTAAGCTCCGTGAGACGCTGCTGCATAAAGGATGTGCCCACCTGCATCTCCACATAGACATAAAACATAGTCCCCACGATCGGAAAGGCAAGTACGCACAGGATCCACGTAATCTTAAATGCTGGATTCCCCTTCCGATTGATGATATAAATAATCACCACCACCCGCAGGATCGTAAACACTCCGTATATGTAAAATGTATATTCCCGCAGATGAAAAGTAGTGGCTACAAACACACCAAACTGCATCAGTACCATCATGAGGAATATCCCTGAACGGCTGAATATAATACGGAATAATCCCCGCTTCGCACTTCCTGATGCTTCTCTTCTACTCATCTGATTCCTCCTTTTTTCGTCTGTACATCTGTGAACAGTAACATTAGTTTAACATAATTTTTTAAAAATATCACCTTCCCCTTTATTTTTTTAGAAAAAAGTATTACAATAATATTATTAAGCCGTATATGAGCGAAAGGAGATTTATGATATGAAAAAAGTAATTAAACAATTATTGGGACTGGCTGCGATCGCCGGTGCTGTGGCTGGTGCCGTGTATCTTTTCAAGAAAAAAAGTGATGAAGAGGGCGATGAGTTTGATGACGACTTTGACGATGAAGACTTCGACCTGGACAACGACCTGAAATCCGTATCCGACCGTGAATACGTATCCCTCAATACGGGCGCGCAGGCTGCGGCCGAGACGGTGGAAGAGACCGTGACAGAGGCCGGAGAAAAGGTTGAAGATACCCTTGAAGATGCCGGAGACGCCGCCGATACCCTTAAAGCCAAAGCAGAGGACGTTTCTGAGACTGTATCCGACAAAGCCAAGGACGCAGCAAAGGATGCAAAGGATATCAAGGATTCCGTAAAGCATACGGTTGAAGATGCCAAGGAAAGCCTCAAAGACGCTGCAAAGGATGCAGCTGATCAGGCTGAAGATCTTGCCGATGCTGTGGAAGAAAAGACGAAGAAGACGCTTAAAGCATTAAAGGGCAAAGCTGAGAATGCGGCCGAGGCAGTGAAAGAGAAGGTGAAAAAAATCTCGGAGGAGTAATCCCCGTCGCGATACATCCCCTGTACCATTGCGGTGCAGGGGATTTTAACGGCAATTGCCCTCTGTCACCTCCAGCACTCTCCAAGGATACATACCGCATCCTTAATCTGCTTTTCTGAAAGATTGGCATATCCTAAAAGTATCGTCGGACGGTCTGCAGCATCCGCGCAGATCCGGTAGTCTGAAAGGCCGTACACCTTGATCTTCTTCTCCTTTGCCTTAAAGATCAGCTCACTTTCTGTGCTCCCGTTCTCAAAGGTCAGAAGTAGATGAACTCCTGCATGTTCCCCGGAGATACGGCAGATAGTAGAAAGGGGCCGTAAGGCATCGATCAGCGTATCGTGGCGGTTCTTATATAATGCGCGCATCTTGTTGAGATGCCGCTCATAATACCCTTCCTCCAGAAATCTCTGTACAATCAGCTGATCGACCTTGGACACCGTAGAATTAACAAACCGGTGCCTTTCCTGATAGACACAGAGCAAAGGCTTTGGAAGAACCATATAGCTTAACCGGATCGCCGGCGCGATGGACTTGGAAAATGTCCCCAGATAGACCACCTTCTCATTCCTGTCATAGCCTTGCAGGGCGGGGATAGGCTTGCCCTTGTAACGGAATTCACTGTCATAATCATCCTCCACGATATAGCGCCCCTCTCTTTCCGCCGCCCACTTAAGCAGCTCCAGACGCCGTTTCATGGGCATAACAATCCCTGTCGGATACTGGTGGGAGGGAGTCACATAAGCGATATCCGCATCTGTCTCCGCAAGACGCTTAACCTCCATGCCGCTCTTATCCATTGATACCGGAACAGTCTTATAAGATAAGCTCTCAGCCAGCCGGTATGCCTGCTTGTAAGTAGGATCTTCAAAAGCGATCCGGTGATGCGTACCAAGGACCATCGAAAGAAGCATGAACAAATAATCGCTCCCGGCGCCGATGATCACCTGTCCGGGAGTACAGTTCACTCCTCTCGCCTGATAAAGATAGCTGCAGACGGCCCTGCGGAATCCGTACTCTCCCTGAGAATCCCCGGAGCGGAACAGCTCCGTCTTATCATCCATCAGGATATCCTTAGAAAGCTTCCGCCACACATTGTAGGGAAAGCTGCTTAAATCCACGCCGTTGGGCGTAAAATCATATTTATACTTTTTTCCGGCGGTCTTTTCCTTAGCCTCCACTGCCTGCGCCGGTTCAAGGTGATACAGCTCCTCGATCTGCGCCGCAAAAAATCCCCGGCAGGGCTCGGACTCGATAAAGCCCTCCGACAAAAGCTGCTCATAGGCAAGAGCTGCCGTACTCCGGCTCACTTCCAGATGCTTTGCCAGCGCCCTGGTGGACGGAAGCTTTTCCCCGCAGGCTATCCGCCCGCTCTGGATATCTTTTTTTATAAAATCATAAATCTGCTCGTAAAGCGGCGTTCTTGAACCTGTCTTCAGATTCATGGTAAGCTCATACATATCCTTCCTCCCGAAATGCGCCCAAACTCAAAATGCAAGGAACACCCCCGTCCCTTGCACCCGGTATCCTGCTGGCCTTACGTCCGCCGCCCAGATACTTTTATTCGTTGTACTAGCCAGAACTGGCGGCATATACGAACATCCTTTATTGCTTATCCTTGCTTCGGCAACCGAAAAGAACTCTTCAACGATACGATCCGGTTAAACACAAGATTATCCGGCGACGAATCTTTAGCGTCGATGCAGAAATACCCGTTCCGCACAAACTGGAAGCTGTCATGGCCCTTAGCGCTGTCAAAGCTGTCCTCAACATAGCAATTTTTACGGATCTCAAGGGAATTAGGATTAAGATTCAAAGAACCGTCCTCCTTATTATAAACGCCCTTCTCTTCATCCACCAGATTCTCATAGAGCCTAACCTCCGCCCGCTTTGCGTAAGACGCGGCCACCCAGTGGATGGTTCCCTTCACCTTTCTTCCGGTAAATCCTGTCCCGCACTTTGTCTCCGGGTCATAGGTACAGTGCACAGCTGTCACCTTGCCCGTCTCATCTGTCTCATAGCTTTCACATTTTACAAAATAAGCATTCATCAGGCGCACTTCGTTGCCCGGGAACAGGCGGAAATATTTCTTCGGAGGCTCGATCATAAAATCCTCCCGTTCGATATAAAGCTCCCTGCAAAACGGCAGCTTACGTTTCCCAAGCTCTGGATTCTCCAGATTGTTATCCGCCTCCAGATATTCCACTTCACCTTCCGGATAATTGTCGATCACAAGCTTCACCGGATCAAGCACCGCCATCATACGGGGTTTCTTAAGCTTTAAATCCTCCCTGATGCAATATTCAAGCATGGCATAGTCCACAGAGCTCTGGCTCTTTGACACGCCGCACAGCTCAACGAACATCCGAAGGGACTCCGGAGTAAATCCTCTTCTTCTGAGCGCCGCGATAGACACTAGGCGCGGATCGTCCCAGCCGTCCACGATCCCTTCCTGCACCAGCTTTTTGATATACCGCTTTCCCGTCACCACATTGGTAAGATAAAGCTTCGCAAATTCAATCTGGCGCGGCGCCGGGTCAAATTCACACTCGCGCACTACCCAGTCATAGAGCGGCCTGTGATCCTCAAACTCCAGCGTACAGATCGAATGGGTGATCTTCTCCACCGCATCCTCAATGGGGTGTGCAAAATCGTACATCGGATAGATGCACCATTTGTCCCCCGTATTGTGGTGGGGCATACGTGCCACCCGGTAAATGACCGGATCCCGCATATTGATGTTCGGAGAAGACATGTCAATCTTTGCCCGCAGCACCTTCTCTCCGTCCTTATACTCTCCATTTTTCATCCCCTCAAACAGGGCAAGGTTCTCCTCTATGGAACGGTCCCTGTAAGGGCTGTCCTTTCCTGGCTCCGTCAGCGTCCCCCGGTACTGCCGGATCTCATCCGCCGTCAGGTCGCAGACATACGCCTTTCCCTTTTGGATTAGCTTCACCGCGCACGCATACATCACGTCAAAATAATCCGACGCAAAGTAAAGATGATCCTTAAAATCAGCGCCAAGCCATGCCACGTCCTCCTTAATGGACTCTACATACTCCATATCCTCCTTCGTCGGGTTCGTATCGTCAAACCGCAGATGGAAGGTCCCGTTATATTTCTTCGCAAGCCCGGAATTTAAGATGATAGACTTCGCATGTCCGATATGCAGATACCCGTTAGGCTCCGGCGGGAATCTTGTACATACCTTAGTATAGACACCCTCCGCAAGATCCTTATCTATCTCCTGTTCAATAAAATTTTTGGAAATTACTTCTTCTCCCATGTTCTTCCTCCTTGTATTTCGCCATGCGTCCATCTTATCATAAATTATATGCGTAGACAAGGCTGTTTTCCGCCTGTCGGCGCCCTCATTTTTATACCGGTTACTGTTCACTCCGTTCACAGCAGCCTTCGCAAATCCATTTAAAATTCGCTTCGCGAATGGGATTTGCTCACTCCTGAATCACTTTCTTACAGAATGCGCAGCCAGTGCGCATTCCTGACCCATGAACAGTAACTATACCGGCTATCCTTTATGTCTCCCCGCACTCTCCTGGCGGGTCGCGATCTCCACCAGAAGAAACCCGAAAGCGATGGCAAGGCAGGTCTGGGCCAGCGTGATCGTCTGCTGTAGCGCTAGACCATAATCCGCCTGCACAAATCCATGCATCATATAAAACAGCGTTGCCCCGGGAATGACCGGCATGATCGACGTGGTAAGAAAGATCGTAGCCGGCGCCCGGTGAACTCTGGACATGATATAGGCGTAGGCCGCTACAAACGCCGCCCCAGCCATCACCGCCGCAAAGTCATTCCCCCAGATATTCTGCACAAACAGATAAAGGCCGCAGTTTAACAGACCGCCCACTCCCGCCCAGAAGGACTGCCGCGTCGCCGCCTGAAACAAAAGCGCGAACCCCATACTGGCCACACCGCAGGAAACAAGCTGCACGGCGATGCTAGGAGCGATGTACATCTCATACATCTCTCCCTCAAAAAGCACGATGGCAAGCCCTGTCCCGCAGGCGATAGCCACCGCCCCCAAAAAGGAGTTGACAATATTAAGCAGGCCGGATAAAAATGCCCGCTTCAGCACATCACGGATGCCGTTAGCGACCCCGAGGCCGCTGATGAGCACCATATTAAGCCCCAGCACGATCCGGTCCGGATGATGCCCCAATCCCGCCTTGCCGGCCAGGAACACCGCAGCCGATGACAGGAAAGCCAGAGTCAGGTTATACACCACCAGGTTATATCCCTTTTTGTCAAGGACATTGCCCATATATACGATACCGGCGGCACAGATAAATGTACCCACAAAAGAATCCACAAAATCACAGCCAAAATACACGCCGAACCCGATCCCGCCCAAGATCGCTGACAGGTACCTCAGATACAGCGGCTGGGGCCTGCGGTCCATGACCTCCCCGTATCTTTCACGAATCTCTTCCACCGAAGGCTTATTCTTACAGATATAGCGGGACAGATTATTCAGGTAATCCAGCCGGTCATAGTTAAAGCCCACCTTGTGGATCCGCCGGATCTGGGTGATAAAGCGGCCTCCCTTCGGTTTGATGGTCGCCTGGATATCGCTCTGTATGGCAAATATATCGCACTGTTCGATATCATAGCTCAAAAGCATCCGGTACATACTGTCTTCTGCCCGGTCTGTCTCCGCCCCGCTCTTGATCATCTCTTTTCCGATGCCCAGCACCTCATTAAGCAACAATTCATAATCCATAACGCACCTTAAATCCCTTAAGCTTCCAAAGCCGCATCCGCCCGCAAGGATCCTTACCTACCTGAGCAGCCCCTGCAGGATGATCGCCACGATAAGCACCGGAAGCACAAACTGGAAGTAAGGTCTCAGAGCCTTTGAAAACTTAAGCCCCTCTCCCTGGTTGCACTCCTCATAATACTGATCAAAGCCCCAGCCAAACCGGGTAACGCAGAACAGCAGGTAGATCAGGGACCCGATGGGCAAAAGCAGGTTGCTGACGATAAAATCCTCGCTGTCTAACACATCCCGTCCCCCGATCAGCCGCAGATTGCCCCATACATTGTAGCCAAGCACGCACGGAAGGCTTGCCGCCAGCACAATGACGCCATTAATGAATACCGCCTTCTTCCGGCTGGTCCCAAACATATCCACCGCAAAAGAGATAATATTTTCAAATACTGCCATCACCGTCGAAAAGCTTGCAAAAGTCATAAACAGGAAAAACATCGATCCCCAGATACGTCCTCCCGCCATATTGACAAACACGTTAGGCAGCGTCACAAAGATCAGCGCCGGCCCTGCATCCGGCTGCACGCCATAGGAAAAACATGCCGGAAAGATGATCAGCCCTGACATGACCGCCACGAAGGTATCCAGCCCGCAGATCCTTAAAGCCTCTCCTGGAAGCGTATGGTTCTTTGTCATATAGCTTCCGAAGATCTCCATAGCGGCGATACCGAGACTTAAGGTGAAAAAGGACTGGTTCATGGCTTCCGTTACCACGTTCGTAATCCCCACGCTCTTTACCTTCTCAATACTCGGCACAAGATAAAAGGAAATCCCTTCCGCCGCCCCGGAAAGAAGCACGCTGTGCACGGCCAGCACCAGAATCAGCGCCAGAAGCGCCGCCATCATGAATTTACTGATCTTCTCAAGCCCGTTCTGCAGGCCCCTGGAGCATACAAAAAAGCCCAGAATGACTGTAAGCCCCATCCAGACGCCCATCTCTGAGGGTGAGGAAAGAAGCTCTGCAAACACCGCCCCCACTTCCTCTGCGCCCATAGACGGCTTAAATGTCCCCGCAGCGAATTTAAAAAAGTAGCTGACCATCCACCCGGAGACCGTCGTATAATACATCATCAGCATATAGCAGCCAAAGATACAGAACCAGCCGTGGATGTGCCACTTGCTCCCCGGCTTCTCAAGCGCCTTATAGCCAAGCACCGCACTCTTTCTGCTGGCACGCCCTACCGCCAGCTCCATCGTGAGCACCGGCATCCCCATACAAACAAGAAACACCAGATACAGCAGTACAAAGATACCGCCGCCGTTCTGTCCCACCACATAGGGGAATCTCCATACATTTCCAATTCCGACCGCACATCCCGCACTGACCAGCAAAAAGCCCAGCCGGGACTTAAACCCTTCTCTCTTCATATGTTCCTTTAACTCTCTTTCCTTCATTAATTTGAATCATTTTCATGAAACTGTTTTAAAGATATACCTTTCACGACAGGATTGCAATACTTTTTTCCCTACTCCGGCATCCATTTTCCCTTCCATGCGTACAAAAGGATCATGACCATGCCCACACACCAGGAAACCGGATAGGCCGTCATCACGCCGAAAAGCTCATGGGAGATCTTAAGCGCCCCAAAGATCCAGATCACCCGGAAGATACACAGGGAGAACAAAAACACCACCATCGCCTGAAAGGTCTTTCCCACACCCCGGATAGTGCCCGCAAGTACCTGGAGGATACCCAGCATCCAGTAGAAAGGGCAGAAAAATTTCAGGATATATACCCCGTACCCCACTACCTCCTGCTTTCCGGTAAATACGCCGATAACCTGCGGCGCGAACAGAATAAGGAGAATCCCCGTGAAGATGGTGTAGCACACGCCCATGGCCACCGACACATACATCCCCTTCTTCACCCGGTCGTACCTTCCCGCTCCCACGTTCTGCCCGGCAAATGTCGTCGCCGCCATACTGAAGCTTAATACCGGAAGGATATTGAAGCCATCAATCTTGATATATGCGGCAAATCCGGCCATGGCTGCTGCCCCGAAGCTGTTGACGCTGGACTGAACGACTACATTGGACAAAGAGATCACGATATTCTGGATTCCCGTCGGAAGTCCGATCTTTAATATCTTTCCCAAAAGATTATCGTAAAACCGGACATCACGAAGCTTAAGCCGGTACACATCCTGGCTTTTTACCAGAAACGCGATGATAAAAATACAGGAAATAAGCTGTCCGATATCGGTAGCAAGGGCAACACCCTCCACGCCCATCTTAAATCCGACCACGAACAGCAGATCCAGAAATATATTGGAAACCGCCGCGATCACCAGATACATCAGCGAGCGCTTAGAATTCCCCACCGCGTTTAATATGCCCGCCGCCATATTATAGATCACCGAAAAGATCATTCCGCCGAAAAAGATCTGAAGATAGGCGGCCGCCGGGCCGAGCACTTCCTCCGGCGTACCCATAGCCCTAAGGATGGCCGGTGACAATAATACTCCCGCCACACTGACAATCGCTCCCGCGCAGACGGCAATGGCGATCGTCGTGTGGACCGCCTTTCTCACGCCCTCCTTATCCTTCGCCCCGAAAAACTGCGAGATCACTACGCCTGCTCCTGCCGACGCACCGATACAAAAGCCCACCAGCAGATTGATGATCGCCCCGCTGGATCCTACCGCCGCCAGAGCCTCACTGCCGATATAATTCCCCACAATAATGGAATCTACCGTATTGTAAAGCTGCTGGAACAGATTCCCCAGGATCAGCGGAATTGAAAACGACAGGATATTCTTCCAGATTGGCCCTTCCGTCATTGTTTTTTGTAATTTCATCGTCCTTCCTCCTTATTGCCGCGCACAAAAAAACTCTTGAATGATCAAGAGTTTTCCTGTCTGTTACACATGTTAAAGCTGCCTAGCGGATTTGAACCGCCGACCTCATCCTTACCAAGGATGCGCGCTACCTGCTGCGCCAAGGCAGCTTAGAAGCAAACCAAATGCTTTATGTGATTTGCAACATTAATAATATACAATATACTGGGGCAATTTGTCAATATAATTATGACTCTTTTTCCAATATTTTTTCTGTCTTATTCTTTATCCGCTGGAGGGCATTGTCAACCGTCTTTGGACTCTTATCTAAAAGCCTTGCGATAGTCTTGTAATCTGTCCCCATCAGGTGCAGGTAAAGCACCCGGCTCTCCAGGTCGCTTAAACTCTCCTCAAGACGGTTCTGCAGAATCCTGACATACTCCCGGCTGACAAAAAGCTCCTCTGGATTGCTCTCCCCGCCTGCCGCCATCATATCCATAAGCTTGCTCTCATCCTCTCCCAGCTCATAGAGGGAGACATAGCTGTTGAGAGGCCCATGTTTCTTCCGTCTTGATGCCTCGATGGCAGAGTACATCTGCCTGGTGATGCACAGCTTGGCAAAGCTGAAAAAGGAAGTTCTCTGCTCGGGGTCGTAATCCTGCACTGCCTTAAACAGTCCGATCATCCCCTCCTGGATCAGATCGTCATTCTCCCCGCCCAAAAGATACATGGCATTGGCCTCCTTCCGGACGGTATTCTTATATTTTTCCATCAGGTAATCGATAATGCCTGAATCTCCTTCTCTCATCTGCTCAATCAGCTGCTCATCTGTCATCTGTTTATAATTCTTCATCTTGTCCTTATCTGCCCTAACTAAGTTACTGTATTACGGCTTCCAAAAAAGACGCTGTCTTACGATCTCGTACGCAAGCACCCCCGCCGCCACCGACGCATTGAGGGAGCCGATCTCACCCTTCATGGGAATACCTGCGGTAAAATCACAGTTCTCCTTCACCAGACGGCTTACCCCTTCCCCCTCGCTGCCTACCACAAGCCCGATGGGGCCGGTCAGGTTCAGCCTGTACATCTGCTCGCCGCCCATGTCCGCGCAGACGAACCATAGCCCCTTCGCCTTAAGGTCGTCCATCGTCTTCTTAAGATTTGTCACCTTGGCGACTGGCGTATAGTTAAGGGCGCCTGCCGATGTCTTCGCCACCGTCGCCGTAAGCCCCGCCGCCCTCCTCTTCGGGATGATCACCCCGTGGGCCCCGGCAAGATTCGCCGTACGGATGACCGCCCCCAGGTTGTGGGGATCTTCGATATTATCCAAAAGGATCAAAAACGGATCCTCCCCCCGCTCCTTCGCCAGAGCAAGCATATCTTCTACCTCACTGTAGGCATAAGCCGCCGCAAAAGCCACTACGCCCTGATGCTTCCCTGTCTCCGAAAGCTGCAAAAGGCGCTCCTTTGACACGAACTGCAAGATCACATCATGCTTTTTCGCCTCCCGCAGGATCGTGCGCACCGGACCGTCGCCGCATCCGTCTAACACAAACAGCTTATCAATGGGCCGCCCTGCGCGGAATGCCTCCAGCACCGCATTGCGCCCTTCGATGATATTTTCATTCATCTCTTTTTCTTCTCTCATCTCTCACTCGCTTTCTGCCAGGCTTTCCAGGCCTTCCTTCACCAGCTCCAGCATCCTTGTCCACTCTTTTCTGAGATAAAGATATCCCATGAGCGCCTCAAAGCCCGTGGCCCTCCGGTAATCCGTCACCGACTGGTTTCTGGCAGGGGATACGCTCTTTGCATTCCTTCCCCGTTTATAGACGCCGTGCTCCTCCTCTGTAAGCTTATCCTGAAGCACCCGCATCATCTGCGACTGGGCAGAAGCTTTCACATAACGGCTGGTCTGCCGGTGAAGCTCCTTCACCGGACGGTTCCCTTCATTTACCACAAGGGACTTGATGATCAGGTCATAGATACTGTCGCCGATATAAGCCAGGGTGAGAGGTGAATACTCTCTTACATCCACCTCTTTCACCCCAAGTATCTCCTCCATACTACGATTAAACTGCCATACTACGCTCTCTTCCATTGCACCCCTTCTCTGGTATCCTTTAATAAGATACCTTTTTCCAGCAACTCATCGCGGATCGCGTCCGCCTTTTTAAAATCCTTCGCCTTACGGGCAGCCTGCCTCTCCTCGATCAATTTCTCTATCTCCTCGTCAAGAATATCCTCCTCCCGGTCAACAATCAGCCCGAGAACATCGGTAAGCTTCACCAGACGGTCAAGCAGCGCCGCCAAATATTCCCTGGAGCTATCCTCGTCCGTATTGGTATTGGCGTATTTTACCAGCTCAAACACTGCCGCTACTGCATCCGCAGTATTAAAGTCGTCCTCCATGGCCCGCTCAAAGCCTTTAACGAACTCCTCTGTCTTCGCAAAAAGCGCCTTTTCCTCTTCCGTCATGACTGTATTCTTTCCATTTCCCATCAGGAACTTTAAGTTATCCGCCGCGTTCACGATACGTTCAAGGCCGCTCTTTGACGCTTCCATCAGCTCCGCGCTGAAGTTGAGCGGGCTTCTGTAATGGGCGCTCAGCATGAAGAACCGGAGCACCTGCAGGTCATACTGACCGGAGATCTCCCGTACCGTGCGGAAATTGCCGAGAGATTTGCTCATCTTATGGTTGTCGATATTTAAAAATGCATTGTGCATCCAATACCTGGCAAATTCCTTTCCGTTGGCCGCCTCGCTCTGGGCGATCTCATTTTCATGGTGCGGGAACACCAAATCCTCGCCGCCTGCATGGATGTCGATCTGCTCGCCCAGATATTTCTTCGACATCACCGAACACTCAATATGCCATCCCGGGCGCCCCTCGCTCCAGGGTGACTCCCAGAAGGGTTCGCCCTCTTTCTTCGGCTTCCAGAGCACGAAATCAAGCGTATCCTCCTTTTCATCTTCCCCGGTCACCAGAAGGGACCGCTCGCCGGAGCGCAAATCATCGAGATTCTTGTGAGAGAGCTTGCCGTACTCCTCAAACTTCCTTGTGCGGTAGTAGACCGTACCGTTTTTCTCGTAAGCAAATCCCTTGTCGATCAACGTTTTTATCATCTCCACCATGCCGCCGATCTCCTCTGTGGCCAGCGGATGCTTTGTGGCCGGCTTGATGTTCATGCCCTCCATATCCTTCTTGCACTCTGCGATATAGCGCTTGGATACTTCGTCGGAACTCAGTCCCTCCTCGATCGCTTTTTTTATGATCTTATCATCCACATCGGTAAAATTGGACACAAAGTTGACGTCATAGCCCTTGTATTCAAAATATCTCCTGACCGTATCAAATACGATCATGGGCCTTGCATTCCCGATATGGATAAAATTGTACACGGTTGGGCCGCATACGTACATCCTGACCTTGTTCTCCTCCAGAGGAACGAACTCCTGCTTTGTTTTTGACAGTGTATTAAATATCTTCATTCCCGTCTCTCCTTTTATCTTTTTTACTTTTCTTCCTGATTCTCCAGCTTCCTGCGCTTCTCCATCTCTCTTAGCCTCCTGTGCAGACGCATATTATCCGCCTGCAGCTCCCGGATATCGCTGGTAATGGGGTCGGGGAGATGAACCTGATCCATATCCGAGCGGGGAATCTTCACATCGTCCCGCTTCACGATACGTCCCGGCACGCCCACCACCGTACAGTTGGGCGGGACCTCCTTGAGTACCACAGAACCCGCACCGATCTTGGAATTCTCCCCGATGGTAAAGGAGCCCAGAACCTTCGCCCCCGCGCTCACCATCACATTGTCCTTAAGGGTCGGATGCCGCTTGCCTTGTTCCTTTCCTGTACCGCCAAGGGTCACGCCCTGATACAGCGTCACATTGTCCCCAAGCTCCGCCGTCTCTCCGATGATGACCCCGCTTCCGTGGTCGATGAACAGACCCTTCCCGATCTTTGCCCCCGGATGGATCTCGATCCCGGTCTTTCTCACCGCCCTCTGGGATATCCAGCGGGCAAGGAAATAATGCTTTTTCCGGTACAGCTTATGCGCGATCCGGTAAGCGATGATCGCCTTAAAGCTGGGATATAAAAAGACTTCCATATTAGACTTAATAGCCGGATCCCGCTCTCTGATGACCTTGATCTCTTGCTTAATGTAGGATATCATACCCATAATCATTCTCCTTAATCATATCAATCTTTCCCAATTCCTTCATTGAGTTAAAAATGTTGTCAGCCGCGCCGAAGCTATCGAACCGGCGGAACAGGCCATAACGCAAAAACTCCGCCTCCTGCTGCCATGACAAGAGACGAAGTCAATACTCCGCGGTTCCACTCTAATAGAGAAGCCCTCATACCTTCGGATGCTTCCCCGCTCCACGCATGTAACGTATGCAAAACGTATCCGGCTACTGGACATGCTATCGCATCTGTTCGCCAGATCAACTCCCGGACGCACTTCACAGGGCTTCCCCTCAAAGGCTGCTTTCAGCCGGTGACAGCCTCTCTCTGTAAGATTCCGCAACTGCTACTCTTTCCGTTCTTTGTCTTTTTATCTTTTTTGTTTGCTGGTATTATCATATGTGAAATTCTAAAATTTGTCAACTATTTGTTAGATAAGGAAGATCTCTCCATCGACCAGCCTTGCATTGCAGGAGTTGTAGGTGCGGTCTAAGATGACCGTCTCGTCCTCTATCGTTATGGATACTCTCGGATGGGCCGTACCGCACTTCAGGCGGCAGCCGTTCTTCTCCTCCAGCTTTTCTTCCAGCCGCTCCTTATCCCGGTCGAACTTGTTAAGCTTCATCCCGCTCACCGAAAGCTCCAGCCTGAGCTTGCTCATGCGCTTGGACCGATAAGGGCTGTCCGGCTGGCGCTCAAGCCGTTCCATCTCTTCTTTCATCTCTTTTATATCCCGCGACAAAAGCTCCTTTTCAAAGCTCGCATAGGGCTGCCCTCCAAGGATGATCGAGGTAGGGCTTTCATACACCGATCCGACTATCTTCGCCTGAACCCCCTGCGCAGACCGGATCTGCCCTCCGACGATCAGGCCTCTTCCTGAACAGACCTCAACCTCCCCGTCACTATATACATTGCTGTAACGGATCGAGTCTGTATGCACATTCTGTCTGGCATGGACAATACTATTAACCAGATATTTTGAATAGATATTATGCTGGGAGCGCACGATGGTTTCCATACTGCCCACGATGCCTTTGACAACGATCAGGTCCCCGCCTGCCTCGATCTCACAGGACTCCACTACGCCGCATACCTTGATATCACCCATGGCGCGGACGGAAAATCCGCTGCACACATCGCCGTGGATAAGCACGTCTCCGATAAAATTAATATTGCCGGTGGAATAATCCACGTTCCCCGGGATCTCCAGCAGCGGCCTTACGGAAAAATACCGCCCACTGAATTCCACACGTCCGTCTATGGAGGCAATAAGCTTGTTGCCATCCTCGCTGACCTCCGTATTCTTCCCCTTAGGAAGCGAGACGCTCTTGCCGTTGCGGCAGCGCAGCTCCTGATTGAGCACTGTCCGCCCCGCGATCCCTTCCGTCGGCGGGATCGCCTCACTGATCAGGTCGCCCTTTTTTACATTCTGCTCGGCGCCGAGAGAGGTATAGTCAACATTGCCGAACTCATCCATCTCCGGCAGCCGTTCCACATGCCTGAGGAAATAATCTACGAGATAGCCGTTGTCTCCATTAGCCGCCCGGCTTCCCTTGGCGATAAGAAACAGGTGGAAATAGCGGTTATAATCCTCCGGCAGCTTCTCTAAAAGCTCCTCATCCACGCCGTAGCTTACCTTTTTCTTCTCCAGCGCCTCAAAGATCAGCCCCCGGTCAACCTCCTTCCCCATACCTGTGGGCGGGAAGACGAAGACCCAGGCATACATCCTGTCCGACGAAACATAGACAAAAGGCTGGGCATCCATTGAAGGCTCAAGATGCGGTTCGGCATCCTCGTCATCAGTCACCTTGGGCGTCACATCCTTCAGACGGAACTCCGCCGCCTTTGTCATCTCGATGCGGAACCGCATCAGCTCCTTCCTGATCTGATCCTCCGAAAGCTCCTCGCACCCTTTCATGACGATCTCCGGAGGAGGCGTATTTCTCGACTTCTCCGTCCGCATGTCATACAGGCGGTAGAGCGGATGCTCATGCGACAGCTCCAGGCTGGCCGGAGAAGACGGCGATGTCTCGAATGTTTGCTCAGTGTCCTGAGGCGACAGATAATCCTGCGGTTCTTCCTCCTTGCTGTCCGCCTGCTTTTTTCTCACCAATTTTTTTAGAAAAAGATTTAAAAATTTCATATCTTTATCGCCCCCTCTTCTACATTCCTTATTACAATCATTATATTCCTATTGTATCCTATCGCGTGCATGTTTACAAGATAAAAACTCAGGCAAAATGATGCAAAATATACCGGGGGTGCTGTCCGCTTCGCGGCCGGCATCCCCGGCATTACCTTTCCAGATCCTGTTATTCTTCTATTCTTCAACCGGAAAGGCAACCTCTGCCTTAAACAGATCGCCTTCCGTCTCGATCTTAAACCGTCCTTTCTGCAGCTCGGTAAAGCTCTTTGCAATGGCAAGCCCAAGGCCTGACCCTTCCGTATTTCTTGCCGCATCGCCCCTCACGAACCGTTCGGTGATCTCATCGGCGTTAAAGTCAAGCTCCGTCGCCGAGATATTCATGATGTGAAGCACAGCCTCATTATTCTTCTTCTCGATCTTTACATACACCCGTGTCTTAGGCATGGCATATTTTACCACGTTGACCAGAAGATTTTCAAAAATCCGGTAGGTCTTCTGGCTGTCAAGCTTTGCCGCCACCTTCTCATCCGGGTAAGTACACCGGAAATCAAGCTGCGCTTCTTCAAACTTCTCGCCGAGCTCAAGCCACACCTGCTTGAAGAGATTGACCACATCCACATCCACGATATTAAGCGTCACATTCCTGCTGCTGGCCCTGCTGATCTCGAACAGATCCTCGATCAGCGCCTTGAGGCGCAAAGACTTTCTGTCCAGCACATCGATATAGTCCTTGCGCTTTTCCTCGTCCTTCTCCTCCTTCAGCAGATTCACATATGTGATGATCGCCGTCAGCGGCGTCTTTAAGTCGTGGGATACATTGGTGATCAGGTCCGTCTTCATGCGCTGGCTCTTGACCTCTTTCTCCACCGCCTTCTGGTACCCCTCCTGGATCTTTGCGATCTCTGTCTTAAACGGATTGAATACGCCAAGATCTTCGCTGATCTCTACGTCTAGCTTCCCCTGCGCCATCTGGTTAGTAGCCTTAAGAAGCAGCGCGTACTTATCCTTCAGGTCATTGAAATATTTCCGCAGGATATAGAATAGGAGCACCGAATACAGGATCAGCGCCGGGATTCCCACAAACCACATGCAGTTCACCAGAAAGAGAACCCCAAAGTTAATGAGCACCAGCTTTAAAATCGTCTTGTTATTTTTGTCGGCAAAATCAAGATTGTCAAAAGAATGATACAGATAGTCAAATCCGCCCTTACATTTCCCTGTTGTGAATCTCCACGCCCTCTTCACATACCTTACCGCCGGGGCGCTCAACGTACATTCCCGCATATATTTCTTCGGTCCTACAGTAAAGATCCGCCTTATACATGCCGCGCTCCAGTAAACAACCGCGAAAAAGAACATCCACGCCCAAAAGTCTATCCCGGATACAGCGCCCTGCATACTGTTCAGCCGTTCCTCTGCCAGGTCGACTGCGGCGAGCACAACGGAAAGTACCATCAGCGGGATCTCCAAAGGCATCCGGAAGATCTTCTCCTCCCCTGTTCGGAGGGATTTGCGGGTAGGAAGAAGGAACGCCGCCGCTGCCACCAACGCCGCCAGGAACATCATCATCCAATAAAACCAGGACGGCACATAATACTTCGTCGCAAAAACTCCCCGGGACTGGAAATATTCCTCTATATTCTCCTCACGCATGGCAAGATAATAGATTCTTTCCTTCGGTGTCTCTAAGATCTCTTCATACGCCTCATCCTGAAACCACTGTGCCAGCGCCGAGGAATCGTAAAAATCATTCAGTATCCGGTTAAGCTCCTTGCTTTGGGCCTCCCTAAACTCACCCTCCTGGATGACCGCTGAAGGCCGTCCGGCCACATCAAACGTGATCACCATGCCGATGGCATAATCATTCATGTTCTCCTCCGATGGATAGCTGCTGTCACTGGATGCCATCGTCTTGGCGATCACATTCCCGCTGCCGTCTAAGACCCGGTAATCCAAAAGCGACATAAAGGTATCATCATACCCTTCACCCATATAGGCTGTAAACTCCGCCACATGCCCGTCACGGCCGCCGTCTGTCTCCGTATTGTAAAGGATATAGCAGATATCCACGAAGTTCCCCATAAAGTCACCCGAAGACTGTTCTATCTTTTTTCTCCGTTCCCCGTTCTGGGACATATCATAATATACGTTGCCGTACTGCTCCACGATCACAATCGCCGGGATCATAATGATAAATAGAATAAGAATAACTGCAAGCTTATGCCTGTTTTTCAATTTTGTATCCAACACCCCACACCACCTTCAAATATTTTGGCTCCTTCGGGTTGATCTCAATCTTTTCCCGAATATTTCTTACATGTACCATGATCGTATCTGTGTTTACCGCCCGTTCATTCCACACCCGCTCGTAGATCTCCTCGGCGGAGAATACCCTTCCCGGATTCTTCATGAACAGCAGCAGGATCTTAAACTCTATCGGGGTCATCTTCACCGGCTCCCCGTCCACCGTCACCTCAACTGTCTCCTCGTTAAGCTCCAGTCCGCCGATCGTATGCACCGACGAGGATTCCTTCACCGTCCCGAGACGTTCTAAAAATCTTTTGTAGCGCCTTAGCTGGGAATTGACCCGGGCAAGAAGCTCCATCGGAGTGAAAGGCTTCGTCACATAATCATCGGCACCCATATTCAGTCCCATGATCTTGTCTACCTCCTCCGACTTCGCCGACAGGAAGATCACTGGGAAATCATGCTTTTCCCTCAGCTTGATGGTCATAGATATCCCGTCCATCCTCGGCATCATCACATCCACGATGGCCAGATGGATCTCCTCTTTCTCAATCACCTCAAGCCCTTTTATACCGTCTGCCGCCTCGAACACCTCGTAGCCCTGGGATTTCAGGTAGATCTTTACCCCTTCGCGTATCTCCTTGTCATCCTCCACAACCAGCACATGATTTATCTCCATTTTCTGAATTCTCCTCTCTTCTTCCCTCTATTCTGCCGACAGTTAGCTGCCGGCGCCAGTATATCATATCACATTCCGCCGTCTTTTGGTATGCGCCTTTCCTCATCTGCTTCCCTCCTTATGCTTTACCTGAAGTATACCCGCCAATTCTTAAGAGGGGTCACGAAAAAAACAAAAGAATTTCTAAAGAATTCCTAATCAATTTGGGGCAGGAACAGCAAAAAAAGAAAGACAGCAATCCATGCAGGACGCTGCCTCCCTCTGTTTAATGCTGCCTGTCTTATGGCAGCTCTGTTTTTTGTTCCTTCTGCCTGTTCTCCCCCGCCTGTTCAAAGGGGAAGACAAACTGCGTAAGCCCCAGGTCATCCCTCATCTTGATAAACTCCTCCTGGACAGCCTCTCCTACAGGAATGCCCTTATCCTTCCTGAACTGCCAGGCCTCATATTCCTTTTCTCCCGCAGTAAAGATACGCTCCTGGCCCGGCGCCTTTTTCGAAGCACGGAGCTGCCTTAGGATATCCCCGGCGGTTTTCTTAAAGCTCTCCGCCCCCATAAACGCTTCCGTGTTGATCGCAATAAAGAAATGTCCCAGCGGATAAGGGATCTTATTGCCTGCCTCGTCCTTACCGGAAAGCATCTTGAGAAAGCTGCCTGCCTGAAGCGCCGCAGAAAGGATCTCCACCACCGTCGCGTAACCATATCCTTTATAGCCTGCCAGCTCCTCGCCGATCCCGCCAAGAGGCGTCAGCGCCGCCCGTCCGCAGTTGAGGTCCTCTAAGATCTGTGCACTGTCCGTCACCGCGTTCCCGTCATTTCCAATAACCATGCCCTCCGGCGTATCCATCCCGCTGCGCGCGTAGAATTCGATCTTTCCCCGCTGGGAGATAGACGTAGCGCAGTCCAGCACGAAGGGAAACGGCTCGTCTGTAGGAAGTCCGAAGGTGATCGGGTTCGTCCCAAGCATATTCTCTACGCCAAAGGTAGGCGCTATGGACGGCCTCGCATTGGTCCCTGTGATGCCGATCATATCCTTCTGTGTACACATCGTCGCGTAATAGCCCGCGATTCCGTAATGGGTGGAGTTGCGCACAGCCACCATGCCCATGCCGTACTGCTTCGCCTTGTCGATCGCCATCTGCATCGCCCTTGTACCGACGACCATCCCCATCCCGTTATGCCCGTCTACAACGGCTGTGGCCGGCGTCTCCTTGATCACCTCAAAGTTAGTCTCCGGGTTTAGGATGCCCTCCTTGATCCGGTCGATATAGATCGGCTTGAACCGGTTGCATCCGTGGCTTTCGATCCCCCTCCGGTCGCTCTCAATAAGCACATCTGCGCACACTGCGGCGTCCTCTTTGGGAACCCCGTACTTTTCAAACACAGCAGTCATAAACTCCTCTGCCAGCTTCCAGCTGATAAATGGCCTTGTCTCCTGCATATCCTCTCACCTCCGTTATAATAAATGTATTCTGTTATATCTTCACTTACACCGTCTCATTCAGATATATCCTTGAGAGCGGCACGATCTTTTCAAGCTCTCCCTTCATCCGCTCCGACATAGAGACGCCTTCCTCCATACCGATCTCATCCGCAGTCTTCGCCCCGAACAGGAAGCTTGCAAGTGCGGCGACCGATATAGTTCCCTCGCTGTTCTCCGGCCGGCCATCCATCAGCATCACGCCGGAATACTCTGTTCCTGTAACGACTACGCAGCGGTTATTCTCCCCGATCACCGGATCGGTAATCTGAAAGCACACCCCGATCAGGCTTTTCAGGCCAACAGACATCAGCATCCTGCGCACGTCCACGATCCTCACCATGATCTTCGGTCTTTCAGGCTCTTTGTCCCCCGGCATAAAGACCCGGCAGTCCGTGATCTCCCCGCCTGTCCTTTTCAGCATCAGACATCCCCCGTCACTTGCATATTCCTTAAGAAGCCTCCGGTAATACGCAGCATCCCGCTTGGCAAACACCTGGAAATTCGCTTCCAGATACTGGTTCGCCTTATCGGATAGTTCTGCTAAGTCCCCCTCCGCCACCGGCACTAGGAAATCATCCTCTTCGCCTGTGCCGCAGTACCGTTTCTCCTGCTCATAAACCGTACGGAAATCATGGGGAAGATAAATCCTCTCCGCCGCCGGCATCAGGAAGGTAAATGACCTCCCCGCCCCGTACATGTTCTTAAGGCTCTGCCCAAGGAGCGCCGCCATATAACCGCGTCTGCGGTACTCTGCCCGGGTTGCCACCGCAACGATGTAATCTGCTTCCCTTTCCGTGCCGTTCACCGACAGCATATACGGGTTCAGATGCAGCATACCGCAGATCCGCCCGTCCTCTTCTGCCGTATAGATTACATTATCCTTCGTCTTTTCCGTATAATAGTAGTCTACAAATCCCTTGCTGTCCTCCGGAAATACCTCCTCATACAGCGTCCTTGTACACCCTTTCTCCTCCTGCTTTAACCGCCTGATCTCCACTTAAACTTCACCGCCCAACTTACGCGGACAGTCTCCGCAGCCTGCACAGCCTGAACAGCCCTGTCCTTCATCCGATGCCGCCGTGTAGCTGTAATTCGCTACCGTCTCAAGACCTGCTGCGGCCTGGGCGCTGATCCCCTCGCCACTTCCGGTAAAGCCAAGCCCTTCCTCTGTCGTCGCCTTGATATTCACCTGATCAATCTCAATGCCAAGGGTGTCCGCCACATTCTTTCGCATCTCGTCGATATAGGGCGCCAGCTTCGGGCGCTGGGCGATGATCGTGGCGTCGATATTGCCGATCACATAAAGCTTCTCATCGATCAGCCGTCCTACATGTTCCAAAAGTCTGAGACTTGACGCCCCCTTATAGGCCGGATCCGTGTCCGGGAAATGCTTCCCGATATCCCCGAGAGCCGCCGCTCCTAGCAGCGCGTCCATCACCGCATGCAGCAGGACATCCGCATCGGAATGCCCCAGAAGCCCTTTCTCGTAAGGAATATCCACCCCTCCTAATATCAGCCTGCGTCCCTCGGTTAACCGGTGGACATCATATCCCGTTCCTATCCTCATGGTCTGTTCCCCCTTCCTGTCCGCTCTCCTCTGAGCTATCCGTCCTTCCGGCATCCGAATCGTCTCCGAATCCCTCATCATCACCCTTCATCAGCTTGCCGGCACTCCTTGCTACCAGAAATGCACCCACCGCGATGAACAATACGCCGATAACCAGATACATCATATAATTGTCCGGCCGCTGTGCCAGCGCATTCTTTGCCAGCCCAAAACCAGTATAAATCACGTATCCTCCTGCAACAATATAAATATATAACCGTGATCTCGTCATCCTTCATCCTCCTTGTACTGCTGGTAATATCATAATATAAAAAAAGAAGACAGTCAATAACTGTCTCCTTTGTAAATCAATAGCGGGAACTGGATTTGAACCAGCGACACCACGGGTATGAACCGTGTGCTCTAGCCAACTGAGCTATCCCGCCAGATATGGTATGGGACCAATAGGGCTCGAACCTATGACCCTCTGCTTGTAAGGCAGATGCTCTCCCAGCTGAGCTATGATCCCATATCTTAGCAAGTCCTTATCTCGAACCCGCTTTGCCATTATACTATTCTTTGTCAGTATTTGTCAACACTTTTTTCAGAGTTTTTTCAAAAAAATTACGAAAAATAAATATACCTGTCGATAATCTTGATAAACTCCTCCTGTATCAGATCCTTCATGATCCGGGATATCGTACTGCGGGTGGATGAGATCATATGAGCCAGCTCTTTATGGGTATTTCCTGATATCCCCTTTTGACAGCAAAAGCAGGGGTTTCTCCATCCCCTTGCCGTTGACAAAATACTGTCGGACCCGTCCGTCTAAAAGCAGATATACGTATTCCGTATATGCCCCGCCGCATCCGATCATATATTGGGCTGGGTAGTCTTCTTTTTTACCATGTTTCCCAAAGTATTTAAAATTACATTGGCGGTAAAAATCAATAATATCCTTTCCCTCCTCGTGTTCCTATTAAGGGAGGACACGCTATGTTATGTCCCGAGCACCTATGAACATGCCGAAAAAATGCGCAGATCGCAGGCGGGACTTCCGGCAAGCCCACAAAAGCCGATGCCGAAAAAGGCCGGATTTATCATGAGTATCCGGTGAAACGTCTGATCGAAGTTATCGAAACCCTGAAAGAAAAATAATCTGTAGGAAGAAAAGGAATGGAGTTGTCAGCAAGCGAAAAAGCAATCTATGGAATATTGTTACTGGTATTAATTATGGTAAACCCGCCGGTGATCAATATCGTGAGTAATTATGCACAAGCACATCCGTTTGTCCTGGGATGGCCGACACTTCTGGTCTGGCTGAATGCATGGTATGTCATCGCGATCATCGCATTTTTAGTGGGAGTTTTAACCATCCGGTCATGGGAAAAAGACTCGGGATCTGGACGGTATTTCCCGGCGTCCTGTTCTGGGTGATCAAAAGAGGGTTCTGGTATCTCGGAAAGACCATAGGATATATGTCCATGTCACAGTACATCAGCGATGTGTATGAAAGTAAGGACATCTGCCTTATCGTCACGGTGATCGCCATGATCTTCACCGTTTCTATGTGGCGATGCAGGCAATTGGTTCAGGGTATATTTTTCAGACGATCAACAGCGGAAGATTAAAATATGAGCTTGGCACCATCAGCTTTTTTGCGATCATGATCGTGTTAGTCTGGATGGGCGGAATGAAAGGAGTCGCGCTTACGGACGCCGCCCAGGGAGTATTATGTGGATCAGAATGGTGATGTTTCCCCATATGACACCCCGGTTCTTTGCCGGGAAATCCCTGAAGGTATTAAAATGGTCTGCCGTATTGTCATCCATTTACCTTACTTCCATACTATATCTTTCTTCCGGCAACAGGCATGGCCGGAAACATACTGATGCCTGACTGGAATCACCGGATACGATCTTCCCGGAGCTGCTCTTAATCTACACGCCTATCGTGTTTGCAGCCCTGGTTATCTCCGGCATCCTGGCCGCCTCCATGTCTACAGGAGATTCCCAGCTCCATGCAGTCAGTACGATGGTTTCTACGGATATCTATAGAACTTATATCAATAAATCCGCAGATGAATATACGCGGTACAAGATCGCCAAAGCCGCAACACTGGTCTTTGGGTTCTGCTCCGTCATCGTGGCTCTGATGCGGCCGGGGCTGAGCAGTGATATCCTTGCTCTGGCAGATGGCGGCGCGCGGCCCCCGCACCTGCTATGCTTGGCGACATCTACTGGAAAAGGTTAACGCCCAAAGGGCAATATCCAGTATCCTGATCGGCGAAGGGGTTATGCTTTTCACCACATTTATCCTGCCTAATCCCCTGGGAATCATGGCCGGGCTCTGGGGGCTGATTGCCGCTTTGATCATCTTTGTCGCGGTATGTCTTACAACAGCACCGACAAAGACTACTGCAGCCGTTATCGATTCCCTGGGCGGCTTCTTTGCGGCAGAATAAAAGACCATCTGCTTACGTAACGATCCGCAGGCAGCACATTTCCTGCCGCCTGCGGATCTTTACACTTATTCTTCACTTTTCCTGCTGCTCATCCATCCGATATCTATCAGTATTTTACACAATTCCCTGGGCGGTCATCGCCTCTACTACCTTCTCGAAGCCTGCGATGTTCGCGCCCAGCACATAATTGCCTTCCGCATCGTAGCGTCTTGCCGCATCGTCGATATTATGGCAGATATTTACCATGATATCCTTAAGCTTCGCATCCACTTCCTCAAAGCTCCAGCTTAAGCGCTCGCTGTTCTGGGACATCTCAAGGGCAGATGTCGCCACGCCGCCTGCATTGGCAGCCTTGCCCGGAGCAAAGAGTACGCCGTTTTGCTGCAGGTACTCGGTAGCCTCCATGGTCGTCGGCATATTGGCACCCTCCGCCACAAGGATACAGCCATTGGCAGCAAGCTGCTTCGCATCCTCAAGATGAAGCTCGTTCTGTGTCGCACACGGTAGGGCCACGTCAACCTTCACAGACCATACGCCCCGTCCCTCGTGGTACTCGGAATCCGGACGGTAGCTCTTGTACTCGGTCAGCCTCTCGCGCCTTACTTCCTTGATCTCCTTAAGTGCCGCAACGTCGATTCCGTCCGGATCGTATACCCAGCCGGTAGAATCGCTGACGGTCACTACCTTAGCGCCTAACTGCTGCGCCTTCTCTGTGGCGTAGATGGCAACATTGCCGGAGCCGGACACTGCGACGGTCTTACCCTTAAGCTCCTTGCCGTTGATCTTAAGAAGTTCCTCTGTCAGATACAGCAGGCCGTATCCGGTAGCCTCTGTTCTTGCCAGAGAGCCGCCGTAGCTTAAGCCCTTGCCGGTAAGTACTCCCTCATAAAGGCCGCGGATCCTCTTATACTGGCCGAACATATAGCCGATCTCCCTGGCGCCTGTACCGATATCGCCGGCAGGCACGTCCGTATCAGCGCCGATATATTTGCAAAGCTCTGTCATAAAGCTCTGGCAGAACGCCATAACCTCTCTGTCTGACTTCCCCTTCGGATCAAAGTCAGAGCCCCCCTTTCCTCCGCCAATGGGAAGGCCGGTCAGTGAGTTTTTAAAAATCTGCTCAAATCCCAGAAACTTGATGATTCCAAGGTTTACCGACGGGTGAAGGCGAAGGCCTCCCTTGTAGGGTCCGATAGCGCTGTTGAACTGTACGCGGTATCCGGTATTCACCTGAACCTGTCCTTTATCATCCACCCACGGAACGCGGAACTTGATCTGCCTCTCCGGCTCAACCAGCCGCTCAAGCAGGGCATCCTTCCGGAACTGCTCCTCATTGGCCTCAACGACTACCCTAAGTGACTCCAGAACCTCCCTAACCGCCTGGTGGAACTCCGGCTCCGCCGGATTCTTCGCTACTACCTTCTCCAAGACTTCATCTACATATGACATATCACTTTACCTCCTAAACTATATTTTCCTTAACTTCCTCAAAGCTTAAAAAAGCGGACGGACAACGTCCATCCGCTTCCCCTGGCGCTTTTGTCCTTTAACATTGTAAAGGATTTCCGCGCAGAACACAAGGATTTTTTTGCAAATTTTTCTATTTTTTGCAATATTCATTTTCATTTCCTGCATTCCGTGCTCTTACAGGAACATTTCTATCTTGTTTTTCTTCGCTATAATGCATCAAAAGTTCAGGATTCATTCATTTATCTTATCTGAAATACTCCACGCCGGACGCGAAGATCTTCATATCCTGCTCACCGTAGATATTCACGGCAACAGACCGGCCGCGTCTCTCGGAGTGGGCCATCTTGCCGAATATCCGTCCGTCAGGGCTTGTGATCCCCTCGATGGCCATGTAGGAACCGTTCACGTTCCACTCTTCATCCAGCGTAATATTCCCGTCGGTATCGCAGTACTGGGTCGCCACCTGTCCGTTTGCAAAAAGCTTATCCAGCCACTCCTTATCCGCCACAAAGCGGCCCTCCCCGTTGGATGCCGGGTTCGTGTACACGCCGCCAAGCTCGGCCTTCTTAAGCCACGGAGACTTGTCCGAAACTACCTTTACGTAGATCATCTTGGAAATGTGGCGTCCGATGGTATTGTAAGTCAGCGTCAGGGATTTCTCATCCTGCCCGGTAATCTGTCCATTCGGCAGAAGGCCAAGCTTTACCAGTGCCTGGAAGCCGTTGCAGATGCCGAGGGCAAGGCCGTCCCGTTCATTTAACAAACGCTCCACAGCCTCTTTGATCTTTGCATTCTGGAATGCGGTAGCGAAGAACTTCGCGGAGCCGTCCGGCTCGTCTCCTGCGGAAAATCCGCCCGGGAACATGATGATCTGCGCCCCGTCGATAGCCTTTTCGAAGGTATTCACCGAATCGATGATATCCGCCGCATCAAGGTTCCGAAACACCTTTGTCACTACCCTGGCTCCCGCCTGCTCGAAAGCACTCGCGCTGTCGTACTCACAGTTGGTCCCCGGGAATACCGGGATGAATACCGTCGGCTGTGCGATCTTGTGGGTGCAGATATGGATATCGGACGCATGGTAAAGCCTGGTCTCTATCTTCTCCTCCTGGCCTTCGGCGCCGGAGTTGGTCCGAAATACCTTTTCCAGTGTCGCCTTCCATGCGCCCTCCGCTTCTGCCTCCGGGATCGCTACATTGCCGTAGGAGAAGGTTCCGTCGCCTGTCACCTCACCGATCACCGTATATTCGATGGCCAGCTCACCTACCTTACCGTCTGCAACCTCCGCGATGATATCGCCGAAGGCCGGGGCAAACAGATCTCTCGCATCCATATTATGCTCAATCTTCACACCCATCCGGTTGCCGAAGGCCATGCGGCTAACTGCGGCGATCACGCCGTGGCGGTCTGCTGCGTAAGCCGATACGATCCTGCCCGCCCGGATATCTTCGGTAAATTTCCCGTACTGCTCCATCACCTTCTCATAAACCGGAACATCGTACTGGTCTGTCGGAATACGGAGCCATACTAATTTATTGCCCGCCGTTTTAAGCTCCGGGGTAATAATATCCTTTTCTCTTGCAATATCCACAGCAAAGGAAACCAGTGTAGGCGGCACGTCGATATCTTCGAAGGTGCCGGACATACTGTCCTTTCCGCCGATGGACGGCAGGCCGAAGCCGAGCTGTGCGTTATATGCGCCCAGAAGCGCGGCAAAGGGCTGGCTCCATCTGCTGGGCTCCCCGGTCATCCGCCGGAAATACTCCTGGAAGGTAAACCGGATCTTCCGGTGATCGCCGCCGTTTGCCACGATCTTTGCCACTGACTCTGTCACCGCATAGATGGCCCCGTGATACGGACTCCAGGTAGACAGATACGGGTCGAAGCCGTAGCTCATCATGGTCACGGTGTCGCAGTCGCCCCCAAGCACCGGCAGCTTGGCAACCATAGCCTGGGTCTCCGTAGTCTGATATTTCCCCCCGTGGGGCATGAACACGGAAGCCGCCCCGATAGAACCGTCGAACATCTCAACCAGCCCTTTCTGGGAGCAGACATTGAGGTCAGACAGCACAGACAGCCACTTCGCCCGCACATCCCCCACTTCCTCACGCACAAGGATACTGTCCTTCCGGTTCGGAATATCCACGGCAACTGCCGTCTCCTGATGGGCGCCGTTGGTATCTAAAAATGCCCTGGACAGATTGACGATCTCTTTTCCTCTCCAGGAAAGGACAAGCCTTGGCTCCTCGGTGACAACCGCCACCTCTACCGCCTCTAAGCTCTCCTCTTTCGCATAGCCCATAAATTCCGCTACATCCTCCGGATCCACTACGACTGCCATACGCTCCTGGGACTCAGAGATGGCGATCTCCGTACCGTCGAGGCCCGCATACTTTTTCGGCACCTTGTCAAGATCCACCCTAAGGCCGTCCGCCAGCTCACCGATGGCGACGGAGACACCGCCTGCGCCAAAGTCATTGCATTTCTTGATTAATCTGCTCACTTCTTCCCGGCGGAACATCCGCTGGATCTTACGCTCTGTCGGCGCATTCCCCTTCTGTACCTCCGCGCCGCAGGTCTCGATGGACTCCGTAGTGTGCACCTTGGAAGAACCGGTGGCACCTCCGCAGCCGTCCCGTCCGGTACGCCCGCCCAGAAGGATGATGATATCTCCCGGATCCGACGTCTCACGGATCACCGCACGCCTTGGAGCCGCGCCGAGAACCGCGCCGATCTCCATACGCTTCGCCACATAATTCGGATGGTAGATCTCCTTCACCGCCCCGGTGGCCAGCCCGATCTGGTTGCCGTAAGAGCTGTATCCGTGAGCTGCCTCGCGCACAAGCTTCTTCTGTGGGAGCTTGCCCTTGAGCGTATCCTTCATGGAAGCCGTCGGATCGGCCGCGCCTGTCACCCGCATGGCCTGGTACACATAGGTACGTCCAGAGAGCGGGTCACGGATCGCACCGCCAAGACAGGTCGCCGCACCGCCGAAAGGCTCGATCTCCGTCGGGTGGTTGTGGGTTTCATTCTTAAAATTCACCAGCCATTCCTCTTCCACGCCATCTACCGTGACCGGCACGACGATGCTGCAGGCATTGATCTCGTCGGATTCTTCCTGATCGGCAAGCTTCCCTTCCTTTTTAAGCTTGCGCATGGCCATCAGCGCCAGATCCATCAGGCAGACGAACTTGTCCTCCCTGCCCTTAAAGATCTCGCTGTGGTCAGCAAGATACTGCTTATAAGTCTCCTCCATGGGCGCGCGGTAATCCCCTTCACCGAAGGAAATGTCCGTAAGCTCCGTCGAAAACGTAGTATGGCGGCAGTGATCCGACCAGTAGGTATCTAACACCCTGATCTCCGTCATGGACGGATCCCTCGCCTCCTCATGCTTAAAATAATTCTGGATATGCAGGAAATCCTTGAAGGTCATGGCAAGCCCTAAAGATCCGTAGAGCTCCTTAAGCTCCCCTTCCCCCATATCCTTGAATCCATCAAACGTAATCACATCCTCCGGCTCGTCAAATACGGTCAGAAGCGTCTGGGGCTTCTCCATCCCGGTCTCCCTCGAATCCACCGGATTGATGCAGTGCGCCTTCACCGCTGAAAGCTCGGCATCAGAGATCTCCCTTCCTGCGCCCTCGATCACATAGACCACCGCTGTCTTAATCACCGGCTGCTCGTCCTCTTTGATAAACTGAATACACTGCACCGCCGAATCTGCCCTCTGGTCGAACTGGCCCGGAAGATACTCCACGGAAAATACTCTGCTGTTATCCCCCACCGGGAATTCCTCCCGGTACAGGATATCCACCGGCGGCTCCGCGAAGATGCCGTTGCACGCCTTCTCAAATGTAGCGTCCGAGACATTCTCCACATCGTAGCGAATCAGGACGCGCACGGACGCGATATCCAAAACCCCGAGATACCCTTTGATCTCATGCTCAAGATCCTTCGCCTGTACAGCAAAATCCGGTTTTTTTTCCACAAACACTCGCTTTACATTACTCATTCATTCTCCTCCTTACCGCACCGGCAGGCTAAAAACGGCAGGCTGCCCATGCATGTATACATTGTAACATATTTACCCTACACAGGAAATCAGTAATTCCTCTGCACATTTAAAACATTCATCCATATGCTGCTGTCCGCTCCGTTCGCAGCAGCCTTCGCAGCTCCATTTAACCTGCGTTCCGTAAGCGGGATCCAGGCATTAACCCTTTCCGGCCCTTTTGCGCACCACCTTACGCACAAGCCAGACCAGCACGCCAAGCAGCACAAGGCTCCCCGCGAATACAAGTACAATCCGGACGACCATATCCGAGAAAAACCCTTCCGGCAGCATACGGATCATATAATCGGTACTTTCGTCAAACATCCAGAGGTCATTGGTAAAAAACATCTCATGGAATATGGTAAAGCACCGCGTAAAATCAATGGTGAAGGCAATCCCTAAAAATACCAGCGCCGCCGCAAACACCGCCATCGCGATCCCATATGCCGCCGGCAGCACTTTTCCCATATCCGCCTTAAGCCTGACAAGGAGTGCCAGAAAAAGAAACGCCGCCAGAAAAAGGGCTGTCCTGACCTTAAGCCCGCCCAGGAAAAGATTCTTCACATCCGCCATGTGGAGCCGGTCCTGTTCGTTGAAAAAATCCTGCCTTTCTCCGTCCACGTCAGTCTCGATAGAAAGCTCTTCCTCGCGCCCGATCAGATAGTCCATCATATAATCCGTCACGACCATCACGTCCGAAAGCTCCATGCCAAGAGACTCCGTCACCTTATACTTCACGTATTCCTTCTCATAAAAACGGTACCGGGAATCTCCGTAGATGGCAAGCTGAAAGCTGGTAAGAAGCAGGGAAAGAACCAGCAGAAACATGGCTGCAACCCCCACAGCCAGATGAATCCTCCTTTGCTGTCTCCCGTCCTGGCCGGCTATCTGCTTTTCCTGCTGCCCGCTCATCTTCTTAACCGGCCTCATCACTGGTAGACCTCCAAAGCCCCGTAATACGCAGACACTGCAGACATATCCGAAATATGCTTCCCGATATCTTCTATCCCGTACCGCAGCAGAAAATAATCCATATCATGCAGGGCATAGTATATCTTTTTCACATACTCAACATCATGCGTTTCCCTCGCATAGTTAATGTTCTGGATAATATTCTCAAGATCACTCTTCAGCAGATTATTTTTCAGGCTGTCCTTCATCTGCTGCACGATGCCGATGAGGTCGTCCGCATCGTACTGATTGTCCGTCATGACAGGCATCCCGTATTTCTTTCCAAACTCCTCATAGGTAAGCCCCGAGGATCTGTCATACTCCATGCCATCTTCAAATGCCCAGTCCGTCTGTACCTCCCCCGTCTTTTCAAGCAGGTTCCAGGTCAGATTCTCCGGATCCGACAGCCGCTCAAACAGATTGCCATGAATACAGCTTCGCTCCAGGCTCTCATTAGCCGACTTGATGTTGTCCGTCAGCGTCTTCACCGCCTCGTCAGTCATCCCCTCCAGAACCCTTTGCCGCATGGCGTATACTTCTTCTTTCGTTGGCATGACATGCTCTTCGCGGATAAACTTCGCTTTATCCGCCAGGTATTTCTCGTTGCTATCTGCATCGGACAGCATAATTTCGGACGAGCCCTTCTGCACGAACCGCAGCACATCCCCGCTCTCAATCTCAAAACGGTACTTTCCTTTGCCGTCAGATGCTTTTGCCGTCAGGATATTGTCCTTGACCTTAAAGGTTCCCTGTATATTGCGGGACAACAGGATATCATACAGGAACATAAATGTACCGTCGGTGCCGTCAAACTCGATCGCAGGAGTAACCGTAGTGTCTGCATCAGCTTCCAGTATATAATATCCCTTTCCATTTTCAAAGGGGAGGGCGTCTTCACCTGTCTCCTTCACTTCTTCCTCCGCCCTGTCCTTCCCGTTCTCAGACTGATCCGTCTCAGCCTCCGTCCGGACTTCCCCAGACTCCACAGCGGTTTCCCCCGGTTCAGATCCGTCCGTTCCTAACTGAGCTGACTTTCCTTTGGCACAGCCAGAAGGGCAAAGCAACGTAAGTATACAGCAAAACAACAGCAGATTTCTCTTCATAAATGTAACTCCTTTCCGCAATGCTCCAGTTGGTATAGCATGATTGTACCATCATCCGGCAATTTTGTCACTTTACAATATATGTTTCACACAGCCCTCTCTCTTTGCCTGCTCTGCCCCAAGATATTCCCTGATATGATCAAGGGATTTCCGGCTGAGCAGCTCGTATGCCTGAGCAGTCATGCCCGAAGAAGCTCCCATGCAGATGACATTCTCCCGGCTTCTTACTTCCCCGGACATATCTCCCAGCGCCTCCGTCATATCGCAGCAGAACAGATTGCCCGGCTGCCTGATCCAGTTCTCCAGAGCCTCCATGTCTGCTGCCGGGCCGATGGATGTGTTGAACATGATCTTTCCGTTGCCAAAGGCCTGGAATTCCTCCTCGTGGAGAAGTATCGTATTCTTATTCAGGCAGGTGAACACCACCTCGCTGTCGCAAAGCAGCTTCGGCAGCGGTTTATAATGGATTCCCTGCTGCTCCCGCTCTGGTTTTACGCTTCTGGCAAAATAGGAAACCTCCGCGCCGAAAAAATGCAGCGCATCCGCGATCAGCCCTCCGGAATCACCGATTCCCACCATACCCACTTTAAGCCCGGTGATCTCCCGCATCTTACCGTCCTTAAGCGGAAAGCCATAGCCGTGAAGGATCCTGATGAGCTGATAGACTGCATACTCCGCTACGCCTTTGTCCCCGTAGTTTCGCACACCCTTTACGGTGATCCCCCTTGTCCTTGCAAAGGCAATATCCACATTGGCACTCTCCTCCGAGTAAAGGCTGCAGATCATCCCCACATATTTAAGCTTCGGCGCCTGTCTCAGTATCTCCTCCCCCATCTGGGTGGCAAATCCCACAAGCACCCCGTCCGCATCCTTGATCCGCCCGGCCAGATCCTCCCCGTCCTTCGGCGGATCCGGGTAGAATATTACTTCGTCTGCATATTCCTTTAGTTCCTCCCGCGCCCATCCCACGAGGTTCACCGGCGCTGCCGCCACCAGCTTCTTAAATTTGTCCATCCTAATCACCTCTCTAATCTTCCTGTACATCTTCCGCACAAAGCTTCCTTACCGCCTCTTCACTGCCGGTCAGGGATCCCTGCACCATTCCCGGCTTCCCGCCGCCTTTTCCGGCGAAGGCCTCATTCAGCCTTCTGCACAGCGGGCGCACATCCTCCTTATGGCTTCCGATCACATACCGGTAGCCATCGTCATCCGTCCCTGCAAATACGGCACATACCTTCGCCCCTCTTGACAAGAGCTGGTTCATCAGCTCCCGCGGTCCATTTCCCGAAATCTCCCGGTCAAATACGGTGACTATATTCCCCGATATGTCAATCTCCTGGGCCTGATACCTGATCATCTTCTGCTGGAGCGCTATAAGCTTCCCCTTAAGAGCTGCCTGCTCCCCTTTAAGATGCTCCACCGCCTGGGCGATATCCGTCTTCTTGGCACACAGAGCCGCGGAAATGGCCTTGGTGCTCTCATCCTTCCTGTCATAATCCGAAAGAGCGCGGTACCCGCAGAGCATGGTAATCCGCTCCCCGCCCTTATAATTGACCATATTCACCAACTTGATCAGTCCGATCTCCCCGGTCTTTTTCACATGGGGCGCGCAGCAGGCGCAGACATCATACCCGGGAACCGTCACGATGCGCACCTGCCCCTCGATCTCGATCTTGCTGCGGTAATCCAGGGCGGCAAGCTCCTCTTTTGACGGGTAGGACACCTGGATGTCCACATTTTCAAAGACCGCCCCGTTGGCCCTGCGTTCAATCTCCTTAAGCTGCTCTTTCGTAATCTGTCCGTCAAAGTCCAGCGTACAGTAGTCGCTCCCCAGATGGAAGCCTACATTATTATAGCCGAACCATTCGTGGACGATCCCGGAGACGATATGCTCACCGGAGTGCTGCTGCATCTTCCCGAACCGCTCCTCCCAGTTGATCCTTCCATGAACTTTTGCCCCTTCCTCAAGGGGTTCTTCGGTAATGTGATATACGACGTCCTCTTTTTCCCGGACATCGAGCACCCTCACCCCGTCCAGATAACCGGTATCCGCATACTGTCCCCCGCCTTCCGGGAAAAATGCTGTCCGGTCGAGAACCACCCTGTACCTTTCCCCGTCCGGCACGCAAGCGCGCACGGACGCATCAAATTCTTTCAAATGGCTGTCCTCATAAAACAGCTTCTCTGTCTCTTTCATCTTCTACACGTCCTTTTTTTAACATCTGCAGGCACTTCTCCACCCGGTTTCACATCCGCTCCGGCGCCTCAAATCCCAGCACATCAATACACGACTCCAGTATATCCTTCACCAGGATAAGCAGCGCGATATAGCTTCTTTTCCGCTCTGCGTCCTCTTCGGCAAGAATCTTCGTCTCATGATAGAAGCGGTTAAATGCATTTGCCAGATCATAGATATACGCACAGATCTTATGCGGCGCAAGCTCCTCGTATGCTACAGCCATCACCTCATTATACTTCGCAGCCTCAAGATGAAGCGCCTTCTCCCCATCGCTGCCCGCTGCAGTGGCCGTAAGACCCTCTAAGCCTTCTCCTTCTGCCGCATATTTATTCAGGATCGACTTGATCCGGACAATCGTATATAAAATGTAGGGGCCGGTATTTCCTTCAAAGGAAGTGAACCTGTCCACATCAAATACATAATCTTTCGCAGCCTGATTAGAAAGATCGCCGTACTTGAGCGCCGCCAGCCCCACGATCTTCGCCGTAGCTGCCGCATCCGCCTCTTCTACCGTACGGTTGTCGGTGATCTTCTTATACATCTCCTTTTCAATGTCAGCGATCAGATCCTCCAGACGCATGATCCCGCCTTCTCTTGTCTTAAATGGCTTGCCGTCCTTGCCGTTCATGGTTCCGAAGCCCAAGAAGAAAAGGCCTGTGCTTTCCGGCACGATCCCCGATTTCTTCGCCGCCCGGAACACCTGCACAAAGTGAAGCTCCTGACGCTTGTCCGCCAGATAGATCACCTTGTCCGGCTGATAATCCCTCTGACGCTGCACCAGCGTCGCCAGGTCTGTCGTCCCATAAAGCGACGCGCCGTCTGATTTCTGCACCATACACGGCGGGATCTCCTTCGTGTCAGCCTCCTCCTGCACGTCGATAACAAGGGCTCCCTGATCCATATGGGCAAATCCATCTGCTTTCAGCCGCCCGATCATATCCGGAATATCGCTCTGGGCGTCAGATTCCCCTTTCCACAAATCAAACTCGACGTTCAGATGGTCATAATTCTTCTTAAGGTCAGCAACCGACACATCCATGATATGCCTCCAGACTGCCGTATATCCCCTGTGGCCGTTCTGGAGCAGATATGTGGCATGAAGCGCCGCCTCCCGGTACGTATCATCCTCCTTCGCCTTTGCGCTGGCCGTCGGATAGATCTCCTCCAGCTCACTGATGGTAAATGGCGCCTCCTTCGGATATTCTCCCGCAAAATCCTCATTAAAATAAGGAAGAGAAGGCTGGCGCTCCTTTAGCTCCGTAATGATCAGCCCCATCTGATAGCCCCAGTCGCCAAGGTGGATATCCCCAAGCACCTTATGCCCTGCCTTCCTGGCAATGCGCTTCACACTCTCGCCGATGACGGCAGAGCGGAGATGCCCTACGTGCAGCGGTTTTGCCACATTCGGCCCGCCGTAGTCTACCACGATCATCTGCGGTTCTTTGGCCTTCTCAATACCCAGATCCTTTGAAGTCCGCATCTCATTCAGATATGAAGCAACTGCCTCTTCATCAAGCTTCATATTGATAAAGCCTGGCTTCACTGCCTCGACGGCTCCGATATACCTTTTCTCCGTCAGATTCGCGATCACATCCTCTGCGATCATAAAGGGAGCCTTGTGATACGCCTTCGCTCCTGCCATGGCCCCGTTACACTGATATTCGCACAGATCCGGGCGGTTAGACAGCGTGACCTTCGCCAATCCCCGGTCATATCCTGCCTTCTCAAAAGCCGCGCCTAATTCTTCTTCCAAATAATCTATGATTTTTTTCATGATAGTAAACCTCCTGCATTTTATACGATATATTATTTTTCGGACAATTTTCGATGCTTACAACATCGTATTATATTTTTTCAAAAAAGTCCATACTATTATTGCCAAATCTTGTATCTCATGGTATTATATCAGTAATAATTACTATTATTAAAAATTTACGAAAGGAAAACATAACGATGAATAAAAAAGTATTGCGCAGCTTATCCTATGGAGTATACATCGTTTCCACCCTGGACGGCACAAGGAACACGGGATGCGTCGCTAACAGCGTCATGCAGGTCACCTCATCGCCCGCTACTATCGCGGTCAGCATAAACCATGATAATTACACCAATTCCTGCATTGAGGCTTCCGGGAAATTTGCTGTTTCTATCCTGTCCGAGACTTCCCCGGCTTCTCTTATCGGGCAGTTCGGGTTCCAGTCCGGGAAGGATACGGACAAATTTGACGGCGTGGATTTCAGCATACAGGAAGGTCTCCCTGTGTTAAACGACTGCTGCGGCTACATCGTCTGCAAAGTCGTAGATAAACTGGAGACCTCCTCTCATACCGTATTTTTAGGGGAAGTCATCGATGGCGGCACCATCGGCAGCGCACCTGCAATGACCTACGCATATTACCATAATGTAGTCAAAGGGAAGAGCCCGAAAAATGCTCCCACCTATATCGCCGACGAGAACGATTCCCCGGAAAATGCTTCCGCAGGCAGAACCGATTCCCCAGAAGGCAGCGCTTCTTTACGCTGGACATGCGGCATCTGCGGTTATGTCTACGAGGGCAGTGTTCCTTTTGAAGAGCTTTCGGACAACTACGTATGCCCCATTTGCCGGCAGAGCAAAGACAAATTTATCCAAAGATAAAAGACAATCAAACAAATTTGAAAAGGAGATATACCGATGAAAATAGGTTCCCATGTGGGGATGAGCGGCAAGGACATGCTGCTTGGCTCGGCAAAGGAGGCAGTCTCTTACGGCGCCAACACATTCATGTTCTATACCGGGGCACCCCAGAATACAAGACGAAAGGATATTAGCGAGCTGAATATTGACGCCGCATGGACATATATGGAGGAACACGGCATTCATGAAGTTGTCGTCCACGCCCCCTACATCATCAACCTGGGCAATGCCGTCAAGCCCGAGACTTACGAGCTTGCGGTGAATTTCCTGCGGACAGAGATCGAACGCACCGAAGCCTGTAAAAGCAAGATCTTGATCCTCCACCCCGGCGCTCACGTAGGGGAAGGTACGGACACTGGAACAAGCCAGATCATCAAAGGGCTGAACGAGGTACTTATAAAGGATACGGATCTTTACATCGCTCTGGAAACGATGGCTGGAAAAGGCTCGGAAGTCGGGCGTTCCTTTGAAGAGCTTGCGCGCATTTACGACGGAGTGACGTACAGCGATAAGCTGCGCGTCTGCTTCGACACCTGCCATACCCACGACAGCGGCTATGATATCATCCATGATTTTGACGGGGTAATCAGTGAATTTGACCGGATGATCGGAAAGGACCAGATCGCCGTGTTCCATATCAATGACACGAAAAATCCTGTAGGCGCGAAAAAAGACCGCCATGAGAATATCGGCTTCGGAGAGATTGGCTTTGACGCCCTGTCTTATATCGTACATCACCCGGATTTTGCAGATGTTCCGAAGATCTTAGAGACACCCTATATCCCTTCCCCGACGAAGGCAAAGAAAGCTTACGCGCCGTATAAGCATGAGATTGAGATGCTTCTTGAAGATAAATTCGATCCGGAGATGAAAGAGAAGATCATTGCGGAGAATGAGTAAAAATGTGTAAATGAACAAGAACAAGTGACAATGAAAAGGTGCAAAGATATTCCCACAACAAAAAGGCCTGACAGGAATAGACTTTGCACCTTTTTTATATTTAAAATGATAAATCCTTGACATTAACACTCATGGAGGATAATTTGGCAACTGTGATTTTAATCAAATAATCCAGTCCTGATTCTCATGTCCCCCGTTCGCCCTTTTCACACGCTGAAGGTCTATATATCTGTCAATGGTTATCGTAATCGATTCTTTTTCCGTCATATTTTCCACCTCCATATAAAAGATTATTGTCTTTCCTAATTTCTATTATAACGAACAGACCAATAGGTGTAAAGCTTTATCCTCCCTATCTATCCCATAACTCCCATGATTTTTATATAATCTTCCGTCTTGTCCTGCATAATCTGAAAGCCTTTTCCAATCTCCTCCAGAGAAATTCTGTGGGAAATCAATTTTTCCGGGGAAAAACGGCCGTTTGCGAGCCGTTCCACCACATAATTCCAGTCATCATCCGCCTTCCCGGTAAATGAAGAATTCCACGTCCCCGTAAGGGTAAGCTGGTTTTTCAGTATCTTCCAGTAAATATCCTTAGGAAGCTTTATATCTGAAAGTGGGTTCCCCACCAGACAGACTCTCCCTTCAGCAGTCAGGTCAATCGCCTGAGACACAGTCTCATCCCTTCCCACACATTCAAAAAAAACATCTGCCCCTGCTCCGCCTGTGCGCTCCATCATCCACCGGTCCACTTCCACCCTTCTGCTGTCACAGAAGTTTTGTTCTAAAAGCCCCATGTCAAGAACTATTTCTTTCTGGAAATCCTTATTCCCGATTACAAAAATGTTCTTAACCCCCGCATCCAGAAGAAAACTGACAAGCAGAAGTCCTATGGTTCCCAGGCCGCAGACCGCCACATTTTCCCCAATAAGCGGCAAGACTCTTCGTATCGCATACTGGTTCCCGTCTGTCAGCTCGATAAATATGCGTTTGCGGCGTTCCTTTGTAGCCAGGTATATCCCGTGATCTTTGTAGCGGTATGCCTTTTGAGAAAGGGAAATCCTTCCGCTTTATCCGTGTGAAGCCTGACATGGTATTTTCTTACCTGCCTGCACAGATAGCGGTGCAGCTTCCCGGTATCCACAAGCTTTGACAGTTCTTCCTGCTTTTCCTGCATCTCCTTCGGGAGCTTAACCGGCTCCTGCGTAAGCACCGCGGCAAAGGCATTGCTGACCTTTAAAAGAAAACGAAGATAATGCTTTTCATCCCCGGTCAGATTCTCATTTTCCCCAAGGAGCTTCAGTACCTTCAATTTCGTGCGCGTCCACTGGCACTTTATGTCTCCAAGCGCATCAAATACAGACAGATAAAAATACACTGACGGCAGCCCTAGCTCTCCTCTGAGGCCGCTTGCGGTCATCTCATTCTGAACCGTATAGCCCGGATAAAGCTTTGACAGGCTTCTACTTTTTTTGTCAATATCCATTTCTCATGGAAAATATATAAAATTCTCCCAAAAAATGCCGCAAAATAAAAATCACTTCAAAATGATCTTTTGCTGCAAAAATCATTTCAAAGTGATTTGTTATTAAAACATAATTTACAAAACAACCGGCTTACCGTCTACCAGCCGGCGTACTTACTCATTTCATCTCTTACCATCTGATGCATCCTCTTTCCTACTTCCCAGACACCACCAGCTTTTTCACCTTCACCGTCGGCCCGAGTACGCACACGTCGTCCACCGTCCGGTACACCGCATCGTCTCCGATCATCTCCATATCCTCCCACAGTTCGCAGATATTTCCCGATATGGTAAACTGGTTCAGGGCGGTGCACACACGCCCGCCTTCGATCCGGTTCCCCGACGCTAGAATTGAGAAATCCCCGGTCTTCGTATCGGTCCCGGCAAATGCACCTTCAATCCTGGTAATATAGATACCGCCCTCGGCCGCCGCGATCATCTCCTTACGGGAATATGTCTTATCCCCGGAGCCAAGCCGCACATTGGTGGCTCTCGTTCCGATATCGGCAGTGATATCCGGCTTAAAGCCGTTTCCGGTACTTACTTTCCCTGCCGCGGCAGCATCCCTTTTATTATAGAGTGCCGCCTCAAAGACTCCGTCCCGGATAAGCATTTTTTTTGTGACCGGCACTCCCTCGTCGTCAATCCTGCGCCTGCAGGTTCCGTGAGGGCTGAAGGGGTCTTCCTCAAGCCGGAGCGCCGAACAGCCGATCCGTTCTCCCTCGCGCCCGGCCAGCGCGCTTAAGTCATGCCGGAGGTTCTCACCGTAAAACATCGGGAGGTAATGCCCGAGAAGCTCTGCCGTTACACAGTTTTCCAGGACGATGGGACAGCTCCTTGAGATGACTGTATCCGCATGGAGGCCGAACCTGGCGTATTTGGCCGCACGCCTTGCCAGATTGCCGGCAGTCTCCCGGAACCCCACCTCATCCTGCGCGTCCACGATACCAAGCTTAAACGCTCCCGCCACATATCCTTCATCCCTGGCAATGACCCGGATCGTAAAGCTGCAGTCCCCGTTGTCATCCGCCAGATAATTGCCCTGTCCGTCAATCAGCGTAACCGTGTCCTCGAACTGGCGGTACTCGCAGATTTCCACCGTGTCCGCCTTCTCGCAGGCAAGAGCCTGGCGCTCCGCGTATTTCAGAATATCCGTCACCTTATCCCGGTCAACCCCGCGCCATCTTTTTCCCCGCAGGTCTATGCTCTCTCCAATGCACTCCGGCAGCTGCCTTTCCCCGAACACGCCCGCCGTCTCCTTAAGCCTCCGGAAGATCTCCTCATGGGCACTCAGGGAACCGGCGTAAGCACAGCAGTATTCGCCGTCCCACGCCGCCTCGATAAAATACATCCCCGCAGCGCCCTCTTCAAAGGCCTTAAGCTTCTGATGCTGCACAGAAAGGCAGAGGAATCTGCGGCTGTCCACTGTCAGCCTCCTGTGGGTAAAGCCCTGCTCCTTAAGTTCGTCCATGAACTTCAATATCTCCGGATCTTTCGCCGCACTGATCATATCTCCTTACCTCCCACTGTCATTTCCGTGATCCTGACCGCGGGCTGCCCCGCCCCGATGGGGATCTGTCCGCTGCCCGCATAGCAGTAGCCCTGCTCCAGGGCAAAATTACCGGACACCATATCCACCCTTGGCAGGATCTCGCGCCCGGTTCCGATAAGGGTAGCGCTCTTTACCGGCACGGTGATCTCTCCCCTCTCGATCAGGTAAGTCTCCCCGGTGTTAAAATTGAACTCTCCGGTGGCCGGGTCTACAGAGCCTGCATTGATATCCTTCACATAAAGCCCCTTGTCCACGGAGCCGATCATCTCTTCAAGATCATCTTCCCCCGGCGCAATATACGTGTTCGTCATGCGTGAGGTAGGCGCAAAACGGTAATTCTCCCGCCTGCCGGAGCCTGTGGGAGACATTCCCATCTTTTTCGCAGTTATCCGGTCCAGAAGATACCCTTTTAATATGCCTTTCTCGATCAGTATATTCTTCCGGGTCGGCACACCCTCGTCATCGATCCCAAGGGAGCCCCACTCTCCGGCAACCGTCCCGTCATCCACAAGTGTCACCTTATCCGAAGCAATCTTCGTGCCAAGCTTTCCTGCGAATTCCGAGCATCCGTCCGCCACCGCGCTTCCCTCCAGGGAATGCCCGCACGCCTCGTGGAAAAACAATCCGCCGAAGCCATTTGCGATGATGACCGGCATCCGCCCCACCGGGCAGGTCTTAGCGCCCAGCATGGACTTTGCCGCCCTGGCCGCCTTCTTTGCCCCCTCCGCAGGCACATCCGACTCAAGAAACTCCGGCCCGCTCATGGCTCCCGGGCCTGCAAATCCTGTCTGCCGGTTCTCGTCACGTTCATCCCTGGCAGTCATGGTAAAGCGCACCCTCGTCCGCATCCTCCGGTCCTCGGCGTACACGCCCTCCGTATTGGCAATCTGCACCCGCTGATCCTCGTCCGTGTAGAAAGCGCTGCCCTGCACGATACCATCCGCAGCCCCTCTCCCGGCAGCGATCCCGCTCTTAATCAGGCCGATCTTTCTTCCCAGAGCCAGACTGCCCGCCCCTGATAAAGGCGCCATGATCTCAAGGGGGCGCACCTCTGCCAGAGGGGTTCTTCCTCCCGGAATCCCCCGCTCCTTCTGCCCCCAGGCCTGCCGGCTCTGGCCGCCGCACTCCTGAAGCCGCTCCTTTAACAGCCTAAAGAGCCTTCCCTCATCCGCATCCGCGCTGTAGAGATATTCGCTGGCGAGCCCCCAGAACATCCGGATCCCGATGCCGCTCTCCCGCCCGCAGACGCAGCTTGCCACCTGCTCATCCATAAGCTTAAACCTCGTCCGGGACACATCCTCATAAAACACCTCCGCATAGTCTGCCCCATGTGAGATAACATAATCCAATATTTTCTCAATATATGTCCTAGAAAGCATCCTCTCTTTGTTCCTCTCCGTTTTTTCAGAATTTATATCTTCCCGCACATATGGCACGCCACAAAGTGCCCCGGCTCCATCTCTCTTAACTTTGGCATCTCTTTCCCGCAGATCTCTTTGGCGTACTTGCACCTCGCCTTGAACCGGCAGCCGTCCGGCGGATTGATCGGGCTTGGCACCTCGCCTTCCAGGTGCACTCTCGTCTTTCCTTCCTCCTCGTCGGGATCCGCCTCCGGGATCGCCGAGATCAGCGCCTGGGTATAAGGATGCATCGGATGGTCGTAAAGCTCCTTATTCCCCACAAGCTCTACCATAGAGCCAAGGTACATCACGCCTACCCGGTCAGAGATATGCTTAACCATGGAAAGGTCGTGGGAGATAAACAAGTAGGTAAGTCCCATCTCCCGCTGCAGCTTGATCAGAAGGTTGACGATCTGCGCTTGTATGGACACGTCCAGCGCGGAGATCGGCTCGTCGCAGACGATGAACTTCGGCTCCACCGCTAAAGCTCTGGCAATCCCTACACGCTGCCTCTGCCCGCCGGAAAGCTCGTGTGCAAACCGGTTGGCATACTCCGCATTCAGGCCCACCTTATGAAGCAGCTCATTGACCCGCTCCTCCTTCTCCTTTTCCGAGATCTGGAAATGCACGTTCATGCCCTCGGTGATGATCTCCCCGATGGTCATACGCGGGTCAAGGGAAGCGTACGGATCTTGGAAGATGATCTGGGCGTCCTTGCGAAAGCCAAGCAGTTCCTTTCCCTTGAACTTTGACACGTCCCGCCCCTCAAAGAGCACGGTTCCGCTGGTGGCGTCGTAAAGCTTGACCAGGGTTCGCCCGCATGTGGTCTTCCCGCAGCCGGACTCCCCGACAAGGCCCAGCGTCTCTCCCTTCTTAAGCCGGATGTTCACGCCGTCCACAGCCTTTAAGATCTGGTTCTTTCCCGCCTTGAAATATTTACATAGATTTTTCGCCTCGACAATATATTCGCCCATTACTCTTCCTCCCTGTCATAAAATGATCTTACCTTCGGAGCTTTCTCATGCATGAGCCAGCAGGACGCCTTGTGGGTGTCTGTAATCACCGTCTCCGGCGGCTTTCTCTCTTTGCATACCGGCATGCAGTACTCGCATCTGTCCGCGAAAGGACAGTGGTTTAACGGAAGCAGAAGATCTGGCGGAGTTCCTCCGAGGGCGTAGAGCTCTTCCTTGGACTCCGTCCCGAGCCTTGGCACAGAGCGCAGCAGCGCCCACGTATAGGGATGCCTGCTCTCGTAGAAGATCTCCTTCGTGGTTCCCCTCTCTACTACCTCGCCTGCATACATGACCTGGATACGGTCCGCAAAATTAGCTACGACACCAAGGTCGTGGGTAACCAGGATGATGGCCGTGTTCATCTTTGTCTTAAGCTCCATCATCAGGTCCATGATCTGTGCCTGGATCGTCACGTCAAGAGCCGTCGTCGGCTCGTCCGCGATCAGCACATTGGGATTGCAGGCAAGGGCAATGGCGATCATCACCCTCTGGCGCATACCGCCGGACATCTCGTGGGGATAGTTGTCGATCCGTTTTTCCGGGCTGGGGATATTTACCGTCTTAAGCATACCTATGGCCTCTTCCCTCGCCGACTTCTTATCCAGCTTTTTATGTATCATCAGACTCTCCATGATCTGGTCGCCCACGGTCATGGTGGGATTTAAGGAGGTCATGGGATCCTGGAAGATCATGCCTACCTCATCTCCCCGGAAGTCGCACAGCTCCTTCTCGCTCATCTTCAGCACGTCTTTCCCGTTACAGACGATCTTCGACTCCGGCTTGATCACCGCAAAGGGCGGCTTTAGAAGGCGGAGGATGGATTTGGCCGTCACGGTCTTTCCGCAGCCGGACTCCCCGACGAAAGCCAGCGTCTCCCCTTTACTTAACTCAAAGCTTACGCCGCGCACGGCTTTTACCTCGCCGGCGTATGTATTAAAAGAAACATTCAGGTTCTCAACTTCTAATATTTTTTCCATATCCGTCTCTCCTATTTTCGTAATTTCGGGTCAAGCGCATCCCGAAGGCCGTCGCCCAGCAGCGTAAATGAAAGCATAGTCAGCGCGATCATCAGCGCCGGGAACATTAACTGGTACGGGTAGAACATGAAGTTCTGCTGTGCCGCTGAAGCCAGCGCGCCCCAGCTTGTTGACGGGGGCTGGATGCCTAGTCCTACGTAGCTTAGGAACGCCTCCGAGAAGATGTATCCCGGGATATCAAACGTAATGGCGACGATAATCATGCCGATGGTATTGGGGATCATATGCTTTAAGATGATCTTAATCGGCGCAACCCCCAGTGCATTTGCCGCAAGAACGTACTCCTGAGTCTTTAGCTGCAGCATCTGCCCGCGCACAAGCCTTGCGATGCCGCACCACCCGGTGAGGGTAAGGGCTACCAGCATGGTCCCTAAGCTCTTGCTGTCGGTGATGACAGAGATCAGGATAACGATGATCAGATAAGGGATACTAAGGAGCACCTCTACGATACGCATCATGATATCATCTACCGCGCCGCCAAAATACGCTGCGATCCCGCCGTAGATACTGCCCACGACGCTGGCGATGACCGCACCTAAGATACCGATGATGATAGAGACGCGCCCTGCCTGCCATACTCGGGCAAAAAGATCCCTTCCCAGGTCGTCCGTCCCGAACCAGTGCTTTGCGCTGGGTCCCTGGTTTATGGCGTCTGCGTCGATCTGCTCAAATTCATAGCCGCTGATGGCCGGCCCGAAGATGATAAAAAAGATAAGGATCAGGAGGATGATGAGGGCGACGAACGCTACCCGGTTCTCCTTAAGCCTCCTCCACGCGTCTCTCCAGTAGCCGATACGGGGCCTTGAGGGAGCCTCCGCATCCTTGTCGATCCCGACGATCCGAAACATCTCGTCAGGTATATCCATATTCAACTCTTTACTTTCTGTATTTGCTAACATATTCACATCCTCCTACTTCACTCGGATTCTCGGATCCATAAGGCTGTACGCGATATCCACCACAAGCTGCACGAACACAAAAAGCGCCGCCGCGAAGATGGTCGTACCGATGATCATCGTATAGTCCCTGTCATTGATCGAATTAATATAATAGAAGCCAAGACCCGGGATACCAAAGATCTTCTCTACCACGAAGGAGCCGGTGAATATCCCGGACACCTGTCCTACAAGCAGCGTCATACAGGGGAGAAATGCATTTTTAAGGACATGCCTTTTGATTACATTCATCCTGCTGACACCCTTCGCCTCCGCGGTGAGGATATAGTCCTGCCCCATAACGTCTAACATGTTGGACTTCACATAACGGGCGTAGGTGGCGATGGTTCCGAAGCTTAGCACGATAATCGGGAGTATGACGTTCTTATAGCTCCCCCATCCGGTAGTAGGCAGCACCATCAGTTTTACGCTGAAAATGTACTGGAGCACCGACGCCAGCACGAACACCGGCACCGTGATTCCCAGGATAGCGATAAACATCACGATATAATCCGGCCACTTGTTCTTGTGGAGGGCGGCGACAATCCCGAGCAGGATACCGATCACCAGACCGATGATCAGCGCCAGCCCGCCCGGAACTGCCGACACTTCTGAATTTTCAACCAATGTATCGGTAACCTGGCGGCCGGGATAACGTAAGGATTCCCCCATCTCTCCCTTGCTCAGCAGGTTTTTCATAAAGATCACATACTGCTCTGGCGTGGATTTGTCCAGGCCATACTTTTCATAATAGTTCGCCCTCGTTTCCTCCGGCAGGTTCCTGGCCATATGCGCCAGCGGGTCGCCGGGAATGCTGTGCATCAGAAAGAAGGTCGCGGTAATAACGATCAATAACGTAACCAGCATATATGCCACACGTTTTACTATAAATTTTGCCATCTTTTCTCTTCCTTTCCTTTCCTGAAACTGCAAAATACCGCCGTCAAAACCAGACGGCGGTATTTGTTACCTATCTTCCCTCGATATATACATACTTCAGTCCGGAAGTTGATGTAAATTTCTTATTCAGATTCTTCACGTAATTGTAATGGAAGGAATGCTCCATCTCGTTCACCAGCGGACAGATATTGCAGCCCTCGTTGAACAGGACTTCCTCTGCCTGATGGTAAAGGTCCACTCTCGTCTTCTCATCCATCTCTCTTCCCGCCTTGGCGATCAGCTCGTCAAACTTCTCGTTGGACCATCCCGTAGGAATGTTGCCTGAATTTGCCGTGGTGAACAAAGAGATCATGGACATCGGATCGTCGTAGTCCGTGCTCCAGATCATATTGCCCATCTGGTATTCGCCGCTGTTGGTCTTCTGCTGGAAGGTAGTCCACTCATTAAAGTCAAGCTCGATATTCACGCCCAGAATCTCTTTATATTTCTGCTGTACATACTCGCCGTAGTTACGCGTCCACTGGGTAGTCGCGCTTAAGGAGTATTTTACCGTGATCGCTGACGGGTCGCTTCCAAGGCCAAGCTCTTCCATTCCCTTAAGGAGCAGCTCTTTTGCGTCCTCTTCCTTCGCCATCTTCTCAAGCGGCGCGTCTACCTGCTCGCGGTAGTCGCCCAGCTCTCCGGTGGAGATCGCCTGCGGTACCCACCAGTATGCCGGAATATGCATATCCTGATAGATGGTCTTTGCCATATCCTCTCTGTCAACAGCCAGGACAAATGCTTTACGGATGTTGATGTTGCTGAATAACTTGTCATTGACATTGAAGAAATCAAAACGCATAGCCGGTGTTGTGGTATCCACTCTCTCTGCGTTGTCCTTCTTGTCGAAGCGGTCTGCCCACTCTTCTGTTCCGGTGGAGCACCAGTCTAACTGTCCACTGTCAAAGGAGTTAAATACTGCTGTCTCATCGGTGATGATCGAATATTTTACCTTGTCAAGCTTTACATTCTCCGCATCCCAGTAATCCGGGTTCTTCACCAGGCTGACCTCGGAATTATGCTTCCAGCTCTCAACCTTGAAAGGACCGTTGCTTACGTACTTGTCCGCTTCTGAGCCGTATGTCTCTCCGTGCTGCTCTGCGATATCCTGGCGCACCGGGTAGCACGCTCTTGTATCGGTCAGGGACATAAAGTAAGGTGTGGGCGCCTCAAGGGTGATCTCAAGAGTCTTGTCATCGACAACCTTAACGCCAAGCTCGTCAACAGATGCCTCGCCGTTGACCACTTTCGCTCCGTTCTTGATAAAATCTGCGGTAAAGAAGGAATTGGGTGAACCAGCATCCGGATTCAGCGTCTGCCGGATGCCGTAAGCATAATCTTCTGCCGTTACTTCCTTTCCGTCCGTCCACTTATTGTCGCGGATCTTGAATGTCCAGACAGTGCCGTCGTCGTTAGACTCCCAGCTCTCTGCCCCAGCAGGCTCTCTTACCTGCTCTCCGTCCTTCTCTGCAAGACGTGTCAGCGGTTCCATGGTGTTCATCAGTATCTTCCAGCTATAGTTGTCGTTTCCTTTAATTGAGTCAAGGGTGGAAGGCTCTGTCTGCAGGTAGATGTTATAATACTGCTCTCCCTCTCCTGAAGAGGAACTTTTGTCCCCTCCGCCTCCGCCGCAGGCGGTGAGCGATAATGCCATCGCTGCCGTAAGTATTGCTGCAACTAATCTCTTTTTCATAAGTGCAACCTCCTGTCTTTACATTAAAATTCTCAGGATATATACATTTTCTATATACCCTATCATTTATATCTATTATAGCAAACACTACAATTATTTGATATAGAAACAGAAAAAAATATGCAAGTTTGTTGAAACTGCATATTTTTCACTAAAGTATTTGTTATATTTTTACCAAAAACAAGGCTGTTTTTTCTGAAATCACGCCGTTTCTCTGCCATGCTAAAGTAACGGGCAGCAACAGACCACTTAACAGACGCACGAAATCCGCCTGAGCGCTCCCCCCCTGTGCGTCAAAAAAGCGTCCCGAACTCCTTCCCGATATTCTCCTTCTCCATATCCCCCTCAATCTTAACTGCCGACATCAGGAGATTCACCATAGCCATAGGCGCCGACGCTGTATTTAAAAATAAACGGGTAGTGCTGCGCACGGTCAGAAGCTCATCGGCGTGCCGGGTGATCTCCGCCTCCGGAGTATCGGTGATCACCAGTACCTTCGCCCCCTTCTTCCTCCCGTACCCGGCAAGCTTCTCCGTCATAAAATAATGATCCGGGAAAGAAACCGCCACAAGGAGCGTATCCCCGCCGATGACAGGAAGCGCGGAATAAACGCTCTCATTAAGCTCCGTATCTACGAGCACGGAACCGATCTGCGCCCCCGCCAGATCAGAGGCCATCCACCTGCAGATAATATGGGACAGACCTCTTCCGCACAGTATGATCTTCGGATACTCCCAAAAAAGCTTTGCCGCGTCCATGAGACGCCGGCTGTCAAAGTTCCTGGCATACTCCTCCATCAGCTCCCGCTCCTCCCGGCAGATCTCTGTCAGGAGCTGTTCCTTGTCGTTAAGCTCGTACTCCGGCACGTCCGTATTGAAATAGTCATTCTGCTGGTGAAGTCCGATCCTCCGGCTCATATTGATATATTTCCTGACCTCATACTTAACTTCGTTAAAGCTGTTATATCCGAGCACCCGGCAGGCGTTGAGTATCGTGATCTCCGTCACCCCCAGCTCCCGGCTCAGCTCCTTCAGCGTGATGAAGGTCATCATGTCGGCATTGTCTTTGATATAGCCGGCGATCTGCCTCTGTTTTTTCGTCATCCTCGGATAACACTGCTCGATGTTCGCCATAATATCGGTATCCATGCTTTTCACCCCGTTTTTCTGTACTTTCTGCACAAAAACCGCTGTCCATATATTGGTCAGTAAAAAAATTATACTATTTTTTTTAATTTTTTTCAACAGCACTTGCATATTTCGTCCGTTCGGATTATTATAGTAAACGCTACATTTTTACTATATCAAAGCAAGGGGGATTTATTATATGAAAAACTATATTTTAGAACAGCTTAAGGCTCTAACTTCTATTCCAAGTCCCTCCGGATACACCCGGAAAATCGCGGACTATGTATCAGGCCAGCTGCAGGGCATGGGATATGAGCCGGAGATGTCGAACAAGGGGAATATCCGCGTCACGCTGGGCGGCGCAGGACATCCTCTGGTGCTCTCTGCCCACCTGGATACGCTGGGCGCTATGGTTAGGAAGATTAAGGACAACGGGCGTCTGCGTCCTACCACTATCGGCGGACATCAATGGGACACCTGCGATGGGGAAAACTGCACAGTACATACAAGAGACGGGCGCACCTACACCGGGGTTGTGCTGAACACAGAACCCTCCGCCCATGTAGCGGACAAGAAAAAAGAGAAAAAGGAATCCCATATGGAAATCCTGTTGGATGAAAATATTCATTCAAGAAAGGGCGCCAAAAGGCTTGGCATCCAGAACGGTGATTTTATCGCTCTTGATCCCCGCACATCCATCACCGGAAGCGGCTATATCAAAAGCCGGTTCTTAGACGACAAGCTGTCAGCCGCTATCCTTCTGGGACTTGCGAAAAGCATCCGGGACGGCAAGACCGCTCTTAGCCGAAAGGTCACTTTGCTTTTTACCGTATATGAAGAGGTAGGCCACGGCGCATCCTGCATCCCGGCGGATACTGAGGAGATGATCTGCGCGGACATGGGCTGCGTGGGGGACGGCCTGGACTGCACAGAGCAAATGGTATCCATCTGCTCTAAGGATTCCGGAGGTCCTTACGACTATACCCTCACCGGGGATCTCATCGCAGCCGCGAAGAAAAAAGGGCTTAACTATGCCGTGGACATCTACCCGCACTACACCTCCGACGCCGGAGCGGCGCTTCGCAGCGGCCATGATATCCGGTTCGCCCTGATCGGCCCCGGCGTGTACTCCTCCCATAACTATGAGCGCAGCCATACTGACGGGATGATGAATACGTATCAATTGCTGCGGGCGTATCTGGGACTGGATGCGGCATAAATAATGCCCGGAAGGGTGTGACTTTTTGGCTCAGTGCTCCGTCCGGCCAGAAATGGACGGATGGAGTCCAGCCATTACAAGCTCCCGGACTTCTTTCTTCTGTTCATCCAGAACTCTCTGGTAATCTTCTTTCAAAGCAACCGCCATATTACTCAACTCTTTCTTAGTACAGTATCCCTCTTAACACAGAATTCACTCTTACTACTTATTATGATCCCGTAGCCAAATTGTATTTGCAGCAACTTGCTAAATCGATTTCTTTTTCGTCCAAAAACATGGAACACCTTATTGTCTCCTTTTTTTGGCGCATCACAAACAGCACGCTCATACATTGACAGCAATATCCGATGCTATTCGAAATTTCTGAATGACACAGCCTGCACCTTGCTTTCTTGCTTCTTCTAAATATACCTACTTGCTCAAATAGGCGCGCCGTATCAATGATTGGAACCAGATGATTATCTAATACAATTATTTTTTCATATATCTTTGACTTGCGTTGTTAAGCATTGATGGAATATTTTAACAGCCGCCCCGAATCCTTGCGATGAGCGGACTCTGGGACGTGAATCGTACCAACCGGAGTTTTCGTCCTGTCTTCAAAAAACCTGCGCCGCATCACCTAAGATGCTCCCGCAGGTTTTCATCCTCATATTCAAACACACACCGTTCAAATGCGTTGATCACATGTGTTTCCTGATATTTATCATACCGCTTATGGTTTCTCCCGTAAGAGAGGTGTACATGCCCGTGGAGGAAAAAGCGGGGCTTATACTTTTCAAGCAGCCGCAAAAACACCTTAAAGCCCTGATGGGGAAGGTCCCTGGCGTCATTGAGCTCATACGCGGGAGCATGGGTCACAAGGATGTCAAAGCCTCTGTTTCTGAAAATCTTGAAAGCAAGCCTTCCCACCCTCCGTTTCATATCCCACTCCGTATACTGGTGCTCGCCGTTGCGGTAGCGCATAGAACCCCCAAGCCCCATGATACGCACCCCCTTATGGACATAGATGGAATCATCGATACAGATACAGCCCTCCGGCGGTATGTCTGCATATTTTTCATCATGATTGCCGTGGACATAGAGCACCGGCGCAGAGGTAAAGGTAGCTAAGAAAGACAGATACCTGGGGTCTAAGTCCCCACAGGAGATGATCAGGTCGATCCCCTCAAGCTTTTCCCTCTCAAAATGATCCCAGAGATAGGCCGACTCCTCGTCCGCAATCGCAAGTATCTTCATCTGTCCTGCTATCCTTTCGCCTTATCTAAGCCCTGCTGCCCCACCACAGGCTTTGTGTGTTCTTTTAATTCCGTCTCCTTCGGAATCGAGCCGATGACATTTTCCGCCAGCCAGTCCATCTCCACGATGGCCTCCGGAGAAAGGGCTCCGTAGGGGTGAGCTTGTACGATGCCCTCCTGGGAGTAGAGAATTCCCGAAAACGGATTAAATTCTCCCCGGCTGATGGTATTCTTCAGCAGCTCCACAAGACGTTTCGTGCCGATCGGGAGATTCTGGGAGCAGATCACGCCCACAACGTCCGCCGACATGCCCCACCAGTAGTTGATGGCCTTCGTCGTAGACGGGTCGTCGTCGTATTTCCAAGTTCCCTCCATGATCGTGCGAATCAGCTTCTCATAAAAATTGCCCCACTGCCATACGGGCATGGCAAGGCTCCTTGGATACCCGTCATTCATCTCGAAGATACCGAAATACCTTGACGCATCCTCCGGGATCACCATATCCTTTCCGGAAATAATGGACGCGTCGCTGTTCTTAAAGTTCCAGAGGGCGTCATTGTCCTTTTTGGCACTCCAATCCAGGTACACTGTCGCCCGCGGGTTGATCATCTTCGCCCCCAGCGCAAATGCATTGATATTGGCGATCGTCCCAAAGATCGGATAATCCGCGATATACGCCAGCTTATCATTTCTCGCCATAGCCCCCGCGATGGCTCCCATAAGGAACTTCGCCTCGTGCATCCGGGAATAGTATGTGCGGATATAGCGGTGGGAGGTATTCAGCGAGCAGTTTAAGATCCGGATCTTCGGATGGGCGATGGCCGCCTTCACGCTTGCCTGGGCGAACGCAGGAGTCGTGGTAAAGATCAGGTTGCACCCTTCCTCCACAGCCTCCTCAAGCACATCCTCCACCGTGTCCACCGTCACATTTTCATAGCAAACCGTCGTAACCTCCTTGGGAAATCTCTGCTCAAGCTGAAGCCGCCCAAGCTCGTGGGCGTAGGTCCAGGCGGAGGTCATGGGCGATTTTTCGTAGATGAACGCCGCCTTCAGCTTCGTAACACTCGCCGGCAGAAGCTTATCCAGGATGGTCTTCTCCTTAAGGACCGGATCCATCTTTAAATCGATCTCTTCCTCCTCCTGCAAAAGCTCGAACTCTTCCCAACTCTTCTTCACCAGCTCCTTAAGCTCGCTGGTCGTCATCTCCTCCAGTTTTTCATAATCATGAACCTTGATAAATGCAAGGAACGCATCTCCCGGCGTACAGTTAAGCTTATCCCCGTCATTTGCATTAAACTCCGTCAGGAAACGGGTGTAGATCGAGCTGAAGGTCAGCTTGTCGTCATCGCTCCACATCTCGCCTGGTTCTTTCCCGACCTCCTTTTGCAGCTCAGCAAATGAGCCTTCCTCAGAAAACCAGAGATAGTTCACCTTAGACAGCTCATAGAATTCCATAAATTCATAGTAAATATTATTCTCCTTCTCGCCTGTGCGCTTCGGCACGATCCGGGTCACAGTGCCGGGGATGGATACAACGTCAAAATATTTCAGCACGCTGACCCGCTTATTCCCCTCCAGGACGTAGAACTGGTTCATGTACTCGTAAGCCTTGATCGGTTCTCTGATGCCTTCCTCCTCGTGGCTGTTGCACAGTGTCACCCACTTCTGGGAGAACTCTGTCCCCACCTTCAGGATGGGCATAAAATTCGCCGCGAAAGCATTGCTCCTGCCTCCTGTCTTGGTTCCTACAATCTGATTCACCGGAATCTGCACAAGCCCCAAAGGAACCTCTGAATAAAAGCCTTTGGGCGGCAGCATCTCATCTAACACCTGCAGCGTGGGGAGCTGTCCCTTCATCATCCTGTGCTGGTACTCTCTCTTTCCCAGCTTATACGCTTTATTGTAATCTTCCAACGCCATAATCTATCTCCTTAATGTCAGTCCAGTCAACATCGTTTCTTTAATTCGCCTCATTATACACCATATGGCGCCTGGTTCACAATAAAAATAATATCTTTATTTTCCCATAATTTTATACATATCGCACAAAAAATCAAAAACTGCCGCTTAATCCCACAGCAATAGCTGATACCCGCCATTTTCCTCTGGAAATTCCCACAGATACCGGCATATCCGATCATTATCGCAAAGGATCCCCCGGCGGCTGCATGTATCCCGGAAAAGTTCCATCAGCTCTCCGCTTTGGGGGCTTGTAAGCTCGTACCTGTTCCCGTAGCACTCCATATACTTTTCTTTCATGCCCGGAACAGGCGCTCAAGCTACTGGTGAAAATATTCCCGGCTGCCCTCCCTGAGCGTGATCCCCATGCCAAAGCAGATGATCCCGTAAACCTGCGCTTCTATACACAGATCAAGAATGCCGGAAATGTTCTCCCGGGTATCGTTAATGAACGGAAGGATTGGAGTAAGGCACACCTCAATAAGCTCAAGCGCCCTTCTCGTCTGACAAAGCTCAGTCTCCAGCGGGATATAGGGATCAGTCATGGCGCCTGTGCCGATCATGCACTTTTTCCGCTTGCGCCTTAAAGCCGTCTCTAAAAGCTCCAGAGCATTTTCCTTCACCCCGATATCTTCAAAAGCGTGCTCGATATGGTAGCATCTGCTCCTGAAATCGCAGTAAATGCACCCGTGGGAGCATCCCCGGTACAGGTTCATCCCGTTCTTTGCCGACAATATTCTTTTTACCTTCCGATAATGCATGGCGTTACTCCTTATAACAATACTCCCCCGACAGCTAACCGTCTAATCCCTCCAGCGTCTGCACCTCTCGATTCGTTTCCCGTCATCCCCCTGCTGTTTATCGTAGGCGAACTGGTTGAGCAGGCCGCAGGGAAATTCTTCGCAAAGCCCGCAGTGTTCAAGCCCCTTCTCCTCGCAGCATGACTTTACCGGACAGCTATCGCCCCAGAAGGGCTTCTGGATATGTACGCAGCCTGCGCAGTTCATCTGCTCCCGGTAGGCACATTCGCTGCACAAAAGCCCGCATCTTGACTCAGCCCCGGTCTTGCCGTCCCCGGATCCGCACTTCTCGTCATCCTTCTCCCCGTTCTCGTCCTCCGCAGCCAGCCCTACATAGATATGGATCTCTGCCTCTTCCATGCAGTCATCCTGATATTCCTCAAAATCACACTGAAACGTCCGGTTAAGACCCATCTGCCAGATCTCCTGCCACGCTGCGCCTACCGCCTGCACCATATCCCCGCGGACGACGAATTTCGCGTATCTCCCGGCAGGAATCTTAACACACGCGTACTCTCCTTTTGGCTCCTCTGTTGTCTCACAGGCCACGACTACCGTATAGTCCGCCTTCTCGTCCCCGGCGTAATCCGTATAGATCCCCATCGCTTTTTTGCCCTCTTTGCCAGGGATGGACGCATATACGCCCTCGTTGTAAAATCGGTTCCAGAGCCCGCCGATGACCGCGCCCGCATCTGGGGAAGTATTGTTCGTCCTAGCAGAAATGCCTACCGCAATTTTCTCTTTTAATGTTACAATCTCATAATTCATAAGTAATACCATCCTTTCATTTGATCGCTTAATTCTAGCGCAGAAATCACGACAACTATATGTCGTGATTATATTTTTCCCTTCGGTCCAGCCTGGATTTATTGTCAAATGCTCCCAGATATTCATAATATTCCGCTATGTCCAGCTCACTGACTGCATCCGCCTCACCAGGGCTTAGCCCTTTTCTTGACCGAAAGACTTCGCAGGGGTAGCTTGTGCATGCCCAGCAGCCCTCAAGCTTCTTGCCCAGGACGCAGGCACGGACTGGACAGGAATCATCTATCCTTCGGGCACCGGATTTTTTACACCGGCACCCATCGCACTGCATTTTCTCAGCAGGAATACGAAGACCGTAATACCTTTCCCAATACGCCGACAGAGAAGCGCGCTGATCTTTTTTCTTTACATTCCGCGCAAAGACTTTGCACATATCGCAGCAATAGCCGCACATGGCAAGCTTTTTATCCGGCGCCTTCTTCACCGCCAGAAGCATCACCATATCCATGAGCATATCTGGTGTCTCCAGATCAAACAGCATCCACTTCCCGTCATGATACGTCCTCGAAGCATAATATTTCTCCCGCACTGCAGCCGAAAACCGGTCAGCACTTTCCTCGAACCGCTCCCGCTCCTTTTTCCCGAAGATGATCAGAACGCCGGCCTGTCCCTCCCGGAAATATACGGTGCAGAGCGTCTTCCCGCCGCGGCTGTAGCGCAGGCAGCTCTCCCAGTCTTTCCCGCCCTTGTCCCACATCTGGGACACCTGATAACGATCCAGTATATCATCATTGAGCTTCCGGTAGAGCTGATAACCCGCGGTACCGATAAGCTCCTCAAGCTGTTTTTTCGTATAACCCATCTTCCTATCCCCTCCTTACCGGATGCCTGATCACGGTCTTTAAGTTTTCCGGCCTGCACTTTCTTGCATCACTCAGATAGATCTCATGGTGAAAGCGCGCCCTCTCACTGCCGCTCATATCAAGGATATCCAATCCATCACACATATCCGGCACAACTCCCTGCTCCTTCGCATACGCATCCATCAGTTCAACCGTCGCCGGCTCATCGTCATAAGAACCCACGTGCATGCACTGCACGCACAGCCCTTCGTCATAGGTGAAAAATTCCGCCCCGGAAACATCCATCTTCTTCCTGGCTGCGGCCTCCTCCTTCGCCCAGAGGAACTCCTCCCTGGTCACAAATTCCGGCAGGCGGATCATAGCGATCCACACAAAGTCCTCCTTGCGGGAATAGTCGACTCCCTTTACACCCCTCTGCCACCAGAGTCCTTCAAGAGGCGGCACCACAAAATCAAAATACCCTTCCATCCGGTGGTCGCCGCGCTTGCTCATCTTTATGGTAAATACCACTCCGTAGAGCAGGCTGATGGACTTCTTATAAGCGCCGTCCTCCTCATTGGGATTCCCCTTCCCGCGGACCGCGACAAAGTTCATAGGCGGCACGGTGACAAGCTCCGGCTTCCTCTTCGGCAGGTAAAACTCCTTATACTCCTTTTTGTAATCGAACGCCATACTTTCATCTCCTTTCTTCCTTGAAACCTCTCCATTATAGCAGAAAAACCACGACAGCTTATCTGTCATGGTTTTGATTAAATCTCTGTGAAAACTATCATTCAATACTCAAAGTCAGGTGACCGGTAAGATCATCCCCGGTAATACCGATATAATTGCCGCCCTCCGGCAATGTTATCGTATCAGAATAACTTCCCTCCGCCTCAAGCAGGACCACCGGATCATCACTGCCGGAAAACCAGAGCACCTGCGCGGTTCCCCCGATAATATCCAGATCACAGGAAACCGTAATATCCTTGCCGTTTTCCCGATCAATGGAGGTTCCTCCAAAAAGGTATTCCGTATCAGAGAAATGTTCATAATCCGCCGTATAATTCCCGGTGTAATGATCATCCCCGTACGTCCGTTTCCCTTCAAGGGAAAGACCGCCTGTAAGCGTTGTATTTCCGGCCAGCTCAACAACACGGTTATATTGCTTTAAGATACCCTCCTTCGAACAGCCTGCAAGCAGCAGGCTCAATGACAAAACACTGACTGGCGCAAAAAAGAACCATTTTTTCCTATGACACATATAATCACCCTTTCTTTCTGATCTATCTGTCATTCTATCACGCCAATCTTGCATTAACCTTGCGGCATCCTTGTATTAACCTTGTATTGATCCTGCCGTGCGCTGAAGCGCCTAACGCCTATATGTTCACCCTTTTTGACAGGGATACTCCTTCAGCCGCAGTTCCCGTCAGTCAACGCACGGGTATATTTCCCCCGTATCCCTTCCGCAAATTTAAGGACGTCCGTCCGAAGTTCCTCCGGCTCCAGAAGCTCTGCCCCGTCCCCGAAGGAGACGATCCAGGTGATCACATGCATCTTATCCGCAAATGTGCCGGTAAACAGCAGCGTCCCGTCCGGCTCCTCGCTGAAGCTGTCCGGCCCGTATTCTTCGACAAGCCGCCACCGGTACTCTGGCATGACCCTCACCCTCACCTGAAACCTGCCGGGAAACACCCTGCCTGCCGAAAGGTCCGGAAAAGGTACGGCGCGCTTTTCAAACGTCCCGCCCACCGAAAGATCCGTCATCCGCACCAGCTTAAACAGACGGAAATCCTCTCTCAGCTCACACCAGCCCCACACGTACCAGCCAGCCCACTGGAAAAGCAGGTCGTAAGGCTCGATGGTGCGTTCTGATTCCCCGCCGGGCGCAAAGTAGGAAAAGGAAACCTTATGCCCGGAAAGGAGCGCCCCGTGGAGCAGCTCGATCTTCGGAGAGAGAGAATCCTTGTACCAGGAGGAGAGGTCGATAAGGATATGCGTATCCCCCGTCAGCAGGTTCGATGCTCCCACCGACAGCTTTTCCATAAGCTGGGCGTAGCGCTTCGTGCCGCTTACGCTGTCCAGACTCCGCAGACCGGCCAGTATAGCCTGCATCTCTGAAGTGGTAAGAACCGTCCGGTCAATCTTATACCCCTCCATGATGGAGACGCCGCCATTGACCCCCGGCTCTGTCACAAGCGGGATTCCCGCCATGCACAGCGCCTCGATATCCCGGTTAATGGTGCGGCGGGACACCTCGAATTTTTCCGCCAGATAAGGCGCCGTCACCTTCTCCTTCTGCAGGAGAACCGACAGGATACCGATCATTCTGTCAAGTTTCACCAAGTCCCCTCCCCGATACGCTATTTCTTATCGTACTGCTTCACTTCCACGCTCTTTTTTTCAAAATCAATGAAGAGCTGGAAGGCGTACCCGTCGTCGCTGGTATCCCACACTTCCACGTACTTCGGGGTCACCTCGATGAGAATCTCCGTCTCCTCATGGCTGTACTTGTTGTAGCTCTGCCACAGGTACTTTTCATACCCCTTGGCAAACACCTGCCCCGGCTCCTCAGAGACAAGCCCCTTATTCTTTGCGGTTCCCTCCACCTGGATGCCGCTCCAGCACAAGGCCACATTCGGATTTTCCAGAAGCTGCTTTGTCTTGCGGAAATTCTTGTCCGTCTTAAACCAGATCCTCCCGTCATAAAAAAGACAGCTCACATTGCGCACCATCACGTAATCATCCTTGCTGGAGGCAAGGGCCATGATCTGGCTGTTCCCAAGCATCCCGAACATCCGCTCTACCGCCTGTTCATAAGTAATGTCCTTATCTAATACAAATTTCATGTTATATTTCCTTTCTCCTAAAGATCACATTTCTTCCTTCCGTGCATCGCTTTGCGCACTGCTCTTCCTGCCGCGCCTACCGGCTGATAATTCCCTTTACCAGCTTGCTCAGCCGCTTATATACGATAAAGGTAACAACAGAAGTCACGCCGGCTTTGATCAGGTTAAAGGGCAGTATCCCGAAGACCGCCATGGTCACTACGCTCTTCATCGCCGGATTGACCGCGGTACACATGCTCACGAAATCATTCATGGTCATCCCTGACAGATTGGCATAAAAGGGAATGATCAGATACAGGTTCGTAAAGACTGCCACTACCGACACGATCACCGTGCCCACTGCCATCCCCGCTGCTGCCGTCTTCTTCGTCTTATGCCTGTGGTAGATCAACAGCGCCGGGAGCACATAGCTGCAGCTTAAGATAAAGTTCTGCAGTTCCCCTGTCCCTAAGGAAAAGGATCCCTGAATCACAAGCTGCAAAAGAATCTTTACGATGATAATGCACACCGCCGCAAAGGGTCCGAACATAAATCCTCCCATCATCTCCATAAGCCCTGACAGGTCAAAAGACATAAACGGAGGCATAAACGGGATCGGAAAACGGAACAGCATAAGCACCGCGCTCACCGCCCCCATCAGCCCTACGAAAGCGATGGTCTTCACCTTCATGTGGATATCCGCACTTGTCTGCATCGCCTTTTTTCCTGTTACATTCGTTGTTTCATTCACCTGGTTCATACTGAAATCTCCTTTCTTTCCGGGATACCGCCGACAAAGGGACGGTTTTCCCCTGTACAAAAATAAAATAACCCGCGACTAATTACGTCCCGGGCATATAAATGCAGAAAATGTCTTTTCTCATCCGGACTGTAACCGTCGGTTCCGGAATTCCTGTCATCAAAGACACGTCACCGGATCAGCCGCCAAAGCGGGTCATGGACTATACCATCGGTAGGGACTTCCACCCTGCCACAAAGACTTTCATATTCAGTTTTACCTTGAATAGAGATTGCAGTAACATCATCTGCTGATGTCTATTATAGACCGGTATGTGCGGATTGTAAATAGGAAAATATGATTTTCCATTCAATGCTTTGTCACATTCACAGCCAGAAATACCAGCAGCCCAAGCCCCATCACCGCATAAAAGCTGACCCCTCGCGTGATGCACAGAGACGCCGTAAGATATTTCCCCGGAAAGATACCCGCGAACACGCTGGCATACATCGCCTCCGTAATCCCCTGCGCCCCAGGGACCGGCAGCATATCCACTGCGATATAGACCGACGCCTGCACGAAGATGACCGCAAGCAGACCCGTGCCGGAAAGCCCAAGCCCCCGGTACACCACATAGGGCAGCACAAACACCGTAAACCGCTGCAGGAAGATACCTGCAAGGACCACCGCCATCATCCGCCTGTTTTCCTTAAAAAAGCACACCGTTTTCTGATACCCGCAAAGGAAGCTTTCCATCCTCTCCCGCCGTACCCCAGACTGTTTCCAGATCCGCAGTTTCATTAAGAATCTGTCCACTTGGGAAAAAAGGAACCGGATGGCTCCCGGCGAGAACATCACCAGCAAAAGGATCACCACCAGCGCGGTATTCAAAAACAGGCCAAAAAAATAGAGCCCGTAATATTTCTGCAGATAGTCCTTCAGGTGAGCGTTCCACAGCAAAAGAATCCCGATCCCGGTAAGAACTAGCACCAGCTTATAGACGACGGCGACGCTCATGAGCACCACCGACGAAGCAGAAAGGGAATTGCCGTCCCTCTTCATATAATAAAGCTGCATAGGCTGCCCGCCCGTAGCAGAGGGCGTAAGCCCCGAGAAGAAAAATCCGATAAAGGAGTAAGCGATACAGCGGAACATCCCTGCCCGTTCCCCGACACCCTTAAGCAGATACCAGATCATCACTCCTTCCGCCGACACGAACAGCACCGCCAGCAAAAAAGCCGCCGCCAGATACGCCCCCGGCATCTTCCGGACTGCATCCGCCGTCTGGGATATATCCTGATTTCGAAAGACAAACCAGAAGGTCAGTATCATGACGGCTGTAAAAACAGCAATATTGATCAAAAATCTGCGGATCCCCTTCTCACTCATAGACAGAGACTCCTTCCAGCCAGTGCGGCATCGGATCCGTCCTCCATGCCGCCTCGTCACCCTCCACCAGCTTAGACAGCTCTCCCTCAAACACCGGCTCCATTTCCTCATACTGGTAAAAATCCTTTGGCGTCACCAGGGAAAAGTGCTTATCCGCGATGCAGATCCCCTCCTCGCCCAGCACCCTTGCCAGGTAGGATGAGCAGGTATACTGATCCCTCACATAAAGAGGAATCCCCAGCACGAGAAAGGGCAGCGCCAGCACGGCATAATGGATGCGGTACCTCCGCTCATGATCGGCGCGCAGCTTATCCATGATCCTGCGTTTCTGCTCTCTGGTGCAGGCAAGCCTGCACACCCGGTAATACGCCCCCGGAAATGTATGTAAGATCTCGTATTTGTCCTCTCGTTCAAACCCGGCAAGGATGGGGACTGACGGGTCCCTCCTCCCTACGCTGTAGCACTCCGAAAGCCGCTCGTCCGCCGCCAACGCCACATGGACGTACCGCTGCTTCAGGAAACTGCGGATCAGCCCGGCAAAAAATCCCGGCGTGTCGATAAGCGCGATATAAATATATGTCATGTCCTTATCCTCCTGCAGCCCGCATGAATGCCCGGCAGGCCTGCTCCTGTACATTCCGCCGGGCCGCTGCGTTTTTATTGGAATTTGTAGATCCTTCTGGCAAGCCGGTAGCCGTCTATGGTCGCTCTTTTCCCCAGCTTCCCAGGAAGGTTGGTAAGGCCGCACAGCTTGGTAAACCGCAGCCTCCAGTAGAGCCCCGGATCCTGCTCCTTGATCTCCTCCCAGAGCATGGCGTACCTGATCTTCGCCTCCTCATCGCCTTTAAGCAGCAGATGAATGGAGGATATGGCCATCATGATGGAAATATTGCGGCACATATAACCGGCAAGCTTGGGGTGTACCCTTCTTACTTCGTTCAGGTCCACGCACTCTGCCACGATCTTGGTCACCCGGATCTGCTGCTCGATCCGCCGGATCATCATCTGCTCATTTACCGACTGGTCCTCTCTGCCGATGTAATACTGGTAAAGGTCAAGGTTCAGGTAGCAGATCGTCTCCACGTAAGGAAGGGGCTGATAAGCAAAGATATTATCCACGTAGAAGGTATGCTCCGGAAGAACGGTCCCGGAGCTTCTAAGCACCTCCGTGCGGTAAATGAGCGCATGCATGATCATATACTGGGACGGCCGGAAAGTGCCCATATCATCCCATCCTGTGATCTCGCCCTCCGGGAACACATTCCCGTATCTCATGGTCTTTTTTGTCCCCTCATCCAGATGGTTGTAGGTATAGTTGCAGATAAGAAGATCCGGGCAGACTTCCTCCTCACCCCTGCTCTCCCTGACACACCAGTCCTCCAGCCTCTCGATAAGCTTTCGGTACGCGCCCTCGTCGAACCAGTCGTCCGAATCCAGCACCTTAAAATATCTTCCTGTGGCAAGAGACAGCCCTGCATTTACCCCGGAGCCGTGCCCACCGTTTTCTTTATGTACTACCCTCACCGTGTCCGGGAAGCGCCTGACGTAATCGTCGGCGATCTCTCCCGTCCGGTCCGTGGAGCCGTCATTGACCACGATGATCTCTACATGCTCCATCCACCCCCGCGGCAGGATCAGCGAATCAAGACAGCGTTCCAGATATTGCTCCGAATTATAGCTTGGTATGGTAATCGTTAAGTATTTCATCCCTTTATCCTCCTGCGTCAATTCTTTTCATGTTAAAACAAGTTTACCAGACAATTCTTAAGAGAATGATTTCATAATTCGAAAGAAATACGAAAGATTATGTTAAATCTGATGAAAGACGGCCGTCACGGATGCTCCTACGTCATGTCGTCCCGGAGGGCATCGATGATATTCTCCTTCTTGATCTTCCTGACAGAATACAGCATGGTCACAAACACGATCAGGAACACGCCAAGCATACTGAGGGCGATAGCCAGCCACGGAACGACAAAGTCAATGTTTTCTGCCCCGAACTGCATAAACTGATAGATTCCATAGGAGACAAGAAGCGACAGCGGAATTCCCCACAAAAGCGCCCGGAACCCGTAGAGGATACACTCGAAGTTCATCATATCCTGGAAGGCGCGCTCTGACATGCCTACGGAACGCAGCATGGCAAGCTCCCGACGTCTGAGTTTGATATTGGTGGATATGGTGTTGAATACATTGGCAACAGCGATCAGCGTGATCATGGCGATAAAGGTATAGCAGAACACATTGGCGATAAAGATCATATTGTTATTCTGCTCCGCTAGCTTGTTCGTGTTGATCAGAAGGTAGCTCTCCTCCACATCCGAACCGGAAATGATCTTTCTCATGTCACTCTCCGTCCGTGAAGGATTGTCTGATCTGACCGACAGCCCTTTAGCAATGATCCGGGTATCCGGTGCGATCAGTTGTCCTTTCATGGAATAAGGCGCCACTATGCTAAAGATATAGGGCATCTGCTCCACCATGTCCTCACTGTTCAGGGCGGGAAGGACATCCGGCATGATCATCTTCACAAACCTAAGCTTTACCGGAGCCTGATGCCCCTTTGCCTCACCGTTCTGTGCAGGCAGGTTGAGGGTAAGCTCCTCGGAAGGATGATGAAACATATCCTCGAAGTCATCCACTTCCTGTATACGGTTCACGGCCTCATGATCTACCACCCCGATGGCAAGAAGCCCTTCATCCTCTTGTTTCAGCCCAGCCTCTTTCACCAGTCTCCCATAAGCATCATCATCTATAATCTGAAGATTTACCGCAAGTTCTGTCTCCTTTTTCCCGTCAGGGAGCTTCATGGCCTCCTTCAGCTCATCGGTCAGACATTCTGTCTCTACAGCCGTACTGCCGCTTACATTCATCTGATAAAAGCATTCCGTCACATCCTTTGCCTCCTTAAACTCATCCTGGAAGTCAAACAGCTCCTCATCCGTCATATCCTTTGCAGAAAATGCAATATTGTAGGTAGTAAATACAACCGCCGCCTCGGAAGCATGCTGAAGCTGGATCACAAAACTGTTGGTGGCCACAAAAATGATTACGCTAAGCGCAAGGGAAAGAATGATGCTCCGGTAACGGTGCCTGTTCCGCTTGAAATTCTTGACGGCAAGGGTTCCCGGCAGCCCGAATAGGTATCCCGACAGCCGTCCTGTCTTTACCTTCTTCCCTTCCAGCTTCACCTCGTTCGTCTGGCGGATACATTCCATCACAGGAGTTTTTACCGCCTTTCTTGCCGGAAGATACGCAGAGATCTGGATCGTAATCAGACATAGCAGCACCGCCGCTAAAACTGCCGGCAGCGACAGCACCATCGTTAAAGGAACGGTGCTGTAGATCACGCCCTGAAAATTCTCTGACACCAGCAGGATCACTGCCTTTATGCCCGCAATGCCAAGGAGCACCCCGGCCGGGATTCCCGCCGCGCCGATGCAAAAGCCTTCAAACAATACAGAGTTTCTAAGCTGCTTTTCCGTCGCCCCCACCGACATCAGAATGCCCAGCTGGCGGGTGCGCTCGCTCAGGGAGATGCTGAAAGCATTGCGGATCAGGAATACCGAGCCAAGTGTGACGATGCCTGCCGCGATTCCTCCCACGATATACAAAAGCAGGTTAAAGATCTGGTTACCGGATGCGCCCATGAACCGAAGCACATCGTCATTCAGCGCGACCGCCGCTCCTGCTCCTTTGCCTGCCGCGTAAGCTTTGGCGTTCCAGGGAGCTTTCAGCCTCACGAACACACTGCTGCTTGCCGGCTCCTCTCCTTTCTTACATCTGGTGACCAGAGTATAGCCCGGGTCGCCGGAATCTGTGTAGGAATGTCTTGCGCAGATTCCCACCACGGTGTAGGATCTCTTTTCCCTGACCATAAGCTTTTCCTTGCCCTTTTCATAAGGGTCTGACTGTCCAAGCTTTTTTCTGCCCCTTACACGGTCGCCTATGGACAGATCCAGAGTGTCCCCCTCCGACAGATTCACTCCCCCGGAAGAGAGCACACCGCCGGATACTAAGATCTCGCTGTCATTTTCCGGCAGCCGCCCGGACAGCAGATCAACTGGCAGCGCGTCAAAGGTATCCTCACCGTACCCGGTGATAAATACATAAGGAGCTTTTTTATTTTTACTTCCCTTAAGCTTCGCGTAGCCGATATTTTCCGTAATGACTGCCGCTTCTGCCTCCTTATCCTCCGCCCGTTCCTTCGCAAAGGAGGGGGACACTTCCTTAAACGCCACATGCCAGATCCCGGTCTTTGCCTGCGCCCCGCGCACCATGTAATCCAGCAGGGACACGCCGAAGGTGGCTCCTGCAGTCACCAGGGCGGCTGAGAGGGCGACGCCTGCGATCGTCACAAGGGTTCTGGACTTATTTTTCTTTAACCCTTGAAGTGCAACCTTATGAAAAATATTCATGACCGCACCATCCTTTCATCCCGCACGACTTTCCCGTCGGAGATTCCGATAATGCGGTCCGCCTGCAGCGCGATATTTTCATCGTGGGTGACAAGGAGAAGGGTCTGTCCGTAGATTCGGTTGCTCTCCTTCAACAGCTTGATGATCTCGTGCCCATTCTTGCTGTCAAGGCTTCCCGTCGGCTCGTCGGCAAGCATTACCTGAGGCGCGTTCATCAGCGCCCGGCCGATGGCGACACGCTGCTGCTGCCCTCCGGAGAGCTGGTTCGGCAGATGGTTCTTGCGCTCCTCAAGCCCTAAGAGATGCAAAAGCTCGTATAACCGCTGCTCATTGACCTTTCGCCTATCCATGAGAATGGGGAGAGTGATATTCTCCACCACGTTCAGGGTCGGGATCAGGTTATGGAACTGGTAGATCAGCCCGACCTGCCGCCTCCGAAAGACTGCCAGACGGACACTGCTCTGGGCATAGATATCCTGCCCGTTCAGAAAAATCTTTCCGCTTGTGGGTATATCCACGCAGCCGATAGCGTGGAGCAGGGTAGATTTCCCGGAACCGGAAGCGCCGATGATGGCCGTAAACTCTCCCTTCTTAATGTCAAGTGAAACATGGTCCAGGGCGACTACCTGGCTCTCGCCCTCGCCGTAGACTTTGCACAGATTGTGAATCTTTAAAAATTCCATAGTATAAGCCTTCCTTTCTTTAGAACTGACTTTATCATAGACCTTTTCACTTACATTTCCGTGACTTTAAAGTGAGAGATGTGTCACTTTGGAAAACGGATGGTAAATACAGCGCCTCCTTCGGGGTGGTTCCTGGCGGTAACCGTGCCATTCTGCCGGGTTATGATGTTCCTGCAAAGGGCAAGGCCGATACCAAACCCTGCGGTACGCGTATCTTTCCCCCGGTAGTACCGGTCAAACACCCGGGTAAGCTCTTCCTCTTTAAATCCCTTCCCGCTGTCGCGTACCGTGATCTCGGTGTAGAGGGCGTTATCCTGGCAGGCCACCCAGACCCTGCCGCGGTCCTTCGCACTTTCCATGCAGTTTTTCAGCACATTCCCAAGGCCTTCTGCCAGCCATTCGAAATCACCTTCGATAAAGATCCCCTCCGGTACAGACACCGTAAGCTCCACCTCATGGATCTCCATGGGGATCAGTAAAGGACGGATAGCCGTTTCCACAAGGCTTTTCACTTCAATCCTTTCTTTCTGGAAAATGATGATCCCCGCGTCCAGACGGGACAGCTTAAGGAGGGACGTAAGCAGCATGTCCATCTGGGCAAAAAGCTCTTCTGTCTCCCGGAGAAGCTCCGCTTCGTCCTCATCCCGGGGATTGTCTTCCAAAAGTGACAGAATCAGATTAGCGGAGGTAAGGGGCGTCTTGAGCTGGTGGGCAATGTCCGCCAGAGACTGCGCTAGATGCTCCTTCTCTTTTTTCAGTGCATTGTTCTGCTCCCGGATGCGCGCCGTCATCTTCCCCACCTCGCTCTCTAATATAGACAGCTCCCCCTCTTCGCAGCCTGCGATATAGACTCTGTCTGCATCGTGGAGCACCTGGTCGATCTCTTCTGACACCCGGGCGATCCTTTTGTACCTCTCCCTGGTAAAGCCTAAGAAGAGGAGGCCGGACAGAAAAGCGAAAAAAGCGGCAAGGAGCCCTGCCGCCGGGTGGATCTTATACGCCGCGATGCTCACGGCTGCCGCTGTCAGCAGAAACACACAGGTAAACTGCCGGATTTCTTTATTCCGTAGCATCCTTGCCTACACCCCCAATCGGTAGCCCGTCCCCCGGACGGTCAGGATGATCTGCGGCTTTGCCGGGTCTTCTTCTATCTTCTCCCGCAGGCGCTTGATATATACGGTCAGCGCATTGTTGGTGACGAACTCCCCTGCCGCGTCCCACAGCTCGTTTAGCAGCCTGTCTCTCGTGATAATGCTCCTGGGATTGCTGACGAATACAAGCAGCAGACGGTACTCCAGGGCAGAGAGAAAGACTTCGCTGCCGTCCTTCTTCACGATACCGCTTGCCGTATCCACAGAAAGCCCTCCAACCTCAAACACAAAGGAGCCTTTCCCGCTCTTCCTAAACGCCGCCTTAATTCGGGCGACCAGCTCACGGGGGCGGAAGGGCTTGGTAATATAATCGTCCGCGCCCATGTTAAGCCCTGTGACAACGCTGGCCTCATCCCCTGATGCCGTCAAAAAGATCACCGGGATGTCCTGCTGCGCCTTGATCTCCGTGCAGACGGTAAACCCGTTGCCGTCCGGCAGGGAGATATCCACCAGCGCCAGGTCGAATCTGTGCGTTGAAAGAAGCTGTTCTGCCCCGCTCCGGTTGGAAGCATGGGTGACTCCAAAGCCCTCGCCGTAAAGCAAGAGGGATAGATTCTTCGCAATCGCGCTGTCGTCCTCAACTAAAAAAATCTGTTTCATATGCCCTCCTTATAAAATGGGAGGAGCATGCCGCTCCTCCCGCCGTCTTGTTTTTCATTCCCGTAATCTTATCCCTTGCCGCTCATCAAATACCTCCGGCGTCTGGCCGGTATCCGCTGTACAGCCGCCGGCATATCCTCCAGATTCAGCAGGGATCTTACCTCTCCATCTGCCGGGTTCTTGCCTCTTCCCTTTCCGCAATCTGATGAGCCAGCTCCTGCTGTTCATCCGTGATCTGCCTTGCTCGGTCACGCTGCTCACCGCCCAGCTGAGACGACCTTTCATGCTGTGAGGTCTCAAGCTGCCTCACCCTCTCTTCTTCTCTCTTCGCTATCTGATGAGCCAGCTCCTGCTGCTCATCCGTGACCTGCCTTGCCCGCTGACGCTCTCCTCCCACAGCCCGCACCGAACCGGCTGACAGCCCCGATGATGAACCGGCCGTTCGCTGGCCGGACTGCTCTCCTGACTCATCATCTTCCGACGTATCTTCATCGGCCTGCTTTTGTGTCTCATCTTCAGTTCCCGGCTCCTGGCCAGACTGCTGCCCTGTCTCATCTCCGGCTGCGCTGTCCCCACCGGACTGCCCCGTCTGGTTTCCCGTCGCCTCCGAAGCCATTGCGACCTGCACGCCGAAAAATGCCACAAAACATATGCAGCAGAACACTCGGATAAAAAGATTTTTAGAACGTCTTTTCTTCATCTCGTTAAGCCCCCTTTTTAAAGCATCATCCCCATCACATACAAGTCATAATATTTCCCGTCCAGCAGAGTAGAGTTCTTCCGGCATCCTTCCACGACAAACCCGAATTTCAGATAAAGCTCCACCGCCTTTACATTGTCCGCGCGGGTGTCCAGACTGATCCGTGTGGTCACGCCGTTCCCCTTCGCCCACTCAATGAGCTGACGGATCAGCTCTGTACCGATGCCCTGCCCCTGATACTTTTTGGCAACGACGATGCCAAGCTCGCCGTCATGCCTTGCCTTGACCTTCGCAGAGGAATGGATCGTCGCGATCCCTGCGATCTCATCTTTGTCCATGGCAAGCAGCATAATGCTTGCCTCTTTGTCCTCCAATGAGCGGATCTCATCTTCCTGCTCCTTCACGTTCATGGGATATTCATCCTTCTCGAAGCTTAAATAACTGGTCTCCCCTCCCACAAAATTGTAAAAGTCAACAATCTTTCCCGCATCGCTCCCCTGTGCTCTCCGATAAATAATCTGTGCCATAATTGTCCCTCTCTTTCTCAGACATACCTAAAATTGTCTGTCAGCCCACGATCTGTCTCAGATCTGTACATTTTCCTTCAGCCACAGCGCCACGCCGTCATCGTCATTTCCCGGAATGATCCCGCCGGCCATAACCTTTAGTTCTTCTGCTGCATTCTCCACTGCGTAACACTTGTCAGAGATCTGGAACATGGGTATAGCATTGACCGCATCTCCAAAGGACACGATCAGACCAGACATATCTTTAATATGTTTCCCTGTGAACCTTCTCCCACAGTACGTCTGCCACTTCCCGGAGAGCCATCCCGCCCTCGGGCATCCCGAGAGACAGCATAGCCTCCAGCCTGTAATGCTCCGGGAATCCCAGCAGTTTCCTCAGATACTCTTCTGTACTGCACGCATCGGCGGATGTCCTTAGCCGCCCCTGGATCCAGCAGCTGCCTACGCCAAGAGAGCTTGCCATCAGGTGCATGTTTGCCATGACGACGGAGCAGTCCTCCGTCCACACATCAGTCTTTGTCCCGTCGGCGATCACGACGACCGCCGCATCGGCGCCCTCAAGCATCTTCGCCCCATGGTCGCGGCTGTCCGCCATCTTCTGCAGGGTGTCCTTGTTTTTCACTACGATCAGCTCCCACGGCCGGATCGCGCGGCCGGAGGCGGACAGTAACCCCGCCTCTAAGATCTTTTTGATATTTTCCTCGCTGACATTCGCAGAAGTATAAGAGCGCACACTTCTTCTCTGCCGCATGATCTCTAATAAATCCATAACCTTACTCCTTTACTGCAATCTCAAGCCCAAGCTCCTCAAGCTGCTTTGCATCCACAGGCGTAGGTGCCTCCGTCATCAGGTCTGATGCATCCTTGATCTTCGGAAATGCGATGACATCCCGGATGCTGTCTGCCTTGGCCATCAGCATGATGATCCGGTCAAGGCCGTAGGCAAGGCCCGCGTGGGGCGGAACTCCGTATTTGAATGCCGTCAGAAGGAACCCGAACTGCTCCTTCGCCTGCTCCGGCGTAAATCCAAGAACCTCGAACATCTTGCTCTGGATGTCGGGGTCAAAGATCCGGACACTGCCGCCGCCGATCTCATTTCCATTCAGGACAATATCGTAGGCTTTGGCGCGCACTCTGCCCGGATCGCTGTCGATATATTGAATATCCTCCTCCATAGGCATAGTAAAGGGATGGTGCATTGCCATAAAGCGGTTCTCCTCGTCGCTCCACTCAAGCAGCGGGAACTCCGTCACCCACAAAAACCGGTATACATCTTTATCAAGAAGCTCCATCTGCTTTGCCAGCTCCAAACGCAGCGCGCCGAGCACTGCCCATACAACTTTATTCTTGTCGGCGGCAAAGAGAAGCAGGTCTCCGTTTTCCGCGCCCATTGCCTCCATAAGCTTCTTCGTCTCTTCCTCCGTCATGAACTTAGCAAAAGAGGATTTCACCGTACCGTCCTCCTGGACTGCCAGATAAGCAAGCCCCTTTGCACCGTAATCTTTGGCAAAGCTTACCAGCTTATCGATCTTTTTACGCGGCATCGCGCCCTGTCCCTTGGCATTGATCCCCCGGACAGTTCCGCCGTTTTCAATAGCTCCCTTGAATACTGCAAATTCACTGCCTGCCACTACCTCAGTCACATCCGTAAGCTCCATGCCGAACCGGATGTCCGGCTTGTCGGAACCGTAGCGGTCCATGGCTTCCTGCCAGGTCATCCTCGGAATCGGAAGAGGCACATCCACACCCAGCACCTCTGAAAACAGCTCTTTCATCAGCCGCTCATTGACATCAATCACATCATCCACGTCCACAAAAGAAAGCTCCATGTCGATCTGAGTAAATTCGGGCTGGCGGTCTGCACGCAGATCCTCGTCCCGGAAGCATCTTGCCAATTGAAAATAGCGGTCGCAGCCGGAGCACATGAGAAGCTGCTTGAAAAGCTGCGGCGACTGGGGCAGCGCATAAAAATGTCCCTGGTGGAGCCGGCTCGGCACAAGGTAATCCCTGGCGCCCTCTGGCGTGCTGCCGATAAGGACGGGCGTCTCGATCTCAAGAAATCCCTCGTTGGCAAGAAACTGGCGGATCAGCGTCGCTGCCTTGCTTCTCATCATCAGATTCCTCTGCATATCTGGTCTTCTGAGGTCCAAATAACGGTATTTCAGACGGACCTCTTCTTTGGTCTTAACCTTTTCTTCAACCGGGAACGGGGGCGTCTCGGATTCCGCAAGAATCCGAAGCTCCCCGGGGATGATCTCAATCTCTCCTGTAGCGAGATGCTCATTCACCGCGCCGGAACGCTTCTCTACCTTACCCACGACCGCCACAACGAATTCAGCCCTAAGCTTCGCCGCCTTCTCGATCAGCACTTCATCAGATTTTCCTTCCTCGAATACCACCTGTATGATCCCGGAACGGTCACGCACATCGACAAACACCAGTCCGCCCTTATTCCTGTTCTTCTGCACCCATCCCATGACGGTGACAGTCTTACCCACATCCGCCGCCGTAAGCTCTGCGCATCTGTGGGTTCTCTTTAAGCCCTTCATCAGTTCTGCCATTTCTCTTTCTCCTTTATCTCTTCATCTCTTACTCAGAAAAAATATCACTTTCTCCGGATCTGTCAGAAGCCTCCGGCAAACCCATGAGCCGGAGGCTTTACTTTGCATAGCACTCCTGCATCTCTTCATATCCGTCTTTTGCAAGCTGCTCCTTCTGGAACTTTTTATTCTTCTTCATGTTCACGATCAGCACCCGCATTCCCGCTTCCCTGTCCTGCTTTGCCTGCTCAAAGACCTTTAAGATGTCCGCCTTTGAAAGCTTCTTATCTAACAGATATGCCTTCTTCGCACCTTTCTTTGGCACCTGATAGCCATTTTCCAAAAGCAGCATGACGATCCGCTCGAAGCCGATGGAAAATCCGCAGGCCGGAGTATCCTGCCCGGTAAATCTCCCGATCATCCTGTCGTAGCGCCCGCCCCCGGCCACGGAACCGCCGAAGTCATCCATCGTCACTTCGAAGATCGTCCCGGTATAGTAAGACTGCCCTCTCACCAGCGTAGGCGTAAAGCGGATATTGAACTCACAGTCCCTTGCCGCCTCCACACTGGATATGATCATCTCCATACCGTCCGCAGTCTCAGTGCTGAGGTGTCCGCCGAGCTTTTCCTTCAGATAGCGGATGCCTGACACATCCTCTGCCACCTCGTCAAAAAGCTTCAGATAACCATCCACACGCTCCTTCTCATATCCAAGTCCGGCAAGTTCCTCTGCCACCTGGTCTGCCCCAATCTTATCCATCTTGTCAAGGATGATAAACACTTCGTCATAGTCCTCTTCTTTAAAACCACAAAATGACGCCATCGCTTTCAGGATATTCCGGTCATTGATATTCACCGTAAAGTTTTTAAAGTTAAGCTTTCCAAGCATGGATGTCGTCGCCAGGATAAGCTCAATCTCTGCAAGACTTCCCGCCTCGCCAAGAATATCAATATCACACTGTACAAACTGGCGGAAACGTCCTTTCTGCGGACGGTCTGCCCTCCATACATTCCCGATCTGCATCGCCTTAAAGGGAGAGGGAAGGTCATTGGCATGATTCGCATAATATCTGGCAAGAGGCACGGTCAGGTCGTAGCGCAGTCCGCCGTCCACCAGATCTCCTTCCTCTCTTGCCTCATTAAGCTTTAGCTTCTCGCCCCGCTTCAAGATCTTAAAGATCAGCTTCTCATTGTCCCCGCCCTGCCTGCTGCACAGGTTCTCGATATGCTCCACGCAGGGAGTCTCCATAGATAAAAACCCGAAGGTCTTATAAGTCTCTTTGATCAGATGAATAACATAGTCCCGGATCTCCATCTCTTCCGGCATCATGTCCTTCATCCCTGTCACTGGTTTTTTCTTTAGCGCCATAGCCATTCTCCTTTTTATTATCAGGTATTATCGAGTATTCCATATTTATACAATCACTCGATTAAGGTATTATTCAGTACCATTCCGATGAAATTTGTTGTACTTTTGATGTACTTCCACCAAATTTGTTGTACTCTTTCTATCCGCAATAAATATGAATGCCTTAAAGGATTCTTCCATATTTATTATTGAGAAAACATAACCATCTTTTCTGCCAATGCCTCCATTGAAGCCTTTTTCTTAGCCTCCGAAACCTCGGCATAGATATTCATTGTAGTTGCAATATCAACGTGACCCATCACCGACTGGATTGCCTTCAGATTACTCTCGTTCTCACAAAACCCTGCGCAAAATGTATGGCGCAGACTATGGCAATATCTTTCCAGGTCAGACCACACAATTCTCCAGCCCTCAAACCCGTTCCTATAAAAAAGGTATAGATTGATTTCCAGTGATCGTATACCGGGTGACCGTCCATGAACTCCAGAAATGCTGTCTGCTGTTCCGGCGTTAAAGCATTCCTTACGCCTCTCTTAGCGCCTGCCTGCTTCTTTAGCTGTCCTAACACGTTATGTGTGGAATTCGTCCTGATAATACAATCCCTGACCACCATTTCAAATGCAGGGTGCAGTTCCCTTTGAAGATGTTCAATCGTTCCATAGCTAAGATTCGATTCTTCCATCAGCTTTTTGTAAAACAGCAATACATCTGAATATTTGATGTCTTTGACTTTACAGCTGCCTATCTCTCTGGCGAAGTGTAGTCAGATTTTTAGAATAAATGTATCGCCTTTTCCCTGCTTCATCAGCATAGGCATATTGATACTTTCCATCTGAATTACGGTAGCTTTCCCCCTTCCGCAATACTCGTCCCTTATTGTCCTTTCGTGACTTATGCCATAGCCACTCCTTTCTTGTCCGGAAAGAAGAAATCCTGTGCCTTACTTACGAGTTTTGTACAATAAGTCAACTCCCGTTTTGATAGTTTCTGTTATAGTCTGTTGATGTTTGTCAGAGTATTCCTTTAGAGTGTGATATTCTGCGTCAGACATCCTTATGGTTACGATACGCTCTTTTATAACATCCGATTTCGGACGTCCTCTCTTTCCCATAGGCACACTCCTCTCTACATCTACATACTATTATATTTTCCGTAATACGAAATGTCAAGTATTTTTCGTAATACGAATAAAGACTTTTTGTCACATGGGAATCTCTTTCTTTTTCCACTCCCGTTGCACTCCATATCTATAATGTGCTCTGCTGTAATTCACGCCCGCCGAAGTGTACTGTAAACCACTATGTAGGTGAATCACAATGAATAACTTAACCACAGCCCTTATGATTTCATCTTTCTTCCGTATTCGGTTTACCTCTGCGTGAACAGCCGATTTTGTACTTGCTTCAAATTGTGAATAATCTACCACTTTTATTTCCTCGTCCTTCTTTTGATTCTGACAGTTTTCTATTTCTTTATGATTATCTCTTTCAATTCCCATGACAATTCTTCTGTCACCCAGAATCTGATCCTCTCCCCTGTTCAATTCTTTTTTCGCATTGATGGATAATTGAATCATTTAATTGCTGACTTGATTCCTGTTGTACTCTAAGCGCTTCTTGGAGCAACTGCTCTATCTCAATTTTGGCTCTATCGCCTTTTGAATTGTTCTTCAGAGATTCTCTCCTCTCTTTATTTTATTGGAAATTCCTTCTGCAATTCTCTGTGCCAAACTTTCCTGATAATCGTCATCCAACAGCTTTTGACTTTCAGAATAATTTGAGAGAAATCCCATTTCTACCAAAACAGCGGGCAATTGTGTGTTTCGCAAAACATAATAGCCCTCTGTTTTTGCATACCTCGTTTCAATATCCTCACTTAGCGAAACTGCGTTAATGATACTTTCTGCATATCCTTTGCTTTCTGTCGCATTTGAATTATTGTAATAACATTCCAAGCCTGCTATCTGGGCATCTTTCTCATAGTAATTGCAATGAAGACTGATAAAAAAAACTGCATTGGAGTCATTTGCAACAGAAGTACGATCTGCGAGGCTTATATTTTCATCGGAGCTTCTGGTCAGAATAACTTCTATATTGTCATTTTCCAGAATATCTTTCAGCATCAATGCAACTGAAAGGTTAATATCCTTTTCTACTGCCTTGCCGCTGACAGTACCTCCGTCACTTCCTCCATGCCCTGCATCCACGACAACACAAAACTTTGGGGCATTATTCTCTGTTGAAACAACAGGAGCAGCATCGTTGCCTGCGTTTCTATCTGTATATATATCCGTGTATTTATTTACCTTTTCATCTTCCTTTGTAAATCTCTCATATATGTAAAGACATCCGCAAACCATAAGTATCATCATTATAATTGGTATCAGTATGACGATTGCCCTCAGCAGATACGCAATCATAAGCCGCTTAATCTTTCTCTTCCTGAGTTTTTTCCTCTTTCTGTATTGTTTCCTGTTCATTGCCGCATTTGTTCCTCAATCTGGAATAAGTCAACACCCTCGTTGCAGTCGCCAAATGTGCATGCAAGCATGCCCACTTGGCTCGTTGCTCGCGGGAATCAATGGCTTTTTGGTAAAGCGATTTCCTCACCACTTTCTTTTGATAACACATATATATTTCCTGTATCACAAGTAACAGACATTGCAGGTATATGACTGATCAATTTTTTGTTATTCCCGTCCTTGCCGCAGGAATACAAGTCTCCGCCGTCCGTCCTGGAAATATAATAGATTGACTGCTCATCCATGCAGAAATCATATGCAACTATATTTTCATAAGTGTAAGTTTCATTACTGGAAACGTCATATCTTGTTAAAACCCCCTGTTCATTTTTGTAAAAGATGCTTTCCCCGTCGAATGAAATATTTCCGTTTGCAGGAATGCCTGGCTTTACAGTTTTTCCGGTATACCGGTTTACTTTTGTTATGCCATCATTGCCAATGAAAAACAGGTTATCGTCATTCAGGAAAAAAGCGTGGTGAAAATCCAGGAACTTCCATTTATCCCCCGTTTCATATTCAATGCCCAAAAGAGAACGCCCGGAATTGGTCATCTGCTCAAAAATTGTTTTTTCCTCAAAAGTATTCAGATTCAACTCTACAACCGACACTTTCGTTATATTGCTGTTATAGTTTCCCACCCGGTTGACATAGCTTTCCATAACCGATGTGGTGTAATACAGATATGGCGGACACACATAAAACGCGCATATTTCTTCTTCATCAGAAAATACCCCAAACATAGGGGAACGCGCTAAAGGATATGTTTCCCCCGTGGAAGTATTTTTGAGAGAATAACCAAAATTCCCTGCATCCCGTATGACTTCATATCCCATACAGTCATACCCAAAGGGCACGCTGTAGCCTGCCGATGAATTATAGACAACGCTTCCCGTTTTTCCACGGCCTGAACATCCCGTCACTGCCAATGCCAGGCCAAACATGACAACGAAAGCCGCCCCACGCTTCTTTTGCCCTGATTTCATCAGCCATCTGTTAGAATTGCGCTGTAAAATCCAGACAACAGCCAAAGTACACAAAAGCACGGATACAAAGAGCAAGATCAATAGCGTAACCGTGCCAACCTCTGCAAAAATAATTTTCTCATCACCCGTCAGGGCATCGCTCATAACAATATCCCCTGCAAAAAAGTCTGTTCCAAGCAGAAACGGCAGCGGCAGAGGCAGACGGTAAATGCTGGTCTTCGATAAGCCTATATAGGGAATAATCACGGACACCGCACCTGTAAGCAGGGTGACCGCATATTTTTTTACCAAAACAGAAATAAACATCAGGAGTATCGCAAGAAACACGCCGCCAAACATCCGGAGCAGCCCTATAGATACATATCCCTCCAGCAGCGACATACCCTTGCTGCTGCCTGCAAAGTGACGAATACTCTGAATCGGATAATCCCCATCCGGCAGTCCGTATTTAAACCTGTAAAATCCGTATTCAATAAGCGAAATGCAAAGCGACAGGAAAAGAACAACCATGGTAATAATGAGCAGCTTATACAGAGCGCTTTTTCGCCCCTCCCTTGCAGTCAGAATCAGGGTGTCCATCTGGCAGCTGTACTCAGAACAGAAAACAGGCGTAGCAATCAGCAAAATGCCAAGGAAGAGAATGAAATTAAGCGTGTCTTTGCCAAGAAGCCCCATCCATCCGTTTGTCTGGAGAAAACAGCGGTTCCCCGCATTTTCGCAGATATAGAGATATTGCTGATAGATAACCTCAAATCCATTTTGACGCTCCAGAACCTTCTCTATTTCCCGGCTCTCTTTTTTATATTCACTTTCACTGATCTTCCCGTCATAGTAGTTCTCCAAAAGGCTGTTCTGCCTCTCCTTAGCTTTTGCAATCCTCTCCGCCTCCTGCTCCAGATAAAGAGAAGATTCCTCGGTGCAGTATCCGTTTACCTTTTCCAGATACCATTCATATTCATTTTTATACTGCTCCATTGCTATGTCTATAGGGTTGTCGGACAAGGCAAGCCAGACCGTGCCAAAGAGCAGGACAAGGGCAATATAGAACAGCCCCCTTTGACAGAGCATAATCTTTTTTACTTCGTACATAAATCCAGACATTTTATCCTCCTTTCCCGGCAGTAAGAGTTCCTTTTAGAAAGCATCATCATTGCCGTTATGGAAACCACCCCTACGGTTATGGCAAATATAATTGCTGCCTGGAAACTCTGTACCGGATATCCTGCAAAACCAATAAACTCGGTCTTGCCAAATAGTATGCGGTTAACAAGCAGCGAATACGGGTTTATGATTTTGAGCCAGGTATTACTGAAGCAGCTCTGTGACGCACCTATAATAATGAAACACAGGGCTACTCCGAAATCAGCGACAAACGGAACAAGGGCATTACGCCCAAAAAAGGAAATCAATAGAAACACCATGCTCATCGTCCATACGCCCACTGCCCTTATCACTGCGGACAGAATCGCATATTGCCACAAATTACAGTTTACCGCAGCCGTGCTGAAATTGCTGACAGCATACAGCGGAAGATTTCCTCCTTCCGCCGTTCCGAAGAAATACACAAAGCCAATATAATCCACAACAGAAAACCATATGGCCACACTGATCACAAGCAAAGAAGCCGCAGTAATTTTAGCAAATGTGGTCTTTTTACCGCCGCCCGGATTTGTCAGCAGCAGCATATCCATCTGTGTTTCCTTTTCGCAGACAAAGGTACTGACAACCCCGTACAGACAAAGAAATAAAACCAATATGCCCGAAAAATCATAGTTCAGATAATAGTTATACATTTCCTCATAGGCAAAGGCTTTTATGCTCCGCCCGGAATAAAGGTTATAGATCACACTGTTTTTACGTACTTCTACAGTCTGCCCCCGTTCTTTGTAAACAGCGGCATTTTCCTTTGCCCTCTCTGCCACTTGAAGCGCATAAGTCCGATAATGATAGAAATATTCCATAGGCTCCACATAGTATTTTTCCAGGATATTCCGGTCGCTGTATATATTCCCCGTCATCATATCCGGATTGTCTTTGGCTGTGCTTGCTGTCATATCAGCCGTAGCGTCTGCTAACGGCTGATATACGGAAAGAAGATGATCGATTTTTTCAGCAGTGATCTCCCCTCTGTAATCCTCATAAAGATGCCAATACACGCTGTTCCAACTACGGCTGTCATTTCCGTCCGCCAGGTAGGAATACGAGTGGAATTCGCTGTTTATTTTGAACAGGTTTATTACACTGAACAATATGAATACAACAAGTATTGACCGCTTGCAGAATAATTTGTAAAATTCATATTTGATTAAGCGTGTCATATTATCTCTCCCTTAACTCATTGCCCACGGTGGGTCTTGCGACTCTCGCGGCATTCGCCAAATGGACATGCAAGCATGTCCGCTTGGCTCATTGCCCGCGGAAGTAATACAGAAATACATCTTCCAGGTTAGGGGAAACCTTTACTGCGTCTGAAGCAGGCAGCATATCGCTTACGATTCTTACTAAAAAGCGTTCCCCCTGCTGTTTCATATTGCTGACATAATATTGGCTTCCTAGTCTGGCAGCGTCTTCCCCGTTTACTGACACCTCCCACACTTTCCCATAGATATTCTGTTCTAATGTGTCGGTAGTTCCCTGGGTTATTAAAGAGCCTTCCTTTAAGATCATAATCTCCTTTGCGATACACTCCACATCGGAAACGATATGGGTGGCCAGCAAAACTGTACGCCCCTGTGCGAATTTTGAGATCAGGTTGCGAAAGCGGATACGTTCACTGGGATCAAGCCCTGCTGTCGGCTCATCCAAAATAAGAATTTCAGGATCGCCCAGCATCGCCTGGACAATGCCGACCCTCTGCCGCATGCCGCCGGAAAGAGCGCCAATCTTTTTATCTTTAGCATCTGAAAGATTGACAATGTCCAGAAGCTCCAAAGCCCGTTTTTTTCCCTGTTCGTCAGAGATTCCTTTCAGCGCGCACATATACAGCAAAAAATCCATCACTGTAAAATCCCGGTAGAAAATAGGATATTGCGGCATATATCCGATTTTTGACAGGAAGTCCTTACCCAATGTTCCTGCATCCTGCCCGTCAATCAAAACCGTTCCGCCATTGCTTCCTAAAATACCCACAAAGATATTGATCAGTGTCGTCTTTCCCGCGCCGTTAGCGCCCAAAAGTCCATAGACACCCTCCGTAAGATCCGTGGTAAAATCCTTCAGGGCATACTTGCCCTTATACTGCTTTGAAACATTTCGAAATGATATTTTCATCAAGAATTACCCCCTAAAGCCAAAGGTTGTTATCAAGGTGCTTACCTCGTCAATACCCCGTCCAAGTACAACGATACAGGTGCCGGATTCATCCAAAATCAAAATCTGTGGAACACGCAGGAAATAGGTACTGTTGCTGTCCTGAACGGTTTCCGTATGGATACTTTTTCCCGATGCCGTATCATAAATGTTGATTGTAACACTGCTTTCCTTCAAAATAGCAGCAGCCACATATTTTCCCTGCCTGGAGCAGTAAACACCGTCTTTTCCCTCACTGCGGCTTGAGAACGACATCGTATTTTCTGTATTGGATACGGTATCAAGCATCAGCAGGGTTCCATTATTTTCGTCAAAGCTCTGGGGCATAATAAGCAGGTTTCCGCCCTTTTGCACTTCTTCCGTATCTACTTTATAATCCCCCTTTTTGGTAATCGTGAGATTTGCGCTGTCAGTGGATACTGTACCATAAACACTGACCCCATCCCCGCCAATGGAAGGTTCTGTAGCCATGCCTACATAGACTAAAGTGTTGTTCCCCGTAAAGGTAAGGCTGTCCATGGTTGCAATCTGCATATTACCTGCCGTGCCTTCTTCGGAATAGTTCAGAATGGTGCGAACCTTCCGGGAAGAAATATCATAAAGGTAAAGCCCCTGAAGTCCGCCGAAAGCAACCTGTTTTCCGTCCTGTGAAATAGCGATCCCTGCGACCTGCGAGGTAAAATCGTCACTTAATAATCCGCTAAAGGAAATGGTATCCTGAACAGCAAAGTCCTTATTCAGTATGTATCCATTGATACCACCGCTTTCTGATGCAGCAAACGAACCGTTGCTGCCTCCGCCAGCCTTTCCCTGACCCACAATAAAGTAGCCGTCTGTAAAGGTCTGTACGCATAAATCTTCCATGGAAATATCCGCACTTGCGATTGTTTCGCCTTTCCTCATATCGTAAAGATAAAGTTTATCCGCCGCAACGATAATCCGGCTTCCATCGGCATAATAGCAGCCGCTGACCTTTCCTGAAAAAGCGGAATCCTTGAACCTACTGACCGCCATAATATTTTTATCTGTGCCGTTATCCTGCTGATCAATCACGTTCATTTCGCTGCTTTCATTTCCGGTATTTTCCGATGAATCATCTTCTACGGATTGCGGTTCCATGTTTATGGCTCCATTTTCAGAGCTGTTCCCATTCTCCTGTCTGTTTCCACAGGCCGACAGATGAAACGCCAAAGCAAACATAAGTATCATACACATCCATTTTGTTTTCATTTTTAGTCCTCCTTGTATAATAAAACTGAACCGGTTTTACTTGTAACTGAATTTCCGTCTGCTACGACGGCTGTCGCATAAAAAGTATTGAAACCACCCAGCTTATCGGTATCTATGGTTGCTTCAATGATCCACACATTTCCTTTGCTTAATGTGACATCACAGGAAACCGCTTCATCAAAAGATATAGGCTTATGGTTTAAGAAAAATGATATGCCATATCTTGCGCCTGGCGTTCCACAAAGGGTGTAGCGCACGGTAAGCGTATCTTTCCCGGTAAGGTTGATATTGTCATACACCACCTCGCCATCATGGGTCATCGTCCAATAAACACTGTTATCCAGGGTATCCATCGTAACGCCATCCCATCCTGCTTTCACAAGCTCATTCTCAAGAAAAGAGGAAGTGACTTTTTCCTCTGAAATGCTGACATCACGAAAAGCAGTTATACTTTCTCCATTAATGCTGTCATTTTCCGGAGCATCCTCATTAAAATGCAGTTTCAGCACCCTTTCAAAACTCTGATGATACCAGCCATAGCTTGAGGTTTCTTTCATATCAGGCTGGAAATCGGGCCTGGTGACGCTCACAACTGTCATATTCAGGGTATCGCCCTTTTTCCCTGTGTCCGGTGTGAACACAAAGGAAAATTTCTCCTCATGCTTTTCTGATGTCCGGAAGCAGTGGAGATACTCGTATTCCGCCCCCGTGTCGTTCACCTTGTAGGCTTGCGGCTTTCCGTCCAAAAAAAGCAAGAATCCAATGCTGTCCAATTTCCCTTCTGATGAAAACTGATAGTCCAGGACAAATTCTCCGCCATTATACTCATAAGGCAAAACACTCTGGTCATCCGCTCTGGCAGGATCCGCTTCCCCATGGCTGAGAAACCCTAAATCTCCGTCCTCCTGCGCCCCGGCGAATGGGTCTTCTTCTATATCTTCTATATTTTGCGGCGGGGCATTCTCGTCCGCAATGTTATAATTTCCGCAGGCCGCCACAGCAAAGGGCAAAACAAAAATCATAGCTAATGATAAGAATCGCTTTCGCATCGTCCATCCTCCTACTTGTTTTATATTCGACTTTCATTATAAAAACCAAAAGTCAAAATGTGGTCAAGGAATAGAAAAAAATTTGCAGAGAAACAGCTTAGTTTTTTACATAAAGAGAGCCAACAAACTGTGATTTCTCACAAGTCTGTTGGCTCTGCATCTGTATGTCTGGCTCTTTAATGAGGTATTTGTTCTTTTCAAGCGGCGATACGAGCAAAATCAACGCTTCTTTAATATTTTATCAATCAGGCCAAAATCCATTGCTTCTTTTGCTGTCATATAATTATCACGTTCGGTTGCAACAGCAACCTCATCAATACTTTTTCCTGTATTTTCTGACAAAATAGTATTTAATCTTTTTTTACTTTTTTGTATATGGTCAGATGTAATTTTTATATCGGTTGCCTGTCCCTGAATTCCATTTCCATGAATGGCAGGTTGATGTATCATAATTTCTGCATTAGGCAAAGCAAGACGTTTTCCCTTTGTACCTCCTGCCAATAAAAAGGCTCCAAAACTTGCGGCAAGACCTATACATATTGTTGATACATCACATTTGACATATTGCATTGTGTCATAAATAGCAAAACCCGCCGAAACAGAGCCGCCTGGACTATTTATATATAATTGAATGTCTTTTCCTGGGTCTTGGGCTTCTAAAAACAGCATTTGTGCGATAATCAAACTTGCTGAAACATCACTTACTTCTTCTCCTAAAAAAACAATTCTATCGGACAATAGTCTTGAAAAAATATCATAACTTCGTTCTCCTCGGCTTGTCTGTTCAATAACATACGGAATTGTACTCATGCTGCCAATTTACCTCCTGCTAAATAATACATAAATGAGTATCCATTAAACGAACCCATCATACATATCTTCGATTGTTTAGGATAGAACACACCATTTTTTCGATAAATATTAGGCGTGCATTCATATAACTGTTTAAAAGCTAATGTGAATGCTTGCTGTGAATCATAATGTGCTTCATAAGCAATTTCAACAATGGGCTGCTCTGTTTCTACAAGTTTTTGAGCAGCCAAAGACAGCCTACGCCCCTGTATGTATTTATAAACCGTACATTTTGTTTCTTCAGTAAAAATTCTGGCTATATAAAATTTTGAATAATTTAATGCGTTTGCTATTTTATCAAGCGACAAATCCTCGTTAATGTACGTTTCTATATAGTCTACTATTTTTTCTACAACTGCATTATTGTTCATATATGACACTCCTTTCCCTATTTAATATAACATAACTTTTTAAAATTATCTTAATAGAAATTGCCCTAATTAGAAACCAGAAAAGCCACAGAATCATCCTGCCTCCATTTTGTGGACTGCAAGTTTAATTGTTACACAACCTCCACTGGGAACAATATTTGAAAGTTCTAAACTTCCGCCGTGTTTCTGGCTAAGGACACGGCTTGTAGCCAATCCCAGGCCCATATGCTCTCCTGTTTTATCCTCAGAATAAAGAAAGGTGTTCTTTTTACGGAGCATTGCCCTTGAAAAACCTTTGCCATCGTCTGATATGGTTATCATAAGCATACCATCGGTAAGGGAGTACCCAAAATTCACCTTGCTTTTGGCATATCGAATGGCATTAGAAAAGATATTCTCGACAATACGGTAAAAGATCTGCTCGTCTAATTTCACTTGACATTCGGATATGGCAGAATGGTATGCAATCTCTAGACTATGTTGTTTGGCAAAAAATGAAAGACTTTCCGTAGCTCTTCTTAAAAAGTCCGGTAACTGAACTACGGAATACTTTGTTTCCGTTTCTTCAATCGCATTCAGGTCACGGATATAATCTGTATAATGTTCAAGCCGTTTTGCCGTTACCGCAAGGTTAGACAGTGTATGCCGCAATTCTTCGTCATTCAGATTTCCATCTGCCAGGCATTGCTGCATATATTCCACATATCCCTCAACAATCGCAATGGGATTTCTGAGGTCATGTGCCACTGATGCCTGCAGGATTCTGCGCTGCTCGATCATGTTCCATAGCTGACGGTTGTTATCATAGAGCGCCTGCCGCATTTCTTCAAAAGCGGTACAGAGCCTTCCTAATTCATCATTCCTGTTATAATCAACCGTAAAATCAAGGTCTTGCTCCCGAATATGTTTTGTTGCATCGGCAAGAACCTGAATGGGCGGTGACAGTTCTTTCCTGTAAAACCACCATGCGCACAGCATGATACCTGTAATGGAATAGACAAAAGGAAACAGCACCATAGAAATGCCTGCCATTCTGTATACGAACTTTTGCTTTGGGCGAAGCGCTGAAAAGCCGGACTCGATTTTCTCTATTATGAATTCCGTATTCTCCAGAGCTATATCCACTCCGGTAGGAACGATCATACCCACTTGGGCAGGTTCGTCAAGGATAACCCTCTGCCCTCCCTCTAATACCCTCCCGTCCGCTGTGACCGTCCGGGTATTCAACCAGACTTCCTGAGAATCTGGAAGTATCACTTTCTGTATACGATAGCATCCATAAATCGTCAGGACAGATGCCGCAAAAACAAGAAACATTGTAGCAGCTACCGCACAGATAAAAGCTCTTTTCATTGATCCGGGTTTCCTCATTTTTTCCATCTGTAACCCATCCCCCAAACTGTTTCGATGTATTCTCTGCCCGTAGCTTCCTTCAGTTTATTCCTGATCTTTCGGATATGCTCTTTTATGACTCCGCTATCTCCTTCGGCATTCAGCCCCCACACGGCTTCATAGATCCGTTCCCTGTCGAATATCTGATTGGCGTTACGCATCAGAAACTCCACAATGTCAAACTCACGGTTTGACAGGTTCAGCGGCTTTTCCCCATAAAAACAAGTACGTTCCGCAAGATTTACGATCAAGCCCTGGGAAGAAACGATTTTAGGCGCAGCCTTGCTTCGTTCATCCCTTCGCAGGTGAGCCGCCACTCTTGCAGTCAACTCTTTCAGGCTGAACGGCTTGGTTATGTAATCATCACCGCCAGCCTGCAAGCCGTTTATTTTGTCCTGTTCCGTAATCCGGGCTGTCAGAAACAAAATGGGGCAGACGACATTCTGGCGGATCATTTTGCATAGCTCCAGTCCGTCTATTTCCGGCATATTGATATCAAGCAGAATCAAATCCGGATAGACATTCAGCATGGATATTGTCTGCTGTGCATTTTCCGCTACAAAAGCCTCATATCCACACTTCTGTAAGTGACTTGACAATAACTCTGTCAGCATTTTTTCATCATCAACAATAAGTATTTTGTATGCCATAGTAGCCTCCTCTCCCAGAATATGATACAATCAAAAGGTCAAAAAGTGGTCAATTTCCTGCTTTTCAGAGCGTTCTCAACCGCTTTTTTTATGACAGTGCTTGAATTTGTCGCGCCCGATATTGCGTCTACATCTATTTTCTGTTCATCAACTATACTGTCAGCGATAACTTCTGCGGTCTTTCCACGTTCATGCCTGTGCTCCAAAATATTAATATTTGTGATTTCTCCACTTTGCACGGTAACTTCCACTTTGGCATAGATAAAATCCACGTCATATTCACCAACATAAACTCCGTCAGGAATATCAGAAATATTTATATCTTCAAAGGTTGTTTCCCTTACTGCCTGTCTATAGTCCGCAACACGTTTAAGGTAGAGGATTCCCAAAACGAAACCGACAAGCAAAAGGAACAAGATAACAAATAATACTGTTTTCTTTTTCGATATTCTCACTTCATCACTCTCCACTATCTGCAATAGAACAATACAACATATGAAAGCCATGTTCTAAAAACTGGACTTTTGATAATCCCATTGCTTTTTTTATATATTCTTCTTTATTTTCTGCAAGCTGAATCAGCCCGGACAACATACCCCAGAAACCAAAAACAGTAGGCATGATTTTCAGATTGCTTCGCAGATCGCCTTTATCTATTCCGGATATTAAAAATTCCTTTATCTTTTCGTTTATTTCCTCCCCTATTTGATAAGTTTCTTTTTCTTCGGGAAGATAATCATGGCGCTCAAAATCAATATTGATTTTATCCAATACCATTTTGAAGTAGAACGGAAATTCTTCCTGATACTGAACCAACCCTCGGCAAATGAAATTGTACTGTTCTTTTGTGGTTTGCTGCTCCAGTGCAGAAGCGATGTAATGATAAAGTTTTTTCATGCTGTCCAGCACTAAGATACCAGCAATTTCCTCTTTGTTCTCAAAATACACGTATAAAGTCGCTTTGCTGTATCCGGCTGCTTTGGCTATATCGTCCATAGAGGTTGCCGCTATGCCTCTCTCCATGAACAGTACTGACGCAGCGGAAGCAATTTTTTCCCGGTGTACACTTTTCGGCTCTTTTTTTCTCCGTGCCATTGTCTGCCCCTCCATAATTGAACTCATGGTTTAATTATAAAAGTTTTAAAGAATACTGTCAACTTTTACCTCCAAAATAGTCTAGAAAATATTTGCCTGAATGAGATGCCTCCACTTCATGTCGATTCAACATTTTTAGCCTGAATTATTCACGCTATCTTTTTCAACAGTGTTCAATGCCGTATAAACACTGTGTTTTGACCATTTTACTTTTTCACCTAATAAGTGAAACAATTTCTATACAAAAAAGAGCCTCAAGTTTGCTATGATTATGTTGGTAAG
>CAJTDK010000011.1 GCA_910575105.1 Lachnospiraceae bacterium
CACAAGAACCTTGACATCTGAAGAAGCCTAAAACCATAGTTATAGGGATAGTCTGCCCTTTTTTAGGGCTCTTTGTAGGTATTTCTATGCTGGAAGCAGTCTAAAGGTGTTTTCAGAGGTTCTTATAGTGCCATGAATAATTCAGGTTATTTTATCTTAACTTTCAATTTCGCTGTTTTATTTGTTCCATCTGTCGATTTTGCCGTTACTGTAACAGTTTTGCCCTTTCCGGACGCCTTCGCAGTAAGTTTTCCTGATGATGAAATCTTCGCGTAGGAACTATTATTAACAGACCACTTAAGCTTAGTATTAGCCGGTTTTGCCGTAGCCTTAACTTTAGCTTTAATCTTCATTGATTTTCCGGCTTTTAAAGCTTTTGCCCCGGAAAGCTTTACCGAACTGACAGCCCCTTTCATAATCTTTATTTTAATGGATGCTCCTCCATATATGGTTTCTGCTGTTACTGTAACTGTCTTGCCTGCACCGGCTTTCTTTGCCGTAAGCTTCCCGGAAGAGGAAATACTCGCATATTTTTTATTACTAACGGACCAATAGGCAAAGTTCTCGTTAAATGAAAGCTTTACCGACTTTCCAGCCGCCAGTTTAGTAACCGGACTGTCTATTCTCAGGATATAATCCTCGTCATCATCATAATAATCGTCCTCCTCTTCTTTTTCTATAATGTTCCTCACATCTTTATCCAGAGAAAAGAAATTCACATTATACTGAAGATTGCATTTCTGCCCGCTGATATTATCAATAATGCCTGTAACATCAACCCTGTACTGATCACCGGCGCTGATGTTCTTTACTGCACTTGACATCGTATAGCCGGGAGAAAAAATCAGGGCCTTGCCATCCCCATAATTTACCGTATCATAGCGGATGCCTGTTTTAACATCACCCGTATAGCTGATATCCCGTGAAATGCCTGTCCGCAGGTTCGTAAGGGTTAATGCTGCGCGGGTAACATCATACCGGTCATATCCCCCAAAAGAGATGCTCCACGGCAGCGTATTAGCTTTAGTTGCTAAAAATTCCACCGGCGTATTAGCCGCCGGCCATACGACATTCTTCCCTTTACTCATCCTGCCTCTATCCACAACATAAGTCGCATAATAACCTCTGGAAGTACCAAAACCAGTCTTTGCCAATCTGGTATCCAAAAGCCACCTGCGATGTCCGACGCTCTGTTCATTACTGCTGCTACTATCAGCTAGGCAGCTTAATACGGAATAGGAAACATTATTATGCCCCAAACCCAGATTAGAGCTATGAGTCCCTTCATATCCCTCATCATAAAAAGCTTTCGGCATACCTGCCGGCTGTTGCGGGTCATGGGTCAATCCCTGCCCTATAGCTGCCAGCAAAGTAGTCCCTGCCTGAGCTTTAGCGATATAATTATCATCCAGTATAACATCAGCCGACACCCCGGCAGCATAACGGACAGAATTCATACAGTTAAGTCCATTAGCAAGCGTCTCCGCACTCGGGCGTCCTGCCTTTGGCTCAGTAATACTGATCACCGGCTGTTCCTCCCAGGTATCAGGAGTATCCAATGAAAACGGATGACTTCGCACAAAATCATTGATCTGAGCCTGGGACGGTGTTGGCGTCACTTCCAGGCTAACCGGATTAGCTTTATCCTTAATCTCCTCTGGCTGTTCTTCATTAGCTTTTGGAATAACCTCCGTCACAGGTTCTTCCGATTCTAAAATGGCAGGTTCTTCTCCCTCTGAAATCTCTTCCTCATACTGATGCCCAGATGATTCCTCAATTTCAGGAGCAGTTTCTGTCTGAAAATCTGTTTCCTCTGCAGCATCCATCACCGATTCAGAAGCAAAAACCGTAAGTCCCTGCACAGTGAGAGTTAAGACAAGTACAAGTGTCAGCATTCTTTTTCTCATAACAATAGTTCTCCTTTATGTTTTGCTGAAATTCTCCCGTATCAAATTATAGGATATTTTCTTATTTTATATTACTCCACCCTCTATATTTTTTCAATGTCCATCATCATAATTTTCATCATGCTATAATACTTCATACTGTCTTCCCTCTTCTATTGTTTTCTCCCATTTACTCTATTCCTTCCTACAATCAGTTATTTTCCCATCAGGCTGTCTCCGGCAATTGTATCCAGATTGGACATCTTCGATGTCTCTCCGCCCTTGCCAAATTCTTCATACCATTATTTTACTATTTCTATGCAACCTTCCTCCAACAAGATCATGCACCATAATGCCATCTAAGGTAATAAAATATTTTTTAACAGCAGCTACTAACATATAACTAAAATTACCGATGGTAAGCAAAAAGACTTTGTGTGTACAAATTTGTACATAAATATTCTGAAAGCCCCATTTTACAGGACTTTCAGGATATGCAAGAAGTCTGATTACCTGCTGAACTGCTGTTTCCCCAAACAGCTTATTTTATACGACACATTTATCATGATTATCTTTTACTAATACACTCTATTCTCTTATTATTATACTTAATTATTTATCTTCCTGCTCACTAAATATATTCCCAAATATATATAGTATCTCTTCCTTTGCTTTACCTTTATGTCCAGATCTGTCTGTAAAGGGATTCACAAAAGGTCAGATACACTATAAAATCGGCGGTCATTACGACCGCCAATTCCTCCGTATCTTATCTATAGCTATAACGTTGTCATCTTATTGGCGCAATCATAAAAGAACACTGCCTGCAGATTCCTTTTCCAATTTGGTACTTTTTTGGTACTTTTCTTGATTTTCCCCTCTCTTCATGCTATACTACTTTACGTTGCAAAGCCCGCGAAAACCCAAGGTCTATAGGGCTTTCCCGGCGGTCACCGCCGTTAAATGTGCCGAGTGTTCGAGACCTTCCACTCGTAAATATTACTTTTACGGGGCTGTGCAGCCATTGCACAGCCCCGTCTTCTTTCCGTCCGTCAATACAGACCTTCGTGACCGGCCGGATGACCGGATATCATCTGGAACGTCGTATTATGATTTTGTCTTCGCACTTTTCACTGCACAATAATAGCTGTATATCTTCTTCCCTCGCACCGTCTGATAAGACCTCATCCGGTACTTATAGGTGGTATCCGCCTTAAGCCCGCTGTTGGTGTACGTTGTCTTGGCGCCGTCTTTCACCCACTTCACCGTCACATATTTTTTCTTTGCCGGATCGTACCGCTGGATCTGGTAGCCGGTGGCACCGGAAATCTCACTCCATTTCAGCGTGACCGCATTTTTTGACCCGGCCTGAACCTTGAGCGTGGGCTTGCGGATGATCGTTACGCGGCTCTTTTTTATGTAACCGGTCTTTGTCTTGCCGCTGATCTTGATGGAGATACGGTACCAGCTTCCGCTTGTGCCGGTTATGGTAACGCCTGTATTTATCCCAAGCTTTTTCAGCGCTTTCTTGGCTGAAGACGGGCTGGAACGCACTGCAGTGCCTGCCTTATTCGTCTTCCCGGTCATGGTAGACGCCGTCTTTACGCTGACTGCTTTCGACGCGGCAGAATACAGCGTCTTCCCATCGGATTTTTTGTAGGATTTGATCTTGTACTTGTAAGCGGTCCCTATGCTCCTTCCGGTGTCTGTGTAAGAGACCTTGCTGCCGCTGCTGACCGTCTTGATCCGTTCATATTTTTTCTTTGACGAATGATAACGGTACAGAATATATCCGTCCGCACCGGACACCTTATTCCAGGAAAGCTTTACCTTATCGTAGGAAGATGCTTTTCCGGAAAGCTTCGGTGCTGCCGGCCCTGACGCGCCCTGAGAAACGGATGCCGAGCTGCCGTTTCCGAAAGATGCGTCTGTACCCGGCTTGACATACCAGAAATTCATGTCCACATTGCCAGATATCCCCGACACCTTTCCCGCAGACGTATACTGCCAGAAATTATAATCACCCGAATAGTCGGTCTTTGTCGTGTAATGCGCCAGCCAGACCGGAGCCTTCGTGCTGATCTCCGACGCATATAAATCCGAGGAAAGCATACTTTTATTCGCATAGACAAGCGGTGTGTAGCCTGCCGCCCTGATCCTCTCGCAGAAGGCAAGACAGATATCCGTCTGCGCCCTCCTGCTCAGCTTTTTATTGGAAAGCCGTCCCCCGTCATAGTATTCAAAATCAAAGACAAGAGGCATCGTTATATTGTACCCCTTAACCGTATCAAGCAGATACTCAGCCTCCTGCACTGCCTCGGCCGTTGTAATCGCCTGGGAAAATATGTATGCGCCAACCTTCACTCCTGCTGCCGCCGCATTTTTCAGATTGGTGTCCGCTGTGGGATCCTTCGCCAGGCTTCCCGTGCTTGTCCCTCTGTAGGATGTCCGGACAAATGCGAATTCAATCCCCGCACTTTTTACGGATTTCCAGTCGATGGTGCCGTTCCACTTAGACACGTCGATTCCCTGCCTGACCGTATATCCGGCAAATTTGCTGTTGTGGGTAATGCCCGTTGAAGCCGCCCCCATCGCTGCGCCGTCCCCGAAAAACTCCTCCGGTATATCCGTCCCGCTCAGACGTCCCCGTCCCGGATCGTCAAAGTCCGCAGAGACGGCGGTATCCTCCGGCGCTTTGCCGTCTTCTGCTCCGGCTTTCGCTTCTTCTGCTGGTTTTCCTGCGCCGTCTGTATCCTGGGACTCCGACGCCGAATCTCCGCTCCCGGCGGTTTCCTGCTCCGGCGCTGCTGTCAGGCTGTCTCCGGCGGCTTGCTGCGGCGCCGTTTCCCCGTTATCTTTACCTGACTCTGCCTGCTTCGTCCCAGAAGCTTCTCCTTCATCCGAAGCCTGTGCCTCTTTCGCGCTCATTTCCAAGGCCGTATTCTCCGGCTCCTTTGCCAGCGCCGTCTCTGAGAATACGGAGATTCCCATGCACAAAATAAGTAATACCGCGGTTAATCTGTGTGTTCTCTTCATGTTTTCTCCCCTTATTACAATATTTTTTTCCGTCGCCTGCTATCTTATAAAACGAAGATTAAACCGGTATTAAATTTCTTCAATATTCTTTTTTCTCGTTTTACCCCCCCCCCAAAGTCTATGAACAAAAAAAGAGAAACTGACAGGCTTCTGTGCAGTCTCTCTTGTCTCTATCGCTTATTTTAATTCGATCTCAACCAGCTCTTCCGGCGGCAGGGGCTTGGAGGACGCTTTTACGAACTCCTTGATCTTCTTTTGCGCACTTGGGATCGGAATGTTGGTCCCTGCTCCCGCAACACATCCGCCAGGACATCCCATACCCTCGATCAGGCATCCGTTCATCCTGCCGGCCTTGGCAAGGGAAAGCACCTTCTTGCAGTCCGCAAGGCCTTCCGCATGCTCGATATTCACCTCCACGCCCGGATAGTATTCCTTGACGCATTTCTCGATGGCATCCGCCACTCCTCCGGCAACGGCATAACCGCGGCCTGCGCCTGTAGCGTTGTGGAAGGAGGATTCTGCCGCGTACTTCTCAAGGTCGATATCCTTAGCGTCGAACATGGCCTGCAGCTCTTCAAAGGTCACCACAAAGTCCACATCGCTGCGCACAGTCCTTCTCATGGCCTCCAGCTTCTTCGCCGCACACGGCCCCACAAATACTACTCTTGCATCCGGATGCTCCTGCTTAATGGTGCGGGCAGTGGCAACCATCGGCGTAAGCTCCTGGGAAACCTGGTCCACCATATCTGGGAAATACTTCTTCGCCAGCATCGCCCAGGACGGACAGCAGGACGTAAGCAGGAACGGCAGCTCCCCGGTGGTCACCTTATTTACATAGTGATGAGCCTCCGCGACAGCTCCGATATCCGCGCCCAGGGCGACCTCGTAAACCTCGGAGAACCCAAGCTCATGCAAGGCGGCCTTTAAATTTCTCGGGGTAATATTGTCCCCGAACTGTCCCACGAACGCTGGCGCGATCTCTGCGATAACCTGATCCCCTTTCATCAGGGCGTGGGCAAGCTGGAAGATCTGGGACTTGTCCGAGATCGCCCCAAACGGGCAGTTTACCATGCACATGCCGCAGGAAACACATTTGTCATTGTTGATCACTGCACGTCCCTTGGCGTCGGATTCAATCGCGCCGACACCGCAGGCTCCGGCGCACGGGCGCTGCTTTCTGGAAATAGCGTCATAGGGGCAGGCAGACTTGCACTTGCCGCACTTGATGCATTTCTCCTGGTCGATATAGGATTTCCCATTTACAAATGAGATGGCTCCCTTCGGGCACACCTCCATACAGGGATGCGCAAGACAGCCCTTACATACGTTGCTGACCTCGTAGCCGCGCTCCTCGCATGCCATACATGCCGACGGGATCACCTGCATAAGGGGCGGCTCGTAATATTTATCCGAAATATTGCTGGCCTCCAGTCCGGCACTCAGCGGGGTCGGCTGATTTTCCGGGCGAAGTGACAGCCCCATAGCCAGCCTTAACCTCTCCCTCACAATGGCGCGGGCGCGGTAGATACTGTCTCTGTACTGGGCGTCCTCATTCACCATCCGGTAGGGAATCGCCTCCATCTCGTCCTTGAGATTCTCATCGTCCACCGTAAAGCCTAGCCTTGCCACTTCCTCAAAAACCTGTCTGCGGATCTTTCTGACCGTAGTATCCAATCCTCTTATCATGGGCAGTATTCCTCCTAAAATCATCAATTTTCCAATCTTCTATCTACTATAATAAGCTGTTAATAAATTGTCAACGTGTGATTTGTACAGATTTTATTCTATTTTTCGGGCGATTTTTATATGCATAGATATACTACGCTTACTGTTCACGAATCAAGAATACACAAACCTGTGCGAACAATAACCAACAATATCCTTTATCCATCCGTTTTTTGTGCAAAACATTGATTTTTACGTGCAAATAGAATATATTTGCAGAAAGGATTGCAAAAGGTTCATCGCTAAAGGGGTACCATGACCTGAATGAATTGTTCGCAGACCTGAAAGAATGAAAAAACAATATATACGGTTAAATACACTACACAATTTAAAAAAGACTATAAGCTGGCAATGAAACGCAGGTTAGGAATCCGTTTACTAGACAACATCATCTCTGCTCTGGTCATGGGACTGCCGCTGCCAGAGAAAAGCAAGGATCATGCTCTGAGCGGGAACTGGAATGGATACACACAGCGACCTTTTCGGCAAATAGCATTCTCTGCCGACAGATATTTCCCGATTCAAAAATTCACAGGAACAAGTCTTTGCCTGCCAAAGGCAAAACCGCCGCGCAGGAAACTAATATCTCCCGGTACGGCGGTTTTGACCATTACAAAAGGATCATCCCATGCTCCCTGCAAGTTTCCCTCATCTCTTCCGGCCAGAGGCTTGCCTGCACCTCTCCCACATGGGCGCGGTCAAGGAGCAGCATGCAAAGCCTTGACTGCCCGATGCCCCCGCCGATCGTATAAGGCAGCTCCCCGTTAAGCAGCATCTTATGGTAGGGCAGCTCCTTCCTGTCCTCGCATCCCGCTTTTTCAAGCTGCTCTGCCAGGGACTTTTCGTCTACGCGGATACCCATGCTGGAAATCTCCAGCGCACAGCCAAGGGTATCAAACCAGAACAGGATATCTCCGTTCAGCTGCCAGTCGTCATAGTCCGGAGCCCGTCCGTCATGAGGCTTTCCGCTCTTTAGCTTCTCCCCGATCTTCATAATGAATACGCACCCGTACTCCTTCGTAATCAGATTCTCCCTCTCCTTAGGGGTCTTATCCGGATACCGTTCTTCCAGCTCCTCAGAGGTGATAAAGGTCACGTCATCTGGCAGCCGCTTTACTGCCTGGGGGTATTTATACCACACCTCATGCTCCATATGCTTGATAATCTTAAAGATATTCCTGACCGTCCCTTCAAGAGTCTCAATATTCCTCTCTTCCTTCGTAATGACCTTCTCCCAGTCCCACTGGTCCACATAGCAGGAATGGAGATTGTCAAGCTCCTCGTCCCGGCGTATGGCGTTCATATTCGTGTAAAGCCCTTCTCCCGGCTGAAATCCATAACGCTTAAGCGCCATCCTCTTCCACTTGGCCAGAGACTGCACCACCTCGATCTCCTCCCCGGGAAGTCCCGCGATATCAAAGCCCACCGGCCGTTCCACACCGTTCAGGTTGTCATTGAGGCCGCTGCTCTTCTCCACAAAAAGGGGCGCGGAGATCCTCTCTAAGTTCATCTCCTTCCCAAATTCCTTCTGAAACGTATCCCTGATATACTTGATCGCTTCCTGCGTTTTGCGCACGCTAAGCCGCGGATCATATTTTTCCGGCAAAATCAAACTCATCCTTCAACTCTCCTTTTCTAATTATCATTCTTTTTATCATTCTTTCCAGCAAATAACTCCTTCGCGTAATACACTGACTGCATCGCGTCCTTCCCATAGAAATCCGCCCCGATCATATCCGCATATTCCTGATTCAGCACAGCGCCGCCCACCATGACCCTGCAGTCTGGCTTTTCCTTTCTCAGAAGCTTTATGGTGTCCTCCATACTCACCACCGTCGTTGTCATCAGCGCGCTCAAGCCCACAAGCCGCACATCCTCCCTGACTGCTGCCTCCAAGACCGTCTCCGGCGCCACATCCTTGCCCAGATCAATCACATCAAAGCTATAGTTTTCCAGAAGCACCTTGACGATATTCTTGCCGATGTCATGAATATCCCCCTTCACCGTCGCCAGGATCACCTTCTCCTTCTTCTGCTCATCTGTCCCCTTCTTAGACAGCTCCTCCTTCAGCACGGCAAATGCGATCTTCGCCGCATCCGCGCTCATCAAAAGCTGGGGCAAAAACACCGTTCCCTTCTCAAAGCCCTTCCCCACCTCGTCAAGGGCAGGGATCATCTCCTCATTGATAATGGAAAGGGGTTCCTTTGTCTTCACCATCTCCCTGGCAGCATGGTGCGCCTCCTCCTTAAGCCCCTTGAGGATGGCTGTCTTAAGGGTGAGGCCCGACGCCTTCTGCACAGGCGCCGCCGTCTTCTGCCCGGCATACTGACGGATATACTCCTCACAATTCTCATCGTAATTCATCAGCGCGCGGTAGGCATAATAGGAGCGCATCATGTCCTCCGACAGCGGGTTGATGATCCCGGCGCTCAGTCCGCTTTGTAGAGCCATGGTATAGAAGTTCGCATTGATCACCGGACGGCAGGGAAGGCCGAAGGAGATGTTGGACACTCCGAGCACAGTGCACACTCCGTATTTCTCTCTCACCTGCCTTAAAGCCTTAAGCGTCGTCTTCGCCCCATCAGGATCGGAGCTGATGGTCATGGCAAGGACGTCGATAACGATATCCTTCCTGTCGATCCCGTATTTTTCCGCCTCCCCGATGATCTTCCCGGCAACGCGGACACGCCCTTCAGCCGTATCAGGAATGCCGTCCTCGTCAATAGTCAAAGCCACCACCACGCCGCCGTATTTTTTTATCAGGGGAAATACCTTATCCATCTCCTCCTGCTTTCCATTTACGGAATTGACCATGGGCTTTCCGTTATAAATGCGCATGGCGGCCTCCATCGCCTTCTCATCCACCGTGTCAATCTGCAGCGGAAGGCTTGACACGCTCTGGAGTTCCTTTATGACCTCCACCATCACCGCCTTCTCGTCGATATCCGGCAGTCCTACATTCACGTCCAGGATATGTGCTCCATTGTCCTGCTGGCTGATGCCCTCCTTCAATATATAGTCAAGGTCGTGGTCTTTTAATGCCTGTTTGAACTTTTTCTTTCCCGTAGGATTGATCCGCTCGCCGATGATGACCGGCCGCTCACCGAAAAACACTGCTTTTCCGTAGGAAGAGACTATGGTATGGTTCTTCCTCACCGGCGGGATACATGCGGGAAATGGCTCTTCAGCCTTCACCTGCCGCACCATCTCCCGGATATGCCCTGGTGTCGTGCCGCAGCACCCGCCCACGAGACATGCGCCTTTCTTCACGATCCGGACCATCACCTCCGCGAATTCCTCCGGACGTACATCGTAGTAGACCTGGCCGTTTTTCTGCTTCGGAAGCCCGGCGTTAGGCTTCACGATCACCGGGACAGACGCTACGCTTAAGATCTCGTCAAGAACCGGCAGCATCTGCGTTGGTCCCATGCCGCAGTTGATACCCAGCGCATCCACCCGAAGTCCCTCCAGCATGGCCACCACCGACGGCACATCCCCGCCGGTCAGAAGCTTCCCCTTTTCGTCAAAGATCATGGTGGCAAATACAGGCAGGCCGGTATTCTCCTTCGCCGCCAGTACCGCCGCCTTCACCTCATAGGTATCGCTCATAGTCTCGATGTGGATCAGGTCTGCACCCGCCTCCTCGCCCATGACCGCCACCTCTCTGAATGCCGCATACGCATCCGCAAAGCTTAAATCTCCCATAGGCTTTAACAGCTTTCCCGTAGGACCGATATCCAACCCCGCAAAGACCTCTCTTCCGTCATGGACGCCGAGTCTCGCCGCTTCCCTTACATTGGCCACCGCCGCTGTCACGATATCCTTAAGATCATAGTCTGTGCTGTGGAATTTCAGCGCGTTTGCCCCGAAGGTATTGCTCAGCACGATATCGCTGCCGGCTTCATAATACTGGCGGTGAATATCCACCATCTCCTCCTTATGCAATAGATTCCAGACCTCCGGCAGCTCTCCCGGCTTAAGCCCCTTCTCCTGAAGAAGCGTCCCCGTCCCGCCGTCAAAAAATAATAGTTCTTTCCCAAGCCGTTCTAATAACATCTATTCCGCTCCTTTATCTTTATTCCGACAAATCTGCCTGTACACCTGTATTTTCCCGCCGGGCACGCTGACGGGCCTGGTTGTGTTCTGTCTCTTTACCTCCGGTACGCGCAGTCCGTCTTTTGGCATGCCTCGCAGCCCTTTATGTGGCAATCCTCCTGCTTGCGGCTAAGTCCGATCAGCGCCGTCACAGACTTGGTAGGCGTCAGCATACTGCCCTCCGTCATGGTAAGCCCGATCCGCCTTGCCGTATCCGCCATAGATAATATCTCCCGCTGATGAAGAATGGAGAAATCTCCGTATCCTGGGCTGAACCGGGGTCTCAGATAATACCCTTCCTCTGCCATCTCCCTGGCGATCTCCTGCTGGCTCCCATCCAGATATTCCTCCAGAAACGCCGCGCCGCAAGCCTGCAGGACTACTGCCCTGGCCATATCTGTACAGGAATACCTCTTCATCAGGAGGTCTGTCTCCACACCCAGCGTTGCGCCAAGCAAAATTACCTTTTCACATCCCTTAAGATTCTTAGAAAGGCTCCTGCTCTCAATCCGCATATTCCCGATCTCAATATTCCCGTCCTCCCCCAGATGCAGATCGAACACCCGGTACACGATCCGCTTCTTCGCCGTCCGCTTAAGCTGTGCAAAACACTCCCGGATCATCCCAAGGGTATCCTCATCCGCCTCTTGCGTCCCATAGCCGAGATACCGGAGAGCCTCCCTTGCCATACGATTATTCATCATGAGATCATCTGCCATGCCATCATTTACCATACGATCATTCGCCATGCCGTCATTCATCCTGGGATCCGTCATCTTTGCACCACGATCTCCGACAGATTATTCATAATGGCCTCCGCCACCTCTGGCTTATTCATGGAATAGATGTGCACATGGTTGATCCCATTTGCAAACAGATCGATGATCTGGTCTGTGGCATAAGCGATCCCCGCCTGCTGCATGGCCTTCGGCTCGTCCCCGAACCGCTCTAGCACATCGATAAATCTCTGGGGCAGCACCGTGCCGGACATGTCGCAGATCCGCTTCATCTGTTTTTTATTGGTCACCGGCATGATTCCCGGAAGCACCGGAACCGTGATCCCTTTCTCTCTGATCTTATAGAGGAAATTATAGAAAATGCTGTTCTCGAAAAACATCTGTGTGGTGAGGAAATCCACGCCGCAGTCCACCTTATGCTTTAAGTTGTCGATGTCATCCTTCTTGCACTCTGCCTCTACATGTCCCTCCGGGTAGCAGGCCGCGCCGATACAGAAATCCCCTTGCTCTTTGATCTCCCTGATCAGCTCGCTTGCATATCTGTACTGGTTCGGAAGCGGGAACTCGGATGCCTTCGGGATGTCCCCCCTGAGAGCCAGGATATTCTCAATATTCTTCTCCTTTAGCTGGCGGATCACCTCGTGGACATGCTCCCTTGTGGAAGAGACGCAGGTCAAGTGGGCAAGGCTTGTCACCCCCAGATCGTCCTTGATGTGAGAGGCGATATTTACCGTATTCTTACTTGTCCCTCCGCCGGCGCCGTAAGTAACGCTGATGTAGGAAGGCCTAAGAGCCGCGATCTTATCCGTCGCCGCTAACACGCTCTCAACCCCCGCGTCCGTCTTCGGCGGAAATACCTCGAAGGAAATATGCGGGGACGTCTCTTTTAAAATGTCTTTGATCTTCATAAGTCTATTCTCCTTATCTTATCATTCCTTATCTTTCGCACAGCTACCTGCCTGTATACCAAGGAAAGCGCACAACTGCACAGATAAAAAATTTTATGCTATATACAATAAAACAAATCTGGAAAAAATGCAAGAAAATCCAATATATCGGATAAATCTGCACAAAATAAACGGAGAATAAGCCCAAGCGACTTATCCCCCGTCTTCTTCTCCTGCATATTACCTGCTGCATACCACGCACCTGCGAACGCCTACCGGCCGCCGGGCCTATGCTGCATTACATATTATCATACAGATCTTCATACTGCTTTGCCGAATTCTTCCATGAGAAATCCATATTCATGCCGCGCTCCACGATCTTGTTCCAGTCACGCTTCTTATCATAATAGATACGTTCCGCATACCGCACCGTCGCCATCATCTCATGCGCATTGTAATTCGTGAAGCTGAAGCCTGTTCCGGTCTTTTCGAATTCATTGTACGCCTCGACCGTATCCTTAAGGCCTCCTGTCTCCCTTACGATCGGAACTGTGCCGTACCGGAGACTCATCAGCTGGCTTAAGCCGCATGGCTCGAACAGAGACGGCATCAGGAACGCATCTGACGATGCGTATACCTTATGTGACATCGGCTCTGAATAATAAATATTGGCAGACACCTTGCCCGGATATTTCCATGCGAAATGACGGAACATATTCTCATACTGCTCCTCACCTGTGCCCAGCACCACGAGCTGGATCGCATCCTGACACAGCTCATCAAGCACATACGCCACAAGATCAAAGCCCTTCTGGTCTGTCAGACGGGACACGACGCCGATCATCATCGCCTTCTGATCCTGATCGAGATTAAGCTCCTTCTGAAGCTCGATCTTATTCTTGATCTTCTCCTTGCGGAAATTATCTACAGAATAGTTGCTCACGATGTGCGGATCTGTCTGCGGGTTAAAGTCCTCATAATCAATACCATTCACAATACCAGACAGACAGTTAGCGCGGGCATTCATCAGGCCGTCCAGCTTCTCCCCGTAGAACGGCATCTTAATCTCCTCCGCATAGGTATTGCTTACTGTCGTCACCCTGTCTGCGTATACGATACCGCCCTTCAGATAATTCGCGTCCTTATAAGCCTCCAACTTGTCCGGCGCAAAGTAGTACTGGGGCAGTCCGGTAATATCCCTTACACGCTTCGTATCCCAGGTCCCCTGGAATTTCAGATTATGTATTGTCATGATGGTCTTGATCCCCCGGTAATACTCGTTGCCGAAGCGGAAATTATCGAGATAGATCGGAACCAGCCCGGTCTGCCAGTCGTGACAGTGGATAATGTCCGGCCTGAAGTCAATAAGCGGCAGAGCGCTTAACACCGCCTTAGAGAAAAAGGCAAATTTCTCAATATCCGCATACATATCGCCGTATGGCGCAAAACCGTTAAAGTAATATTCGTTATCTATAAAGTAAAATGTAATCCCGTCATATTCTGTCTCCAGAACACCCACATACTGTTTTCTCCAATTCAAGTCCATATAAAAATGTGTTTTGTACTGTAATTTCTCTTTCCAAATGTCTTTTATACACATGTATTTTGGTAACATCACCCGTACATCATACTTTTCCTTATTGAAATATTTAGGCAGGGAGCCGGCTACGTCTGCCAATCCGCCCGTTTTAATAAAAGGCACTGCCTCTGATGTTGCAAAAAGTATTTTTTTCATGATTCTTCCTCCCATCCTTGCGGTATGTACTGTACTTCTCTCATTATACCGCATTTTTTTTAAGAAAGAAAGTACTTATCTGTTTTTATATTCTAATCTGATTGTATCTGCGATCAGTGCGACGAATTCAGAGTTGGTAGGTTTGCCCTTGCCGTTGCTCACCGTGTATCCGAAAAGATCGTCTAACGTATCCAGCTTTCCCCTGCTCCACGCCACCTCGATCGCATGTCTGATCGCACGCTCTACCCTGCTTGCCGTCGTCTTATGATTCTTCGCAATAGTCGGATACAGGATCTTAGTGATCGCGTTCAGCACATCCATATCCTCCACCGCCATAATAATGGCATCGCGCAGGTAATGATACCCTTTAATGTGGGCAGGGATCCCAATCTCATGGATCATATCCGTCACCCGCGCCTCCAGATTCACCAACGAAGTATTCTGCTCCGTCTGGATCCGTTCTGTCTTCATGCCTCCCATCTCGTTCTTTAACAACTGCCTGGCGCTCTTGACACGGTTAAGCACCATCTCGTTGTTAAATGGCTTCAAGATGTAATAGTTCGCCCCCTTCTTAAATGCATCTTCCGTAATTCTTTCCTGTCCGATCGCCGTGATCACAATGAAGTTCGGATGCTTGCGTATCTCCTTGTCATGATTGATCTGCTCCATAACGCTGAGACCGTCCATCTTCGGCATGATCAGATCCAGCAGCACAACATCCGGCTGTTTATCCCGGATCAGCTCGTAGGCATCCTCCCCATTATTTGCCTTTCCGACAAGATCAAGATCTTTGTCTGAGCCAATCACATCGCCTAATAAGTCCAAAATTCTTTCATTATCATCGGCAATTGCCACACTTATCCCACTCATATTACGAAATCCCCCTTTCATTATTGTAAAAATGTGTCATGTTCAATTATAAGGGTTCGTTATATGGCAAGACAAGAAAATGCTGTCGGTTAAATATTTCTTCTTTCGACCGGATTTTGTTGCTTTTTCCATATTTCTACTTTTTTCGAAAACCCTCCTTCGCGGGAGCCGTCGATTCCTGTTTACTTATTGTTCTAACATATTTTCAATAAAAATTCCATACCCTTTTGTGGGATTATTTACAAAGACATGAGTGACCGCCCCGACGATCTTTCCGTCCTGCAGGATCGGAGAACCGCTCATCCCCTGAACGATGCCGCCGGTCACCTCAAGAAGCCGCTTGTCTGTCACCTTAAGGATGATGCCTTTATTCACCTCCGTGGCGGTAAGATCCACCCCGGTAATCTCCACCTCATACTCCTTGACCTTGCCTTCCACCGCGCAGCGTATGGTTGCCGCTCCTTCCTTAATCTCCTCCTTGCGCGCGGCAGTCACCGGCGTCTGGTCGGAAAACAGCGCGTCGATCCGGTCAATATTCCCGAATATCCCCGCCTCGGTGTTGCGGGTGATGCTGCCGAGGATATTGTAATTATTGTAGACGATGATCCCTTCCATCCCCCCGGGCATCCCGTCCTCGCCCTTCTGGATGTCCTTGATGCTGGTAGTATAAAGGGTTCCCCCGGAGATACTCAGAAGATCATTGGTATCGATGTCGTGAATCCCGTGTCCTAACGCCCCGAACCGGCTCTGTGCGTCAAGGAAGGTAACCGTGCCAAGCCCCTGGGCATTGTCCCTCACCCATATTCCCAGCTTGTATCCGCCGGCGTCGAACTGCACTGCCTGAGTCTTCACCTCGATATCCTCATCCTTCCGGTGGATGTCTAAGATCACCTCATCACTGTCAAGCATATTCACCGCCTCGATCAGCTCCGACTTATCCTTGATGCTTTTATGATTGATCCCGGTAATGTAATCTCCCGCCTTCACCTTGTGGGCGGAAGGCTCATGCTTCATCCCGTCCACCCCGGTGATCTCATCTGTTCCCAGCACCATGACTCCTTCTGTCTCCAGGTAAATGCCTATAGGCATTCCGCCCGGAATCACCATAGTCTCATCCGATGTGTCAGCGCTCACCTCCTGGCGGAACATCTGCTTCTTACTGTCGATCAGGTAATATCCGCCTCCTACGGCGACGCAAAACACCACGATCATGATTAAAATTCTTCTGTACCAATATCTGCGCATATCATTTCCCCTCTTTACCAAAACTAATATCCAGACCGCAAAAAAAGATAGATACCCGGTCAGATATCTATCCTTAGTATGTGAAGAAATTCAATTTTCAATCAGTTTAATTTTACCTGTTTTGCAAGTTCCTTCATCTCTTTTGCATTTTGTATGACGGCGTCCGTAATCCTCGCCCCGCCGAGGATCCTTGAGAGCTCTTCCACAGACTCCTTCTCAGACAGCGGCCGGATATCCGTGCGGGTATCCATCTGCTCCACGGTCTTTTCGATCACATAATGATGGTCTGCCATAGCCGCGATCTGGGCCAGATGGGTGATGCAGATCACTTGATGCGCTTTGCCGATCACCGCCATCTTCTCCGACACCTTCTGGGCAGTGCGCCCGCTGATGCCCACGTCGATCTCGTCAAATATAAGCGTCTCCGTCTCATCCTTGTCTGCCATCACGGTCTTTATGGCCAGCATGATCCTTGACAGTTCTCCGCCGGAGGCCACATTGGCAAGAGGCTTTACCGGCTGGCCGGGATTTAAGGAGATTAAAAATTCAATATCATCCGCGCCATTTGCCGTACAGTCCTTAAGCTTATCAATCTGGATCTTAAACTTAACGTCCGGAAAATTCAGGTCCTTAAGTCCGCCGCCGATGGCGTCCTCAAGTATCTTCGCCTGGGCGCATCTTAGCTTCGTAAGCTTCTTTGCTTCCCGGTCAAGCCGCTTTTTCGCTTCATCGCATTTTTTATGCAGCCCGTCAATATAGCTTTCGTAATCCGAAAGCTTGATAAGCTTTTGCTCCTGTTCCCCGCAATAATCCAGAATCTCTCCTATGGTATTGCCATACTTTACCTTCAGCCGGTTCAGCTCATTCAGCCGGTTTTCCGTCTCGTAAAATTCCTCCTCGGAGAACTCGAAACTGCTGCTGTAATCCGAAAGCTCCCGGTTAACATCATTGAGCAGGTCGTCGATCTCCTCCAACTGGCGGCACAATATTCCCGCCGTTTTGTCCAACTCCCCGATCTCCGACATCGCACGGATGGCACGGCTTAAGCTCTCGCTGGCACTTGTGTCTCCTTCGCTCGTGTATGCATAGGCTTCCGCCGCACTCTCTGCAATGCGCCTGCCGTTTACCATCCTGCGGTACAGGCTCTCAAGCTCCTCGTCCTCGCCCTCATTGAGGGCTGCATCCTTGATCTCGGCCACCTCGAACTGTAAAAATGACAGCTCCTTCGCCCGCTCGGATTCGTCCATCGCCGAATCCTCCAGCTCTTTTTTATACCTCTGGTAATCCTGAAAAGAAGCCTTCACGCAGTCCTTCGCCTGCTTCACTGCATCTCCCGCAAATGCGTCCACGATCTCCAGATGATTTTTCTTATACAGCAGCGACTGGTGCTCGTGCTGCCCGTGGATATCAATAAGGACCGAAGCCGCTTCCTTTAGCAGCGCCATCGTCACCGTCTCTCCGTTGATGCGGCTTACGCTTCGCTTCTCCATCAGACGGCGGCTTAAGACGACCATTCCCTCCTCCGGAAAGATATCGAGGGAACGCAGCCGCTCCCTGACACGCTCGTCCTCCACAAAAAAAGTCAGCTCCACAAAACCGTAATCCGCCCCCTGACGGATGATATCCTTCGTATACCTCCCGCCAAGGGCGAGCCCAACCGAGCCTAAGATGATCGACTTCCCCGCTCCCGTCTCTCCCGTCAGTATATTCAGTCCCTCTCTGAAATCCACTTCAATCTCTTCAATCAATGCGAGATTCTTTACATGTACACTCTGTAACATATCTTCACCTACGAAACAATTCTGCTGATTTTGTCCATGACTCCAATCGTATCATCCACGCTTCTGACAGCGCACATGATCGTATCGTCGCCGGCGATACTCCCCACGATCTCATTCCATTTCATGGCGTCTAAGGCGGCGCAGACTGCCGATGCCATCCCCGACACCGTCTTGATCACAAGAATATTCTGTGCCATATCCATAGACAGATAACCGTCCCTCAATACGCGGATATATTTTTCACTCATGCTGCTGTCGGCAGACTGGTGGGGCGCATAGCGCTGCTTCCCGTCCTCGGAAGGAACTTTTGTAAGCTTCAAGTCCCGGATATCCCTCGATACCGTCGCCTGCGTCACCTTAAATCCCTCCCGGTTCAGATGCTCGGCCAGCTCCTCCTGTGTCTCGATCCGGTATTTATTGATCAATTCAAGGATTTTTGCGTGTCTGTTCACTTTCATGGCTCTAATTTCCTTTCATCTTTCTGCGAAGTATTTCCAGAAAACCGATTTTACTCAGCTTGACAATCTTTGTATCCGCCCTGCTCCTGCGGATGACCACCCGTTCCCCCGTCTTTAAGGATACCATATCCGCCCCGTCGAAGGTGGTAAATACCTCCTCCACCGTCCCGTTCCTTCCCCTACCGATCTCGATGACGATCTCATCCTCTGCCGACAAGACGATGCTGCTTGTATTGAGGGCATGGGAACAGATGGGCGTGATCACAATCAGGGATGCCGTAGGCTCCACAATGGGACCTCCCGCCGAAAGATTATAGGCTGTGGAACCTGTGGGTGTGGAGATGATGATCCCGTCAGCCTCGTATGAATTCAGAAGCTCCCCGTTAACATAGAGCTTAAAATGCAGCACTCTTAAGACGCCCTTTCTCGAGACGACGATATCATTGAGCGCCACATCCCTCTCTCCGTCCGCAAAAATCCCTTCGATCATCATGCGGCTCTCAAGGGCATAATCCCCCTTGATCAGCTGACGCAGTCCCCCGTCGATGTCCTTAACCTCCACCTCGGTAAGATACCCCAGCGTCCCCATATTGATCCCAAGGATGGGCACTTCTCTGGCGTAAAAGACCCGCGCCGCCTCAATAAGGCTCCCGTCACCGCCGATGACGATCACACAGTCGATCTGTCCGGGGATCGTATCCTTGATTATTCTCTTCTCCTCATCCTTCCTGCAGAGGCAGACTGTCTTTTTCTCCTGCAAAAGCAGGCTCTTCACCTTGTCCGTCACCGCAAAGTCCGGATCCTTCCCGTCATTCGTAACAATGTAAAATCTGTCCATTCTATCTGTTTCCTTTATGATTTCGTCAATGCAGCAAAAGCGCAATCCACAGTCTCTCCGATCTGGATCTGTCCGCTTAAGGCTCCTTCTCTGGCACATTTTTTCAAATGAATGAGATATTCGATGTTGCCCTCCGGGCCGCGGATCGGGGAGAAATCAAGCTCCAGTACGTCAAACCCAAGGGAAAGGGCATACTTCGCTACCTTATCGATCACTTCCAGATGGGTGCTCTTCTCCCGCACAACCCCCTTCTTTCCTACCTTCTGCCTGCCGGCCTCGAACTGAGGCTTGATCAGCGCCACGATCTCCCCGTCCTCTGTCAGGTAATCCCGGATAGGCGCAAGCACCTTCGTCAGGGAGATAAAGGAGACATCTATAGAAGAAAAATCAATAGGTTCCCCCATATCCTCCGGCGTCACATAGCGGATGTTCGTCTTCTCCATACAGACGACCCGCTCATCCTGCCGCAGTTTCCAGTCAAGCTGGCCCTTGCCTACATCGATGGCAAAGACCTTCTTCGCGCCGTTTTGCAGCATACAGTCGGTAAAGCCTCCTGTGGAGGAACCTACGTCCGTACAGACCTTCCCCTCCACCGAAACTGCAAAATTCTTCAGCGCCTTCTCTAATTTCAGGCCGCCCCTGCTTACGTAGGGAAGCGTATTGCCCCGGACTTCGATCTGCACCTCTGAAGGAAATGCAGTCCCCGGCTTGTCCTCCTTCTGTCCCTCCACGTAGACATTGCCGGACATAATGATGGCTTTTGCCTTTTCCCTGGATGCCGCCAGATTCCGCGTTACCAGCAGCACGTCCAACCGTTCTTTCATCTTTGCAACTCCCCGTATGTCTTTATGATCCTGCCAGCCAGCGCTTCTGCGTCGATCCCTGTCTCTCTGCGCAGTACATCCACGCTCCCGTGCTCCACGTACTGGTCGGGAAGCGCACAGGGAAGCACCTTCACCTGCAGATTGTCTGCCGCCGCACACTCTAACACACGCTGGGAACAGGCCCCGCTTGCTACATTCTCCTCGATGACTGCGATCAGCTTATGGTCCTTTGAAAGACTGCGGATGCAGGCCGTATCCAGCGGCTTAACAAACCGCGCATTCACAAGGGTACAGCTTAAGCCCTCAGCCTTCAGCCGCTTTCGCACTTTTACCGCCTCCTCGAACATGTGCCCCACGCTGAAAAGGGCAATATCCTTCTCCGCGAAGATCATCTCGCTCTTTCCAAGACTTACCGGCTCCCGGTATTCCTCATACCCGTCAAAAGCGCTCCCTCTCGGATAGCGCAAGGCGGCCGGCCCGTCAAATCCAAGGGCAAACCGCAGCATATCCGCCAGCTCCCACTTATTCTTCGGAGACATGACCGTCATGTTGGGGATGCTGCTTAAGTAAGACAGATCAAAGATCCCCTGATGGGTCTCCCCGTCGCTCCCCACAAGCCCGGCACGGTCGACAGCGAAGACGACCGGAAGGTTCTGCAGTCCCACATCATGGATCATCTGGTCGTACCCTCTCTGCAGGAAGGAAGAATACACTGCGAACACAGGCTTCATGCCGCCCGCCGCAAGCCCTGCGGCAAAGGTGACCCCGTGCGCTTCCGCGATCCCCACATCAAAGAACCGCTCCGGGTAAAGCTTCTTAAACCTGGAAAGACCGGTCCCGTCCGCCATGGCTGCCGTGATGGCCACGATATCCTCCCGCCTTTTCGCCTCATCGCAGAGCACCTTGCCGAAGACATCTGTGCAGGTATCCTTCTTCTTCTCTCCCAGAGCCTTTCCCGTCCCGACATCGAAAGGCCCGATCCCGTGAAAGATATCCGGCGCGTTCTCCGCAGGCTCATACCCCTTCCCCTTCTCTGTCATCACATGCAGAAGCACCGGCCCGTCTATCCGCCTGGCCTCGCTCAATGCCTTGCACAAAGCCCCGATATCATGTCCGGGAACAGGGCCAAGATAGGTAATCCCCATGTCCTCAAAAAGCATTCCCGGCACGATCAGCTGCTTGATGCTGTTCTTCGTCTTCCGGATATGGCCGATCATGCGTTCACCGACCCGCGGAACCCGTTCAAGGGTCCTTGTCACGCCCTTCTTAAGCTCCGTATAAAAATCTGCCGTCCGAAGCCCCGCCAGATACCTTGACATCCCGCCCACATTTTCCGAAATGGACATATGGTTGTCGTTCAGTACGATGATGAAATTCGTCTCAAGCTGCGCCGCATTGTTCAGCGCCTCGTAGGCCATCCCGCCGGTCAGGGAACCGTCTCCGATGACGGAGATCACGCTGTAGTCCTCGCCTTTTAAATCCCTCGCCTTCACATAGCCAAGCCCCGCAGAGACAGACGTCGAGCTGTGCCCTGTGTCAAAGGCATCGCAGTCGCTTTCCTTACGCTTGGGGAAACCGCTCATCCCCCCGTATTTTCTCAAGGTATCAAACTGGTCCTTCCTGCCGGTCAGCAGCTTATGGGTGTAGGACTGATGCCCCACATCCCAGATGATCTTATCCTTCGGAAGCTCAAATATCCGGTGCATGGCTATCGTCAGCTCCACGACACCGAGATTTGACGCAAGATGCCCCCCGCTTTTGCTTGTCTTCTCAATCAGAAATTCCCGGATCTCTTCAGCCAGCTTAATCAGTTCTTCCGGATTCAGTTTCTTGATATCATTCTCTTTCTGTATCCGTTCTAACATCACAAGACTTCCTCTCTACTTCTCTCTGTAGATCAACTGCAAAAGCAGTTGTTCCAGATACCCATGGTCTCCCGGCAGCCCTTTAAGCATACGGACTGCTTCCCGGGACTTTTCCTCAACAATCTCTCTCGACCTGGCGACGCCGTACAGGGTCACATAAGTCGTCTTCTCATTCTTCTCATCGCTGTGTATTGGCTTTCCGAGCGTCTCGGCCGTCCCCGTCACATCCAGGATATCATCCTGGATCTGGAAAGCAAGCCCTACATTCCTTGCGATCTGCTCCACTGTCCTTACCTCATCCTCTGATGCACCGCCAAGCACGGCTCCGATCATCATGGAAGACTCGATCAGCGCAGCAGTCTTAAGGGCGTACACCGTGTCAAGAACCTCCGCCGGCACCGCATGTCCCGTTTCCTTCACATCGATGACCTGTCCGCCGATCATCCCGTAGATCCCGGCTTTCCGGCTCAGGATCTGCAACGACGCGGCAATCTTTTCTGCCTCAGCGTATGCAGCCAAACGATCTGCAGACGGACGGTCCGCCGCCAGGTCACCCGCCGGCCCACAGCCTGCCGCCGCAAATGCCCCCGCTGCCGTCTCAAAAGCATAATTGAGCAGGGCATCTCCCGCAAGTATTCCCATATCCTCCCCGAATACCACATGGGTCGTTTTCCTGCCCCTGCGGTAATCGTCATCATCCATAGCCGGAAGGTCATCATGGACAAGAGAATACGTATGGATCATCTCCTGTGCCGCCATGAAGGCATGAAGCGCCCTTCTCTCCTTGGGCCGCTCCTCCCCTCCCGAAAAGAGCAGATAAGTCTCGCGCATCAGCATGGGCCTGAGCCTTTTTCCGCCTCCCATAAGGCTGTAGGCCATAGCCTCCATGATCACCTTTTGATGCCCTTCCTCTTCCGGCAGAAATTCCCGTAATATCCTCTCGATCTCTTCCACCTTTTTCTTCTGGCATTCCAGAAATTTAAGTTTCAAATTCATGTTCTTCTCCCTCGTCATCTAAAAGCAGCATCTTCTTTTCTACTTTGTCAATCTTATCATTGCAAAGCTTCAGCATATCCATGCCCTTATGGTACAGCTCGAACGTCTCCTCCAGGGAAACATCTTCCTGCTCCATTCCCTCGATCACCTCGTCGAGCTGCGCAAAGATCTCCTTAAGGGTCTGCTCTTTACTGCTTTCCTTCTCTTTTCCGCTCATAGTCTCTGCTCCTCCTTCTTATCCGTCACCGCCGCCGAAATGACTCCGTCGGTCACATAGACCAGAAGTTCATCGCCCGGCTTCGTCTGCCGGATACTCTTTAAAGCCCCTCCGTCCCCGGCCTTCACGTAAGAATATCCCTGATTCAGCTTCTTTAACGGAGACAGTCCCTTCATGATCTCCACATAGAGGGAGAGCCTGTGCTTCGCCTCCCCCAGGGCTCCCTCCATCAAAAGGCGCAGATCGTCCTCGCACTCTGCTGCCCGCTGCCGGTAATCTCTGAGGAGATTCTGCGGATGAAGATACTTAAGCTTCGTCTCGTAGCTCATAAGGCGCATCCTGTTCAGTTCAAGCTTCTGCAAAACCATCCGGCTCATATGCACCTGATATTCCCTGATCGCCTGCACAAGCTTCCCGTACTCATACACCGCAAGCTCCGCCGCCGCCGAAGGCGTAGGCGCCCGCAGATCCGCCACGAAATCCGCGATAGTCGTATCCGTCTCATGGCCTACCGCCGAGATCACCGGAGTCTCACAGTCAAAGATCGCCCGCGCGACCTCCTCCTCGTTAAACGCCCACAGATCCTCTATGGAGCCGCCGCCCCGCCCGACGATGATCACATCCACGCCCGCACGGTCAAGCAGGCGTATCCCCCGCACGATGCTCTCTTTCGCGCCCTCGCCCTGCACCTGCGCCGGGTACAGAACAAGCTGCACGTAAGGATTCCTCCGCCTGGCGATATTCATGATATCCCGAACTGCCGCACCTGTAGGCGCGGTCACGATCCCGACGCGCCCGGCAAAAGCCGGAACCGGCTTCTTATACTCGGGGGCAAACATCCCCATCTCCTCAAGCTCCTGCTTCAGCCTCTGGAACCGCTCATAGAGGACACCCTCGCCGTCTAAGCGGATCTCCCTGGCATAAAGCTGATAAGCGCCGTTCCTTTCATAGACCGCCACGCTTCCGAGCACGATCACCTGCTGCCCCGCGCACATACGAAAAGAGAGCCCGCCTCGCTGCCCGGCAAACATAACGCAGGCAATCGTTCCAGACTCATCCTTTAACGAAAAATATATATGTCCCGAAGTGTGGTACTTCAAGTTCGACACTTCGCCCTTCACATAAATGCAATTCAGCATGTAATCCTGGGCAAACATATTCTTGATATACGCATTCACCTGTTTTACCGAATATACATTACGTGCCATCTCCCACCTCTGTTTCCTCTTATCTTGAATCCTCACCTGCCGTACCAGGCGCGAGCTTTGCCAGCACCCCGTTGATAAAGGACGGGCCGTCGTCACTGGAATACTTCTTCGCAAGCTCCACCGCCTCATCGATCGCAACGCCCACCGGAACATCGTCATCCCACCGCATCTCATAAACGGCAAGCCTGATGATGCTCAGGTCCGCCTTATTCATACGGGTCGTCTTCCAGCCCTTTGCCGTATCATTGATCAGCCGGTCGATCTCCTCAAGATTCTCACCGATCCGCCCCGTCTTCGTCCTGATATACTCCAGATCCCTTTCCCCGGCATCCGCAAGTCCCTCCAGATAAAGCTCTGTCTGCGCTTTCATCTCCTCCGCAGCATGGAACTCCATCCCGAATACCAGCTTAAAGATATGGTCTCTCAACTCTGTCCTCTTCACTTATTTCTCCTCCGGCATCTCCACTCCGGTGATCCGGATGTTGACATCCGCAACATCAAGCCCGGTCATATTCTCTATGGCCGCCTTTACCTTCTCCTGAACCTTTCCCGTCGTCTCCTTTATATTATAGCCGTATTTCAGGTTCAGCGTCAGCGCCGCCGTCACGATCCCTTCCAGCACGTCCACCTTCACGCCCTTGGACATGGACTTAACGCCCAGCCTGCTGGCAATGTCTTTCGTAGTGCTCCCTGCCATGGAGGCGACGCCGTCCACCTCCATCGCTGCAAGCCCGGCAATGACCGCGACTACCTCATCCGCGATCTTAACCTCCCCGAGATTCTCTTCTGTCTTTATTGTATACGTATTTCTTTCTTCCTTGCCCATATCACTAAACCTCCTAGTCTGGTTTTACATGTTTCTCATTATAACAAATTTCTGGTCTTTTGCAAAGGTTTTTTCCCTACCTTGCAAACTCGGTCAGGATCAGCCCTTCGTTCCTGTCCTGAGTCATGCGGATGCTCCACTCATTGACGAAGAGAAGGAGCGGCCTTCCCTTTAAATCCTTCACCTTTTTCATATCTGAAGTTCCGGTCAGCTTATCCAGATTGATCTCCTCATTGCCGATCCAGCGGATATATTCATAAGGAAGGTTGTCCATACGGATCTCCACATTATATTCATTCTCCAGCCGGTACTTAAGCACATCAAACTGCAGCACGCCTACCACACCCACGATGATTTCTTCCATACCTGTATTGTACTCCTGGAAAATCTGGATGGCGCCCTCCTGGGCGATCTGGTTGATCCCCTTGACAAACTGCTTGCGCTTCATGGTGTCAAGCTGCCTGACTCTGGCAAAATGCTCCGGTGCAAAGGTCGGAATCCCCTCGTAGCAGAACCGGTCCCCGGAAGCCGTGAGCGTATCTCCGATGGAGAAGATCCCCGGATCGAACACGCCGATGATATCCCCGCCGTAGGCTTTCTCTACGATCTTTCTCTCCTTGGCCATAAGCTGCTGGGGCTGCGACAGACGCACCTTCTTTCTGCCCTGCATATGATACACGTCCATGCCCGCCTCAAATTCTCCGGAACAGATCCGCATAAAGGCGATCCGGTCACGGTGAGCCTTATTCATATTCGCCTGGATCTTGAACACGAACGCGGAAAAATCCGGCTCCTTCATCGGGTCGATCTCGCCTTTATCCGACATCCTGGGCAATGGCGACGACGTCATCATAAGAAAATGCTTTAAAAATGTCTCCACTCCGAAGTTGGTAAGGGCCGAGCCGAAAAATACCGGCGACAGCTCACCTTTACTCACAAGCTCCTGGTCAAACTCTGCCCCGGCGCCGTCCTGCAGTTCGATCTCTTCTAAAAGCTTTTCCTTCTGCTCCGGCGAGATCAGGCTGTCCATACCGGGATCGTCCAAGGAGATTTTACGCACCTCGCCCTGGGTCGTGCCTTTATGGGTTTCGGAAAAGATCTCCACCTTCCTTGTCTCCCGGTCGTATACCCCCCGGAACTCCTTGCCGGAGCCGATGGGCCAGTTCACCGGGCAGGTAGCGATGCCGAGCTCATTTTCAATGTCGTCTAAAAGCTCAAAGGTGTCAAGGGCCTCCCGGTCCATCTTATTGATAAAGGTAAAGATCGGGATATGGCGCATGGTGCACACCTTGAATAGCTTCCGCGTCTGGGCCTCCACGCCCTTGGACGCATCGATGACCATCACCGCCGAGTCCGCCGCCATCAGCGTCCGGTACGTATCCTCCGAGAAATCCTGATGCCCCGGCGTGTCCAGGATATTGATACAATACCCTCCGTAATTGAACTGCAGGACCGAAGAGGTCACCGAGATTCCCCTCTCCTTCTCAATCTCCATCCAGTCAGACACTGCGTGCCTTGCCGTTGCTTTCCCCTTCACACTCCCCGCAAGATTAATCGCTCCTCCGTAGAGCAGGAATTTCTCCGTCAGAGTCGTCTTACCTGCATCCGGGTGGGAAATGATCGCAAATGTCCTTCTTTTTTCAATCTGTTCTTTGATTTCTTTTGATAGCTGTGACATAATCTAACTCTCCTGTTTTTATCGTTACCATTCTAATGAATTAATCTTTATACGAAGTCCTTTATATTATAGCAAATCCTTTCTCCTTTTCAAGTCATTTTAAATCGGAGATACATCGCTCTTATTTTGTGTTACTGTATTGCTGTTCACGGCCCTGGAGCCGCTCCAGGCCGCATCCACTAGGAAATCTTAAATTATCTAAACACCGAGAAAAATATATATACGTTCCAAAGCCGGCGGCTGCCATGTCTATCCCGCTCTATTTGCGGTCAAGCTGCGGCAGGATAAGAAAGACATCGTAGAACCAGATATCAGCATTATCTGTGGCCGGAGCAGGCTTACGCCTTCCAGGACAAGATCAATATTTATAAGGTCAATATTTATGAGGACTTCTATATCAATTTTTCTAATCTCGCCGGCCTGCTGCATATTTAGCAGGGAGAGCAGGCATGCACCTGCTCTATGCATGCCTCTTTAAGCCACTTTAAAAGGAGAAGCTTATCACTTCTCCCCTTCATTGATCGGATTGATCACCACATTTTCCGCAGGCACGCCAGTCTTTCTCGTCACGATATCCGTAATCTGTGCACGGCTTGCCTCCGTAAGTTCCTTGGCGTTTACCACCACGTCCGCCGACTCGTCGGCGATACTTACCACCGCATCGCTGAAGCCCTTTGAAGCCAGCAGAGTCTCCGCCGCCACTTCTTTTTCCGACAGTTCCGTAAGCTTCACCATCTGCGACACCGCATCCTTTTTCTCCTTGTCGCTCAGCTCTTTATTATCGATGATCTGCTGTAGCATCTCTTTATTCTTGGCGCGCACCTGCTCTCTTGTCACCTTCGCCTCCGCCACAACTGCGTTGGCCCCTCCGCTGGTCAGGACTGCCTCTCCGGGAGTGCCCTCCACCGAACCGTCCTCTTTTCCTTCCATATCGCTGTCCTGACTCTTGATCTCGTCGGATGCACTGGCAAGATCCTCCTCCGAAATATCTAAAAGCTCCTGGTTGGCAAGCTCCGCATTCATCTGCTGCGCCTCATCTTTATCGCCGAACAGCCGTCCCGAATAGTTCAGATATCCCGCTGCCGCAATCATCACTGCCAGCGCAGCAATAATCATCTGATTCTTCTTAAAAATTTTTTTCACCATATTTCCTCCTCTTGCTTCGCATTTCATTCTTTCTTTACTATCCTAATCTTATGCGTGTCTATCCCAAATAATGCCTGAACTGACTCAGTTATATTCTGAATTACCACCGCGTCGTCCCCGCCGCCTGCAACGACCACCACCCCCTCCACTCTCGGCGTGCGCTCCTTGCTCACGTAAGGGTTCTGCCCTGCTCCTTCAAAGCTGCTCCCCCGCAATCCGCCCGAGCCTCCGTCCCCATAATAGACCGTCGTCTCTCCCCGGCTCTCATTCTCAGTCTTCCTGACTCCGCCCTGGCTGTCTTCCTCGTTCACCGACTCGCCGGATACCGACACGTCCTTTTCCACCACCTTTTCCGCAGACTCCTTGAGCGTGATCATCACTGTCACCTCGCCTACGCCCTTCATCTGGGCAAGCACCCTTTCCAGATTCCTTTCCATAGCCGCTACATACTCCTGCTCAGTCATCTGGCCGGATGTGCCGGTAGTTTCACCGCCCGTCAAAAGCTCCCCCTCGTCAGCCTGCTTCTTACTCCCGTCCGGCAGGGCGATAACCAAAAGAAGCACCCCGACCAGGAACAATATCACGATCTGGTCTTTTTTGATCCTCCAGCCTTTCAGCATATCCATCAGCTTTTTCTTCTCAATCAACCTGAATCTCCTCCACTATGATACTGTCATCCTCCTGTTTCTTCTCTCTTCGCTGTCCGCCGGTACTTCTCCCCTCTTCTGCCTGCCCCCTCCCGGCGCCCTTCTTTTCTTCTGTGCTCTCCCTTTCTTCTGTGCTTCTCTTCCCGGATACGCCATCCTCCTCCAGATGCTCCCTGGCTTCCTCCAGGATTCCCAGAGCATCTGCATCCTCAAGATACCCCGCCGCCTCTTCGATCTCCTTAAGTCTCTCCTCGTACTCCCTGCTTTTATAAAAGTTCACGATCTGGCTGTCCATCCCGAACAGATGAAGAACCGGCGTAACGATCATTAGGATAAGCACCATTCCCGTAAAAAAACGGATGTATTTCTTATAACCTGAATCCGGGATAACATGCAGCACTACCGTAATGAGAACCATGTAAAATGCAAGATTCTGCGTCCATTCATAAAGGTACCGAAACATCTTCTTCCTCCTTACCCACTGCCTGTCACATAGGATACGATCACAATCGTCAGCAAAAACAAAAGCCCCGCCGTAAAGACTACCCGCATCAGCAGGCGGCATCCGTCCCCTACACATTCCACGCATCCTACGATCCGCTTATCCGATACCGGCTGAATGACCGCAGCCGCCAGCTTATACATCAGCACGATAGCGCCGATCTGCACAAGAGGCACGACGCACAGCACCAGGCAGACGATCATCCCCACCGTGCCGATTCCATTTTTCACCAGTACCGCCGTACCGAGGACCACCTCCGCGGTTCCCCCGATGGCATCCCCCACCCCCGGGATCGCCTCGGCTGTCCGCGTAACCGCGCTCCGCTTCACCGTATCGATAGCGGGGCTGATCATCCCCTGCACCACATTGGCCCCCACCACGCAGGCAACCAGCGTCTTAAGAAGCCAGGAAACCGCCACCTCGATAAGCTCCGCGAATTTGCTCAAATATTCCTGGGAAGACAGAAAATCCAGCACCTTCACCATAATATAGATGTGGATGGCCGGCAGCAGAAAATAGACGATCACCATCTCTGTCACCAGGATAAAAAACAATACCAGATGGTAAAATGCGACCGCCGTCATACTTCCCTTGGCAATGGAAACCGCCAGAAAATAAACCGGGCAGAACGCCGTCATAAATCCGGTCAGTTTCTCAACCCCTCCGCTCACCCATTCCATCACCATCTGAAAGGAGCCAAGGCACAGGGTGATCAAAAGCAGATATAAAATGTAAAAGCTGATCTCACAGATCTGCCTGTTCTGGAATACTGCGGAAAAATTGTGGAACACTGCCGCGATCACCGCGATGATCAGGATATGGATGAGATTCTCCCGGCTTCCGGAAAATGCGTAGGTAAGCTGGGACAAAGCAGCCTCCCAGAGCATCTTGGCCGACCACTCCAGATCCCCGGAGATAACGGCTGCAACCGTACCGCGAAAGTCCATCCGCTCCTTGGGGAAAATGCTTTGCATAGCCTTGTCCATATCCTCATAATCGAACTGTCCCAGGATCTCCTCTGCCACGAAAGATCCTGCCAGCTCTTCTTCTCCTTCTGCCGCAGCCTCTCCTGCCGGTTCTTCTCCTCCTGCCGCAGTCTCTCCTGCCGCAGTCCCTCCTCTCGGCTCTTCTTCTCCGATCACAAGTTCCCTGCCCTGTTCCTCATTTTCTTTCGCACCGGCATCCTCTGCCCTCACCGTAATCTCCCCGGACAATACCGCCAGCGCCGCTCCAAGGAAGAGCAAAAAAGCTACTGCTGCTCCCAGAGTCCCCGCCAGACCGCCCGGACCTCTGCCTCTTATTTTCACCCTTTTTATTTTCCCGCTCATGATAAAAATCCTTTCACCGCGTCCAAAAGCGCCATCAGGATCGGCATGCTGAGCACCAGGACCGCCAGCTTCCCAAAGATCTCAATCTGTCCCGCAATCGTCTGGTATCCCGCGTCCTTGCAGATGCTGGAAGAAAACTCTGCGATATAAGTGATGCCCAGCATCTTGAGCAATGTCCCGATGTATACGGTATCCATACTGATGTAAGTGCCTATAGTCTCCACCATCCTGATAACCGCCCGGATCTGCCCGAGGATGCCAAAAAAGATCAAAAGGCTCAGCGCAATACTGATATAGATGCCGTACTCTGCCTTCCCGCTTTTAAACTGTACCGCCAGAAGCACTCCCGCAACTCCGATAATCCCTGCCTGAACCATGTTCAAAGCTTTCATCTCCCTTCCCTAAGCCATTTAAGACAATAATCCATGCTCCCTCCCCGAAAAATACTGCATTTTCAGCCTCACAGGGAGAAAAGCCGCCGGATGTCTTCAAACAGGTCATAAATATAAGGAACGATCCAGAACAGCACGAGCAAAAGCCCCGCCAGACTGGTCAAAAAAGCCTGCTCCTCCCTGCCGCTGTGCTTTAGCACCTGGCTAAGCACAGATACCAAAATCCCTACCGCCGCTATTTTAAATATCAGATTCACACTCATCCTCTGCCTCCTTCAAGCTATTTCACAGCAAAAGCACAGACACAAAAAGCCCGCTCATCACGCCCAGGCAATGGCACAACCTCACCTTCGTCTTCATCCCTTCGCGCACCTCCTCTATACCGAGCCCAAGCTGCTCCTGATAAAGCTCCAGCACCCTGAGCTGCAAGGTTAAGTCCAGCACTCCGAGCTGACTGCCAAGACTGCTTAACCGGTCAAGCTCCTTTATGGGAAGTCCGCTTCCCTTAAGCTGCTCCTTAACCTCCTGGGTCCAGATCACCTCAAAGGCTCCCGAATCCATCCGCCCCATCCTGCGCTCCATAGACAAAAGCCAGCCCTTATACGGCTGTACCGTACGTCTGGATACGTGGAGAAAGATTTCCCCGAGATGCGTGTGCGCATACCGGATCTCACTCTCCACCATGCAGATAATTCTCTGGAGCATGCGCATCTGCCGGTACTGCTCTTTTATGCATTCTGCCCGCGCCATCCCCGCGAACGTCGTAGCCGCCAGAACAAAAAAACACCCGCATACCTTGAAAATCACCTACATCACCCTCCCGTCCCCGTCAAAAACCGCTTCGATCTCTCCCCGGTTTTTTAAGATCACATACCGCTCAAACCTTTTTTCCTCGATTATCCGGGAAAACACCGGTTTCCTTTTCAGCTCCTCCATGGACTCTGCATGGGCTGTGGCGAGCATTCTGCATCCGCAGTGCATGGCATAGGAAATAGCCTGTACATCCTCCGCCTCGCCGATCTCATCCACCGCCAGCACCTGCGGCCGCATAGACCGGATCATCATGAGCATCCCCTCCGCCTTCGGGCAGGCATCCAGGACATCCGTGCGGATACCCAGATCATTCTGAGGGATTCCATGATAACACCCCGCGATCTCCGAGCGCTCATCCACCACACCCACCGTCATGGCCATGGTATACGGATTTCCATTGGATATCTGCCGGATCATATCCCGCAGGAGCGTCGTCTTCCCACATCCGGGCGGCGATACGAGAAGGGTATGTAGAGGCCGCCGGCACTGGGTGACATAAGGAAACACCTTATCCCCGCAGCCAGGTATCTCATGAGACATCCGGATATTTACCGAAGTAACGTACCGAAGATTTTTCACCCTGCCATTCTCCACGATTGCCTGTCCCGCCATCCCTACCCGGTGCCCTCCTCCTACGGTGATAAATCCCTGCTTCATCTCCTCCTCGAACGCATACAAAGAATAGCTGCTGACATACTCTAAAAGCTCGTCAATCTCTTCCTTCGTAACAATATATCTGCCCCTTGCCCCTTTTCCTGCCTCCGGCACAACTTCTTCCCCCCGGCACATGAAGATCAGCGGCTTTCCCGCCCGCAAGCGGATCTCCTGAAGATTCCCGATGTCCGGGACTTCCTTTTTCACGATCATGCGGATACTTCCCGGCAATAGATCAATCATCCTGTTTTCCTGCATCTTTGTCCACCTCTTTAACTCAATATATGTCCATGCCCTCAATTTATTACCGGAAATGCAAAAAAAGACCCGCACCACTATACCGTGATGTGAGTCTTTTTGCTGCTGTACACGCTGTGCCCGGCAATATTTTTTTTATTATCTTTAATATTACCTTTTCTTATTATCTTTTGTTATCCTACGATTTCCTATCGGTAATCTTCTACTCTGCTACATCCTTCATACTGAATGAGAATCTGCCCATCTTATCCTTTCCAAGGCACACTACCTTAACCTTGTCCCCAAGGGTCAGCACATCTTCTACATGATTTACCCGCTCCTTCGCAATCTTGGAAATGTGGACCATGCCTTCCTTGCCCGGCGCAAATTCGATAAACGCACCGAACTCCTTGATGCTGACAACCTTACCTTCTAACACCTGTCCCGCCTCAAAATCTGTGACGATGATATAGACCAGTTTTCTCGCTTCATCCATCATAGCCGCGTCCGTTCCGCAGATGGATACGTTGCCGTCGTCGGTAATATCGATCTTGACACCAGTCTGCTCGATGATCGCATTGATCGTCTTGCCACGCTGGCCGACCACGTCTCCGATCTTCTGCGGATCAATCTGCATCTGGATGATCTTCGGCGCATACGGGCCTACCTCCGGCCGCGGCTCTGCGATCGCCTTATTCATGACTTCATCGATAATATACGTCCTTGCCTTCTTCGTCGCAGCGATCGCCTCTTCAATGATGGGCCTTGTCAGGCCGTGGATCTTGATATCCATCTGGATGGCGGTGATTCCTTTATGCGTACCCGCCACCTTAAAGTCCATATCTCCGAAGAAATCCTCTAAGCCCTGGATGTCTGTAAGCACCAGATAGTCATCGTCCGTCTCCCCGGTCACCAGTCCCGCGGAAATACCAGCCACCGCAGCTTTAACCGGCACACCTGCCGTCATCAATGACATGGAGGATGCGCAGACGCTTGCCTGAGACGTGGATCCGTTGGATTCAAAAGTCTCCGATACTGTACGGATCGCATACGGGAATTCGGTCTCGCTTGGCAGCACCGGCACAAGAGCACGCTCTGCCAGCGCACCGTGTCCGATCTCCCGTCGTCCCGGTCCTCTTGAAGGTCTTGTCTCTCCCACAGAATAGGACGGGAAATTATAATGGTGCATATATCTCTTGGATGTCTCCGCCTCATCAAGCCCGTCTAACCGCTGTGCCTCCGCAAGGGGCGCAAGCGTCGTAACGGTACAGATCTGTGTCTGCCCGCGGGTGAACATGGCCGAACCGTGAACTCTCGGAATCAGGTCTACCTCTGCCGCAAGCGGCCGGATCTGGTCGATAGCCCTGCCGTCCGGACGCTTATGGTCCTTTAAGATCATCTTACGGACAGTCTTCTTCTGATACTGGTACACCGCCTCAGAAAGAACCGCAAGCCACTCCTCATTATCCGCAAAGGCTTCCTCTAATTTTTCGGTGATCTGGCGGATATTCTCCTCCCGCACCTGCTTTTCATCAGTAAATACCGCCGCTTCCATCGCCTCCGGCGGAACGATCTCCTTAATCGCGGCAAATAATTCCTCCGGAACCGCACAGCTTTCATAGGTGTGCTTTTCCTTCCCGCACTCTGCGACGATCGTGTCGATAAATGCGATAACCTTCTGGTTAACCTCATGAGCCGCAAAAATCGCCTCGATCATCTTCTGCTCCGGCACCTCATTAGCGCCGGCCTCGATCATGATGACCTTCTCCCTCGTCGAAGCCACGGTCAGCGCCAGATCAGAAGCCTCCTTCTGTGCTGCCGTCGGATTATACACGAACTCTCCGCCGACCAGGCCCACCTGTGTGGTAGAAATCGGCCCGTCAAAAGGAATATCCGAAATCGTAGTAGCAATCGCCGCGCCGAGCATAGCTGTAAGCTCCGGCGAGCAGTCCTGGTCCACGGACAGCACCAGATTCTCCAAAGTCACGTCATTGCGGTAATCCTTCGGGAACAGCGGACGCATAGGACGGTCGATCACACGGTCCGTAAGAACCGCATTCTCCGAAGCCTTTCCCTCTCTCTTGTTAAATCCTCCCGGGATCTTCCCGACAGAATACAGTCTCTCATTATACTCTACACTGAGCGGGAAAAAGTCTATCCCCTCTCTCGGCTTCTCAGACGCCGTAGCCGTACACAGGACCGTCGTGTCACCGTAATGCATAAGAACAGCTCCGTTCGCCTGCTTCGCAACTCTGTCCACGTCCACGCAAAGCGTCCTGCCCGCCAGTTCCATTTCAAACTTTTTGTACATATTCTTCTCCTTTACTTTTACAGAAATATTAAAAAACCTCCGCCGCAGACAGGAGCTTCCGAAACTACTGAAAAACATATTTTTCCTGAAAATACACTTTTCAGTGGTCTCGGGACATGCTTACCCGCCCGCAAGCTTTAATATTATAACACAACTGGCCGGAATATACTACTATAAAATTCAGATTACCGCGCAATTTCAACTCATGAGATTTTCACCTTTACTGATCACGTAGTCAACGCCGGCATGCTAAAAGTTTCTGATCCCAACACCGCTGTGGAACCAGACACTTTTCAGCAAATATTGTTCCGGTCGATCACTTCGCCGCCTTATCCGTCGGCAGCTCGCCCACTGTTGTATACTCACAGGAATCATCCGCCGGATCTCCTATCTGTACCGGATTGGCAGTTTCCATCTGCCATTGATGCCATCCGCCGTCGTAAAGCGTCATGCCTTCCATATCGTTCTGACTGTGATAATACCTGCTCCATCTCGGCAGGCGGGCGCTTTTACTGACCTGCATCTCCACATTATAATGCGTATGATTCTCATCCTATGTATAGACATCAAGCCGTACACCCCTGCACTCAGGATGATAGATCAGACTGTGCTCTTTGCTAATCTCCACCCGCTCAATGGGAAAGCCAAGCACGATCTCCAGCAGCCCCGGCACATATCCTCGTCGGACATCACCGCTCCGAACATAAAATTATCCTTAATCGTAAGCTCCTGTGACCGTTTCTTTCTTCTCATCTCGTTCCTCCATTCAATACAGAGGAATTCTAAAACAAGTATAACACAGGATTTTTTGACTTTTAATCAGTTTTTACTTGACTTTCCCCCGGCCACTCTGGCCGGATACCATTTCTGAAACCATGCCGTAAAAATCCCCATGAAGATGGGCAGCGCAGAATTGATAAGCCCTGCAAAGCTGCTGACAGGGGTCCGCATCAGAAACCAGGTGAAAACAGAGGTAAAAAGATAAAGAACACCCCAAAGCATAGTCAGAATACGGTTGGTCTTTAGAAAAAGAACGTTTTGCAAAGCATCTTCCCCGCCGTAGCTGTTCATAGAATAATTAGCCGTAAGGGGCACTTTCCCCAAACAGGACGCAAGCCACATGACGCCAAAAAAAAGATATGACAGCGGCAGCATCCACTTTTCCGGACATCCCGCCAGCATAAGAGCGGAAACTCCCGTCACAAAAGCATTTGTCAGGATATCATACACTGTTTTTCTATTTCGATAAAAGATAAGAGGCACGAGCGCGCATACACTGATGCTGATCAGACATCCCCATTGCTTGTGAACTGCGGGAGCTATCCACAGGACAATCCACGGAATAAGCATCATGTTCATATTGGTGACTTTTTGCGGCGAAGCCTCTTCCGCCCGTTTAGCCAGCGGCCGTGATCCCCCAAAATAGTTATCCCATTTCAGCATCAGGGTGAAATCTCCCGTCACCCGGTAAAGCCCCTGCATCATAGCCTCGTCTCCCCGGATCTCTCCGGCCGCGATCGCGCGCCATACCGTAACCGGCGTTTCAATCTTCGTGGCAGGCGTTAAAGACCCGTCTGTATAAACATGGCTGCCGTCCTTTCCCAGCAGTATCTGGTAACTCTCCTCTACATCTGTATAGTGCATTTCCAGCACCATATCTTTGCCGGGATAGCTCTCCCTGCAGTACAACGCCGCCATCTGCCTGGTAAAAATCAACGTATCCGATTCCTTCTTCGTCTGCGCAGAATCGCTGGCCTTCTCTATACCCCAGCTTGCGTCCGCACAGGCTTCAAAGATCTCTTTCGGTAGTAAAAGCTGTTCAAGCAGTTCCAGCGTTTGATTAGAAATGCCGCCCCTGGCATACTCCCGTCCCGCCTGCCTCACATAGGAAAGGTATTCGTTCGTGCGCGCGGACATTTCCGGCACCCGAAACAGTTCGCCCTGGCCGCAGAATACAGTTGTATAGTTTCCCCGCCCACAGAGATGGTCGAACAGGCTGTACACGCCGTCATAATTTCCCTCCGCCGTATAAAAGCCACAGGTGGAAATTACTACTGTCCTTTTTCCGCTCATATCATATCGGGAGGGATGGCTTCCGTTTCCCACCTGCCCCTCCTTTTCCTCCATGAACGGAAGAAGCATGGGGAGTTGGCGGTCGATCAGATTTTTCAGGAGGCCAGGAACCGTAAAATAATACAGCGGAAAACTCCATACGGTAATGTCCGCCCAAAGCAGATCCTGGATAACCCGCCCCATATCATCCGGTATACAGCATCGCCCAGGCGTGCGGTTCCAGCATGAAAAGCAGCCAAGGCAGGGCCTAATCTCCATACGGCTTAGGGAAAGCTCTTTTACCTGAATATCCGGAAGCTCCTGCCTAATCCCCTCCAGAAATGCGGTTGTCAGCCGATAGGTATTGCTTTCGGTGCCTTTTGGGCTGCCGTTTATGATCAAAATATTCATCGCTTTATTTCCCCTCCAACCGCCGGATGCAGTCCTGCGCCCATTCAATCTGCATCTGCATACTTCGCCGTCCGTATTCTACTGTCATCTGCCAATAGAGCGCCTTATCCTCCTGCCCGACTATAGCTTTATAAGTGTTAATGTGCTGCGGGACGGGCTCCAAACTTTTCAGAAACCATTCGCAGCTCTTTATTATACGTTCAAAATAGCGGATGTTTTCTTCAGCGCTTCTTTCTCCGAGGAAAAAGACTTTCATCAGAACCGGAGTCCTAGCTCTTAGCCCCAAATCGTCATCGGCAAGCCACCGCAGCAGCTCTAAAAGCCCCGCTGCCGTAATGGAATAAACATTTTTGTCAGGTCTTTTAGCCTGCAAAACAACCGTTTTACTGACCCATTCCTTTTGTTCCAGCCCTTGCAGCTCCCGATAAATCTGGCTGGTCTTTGCATCCCAAAAATAATTTAGAGAATCCCGGAAGACTTCCATAATTTCATATCCGGTCATTTCATGATAATTGAGCAGCCCTAAAATCCCATGCTTTAGCATACGATACGCCCTCCCTTTGCCGTTTCATCTTATACAGCCATTATATTCCATAAGTGGAATATAAGCAATAGTAAAATGAATAACGTTTACTGCACAAAAAACACCGCCTGCTGTATTGTCAGACGGTGTTTGTATGTAAGGTTTTCAGCACGGTTCTGCTTTTTGCCACAAACCAATATCAGCATATCATCTGCTAACAGAAGATGATGATCAACTGTGATGCCAGCACTACCGCGATTAGCGCGATCGGATATGTCGCCGCATAAGCTGACGCGATATCCTCCGTTCCCGCCATATTGATCAGCGTCCCCAGCGCCGGCGTGCTCGTCATGCCTCCGGTAATAGAGCCAAGATTATTAAGCAGCGGCAGCTTCAGCACATTCTTTGCCACCACGAACCCAATGAGCATCGGCAGGATAGTTATGATCGCCCCATACAGGAAATAGACCGGCTCAAAATATTCCACGAACTTCGCCCCGCCAGACACTCCTGCTCCGATTAAAAACAACATAAGCCCAAGCTCCCTGAGCATTTTCAGCGTAGAATTCTTCGGCACGATGGAGATCTTCCCTATATGGCCGTAATGTCCGAACACTAACGCGGTCAGAAGACATCCGCCGGTGGTCGTCAGCGAAAAATTCATATAGCTGATGCTGCCGATCAGGATTCCCACGATCGCTGCCAGTGAAAATGCCATGAACCCGAATTCGTCCACCTCCGTGAGGATCAGGTTCTTTTTCTTCCGGCCCCCGCCTTCTTTAGCGGTAATCTTTTCCACCTCTTCGTTCATGTCCGCTTTCAATACCTTCGGGATGATCTGCACGAACAGCACCACGCCCACGACGCCGAACAGATAGGAGATACCGTATCCTACGGACACCAGCGCCTCAAGGTCTGCGCCTACCGCCGCCTTTGACGCAGAAAACGCCGGCGTGCTGGTGAGCGCCCCTGACAGGATCCCCACTAAAATCGCCCGGAATTCCTCATGGTCAAGCTTCGTAAAACCAGCCCCGATCAGAATACATGCGATACAGGTTCCCGCCGCCGCTGCGATAATGACAAGCCCAAGCATAACGTAGGACTTGAAATTACGTTTCAGATTGCCGAAAAAGTTCGGTCCCGCGATAAAACCAACAGAGGTCACGAAAAAGATCAGTCCCATGTTTTCCACGATCTTGAGCGCCTCCGTGGAAAATGATTCCTCGCCCACCGTAAGGTTTCCTGACAGCTTTCCATAAAGCAGGCATCCATAGATCAGCGCAATGATAAATACGCCTGCCGTCCCTAAATTAATCCCTTTAACCGTTATTTTCCCGATTGCATAGCCGATGGCCGCAATCGCAAAGACCGAGAAAGTAAGAAACACTACAGACTTAACTGCCAATATTCCTCCAAATAATTCCATGTCTTACGTTCTCCCTTCTAAGTTATGTATCTGTTCCTGCCACAGCCGGAATGACTGCGGCAGGAGATCTTCCTTTACTTGTTCTTCTGCTCCAGATAAGCTGCTCGTCCGCTCTCATACAAGTTATTTCCCTCGCTGTCGATGATGACAACTAACGGCATATCTTCCACGTAAAGCTTTCTCAATGCCTCCGCGCCAAGATCCTCATAAGCAATAAGCTCTGCTTTCTTGATACATTTTGCAAGGAGCGCGCCTGCGCCGCCAATGGCGCCAAAGTATACACCGGAGTATTTCTTCATGGCATCGATGACTTCTGGAAGACGTGCGCCCTTTCCGATCATCCCTCTCGCGCCCACAGACATCATAGTCGGCGCATAAGCGTCCATACGCCCGCTTGTGGTGGGGCCTGCGGAGCCGATGACTGCCCCCGGCTTCGCCGGTGTCGGCCCTACGTAGTAGATGGTGGCATCCTTCGGGTCAAAGGGAATCTCCTCGCCCTTTGCTAAAGCTTCGCACATACGCTTGTGCCCTGCATCGCGGGATGTATAGATCGTTCCGGTTACCAGCACGCTGTCCCCGGCATGAAGTGTCTTTGCAAGCTCTTCGGTGAGCGGTAATGTAATCTTTCTTGCTGCCATCTAAATCACCTCCGTTTTATGGCGCGTTACATGGCAGTTGATGTTGACTGCACATGGCATGCCTGCAATATGGGTCGGCAATGTCTCGATATTCAGGCCGATGGCCGTCGTCTTTCCGCCAAATCCCTGAGGACCGATGCCCAGCTCATTGACCTTCTCAAGCATCTCTTTCTCCAGGTCAGCGTAGAACGGATCTGGGTTCTCTGAATCAACCGGCCGCATCAGCGCTTTCTTCGCTAAAAGAGCTGCCTTGTCGAAAGTTCCGCCGATTCCGACTCCCACGACCATAGGCGGGCATGGGTTCGGGCCTGCTGTCTCTACGACTTCAAGGATGAAATCTTTGATTCCCTGCAGGCCGTGGGACGGCTTGAACATGCGGATCTGGCTCATATTCTCGCTGCCGAATCCCTTCGGGCCTACGGTAACCTTGATCTGCTCGCCCGGAACGATCTCCGTGTAGAGCATGGCCGGAGTGTTGTCGCCGGTATTTCCGCGGCGGACCGGATCCTTTACCACAGATTTCCGAAGATACCCTTTATCGTATCCGCGGCGGACGCCTTCATTTACCGCCTCATAAAGGTCTCCGCCGGTAAGGTGAACATCCTGGCCGATCTCTAAAAATACACATGCCATGCCTGTATCCTGGCAGATGGGCACGCACTCGTTATCAGCAATCTCAAAGTTCTCGATAATGTTGTCAAGAACTCCTTTCGCGATCTCCCCGTCCTCACATGCGCGGCAATTCTTGATGGCGCACTTTACGTCCTCTGGAAGATGCTCATTTGCTGCGATACAAAGCTTTTCAATTACATCCGTAAGTTTACTGACTTCGATTTCACGCATAATCATAATCTCCTATATCTTTCACTTTTTCCGGAGCCAGAGGCCATGCTTATTCATGCGGACATGATGTGCACGGCCTTTTGGCCCTGATCTCATACTTCTGCTTTGTTACTTTTGACGGCTAGCACCGCTCATCGCAACGATCCGGGCTTCTATCTCTCATGGCGTGCATATTTGGGAAGGAGCTTCGGCGACACTTCTCCTGTATCTGCAGATGCGCCCTTTAACTCCTCGGCATAGCTCGCCACATGGTCAAGGTTCATACTGCCTAACTCTACCTCTTTTGCCTTCGCCGCTGCTTTCTTGCCGGCATTGCGCCCGAATACGATAACATCAAGAAGAGAATTGCCCATCAGACGGTTTCTTCCGTGGATTCCTCCTGCGACCTCTCCTGCTGCCAGAAGGTTCGGGATCGCTTTCGTGAAGCCTTCTCCGTCGATCTCAAGGCCGCCGTTTTGGTAATGCAGCGTCGGGTAGATCAAAATCGGCACTTTTCTCATGTCGATGCCGTATTTCATGTACATACGGAACATGGCAGGGATTCTCTTCTCGATGGTTCCCTCTCCGCCGAGGATCTCGATCATCGGTGTGTCAAGCCATACTCCTTTCTGGCCGCTTGGAGCCTCTACGCCGCGGCCTTCCTCACATTCACGGATAACCCCGGAAGCATTCACATCCCGCGTCTCCAGCGGATGGATATATGCTTCGCCTTCGGCATTCACAAGCTGAGCGCCTACGGAACGTACCTTCTCAGTAACAAGGGCGCCCTGGATCTGTACCGGGTGAGCTACGCCTGTGGGATGGTACTGGATGGAATCCTGATAAAGAAGCGGCACTCCTGCCCGGTAGCCAAGCACGAGCCCGTCTGCCGTAGCCCCGTAATGATTCGATGTCGGGAATCCCTGATAGTGCATTCTTCCCGCGCCGCCTGTAGCGATGACAACAGTCTTCGCTCTTGCCACGGAATAATCTCCTGTCTCCATATTCAGCAGGACCGCTCCTGCCGCCTGCCCCTTATCATCCTTCAAAAGCTCTACCGCGGAGGTGAACTCTACTACCGGAATGCCAAGGTTTAATACCTCGTCTCTTACTGTACGCATGATCTCAGCGCCGGAGTAATCCTTACATGCATGCATCCTCTTTCTCGATGTACCGCCGCCGTGGGTCGTTACCATCCGTCCGTCTGCATCCTTGTCAAACATAACGCCAAGTTCATTTAACCACTTGATGGCGTCCGGGGCTTCCATGACAAGACGCTTCACAAGCTCCGGCCTTGCAGCAAAATGTCCGCCGCCAAAGCAGTCCAGGTAATGCTGTACCGGGGAATCATTCTCCTTATCCGCCGCCTGGATACCGCCTTCCGCCATCATCGTGTTGGCATCTCCGATACGCAGCTTCGTTACGATCATTACGTTGGCGCCTGCGTTGTGGGCTTCGATGGCACAGGAAGAACCTGCGCCGCCGCCTCCGATCACCAGTACGTCTACGTCATAGTCAATCTTCGTAATATCGATATCCTCGTTCAGGATGCGGCTAGTAGAATGAAGCATCTCGGCCAGCTCAAGCGGCGCTTTCTGTCCTTTGTTCGGACCTACCTTGATCTCCGCAAAGGCATCTGGATTGTAATCCGGATGGAATTCCTTAAGGAGGGCGTCTTTTTCATCAGCAGTCAGACGTCTTGGTTCTGTAGACATACGTTCTGCCCTTGTCGCCTCTACCTTTTTGATGGATTCCATCATATTCTCTGGATATGGTGTATACATTTTCACGCCCTCCCTTATTTCTCAATTTCTCTTGTATTATAAAGTTCCTGCATCTCCGTGATCGGTTTCTGCATGATCTGCTCGATCAGCCCGTCGTACTCGCCCTTGTTGATCTCCTCAACGCGGTTTTTTAGATGCTCTGTCTCAGGTGCGATATATTTGCCCGTAAGCCTTCTTGCCAGCACGCCCACATGCGGATGGGAAATGCCTGCCGGACATCTCACGGTACAGCAGCCGCAGCCGATACAGTCGAAGGACTCTTCTGCACATTTTTCAAATTCACCTCTCTGGGCGTAGGCGATGTACTGCATAACATTCAAATCCTGGGTACAGGCTTTTGTACAGGCATTGCAGCCGATACAGCTATAGATCTCCGGATAAAGCTCCATCATGATCTGCTGGGTCGGTTTGATATCCTCAATCTCGTAAGTTCTCTTGTCTGTTGGGAAAAATGGGATACTTGCCACATACATCCCCTCTTCTACCTGCGTCTGGCAGGCAAGACAGGTCTTTAACTCGTTCTTCCCTTTAATTCTGTATACGGTCGCGCAGGCTCCGCAGAAACCATGGCGGCATCCGCAGCCTCTTTTCCATGTATAGCCAGCGTATTCCATGGCGGTCATGATCGTAAGGTCTGCCGGAACGCTGTATCTCTTACCGCTAAAATATACATTTACCATATTTTCCATGCTATCTTGTATCCTTTCGTTATATTTGACTAGTGCATCGTCGCATTAATCTTGAAGTAATAAGTGCTTGATATTCGTGTCATCTGTGCGCTTGCTGACCGAAGGCGCAGCGGGCTGCGTCTAGGTTGGCAGGCGTGCAGACGGCGCGGACAGCGAGTGCATATTACTCAAGAATTAGTGCAATAACGTGCTAGTATTCATTAGGCAGCTCGTCAATCTCGTCAAAACGGAACACTGGACCGTCCTTGCACACATACTTAGATCCGATATTGCACCGTCCGCACTTGCCTACGCCGCATTTCATCCGCAGCTCTAAAGTGGTATACACCTGCTCGGTGGTAAAGCCAAGCTCCTTAAGGCCCGCCAGCACGAACTTGATCATGATCGGAGGCCCGCACACAAGCGCGGTCTTGTCTGTGTCAAAGCCAAGCTCTTTCACATAATTAGGAACGAATCCTACATGGCCATCCCATCCTTCCTGTTCCCGGTCGATGGTGAGGTAGACATTGATACCCTCTGTCTTCATCCACACCTCCTGGATCTCCTTTAACTGCACAAGGTCGTCCGCCGAGCGGGATCCGTACACGATATCAACCGTACCGTAGTTCTCCCGGTTGTCGATGACATAATTGATCACGGAACGAAGGGGCGCAAGGCCGATACCTCCGGCGATGAACAAAAGGTTCTTCCCCTTAAGCTCTGTCTCTACCGGGAAGAAATTGCCGTAAGGCCCGCGCACCGTCACCTCGTCGCCCACCTCAAGGCTGTGGAGATAATCGGTAAGGACGCCGCATTTTTTAATGCTGAACTCCTGATACTCTTTATTCGTAGGAGAAGAAGTAATGGAAAACATACCCTCGCTGACTCCCGGCGCGCACACCATAGCGCACTGCCCCGGCATATGCTCGAAAAGCTTGCCGCCCTCCGGCGCATTTACCCGGAAGGTCTTCACGTCCGGCGTCTCCTGGCGGATATCCGTGATGACGCCTACCTGCGGGATCAATGTATCTAAGGTATAATTTTTATGACAGGTACATTCGCTCATTAGTTTTCACCTCCCTGTTTCTGAAACGCTTTAATTACCTTAACGATATTAAGGGATGCCGGGCATTTCTCCACGCAGCGGCCGCACCCTACGCAGGAGTACATCCCGTCGTTGTTGGCCGGATAATACACCAGCTTGTGCATGAATCTCTGGCGGAATCTCTGCATCTGGCTTGTACGGTTGTTGCCGTGGGCCATCATGGTAAAGTCGGAGTACATGCAGGAATCCCAGCAGCGGTAGCGGGATACGCCGTTCCCGGTATCATAATCCTTGATGTCATAACACTGGCAGGTGGGGCATACGAAGGTACACGTCCCGCAGGCCAGGCATGGCTTATATAATTCTTCCCATAATTTGTCGTCAAATTTTTCCGAAAGAGCGCCGCCGTTCCATCCCTCTAAGGACAGATTCATGTAAGGCAGCTTTTCTACCACCTTGTGGATCGCCTCTTTCTCCGCCTCAACGACCGTCTCGTCCGCGTCGTCAAGAAGTTCCTTCACCTTCCCGGTGAGCGCCTCGCCTTTCTCGGTGATGGCTTTCCAGTAGAGATCCTCCCCGATGATCCATGCGGCTACATCCGCCGCCGGGTTTGCCGCGTCCACGCCGAACACCTTGCAGAAGCAGGATTCTTCCGGCTCATGGCAGGCAAGGGCAACTACCGTCCCGTGCTCCCTCCTGGCCGCGTAAAAGGTATCTACCGGATCTGCAAGGAATACATTATCCAGCACTTCCAGGCCCTTTACATCGCAGGCTTTCATGCCGAATACGACAAAGTCCTGCTCCTTGAGGCTTCCCGGCTCCACCTTCATCTTCCGCCCTTCTTTCCTGACGGTATATAGTCCCTCGCTCTGAGGGAAAAATGCGTCTTTCGGCGATTTTACGGATTTCAATGTATCGAGGGCTACTTCCGCCTCTTCGCTCCACGCCGCAAAATTCACCTGTCCCGCAGTCCTCACCGGAAGATAGAGTTCCTGACTGTCCGCAATCAACCGGAATAATGCGGAAAGATTTTCTTTTGCTATCTTATACATACATTATCCCCTCTTTCCTACAATACTTGGTTCCGCATCATCAAACGTATAGTTCGTAAGCGGTGCTTTTGAATCGGTATCATCTCCCGCCTGGTACTCGCCGTAAAGCTCGTCAATATCCTTGATGAACTTCCGGTTGAACAGGTGGAGCGGGATCCCCTGCGGGCACACGCGGCTGCACTCGCCGCAGTCCGTACATCTTCCTGCCACATGGAAGGCGCGGATGATGTGAAACATCTTCTCCTCAAAAGAATCCACGTTAGCCTTCTGAGAGCTGTCGAACTTGTTGCTGTCAAAGACACATTTGCGGCAGCTGCAGGCCGGACAGACATTCCGGCAGGCATTACAGCGGATACATTTGCTCAGCTCCTTCTGGAAAAATGCGAACTTCTCCTCCGGAGACAGCTTTTCTATCCGGGAAACCTCGTCAAAACGCTCGCCGTCCTTGGTCTCCTTAGACTCGCCGATCTGCTCGTCAAAGATCTTATGCTCTTTTCCTTTGCATACATGGCACCGCTCTAACATGGCATCAGCGTAAGCTACAGATCTTTCCCCGTAGATCGTCTGGATCTTCAGCATATCTGCCTCATCGGTGATCTCTGCTCCTTCGATGCTCTCGATTCCCTTAACGCCCTGGTTTCTGATCTTTTCGATGTCGAGCTTGCCCTTGCAGCCTACGCCGATAATGTAGGCTTTCTCTCGGTCCACCCGGTGCTCCTTGATCAACTGGTTAAAGCTGTATGTATCACATGGTTTCAGGCATACTAGAGTCTTTCCCTCTAGCTTGGATGCCTCGATCATGTATTTGCTTAAATTTGCCCCGCAGAATCCGTTGTAGACAAAATCCTTCAAGGACTCTGCAGTCTCGAAGTAAGCCGGCTCCGGATCATAAGGCAGGTCTCCGGCCTTCCAGCCAAGAACTCGCGCCACAGTTCCGTTATCCAGCAGTTCCTTCGCACGATTGATTAATTCCTGCATCTTAAATCCCCCAATCTTACATTTTCGCCAAGTGAATGAATCTTCTCCACAAAGCTGTTCATGGTGTCAGAGAACTTCACACCCTCTGCGGCAGATACCCACTCTACCCGTGTGCGCCCGTTTTCCACGCCGATATAGTCAAGCATGGAGAAAAGAAGCGTCATACGCCTTCTCGCATAATAATTTCCGGTGCTGTAATGGCAGTCTCCCGGGTGACATCCGCACATGATCACACCGTCCGCGCCCTTCTCAAATGCCCGTAAGATGAACATAGGGTTCACACGGCAGGAACAGGGAACGCGGATGATCTTAACGTCCGCCGGATAGGAGAGGCGGCTGCTGCCTGCAAGGTCAGCTCCTGCATAACTGCACCAGTTACAGCAGAATGCTACAATCTTCGGTCTAAAACTTTTATTTTCTATCGACATATTGCATCCACCTCCGCGATAATCTGTCTGTTTGAGAACCCTTGAAGGTCCATAGCTCCTGACGGACACGCCACTGTACAAGCGCCGCAGCCCTGGCAGAGCGCGCTGTTGACAACAGCCAGGCGGCGTACCTCGCGGATGCCGTGGTCGTTGACCTCTTTATCCTCGTAAGTAATGGCTCCGTAAGGACATACATTCTCACAGGTAGAGCAGCCGTTGCAGAGAAGCTCGTCGGAGTGTGCCGTACACGGGTTCGTCAAAAGCTTATCCTTAGCAAGAAGGCCGATGGCTTTAACCGCCGCAGCACCAGCCTGGGCTACTGTCTCTGGAATATCTTTCGGTCCCTGGCATACGCCGGAAAGGAAGATACCAGCTGTCGGCGACTCTACCGGGCGCAGCTTAGCGTGAGCCTCGGTCAGGAAATTGTTCGTATCGATACTTGCCGTCAGCATCGTCGCGATCTTCCTTACGTCCGGGTTCGGCTCGATGGCTGTGGCAAGCACGACCATATCCGCCTCCTTTAAGATCTGTTTGTTGTCGAGAAGGTCGGATCCCTGGACTAAGAGCTTTCCGTCTGGCTGCGGGATGACCTTGCCCACCTGTCCCTTGATATAATTTACCCCGTACTGCTCTACGGCTCTGCGGTAGAACTCGTCGAAGTTCTTGCCCGGTGTACGCACGTCGATATAGAATACGGTCACGTTCACATCCGGATATTTGTCACGGATGAGCATGGCATGCTTTGCGGTGTACATGCAGCAGATCTTAGAACAGTACGGCTTGCCTCTGTCATCAGAGCAGCGGCTTCCCACACACTGGATGAATACCATCTCCTTAGGCGCTTTTCCGTCGGAGAGACGCTCTAAGTGACCGTGGGTCGGCCCTGCCGCGTTCATGACACGCTCAAGCTCTAAGGATGTGATGACATCCTTGCTCTGGCTGTATGCATACTCGTCGTACTTGTCAAGGTTAATGGTGTCAAAACCGGTGGCAACGACGATGGCGCCGTACTTCTCTGTGATGATCTCATCCTTCTGCTCATAGTCGATGGCTCCTGCCTGGCAGACCTTCGAGCAGATTCCGCATTTCCCGGTCTTGAACTTAATGCAGGCTTCCCGGTCGATCACCGGCACATTAGGGATTGCCTGCGCAAACGGGGTGTAGATGGCGCTGCGGTTGTTAAGTCCTCTGTTGAACTCGCTCGGCGCCTTCTTGGACGGACACTTCTCCTGACAGACGCCGCAGCCTGTACATTTATCCATGTCCACACTTCTCGCCTTCTTGCGGATGTCTACTGTAAAATCTCCGACGAATCCGCTGACCTTCTCCACCTCACTGTATGTATAGATCTTGATCTTCTCGTGAGCGGATGCCTCCACCATCTTCGGTGTCAGGATGCACGCAGAACAGTCAAGGGTCGGGAAAGTCTTGTCAAGCTGCGACATCCTTCCGCCGATACTCGGCGTCTTCTCCACGATATCTACTTCATAGCCTGCGTCCGCGATATCGAGGGCCGTCTGGATACCTGCGATACCGCCTCCGATAATGAGCGCCCGCTTCGTCACGCGGCTCTCGCCCGGCTTAAGGGGTGTATTCAAATTCACCTTGGCAACTGCTGCGCGCATCAGGATGACCGCTTTCTTCGTCGCCTCCTCCATATCCTTGTGGATCCATGAACAATGCTCACGGATGTTGGCGATCTCTACCATATATGGGTTCAAGCCTGCGCGCTCCGCCGCCTTCCGGAAAGTCGCCTCGTGCATACGGGGGGAACAGGAACACACAACAATGCCTGATAATTTCTTCTCATGGATGGCGTCTTGAATCTTCGCCTGTCCTGCCTCAGAACACATATACTGGTAATCCTCGGCATGGACAACTCCCGGCTCCATAAGCGCCATCTCCGCTACTTTTGATACGTCTACCGTCGCCGCGATATTACTTCCGCAATGGCAGACAAATACTCCAATCCTCTGCACGCTCTATCACCTCCTGTATCTTCTGAATGCACTGACTAACAACTGTTGCGGCAGCTCCGGGTCAAGAAGTTCCGGGATCTCGTCCGGAGACAAGTAAGCCTGCCCCCTCTGGCGGACAACCATCTGCCTTGCAGCGTCGATAAGTTTCCCCGGTTTTACGTCTCTCGGACATCTCTCCACGCACGCAAAGCAGGAAAGGCATTTCCAGAGGGACTCTGAGTTTACAAGGCTCTCCACGTCCTCATTGATGACGTAGGATACAAACTGATGGGGTTTGATGTCCATCTCATTATAGGAAGGACATGTGGCAGAGCATTTTCCGCACTTCATGCATTTTAACGGATTCACGCCGCTGATCTCTTCGATCAGTTCAGCCTGTTTCTTCTTTTCGCTCATCATGCCTGTACCTCCTTCTCATCTTCTCCTGCCGCGCCTGCGCAGGCTTCCTTCACTCCAAGAGCCTCCGCCAGAAGCTCCGTGAAATAGACCACTGGAATCTCCTTTTTGCTGCTCTTGTTCAGATTATACATACACAGCGGACAAGCGGTGATAAGCATATCTGCTCCGAACCCTTCTGCGCTCTCTGTGATCTTATCGCACATCCCTTTCGCCATGTCCTTTTCCTTCAAAGATATGTATCCGCCGCAGCACTCGTTGCGGTACGGATAGATCACCGGCTCTGCACCGATGGCACGGATAAAGTCTTCCATGATCTTCGGATTCTCCGGATTATCAAAAGCAAGGATCTTCCCAGGCCTGAGGAGAAGGCAGCCGTAATACGCGCCGATCTTCTGGCCCTTAAGAGGATTCACTACCTTTTTCGCAAGTTCGTCAAAACCAACCTTGTCGCGGAGCACTTCCAAAAAATGCAGAACTTCCGTCTCACCCTGATAGGGCTCGTCTAGTTCCATGTAATTGTTCGCCCTGGTGCGGATGTCTTCCACATTTCTCATGTCATCGTTAACCCGTTTCATGACATGATGGCAGGCAGAACAGACGGTCACAAGCTCCTGCTCCTTCTCCTTGGCCGCGTTGAGCGCGCGCACGCAGGACAGCTTGTTGGCGATCTCATCGGTGCCGAGTGGATACACGCCGCCGCAGCACTGCCAGTCTTCAATCTCTTCCAGTTCGAACCCTAAAGCCTTTGCAGAAGCTCTGGCATAATCGTCCAGATCCTTCGCCTTCGTCCGCAAAGTGCATCCCGGATAATAGCTGTACTTCATAGTTTCACATTTTCCTTTCCTGATATTCTAAAAACCCTTGTCTGCCTACAGCTCGATCTGCGCGATAACTTCCTTCAATGCATCCGCGCTCTTTTTCAGCAAAGCAACCTCTTCGTCCGTAAGCTTCATGGAAAGCTTGCCCTGGATTCCGTTAGGCCCTACCAGGGTCAGGGTGCTGAGGCACACGTCCTCGATGCCGTACTCGCCGTGCATCATGGAAGAAACGGTAGTCACAGACTCAGACGCTGACAAAAGGAATCCGCACAGCTTGCACACGCCCCTTGTAACCGCATAGAAAGTCGCTCCCTTATTAGAGATGATCTGTCCGCCGGACTTCTGTACATAGGTGAGCATCTCTTCCTTATCAAGCTTGTCGAAATGCTTTCCAAAATGCTCTGCCATCTCATAGTAGTCGTCCACGTTGACACCGGCGATACGTGCTGCAGACCACGGAATAAAGGAAGTGTCCCCGTGCTCGCCGTACACATACGCATGGATATTTCTCTGCGCAACCTTGAAATGGTCGGAAAGCCCGCAGCGCAGGCGCGCAGAGTCAAGGATCGTACCGGATCCGATGATCTGATTCTCCGGAAGTCCCGAAATCTTTGTAAATACGTATGTCATAATGTCTACTGGATTACTTACGATGATGTAAAGGGCATTTGGAGCCGCCTTTACAATCTCTGGGGTGATCTCCTTTAAGATATTTACATTCGTCTGGGTAAGCTCAATCCTTGTCTGTCCCGGCTTACGCGCGATACCGGATGTAATAATGACGATGTCAGAGTCTTTTGCATCTTCATATTCTCCTGCTTTGATCGAAATGGGGTCTCTGAAGCAGGTTCCCTGCTCAATATCCATTACCTCTCCTTCTACCTTCGCCTTGTTGATATCGATCAGCACAAGCTCTGACGCAATATCCTGTCCGGACAATGTGTAGGCGATCGTAGCTCCTACGCTTCCTGCTCCAATGATTGTAATTTTGCTGCTCATGGTTTCTTCTCCTTTTCGTTATTTTTTTAACAACTCGCTGTCAAAAAATGGAATCTTAGAATATTCACTATTCAGATTCCACCTTTGTTAAGAATATCACAATCTTTCCCATTACACAAGTACTATTTTGCTAAAATCATGTATTTTTCGTCAAAATTTTTTTGTGAACCGCCAGACTGCTTTTTCTCCCGGCCTGCGCACCGTAAGCGGTTGCTATTCACTCCTGTATCATGTTCTTACGGAATGCGCAGCCAGTGCGCATTCCTGACCCATGAACAGTAACCTGTAAATGTGCAGACCTGCATGGACAGTAACTAATATATTTCATAAAACCCGGACTCATTCCATAAATTGTGTTAAAGCACATGATCCGGAGATCTGCCATGCCTTTTAACACCCATATCCTCAAAAAAATATCCCTTCCACTTTCACTGATCTTCCTGTTTGCCATTATGCTCTTATTCCCCGCCCCGGTTTTAAGAGGGGCAAGCGGCGGGCTGCTTTTATGGTTCAACACTGTCCTTCCTACGCTGTTTCCCTTTATCCTGATCTGTAATCTGATGATCTCCACAAAGGCCGTCGACCTCCTCCTTTATGCCACCAGGCCGTTATTCTGCCGTTTTTTTGGCGTATCGCCCTACGGCTCCTTCGCCGTCCTTTCAGGCTTCCTGTGCGGATACCCCATGGGCGCTAAGGTGACTGCCGACCTGTACCGCCAGGGCAATATCACAAAGGAGGAGGCTTCCTATCTGCTCTCCTTCTGCAACAATACAAGCCCCATGTTCATCTTAAGCTTTCTTGTCATGCAGAATCTGAAAGATGACAGCTTAAAGCTCCCTACCCTGGCCATCCTCTTTATGTCCCCGGTCATCGTAAGCTTTGCCGTCCGCCCGTATCCCCGGAAATTCCCCATATGCCGCGGGCGGATGCCGACGCCCTCCGGCTGCGCTCCTTTGTCGGAGGCGCTGGACTTCTCCATCGGAAATGCCCTGGAATCCATCACAAAGGTAGGAGTCTACATCATGATCTTTGCCATCCTTACCGAACTGGCCGGGCTGCTGCCGGCAAGCCGCTCCCCCCTTGGCCTTATCCTGCTGTCCTGCCTTGAGATCACCGGCGGGATCACTATGCTGTGCCAGTCGGGAGCCAACAGTGAGCTCATCTATATCCTGTGCCTTTCCGAGACTGCCTTCGGCGGGCTGTGCGCCGCTGCCCAGACTGCTTCTATGATAAAAGGAACCCAAATCCCCGTATCCTCCTACCTAATAAAAAAACTGGCTACCGCTCTGGTAACCAGCCTGCTTGCTGTTCTTTATCTGTACCTGTCCTGAAGCTTTTGCCCTCCGCTTAGCGGCCGGCAGCTTAACGCCTACATCATGCCGTCGTCATCAAAGTCGAATGCCGGCTCCAGCGATTCCAGCATCTCCGGCCCTTCGCCGGCATACTCTGTCCCCATGCTTCTCGGCGACTGCTCTGGCACCTCAAGCTCCGTACGGTTATTATGCACCATATCATAGCACTCCTGAAGGGAATTCACCAGCCCATCGTACTTCGCCGTGTAGCTGTCCAGGGTATGCCCGATGATGCTCTCCGCATTGGCAAGGAGATCGTCTGTATACTGGATCGCCCCGATACGGATATCATTGGCGTCATTGGCCGCATTGTCAAGGATCTGCTGCGCCTGCTCGGTGGCAGCGGTGACGATCTCGTTAGCCTGAGCGTAAGCCTGCTGCATAATCTCGTGCTCGCTCACCAGCTCGTTGGTATGAATCTGCGCCTCTTCGATCATACCGTCCGCCTTCGCCTGGGCATCCGCTAAGATGGCGTCCTTATTCGCTATGATCTTCTGGTATCTCTTGATCTCATCCGGAGTCTTCATGCGAAGCTCGCGAAGCAACTCGTCAATCTGATCCTTATTCACAATAATCTTGGATGTAGACAGCGGCTGGAACTTGCAACTGTCGATATATTCCTCAATCTCCTCGATAATCTGTTCAATACGGCTGCTCATTAGTGTACACTCTCCTTTTTTATTATTTTCTCTCGTATCCTGCTCTCTACATTCTCCGGCACAAACTGGGCGATATCCCCTCCGAAATACGCCACTTCCTTTACGACCGTGGAACTTAGATATGCATATTCAAGACTGGTCGTAAGAAACACTGTCTCCACCCTCGGCGACAGCTTATGGTTCGTCTGCGCCATCTTAAGCTCATTTTCAAAATCGGTAATGGCCCGCAGTCCTCTGACGACCATGCCTGCACCCATCTTCTCTGCAAAATCTATCAAAAGCCCCTCAAATGGGACCGCCTTTACATTCGGCATGTTGCCCGTAACTTCCTCTAACATTCTAACACGTTCTTCTACGGAAAACAACGGGGTTTTTGCGTTATTATTCAGCACCCCGACAATTAATTCATCCACCAGGGCGGATGACCTGATGATAATATCCAGATGCCCGTAAGTAACCGGGTCAAAGCTGCCCGGATAGATTGCTCTTGTCATCGATTCTCTCCTGTCTGATCTCTATGCGCCTCTTTGCGGCGCGGCGCCCGTCCGCTCAAGGAATACATGCTTATTCGTCTTGTAGGACTTGGTCTTTATCACGGAATATCCCCATTCTCTCACATCATCAAAGGCCGTGTCAAGGGATGCCTCGATGATGATCACGCCGTCTTCTGCCAGAAGTGACGAATCTGCCAGAAAAGCGAGCGCTCTTTTCTCCAGCTCCTTCCCGTAAGGCGGATCCATGTAGATATAGTCAAAGCTTTCCTGCCCGTCAAGGCGGCTTAGGGCGTTCAGGGCATCCGTCTGTATCGTCTCCGCCCGCTCAGAAAGTCTCGTGTGGGCAAGGTTCTCCCGTACATAAGCCATAGCCCTGGGGTTCTTTTCCACGAATACCGCCTTCTTCGCCCCGCGGCTTAACGCCTCGATCCCGATAGCGCCGCTGCCGGCGAACAGGTCTAAAAATACACAGTCATAAAGGCCGTCCGCAATCATATTGAACAAAGTCTCCTTGATGCGGTCGGTGGTAGGCCTTGTATCCAGGCCGTCCAAAGTCTTTAGGTTGAGCCTTCTGGCTGTTCCGGCGATCACGCGCATGATAAACCTTCCCTCCTCTTTCGTCTGACATAAATAGTGCTATTTCCCGTACATTATAAATATAGAGAGGAAAAATGTCAAACACTGATGTGAGATTTTCCGGCATTTTTTATCCCGAAGGTTTTTTATCTGTCGTTATAAGGATACGGTTTTTGTTGTCCCCACAGCTGATAACCCTAAATCAGCCAGGACTGATAAAAAATACTTTTTCAGTCCTGGCTGAATCACGGCTTTCTGCCTGATATCTGCCAGTTTCTGGCAGAAAGCGATTATTTTGTTATTTGTCTGGTCTTCAATCCTGCTTTTTTGAAAAGCTTCCTATACTTTTTCAACTGCTTGGACGGCACTTTCACTTTCAGGCTGGATTTCGTACCTTTGAATGCCTGTTTTTCTACGGATTTAAGCTTTGTTGACTTGATCGTTACCTTGCTGAGTTTCCTGCATCCGCTAAACGTATTCTTCTTGATCGTCTTCAGGCTGGATTTCGATGTCTTTCCGATGGTAACTGCTGTAATCTTATTGCAGCCGGCAAATGCATTAGCTCCGATGGTCTTTACGCTGTTTGGCAGGGTAACCGTATTCTTTAAAGCGGTGCATCCCTTGAATGCATTAGTTCCGATCGCGGTCACATTCTTACCGATAGTAACCTTCTTTAACTTTGTACAGCCGGCAAATGCGTTAGACCCGATCGTCTCTACATTGGATCCGATGGTCACGCTGGTTATCTTCTTATTATTCTGCATTGCCTTTGGCCCGATGGAGGTCACTTTATACTTCACACCGTCCGTACCGGTGACTGTATTGATCGTAACCTTCGTTTCCGTGGATTTTATTGTTTCCAGCTCTACTTCATTGCCGGTTTCTGTTACTTTATAAGTATCTTTATTCTGCGTAAAGGTATCACCCTTTGTAAGCGGTGCCTGATTATCGCTGCCACCGGGGGTGTTTCCCTCTCCGGGGGTATTGCTGTCTCCAGGAGTGTTGCTATCTCCAGGAGTATTTCCGTCTCCGGGGGTATTGCCGTCTCCAGGAGTGTTTCCATCTCCAGGGGTATTGCTGTCTCCAGGAGTATTTCCGTCTCCGGGGGTATTGCCGTCTCCAGGAGTGTTTCCGTCTCCGGGGGTATTGCCGTCTCCAGGAGTGTTTCCATCTCCGGGGGTGTTTCCGTCTCCAGGAGTGTTTCCATCTCCAGGGGTGTTTCCGTCTCCGGGGCTATTGCCGTCTCCAGGAGTGTTTCCGTCTCCAGGGGTGTTTCCATCTCCAGGAGTGTTTCCGTCTCCAGGAGTTTGATCGGGGTCGGTCGGCGGAGTGTAATTATAATGCATAGTCACTTTTGCCACTGCTGATGCCGTATCACCTATTTTTTGTATGCTACCCCACTGCGCTTCGCTGCCGGTAAAGTAGATATCAGTCAAAGGGCAAGCTGAGAATGCGGCGATCCCAATCGTCGTTACACTGTCTGGAATGATAACAGTGGTTATTCCAGAAGAAGCGAACGCTGATCCACCGATACTTTCCGCACCTTGCGGAATCTCCACTCCGGCGAGCGTCAGACAATTCTGAAACATTCCCTCACCAATACGGTCTATATTTTTAGGCAGTGTTACACTCATCAGATAGTAGCATCTCGTAAACAAATTGTCGCCCAGCTTTACCTGCTTGCTGCCGGGGGCAAACGTCGCACTTGTCATCGCCGTACAATCAGAAAATGTTCCGGCGCCCACCTCTCCAATACTTGCAGGCAGGGCTATGGACTTAAGGCTGGTGCAACCGCGGAAAGCATTTTGAACAATGTTTTCTACCCCTTCGGATACAGTAACCGAACTGAGATTCGCACACTCGCGGAAAGCACTGTCGCCGATGGTCTTCACGCCGGAAGGAACAGTCACGGAAATGATCGAGGAACCACGGAAAGCGCTATTGCCAATCGCTGTCACGCTGGAAGGAATCTCTACACCAAGAACCCCGCAGTTCCAAAAAGCGCAGGAACCAATACTGGTAACGCCATTCTCGATAACGACCTTCCGGATTTTGCTGCTGTTATTACTCCACGGCTGTTCAGAGACACTGCTGTAATCCGGCATAGCCCCCTTGCCAGAGATAGTGAGCGTACCTGCCTTTGTCAGATTCCAGGCAAGCCCTCCGTCAAGAGTTCCGGAACCAATTGATCCATTGGCTTCCGGATCATCCGGCGCGACATAGCCTTCCGGATAGCGGGTGATATAATGGCTGGTATTGCTCATCACTTCTTCCTTAGTTATAGCCCGCCCCCAATGAACCTTACCTTTGTGGTCTCCGGTGCTGATATTTCCTTCGGCAACCACCACGCCCACATCAGTCACCTCAAGCACGATCACGGTATGGGCGTCATTGCTTACCCGCAGGATATCTCCGGGCTTTATCTCCTCATAGGAGAACTGGCCCGCTGCGTACATCCTGGCCGGCAGACTGCCAAATGCCGCATCGCTGAGGATAAACGCAAAGGCCACGCAGCCCACGGCAACGATATTCTTCCCGTCAAGGGTTCCGCCCTTCCAACGGTAATATCCCTTTGTGTCCGAATAAGGCTCATCGTTGGTCCATGGCGTACCTTCCTTATACGCATCCTGATCCTTCAGTGCGATCATAGCCTCATAGACTTCCGTCGGGGTAGGCACCGTACTATCACGGGCGACCTGTCCGGATACGGATTCTTCTGTAAGAACATTCTCTTGCAGTGAAGCGTCTTCCTGCCACGCGTATGCCACTGACTGGGAAGAAATGCATAAGCACAGCACCAAAGCAACTGCAATAATTCGCTGTTTCAATTTTGTAACCTCCTATATCCTAGTCTCGGGAGATCTTTTGCCTGTCAATATGTACTGTTCACTTCGTGACCCACGGCTTGCAAGGATCCATATAAAACTGTCCCTGGCAATGAGACCGTTACACTCTTGTATCATCTTCTCCGGACTTGTGCAACAGGTCCGCAAGCCTGTGTAAACAGGACGGCAATGTTCCCCCTCTTATAAATATATTGCTATTATTCCGCTTTGTCAATGGGCTTGGGTCACTGTTCTCAGCTAAATCTGCAAAGAAAGTTACTGTTTACTCCGTTCACATCAACCTTCACAAATCCACTTAGCATCCGCTTCGCGAATGGGATTTGCTCATCCCTGAGATAAACGGGCAACCCGATGTTGACACACAGAAACATCCATGCTATCATAGATTTACACTACTGTTCATTAAACACTAGCACATCATTGCATTAATTCTTGAAGTAATAAGTGCTTGATATTCGTGTCATCTGTGCACCTGCTAACCGAAGGCGTAGCGGGCTACGTCTAGGTTAGCAGGTGTGCAGACGGCGCGGATAGCGAGTGCTTATTACTCGAGAATTAGTGCAATGATGTGCTAGTATAACCCGTAAATAGCTAAAGGAGGCTGCCAATGAATCCAACAATATTATACGACTCATGCAAAAAATGGCTCAAAAGAAAACTGTATCCATCCCCGTCTTCCATACCGGAGTATTTGCACAGCCTGGGCGTAGAGTCGCTATGGCACTATCCGGCCAGACAGGTCATCGATATCCTGACGGATTATCAGGAATACCTGACTGCGGAAAAGGAACAGGGCGCCGATGATGACAGCCTGTTCCAGAGATTCGGCTCGCCGGATACGGTCATAAAGGAGCTTCTTTCAGAAAATCCCTCTGGAAAGCACGATGTTTACCGGGCGCTTATCCTCTGGGGCGCACTGTTTATCTTTTCTTTCTGGGAAGCGATCTATCTTGACAATCTGCCTCCGGTTTTTCAGTGCCTTGGCTTTCTTGCCCTGTTCGGCCTGATCCGCGGCCGGGAACGTCTGGCGGTGGAACGCATATTTCCCGGCAGACAGTTTCACACAGGCAGGACAGTCTTGATGCACATGCTGATCGCGGCCATGACTGCGGCCATAGAATCATTTACCTGGTACGCCTTTACCTGTGCCAGGCCGTTTCCGCCTAAGATCTTCCATATCTTTACGGGAAGCTTATTTAGCGCTGCATTTTCTCTTTTCAGCTTATCATTTTTACTGATTACCGGGATAATGCTGGCGAAATCCGTCTCCTGCTCTATCCGCTATTTCCCGGTGGCCATCCATGCTGCGGGAGGAGCCGTATGTACGATCAAGACCTCTTTTATCCTGTCCCGTCTGGATCTGTCTGCAGGCGGCATGTATGAGCTGTATTCTTCGCTGCTCTGCTACGGAACTGCACTGATGCTTTCCCTGGCATCCTCTCTCTGCTTTACTGCCCTGCAAAGACCAGAAAGCTCGGCGGGACAGTACAAAAAAGGAGGTGTCTGACATGGATGCGCAGATCAAAAAAGGAATTTTAGAAATGTGCATCCTGCATATCATCTCGGAAAAGGCGGTGTACGGCTACGACATCATCCAGCGGATGCACAGCTTTTTCCCAGAGGTTACGGAAAGCACCTTTTACGCCATCCTGCGGCGGCTCCACAAGGACGGGGCTACGGATACTTTCCAAAGCTCTGACTCCAAAGGCCCTGTCCGCAAATACTATACGATCACAGAGCAGGGGCTTGAAAGCCTTGCGCGGGCGCGGGCAGACTGGGAGCATCTGAAAAATATTGTGGAGGAGATGGGGATATAAGAGGTATCCCCGCTCCTCAGCAAATCCCTCTCCCCAGCTCGCCTTCCACGTACGCCGCCGCCCGCTCTACGCTTCCCTTGGCAAAAGGACTTGAAAGCCCTGCATGCTTTAGCGTCTCAAGATACCCCATACTGCCGCCGCACCGGCAGAGCAGACATATACCCGGCAGATGCCTTCCCCGGCTTATTCTTAAGATCCATAAGCCCGTGCCCGGTCATAAAGTCGATGAATTCCCCCGTCCCCGGGCTTAAGTCATGGTACATCTTCTGTGCTTGCCGGACCATAAAGTCCTCGCCGTCTGCCGGTATGGCATTGCCGTAAGGAAATACCCGTTTCTCAGCATATGCCATCAGGGTATGTTCCTCCTTTCCGGAGGGGCACAACGATTATGCTTCTGCCAGACCGCCAAAAGCCTCCCCTTCCTCAAGCCGTTTCAGCAGACCCTGTGCCTGCTCCTTTAGCTCGACAAGAATGTGTCTCGTACTGATCACATCCCTGAAATCTTCCTCATGCATTTTGTAATGCTCCTGCGCTGTCATCTTGCCATCTTTTTCCTTTCGTTAGATTCATCTGCATATCTTAACCTTTCTCCATGTTATAATCCCGATTATGTCTCATGTCATTATTATAAATATGCAAATGTCGTTTTCTGTATCTTTCTACATTTTGTGACATATGTCAATATCAAGAGTATCATTTGCCGTCTATATTGTAAATTATGACTGGATGTGTTACAATTTCCATAGAAGGGAGAAGTTCTATGCCTAGCGCCTCGTACTCCGAACAAGCCGCCATTCTTTATCCTTACCTGAGAAAGCATCTGTGATCCGGGGAAATGTCAGCGATTCGGACAGACAGGATCAACTGGCCTTTCTCTTCAGCATGAGTGAGCTGTTTATACTGGAATATTCCACTATCAATCAGGTTCCCTGAAAAGACGCGAGACAATACATGATGTCTCTTTTCCGTTCTTTTTACGAGACGGCCTGCAGCCGCAGCACAGAAAACTCCAAAAAGCTGAAAGCGCTTACTTCCCTTCACATCCTGTCTCCAGAGGGACTTGATATCAACGTCTCACTCCTTCCCCATCTGGGAATTGAATTAAGCATGGCAGGGGATACAGTCTGCCTGAAAGCTGAACTTATGGAAAACAGCCTGCGCAGGCTGCTTCATATGCCGTCAGTGGGTTCTGTCTCCTGCAAGCCTGAACTGTCCGGCTATCTGTCCATCACCCTGCCGGCGGGCAGCATGACCAGGGCTGTCCTGCAAAACTGCGGCATTTCTTATGAGCTGGAGACGAATATCACGGTAATCGGGACTACCCTGGAAGACGAGTATATCTGTATTATCGATAATGAAAAATGGAGGATAAGATAAAATATGTACAGTAAGATACAGAAAAACACAAAATCCAATACACTAAAGGGACTGCGGATTCAGACAGTCAGTCTCTGGATTGCTGTCTGCACTGTGCTTGTCGCTATCCTCATCGGATACGGTATTGTGAATGTAAAGAAACATTACCGCGACTTAGCACACATGACAGAAAAGTATATCCTCGCACAGCGCTATGTGATGGATCTATCCCTTGGTTCCGACTATCTGACAGAGCAGGCCCGTCTTTATGTCATCACAAAAGATCCTGCCCACGCCGACGTCTATTTCACGGAGACGGATGTCACGCGCCGCAGGGAAAAAGCGCTGCATAAAATCAAGAACCAATTGTTGTCGGATGATGATATATCCGTCCGAATGGCAACAGATGCACTGAATCAGTCCAATGCACTTATGGATCTGGAACTCCATGCAATGAAGCTCGCAGCCCTGTCATCAAGAACGGATCCCAGCCAGCTTTCCGAAAAGCTTAAAGAATATCCATTATCTAAAGAAGAGTTTAACGCTTCCGCCAAAGAGCAGTCGGACGCTGCCTCTGCCCTTGTCTTTGGGCCGGAATACCGGGCGAAAAAACAGGAGATCGATGCCACTCTCTCAAACGTCACAGAGAACGCTATCCAGGTCTGCGAGACGAAGCAGGCCGAAAGCGAGGCATCCATGAAGAAAGCGCTGACGCTCCAGAGCATCTATACGGTAATGATCGTACTGCTGGTAACTCTCGCTTATGCCATGATCGCCCTTCTTATCCTGAAGCCGATCAAGATGTATATCAACTGCATAGAGAACCACAATATACTGGAGATCACCGGTGCCTACGAGTTCAAATACCTGGCCGTCACCTACAACAATGTATATGAGATGTCCCTCGCACAGCAAAATCTACTGCGCCAGAAGGCTGAACACGACGCGCTGACCGGACTTCTGAACCGTCAGTCCTTTGAACAGATTAAGGAAAAATTGCAGGGCCTTGCACAACCCCTCGCCCTTCTGCTTATCGATATCGATGTCTTTAAGTCCATCAACGACAACTACGGCCACGAGACCGGTGACCTAGCGCTGATCAAAGCCGCCAATCTTTTAAAGGACAGCTTCCGTTCCGCTGACTACGTATTCCGTATCGGTGGAGACGAATTTGCCGCTATCCTGCAAAAGGTAACACCAGAGAACAAAGAAACCATCAGCAGTAAGATTGACAAAATAAATACTGTGCTAAAACACCCTGAGAATGGTTTCCCGGAGTACTCTGTCAGCGTAGGCGTGGCCTTCTCCGCCAGCGGCTACAGCGACGAACTTTTCCGTCAGGCAGACCTTGCTTTGTATGAGACTAAGGAAAACGGACGGTGCGGCTATACCTTTTATGCATCGTCATCATAAACTTTCATTTTGTCTTTTAATAACCGCAGAGATCCGCATGCAGCACACATCCTGCCGCCTGCGGATCTTGCTCTTATTGGGCGAGCCGTTATACCCTGTTGATATGACCACATCATCTTTTACAATGGCCGCACCGTACTTCCGCTTGATACAGGTACTCCTGTAGGCAAATGTCTCCGCACATTTCAGATACATGTCCTCTTTTGAAATTCTTTTTCCCATTTACAGCAGAACATAAGATAATCCAAAGTGTAATGCCAACACAAATTTATGAAAAAATCATCCGTTTCTTGTCACACAGCCAAAGAAATCTTGTCTAATTTAACAGGAGGTAGACAACATGAAAAAAATGACCAATGAAGAACTACAGGCTCTGGCCGCCAAGGCCGCAGCCGGAGACAAAAAGGCGCTCGAAACGCTTATTCTAAGTGTACAGGACACCGTATTCAACCTGTCCCTGCGGATGCTTGGAACATTTGCGGACGCGGAGGACGCTGCGCAGGATATCCTGCTCAAAATGATCACGCATCTGTCGTCTTTCCGGGGCGACAGCGCCTTTACCACATGGGTATTCAGCATCGCTGTCAATCATCTGAAAAATTATCAAAAGCATATGTTCGCCCACCGTCCGCTGAGCTTTGAGTTTTACGGAGAGGACATCGAACATGCCCGGATACAGGATGTTCCGGATCTGACGCAGGGTGTGGACAGGGATATTCTGGCGGAGGAGCTTAAGATGTCCTGTACCAACGTGATGCTGCAATGCCTTGATGCAGAGAGCAGATGCATCTTCATTCTGGGGACGATGTTCAAGATCGACAGCCGCATTGCCGGGGAGATTCTTGAGATAAGCCCGGAAAGCTACCGCCAGCGGCTTTCCCGGACACGAAAGAAGATGGCCGGCTTCCTCAGTCAGTACTGCGGGGAATACGGAGACGGCAGATGCAGATGCAAAGACCGGGTGAATTACGCGGTGCAGTGCCGCCGGATAGACCCGCTTAAGCCGGATTATACGAATGCCGCGGAAATTCCTTTTGAGACGATGCTGGATGTAAAAAATGCCATGGAGGACATGGATGGCCTTTCACAGGATTTTTCCTTCTTAAAGCCCTATGAATCTCCTGAACGCACAAAGCTTTTCTTAGCAAAGATCCTGGATTCCGCACAGTTTTCTGTCATTAAAAATTCATAAAGGAGACAACTTATGGACACACCGTTGATTCTAAATTATCTGTCAGATTTGAGTAAAAACAACAACAGGGAATGGTATCACGCCAACAAAGATGCGTTCAAAACAGCCAATACCGAATTTGAACGCCTGCTCAAGGCACTGATGCTGGAAATCGGAACCTTTGACAGCAGTATTTTACGGAATGACCCGAAAGAGCTTACCTTTAAGATTGTGAGGGATACCCGTTTCAGCCATGACAAATCCCCTTATAACCCCGCTTTCCGCGCTCACATCTCCGCTAAGGGAAAGCTGCCCGTCCCTGTCGGGTATTACCTGATGATAAAGCCAGAAGGCCATTCATTTTTAGGCGGCGGCCTGTTCGCGGATATGTTTAAAGACGCCACGTCGATGGTCCGGGATTATATTTCCAGGAACGGACAGGAATGGGAACGGATCATTCATGCGCCGGAGTTTGAACAGTACTTTACCGTACAGGGAACGGCATTAAAGAAGGTTCCTGCAGGTTATGATAAAGAGCATCCCCAGGCTGAATACTTAAAGTTTAAGAGCTGGTACCTCGAATATCCTCTGAACGACGATGAGCTGTATGATGCCAATGCATTTGTCACAAAAGCGGCAGAGATCTTCCAGGTGATGAAGCCCTTTAATGACTATCTCAACAAAGCGCTCTTGGGATTTGAAATGCCAAAAAGGTAAGCAAAATGGCACAAAATGACGCCTTATGGCGCCGTCTTCACACCAAAAAAGCACCCGCCGGACAATTTCATGTCCAACGGGTACTTTTTTTCACATGTTATTTACCAGCCATCTGCTTTTCCTGCTGCTCGATCATTTTCTTAACCATATATCCGCCTACAGAACCATTCTGTCTGGATGTCAGGTCTCCGTTGTAACCGTCAGATAACGGTACTCCAAGTTCGCTTGCAACCTCATATTTGAATTTGTCAAGTGCGCCCTTTGCTTCAGGTACGGCTGTTCTGTTAGATGAACGATTTGCCATTTTACTCTCCTCCTTTTTGTAACTTTGTAACCTTTTGTTTTGTTACAACCATAGTATATGGAGGAATCAGATTATTACACTAGAAGGTTCTTCATATTTTGGAAGTTTTTTCAACCATTCATGATCCGTATTTAAAAGCCAGTCCGCCGCCTCATTGGCCTGCTTGAGTATCTTCGCGTCCTGATACACATCCGCGATTTTAAAATTCATCAGCCCGCTCTGGCGGATGCCGAACAGATCTCCCGGCCCCCTAAGCCTCAGATCCTCGCTGGCAATCTTAAATCCGTCATTGGTCTGATTTAAGATCTCCAGGCGCTCTCTCGTCTCCTTCGCCTTAGAACCACTCATAAAGATACAGTAGGACTGATGACCGCCACGTCCCACCCGGCCTCTTAACTGGTGGAGCTGCGCTAAGCCGAACCGCTCCGCGTTCTCGATCAGCATCACTGTCGCATTCGGAACGTCTATGCCCACCTCGATCACCGTCGTAGAGACAAGCACATGGCTCTCTCTCCGGGAAAATCTGTCCATAATGGCGTCCTTTTCCTTCTGCCGCATCTTCCCGTGGAGATAATCCACCACGACCATCTCCCCAAGCTCTGCCTGAAGCGCCGCAGCGTAATCCGTTACATTCTCCACCTCTAGGTTCTCGCTCTCCTCCACCATCGGGCAGATCACATAGCACTGCCGCCCTTCGGCAATCTGCTTTTTCATAAATGTATACGCCGTCTTCCGGTAGCCGGTATCCACCACACAGTTCTTGATGGGCAGACGGTTTGCGGGAAGCTCATCGATGACCGAGATATCCAGATCGCCGTACAGGATGATCGCCAGTGTCCTGGGGATAGGTGTAGCGCTCATGACAAGCACATGCGGCGCGCCCCCCTTCTGGGCAAATGTCTCCCGCTGCTTAACGCCGAACCTGTGCTGCTCGTCCGTGATGACCAGCGCAAGATTGTCGTACTGCACCGCACCCTGGATCAGCGCATGAGTCCCTACGATAATCTTCGCCAGGCCGCATTCGATCCGGTCATAAGCCCTGCGCTTCTCCTTCGCCGTCATGGAGCCGGTAAGGAGCACAGTCTTTATGGGCAGCCCATGCTCCTCAAAAAGCCGCGTAAGGGAATCGTAGTGCTGCCTTGCCAGCACCTCCGTGGGCGCCATCATCGCCCCCTGATAGCCGTTGAGCGCAGCCGTCATTAAGGCAAGCACCGCCACGATCGTCTTTCCTGAGCCCACATCCCCCTGCACCAGCCGGGACATCACCGTATCGGAGGAAAGATCCTCTGCGATCTCCTCCCACACCTTCTTCTGCGCCCCGGTGAGGGTAAAAGGCAGTTCACCGATGAACCGCTCCAACTGGGGACACGAAGCCATCACATATTCATTCCTAAGCTTCCCGCTGCCCTCCTTAAGCTTCCTAACCGCCAGGATAAACTCCAGAAATTCTTCGAATACCAGCCTGTTTCTGGCATGGTAAAACACTTCCTTATCCTCGGGGAAATGAATCCCCCTGAGAGCGTAATTATACTCCGCAAGCCCGTACTTAAACCGGATCTCCTCCGGCAGCATCTCTCTTGACAGGTTTAAGCTTTCAAACGCCTGTCTCATGGCCTTTACCACTGCATTGTTCGTAAGCCCTGCCGTCAGGCCGTACACCGGCTGCAGCGTGTGAAGCTTCTCCTCATACTTCGCCGGCGGATAAAACATCTCCGGATGCTCCATCACAAGCCCGTCCCTGCGCCTTACGATACGTCCCCGGACGGTGATGGCGCCTCCTGCGGCCAGAGTATTCCGAAGAAAGGGCATCCGAAACCAGATGACCCGCAAAGTCCCGGTGATATCCTTCACCTGGAGCGTGGTGACCTGCATCCGGGGAGAGCCGCCCACCTGTACCCTCCCATAGATGGCTCCTGTCACCGTCATGACGCGGCCTTCCTCCACCTCACTTACCGGCACAGCCTCCTCATAGACATCGTACCCTCTCGGATAATAGCGGATCAGATCCCCCACTGTATCTATGCCTATTTTATGGAACAGCTTCTCCGTCTTCTCACCGATTCCCTTTAATTCTTTAATCTTTGTTGATTCAACCATACTTATACCTTAATTATTTAAAAACGTACTATACCAAAGACGCGGCACACTCTACCTAAGTTCATTCAACTGCATCTTCTTTAGCTCCGAACCCACCGTTCTCTTCCTGCGCTGCGTCCAGTAGACAAGCAACAGAACCGCCGTCCCGGTATTACCAATTGTAATCGCGAAAACAAAAGAAGTCAAGAGCATGACTTCGCCAGTATATTGCGTGCCATCTGCCGCAGAATGCAAAACACCCCACATGGAAATCTGCAGGATACAAATTTCCATATGGGGTATATTCCTTTTCTTCATCATGATCTAAAATCCGGCACGACGATACCTACTCCACCGCCATCACGTAATAATAGATCGGCTGCCCGCCGAAATGGGCATCCACATCCAGATCCGGATATGCCTCCTCGATCCTCGCAATAAAGCCTTCTGCATCCTTCTCACTGATTTCCTCACCGTAATAAAGGCTGATCAGCTCAGACTCCTCCTCCACAAGGGCGTCTAACAGCTCAAGCGCTGTATCTTCCACATCCTTACCAACAGCCAGGATACCCTTATCGCCAATGCCCATGATATCACCCTCGTGAATCTCCTTGTCATCAATATGCGTATCACGCACCGCGTAAGTCACCTGTCCGGTCTTCACATGCTGGATCTCTTCCAGCATAGTCTCCTCGTTAGTCTTAACATCTGCATCTGCCATAAAATTGATGATCGCCGTGATTCCCTGAGGCACCGTCTTTGTGGGGATCACGATGATCTCCTTATCCTCCACCAGCGCCTTCGCCTGGTTAGCGGCAAGGACGATATTCTTATTGTTCGGAAGGATGAAGATGGCATCTGCATTCACCTGCTCGATGGCATTGAGCATATCCTCAGTGCTGGGATTCATGGTCTGGCCGCCCTCGATGATGTAATCCGCGCCAAGCTCGTTAAATATCCCGTTAATCCCTTCCCCGATGGACACCGTGATAAAGCCGATAGGCTTTCTCGGTCCAGCGTCCTGCTGTGCTCCCTTAACCTCCTTAGGTTCCTGTCCCTTCTCCGCCTGCTCCTTCGCTACCTTCTGCGCATCCCGGATAAGCTTCTCCTGGTGCTCCTCACGCATGTTGTCGATCTTCATGCGGGAAAGCTGTCCGTACCCTAACGCTTTCTGAATGGCTAGTCCCGGATCATTGGTATGGACATGGATCTTGACCACATCGTCATCTGCCACGCACACGATGGAATCGCCGATAGAAGACAGGTACGCCTTGAATTCCTGCTCATCCTTATCGGTAAATTCCTTCTCCACAAGGATGATGAACTCTGTACAATAGCCGAACTTGATATCCGCCTCCTCTTTAGGCGCGGCATTCACACTGACTTTCACGTCCGGCGTGATCTCAGCGTAATCGATCTCTTTCCCGAGAAATGCATCATAAGCTCCCCTGATCACCTCTAAAAGCCCCTGGCCGCCGGAATCCACAACTCCCGCTTCCTTGAGCACCGGAAGCATATCCGGAGTCTTTGCCAGCACTTCCTCCGCATACTCGATGACCGCCGGTAAAAACACTTCCAGATCGTCCGTCTCCTGCGACATCTGCATCGCCTTCTCAGAAATCCCGCTGGCAACCGTAAGAATCGTACCTTCCTTCGGCTTCATGACCGCCTTGTACGCCGTCTCCCTCGCCCTGCTGCAGGCAGCGGCAAGCCCCGTCACATCGATCTTGCTCTCCTCGCGGATCGACTTCGTAAACCCACGCAGGAGCTGTGACAGGATAACGCCCGAATTCCCTCTGGCGCCTCTCAGCGATCCTGATGAAATAGCCTTTGCCAAATCCTTCATCGTCGGTTTGTCAAGCGCCGCGACTTCCTTCGCCGCAGCCATAATCGTAAGCGACATATTCGTCCCGGTATCGCCGTCCGGCACCGGGAATACATTCAGCTCATTGATAATTTCTTTCTTTGCCTCGATATTGTGTGCGCCTGCCAGAAACATCTTCGCAAGCATCTCAACATTGATAGATTTTGTAGCCACTTCTTCCCTTCCTCCTTAGCTTAGTCGATGACTCTTACGCCTTCTATATAGATATTAATCTTATCCACAGGCATGCCGGAAAATTCCTCTACTTTATACTGCACATTGCTGATCAGATTCTCCGTAACTGCCGAAATACTCACGCCGTATGAAACAATAATATGAAAATCAAGGGCGATATGATTATCCTCAGATATCGACACCTGAATTCCTCTCGTAAGACTCTCCTTCTTCAGTAAATGAACCAGGCCGTCCTTCATATTCACAGCCGCCATACCGACAATACCAAAACATTCAACCGCAACCGTACCTGCATATTTGGCAATCACTTCCGAGTCAATGGTAATAATGCCAAGATCTGTATTCATGCATCCTTTCATATCAGTAACCTCCATTTTCCTGTCGTTAAAGTTACAAAAACCACATTTAACATATGTATTATACTCTGTTTCCTGTAGTTTTACAATCGGAAACTATAAAAAAAGAACCAGATTCCGCTGAATCTGATCCTTTCATCCGCTCATCATTATGCACGCTCAACTTTACCGGACCTTAAGCATGAAGTACATACATACATCTTCTTTGTTCCGCCGTTCTCTGTCTTCACACGAACTGATTTTACGTTTGATTTCCACATCTTTGGTGTTTTTCTATTAGAATGGCTTACATTATTCCCAAAGTGAGCACCCTTTTCGCAAATTGCACATTTTGCCATGACTGCACCTCCTAACGCTCAAAATAAGTCCCTCAAGCGGACTCACAACACTAGGTATTATAGCATACAAGCTTCAATAATGCAAGTATATTTTTCATAAATCTGCGATAAATCTGCCGATAATGCACCAGATCTAACAGCAGAACAGATTATACCCTGCAAGAATGCACAGTATGATACTGATCACTTCGATAAATGTATTCGGCAGGATCAATGATAGGATCAAACCGACGGCAACCCAGAACAGGGCGAACCCGATCACACGCTTCATCGCCATACACCCGTTCTTCTTTTGTACACTCTATGCGTACACCGTCCCCTTTATGCGCAGAGATCCCGTCTTTTCCGAAAAAAGCAGAGTATTATTATCGGCATCGGCATTGATATCGGCATTGGCATTAGCCCTTGTCTGGCATTACCGGCTGACCATCTGCCGCGATTTCTGTTTATATACAGTCCCGCTCTGCATCCTTTGCACGGCGTTATCGGCATTCCGCCCCCGCCTGCCGAGCCCTACATATCCGTATCAAGGATATCAGCTACTTCCTGCTCCGTCATCTCCTCATCGTCCCCTTTGGTGAACCGGTCTACCATATCCGGCACCAAGTCAAGGATCTTCGTGATCGTATCCTGATTCTTGATATTCACAAGCTTTGTCTTTCCGTTCTGGATGACCAGCACAGCGCAGGGAGTCATCTTTCCGCCGATCGCTCCGCCGCCCTGGTCCTTCTTGTCGCTCGAAAATGCCCCGGCGCCCAGCCCGAAGGATACATCCACCAGCGGCAGGATGATCGTATCCCCGATATGGATCGCGTCCCCCACAACCGTCTTCGATGAAATCATGCCGTCAACGCCCTTGAACAGAGACTCAACCGTCCCTTTAAAACTATTGTCTGCCATATGTTATTTCCTCCCGCATTATATTTTAAAATTCCGGATATCCTTATAGGTTCTGCGCACGTGCCTGCTCCAGAAAAGATTCCACGCCAAAGCCGCAAAATGACAGAAGCGGACATGTCCCTTCACCTGCATCCTCCCCTTAAGCGTCTTCTGCGTAAAATCCGGATGCAGCAAAACAGCTTCCCCGAAATACGGATAAAATGGGGCTGCCCAGGCCAGCGCCCGCCCTGTCCATGACGGGTCGTCAAACCCGAATTCTGCCTCCAAGAGAAGCTTTTTTGGCTTCATCCGCTTAATCAGCTTAAACACTTCCTTTTTCACCTTCTCAAAAGCTCTCACATGAGTATCGTCCCGGATAAATTCCAGAAGCCTGTTCTTTTTTTCCAGCAATTCTTTTATCTTATCACAAATACCGCGGATTGTACATTTTATCCTGCGGTATATCTCTTTTATCTTTCCAATAAGCTGCCGAATCCTGCCGCCGTCTTCACCGTCCCAGCCTTCATCAGCTCCGCGCCGTCTGAAAGTCTCCTCTTTACTGCCGGGATACTCTTCTTCAAAGCCTCCAAAAATTTCCTGAACGATCTCTTCGTCTTCGCCGAATTCATCCAGAGCCTTCTTGCGGCCTTGCTTCTTCCTGCCCTTTTTCTTATCCCTGCCAGACCAGCGCCAGGATCTTTTAACACCCTTCCCAGCCCTCCGGCTCTCTTTACCCCTGCCAGATTCAGCCCTCCAAGCTTCTTTATGGCTTTTTTCATCTTCCTCATCTTCACTGCCTTCGCCAGCTCCTTCCCGCCAAGCTTTTTCAGCGCTCTCCTTGCCGCCTTCACCCTCTTCGGCTTCATCCCGCCAAGCTTTTCCATCGCTTTCCTTACCGTCTTCGCCTTCTTTGGCTTCATCCCGCCAAGCTTTTCCATCGCTTTCTTCGCCGCCTTCACCTTCTTCACCGCCGCCATACTCCTTCCAGATTTCTTCATCTTCCTCACCTTCCGTTCTTTTATTCTGTGCATAAAAATCTTTAGCCAATTCCCCGCCGTATTCCAGATCCGCTCCGTATTCCTGCCCGCCAAGATTCTTCTTCCATGCGATCCGCAGTCTCCACTTCAGCTTATTTTCCTTAAAATACACATCTGCCCTTACCAGAGAAAACAGCCACGTAACCTTCCCCTTTATCCTTAACTCAGAAATCTTACCGCCTGCCCTGCCGTTTATCTCATACCGGACGGGGACAAAAACAACAATGCAAACCAGTAATACAAGTATGCCCAGTATCACCGCCAATATTATCCCTATGATTTTTAAGATCAACAACAATATATGTAGCATCTTAACCTTCCTGCTCTTTGTTCAGAATATAGGAACGAATATCTGCCCCTCTTGTCTCATTATACACGTTCTTTGCAATTTCTTCCAGTATTTCCAGAACTTCATCAAAGCCTTTTGCAATCCCCACCACAAAATACTCTCTTTGGGGGTAGTTTTTCTGCAGGAACAGGTTGGGATCTATGATCTCAAGCTGGTTATTCTCGGTTCCGGGGAGGACGATAAGACACAGCTCAAGCTGGAACTTCCTCTTCTCAAGCTTTGCGATGATCTTCTTTTTTTTCTTTTTAAGACTCTCCCCTACATACAGATGTCTGTAATATCTCATATCGCATCTCCTAATAATATGCGTCAAATACCTTTTTCGCCACATTGACCGCCTTGGAAGTGCCGTCAGACGCCTCGATCACCACACTCACCACAAGATCCGGGTTATCTACATTGGCAATACCGATAAACCAGGAGTGGTCCTTGTCCTTGTCAGAGCTGTACTCGGCAGTTCCAGTCTTTCCGGCGGTCGTATATCCGGCGCCGCTAAGAACCGATGCGGTACCGTAATCCGTAACGCTCTCCATGTATTTTTTCAGCCGCGCCGCCTCCTTCGCCGTCATCAGATCTTTGTATTTGTCTGGCTTATTCTTGCTGACGATGGTCCCGGTATGGCTGGTGACAGAGTCCACAAGATAGGGCTTCATCAGCGTCCCGCTGTTGGCGATGGCGGAAGTGATGAGCGCCATATGGTAAGGGCTTACCTGGGTCTGCCCCTGCCCCATCGCCGTCATCATCCGTTCAGCAGTCCCGGCGTTCTTATCCAGGGCAAATTTACTCTTTTTATACGGAAGCTCTGAAGGCAGCGCCGCATCGAAAAGCAGCTCCTTCGCTGTCCTTCGAAACTTTTCGATCTTAAGCCCGCTTCCGATATTGCAAAAAGAAGTATTACAGGAGTAGGCAAGGCTGTCCTTTAAATCCACTTTTCCATGCACCTTTCCGCCATAGCAGTGGATCGTGTTGCTTCCTGCCTCGATCTCTCCGTCACATTTGTAGAAATACTTGGAATACCTGGAGTCCTCCCGCATGAACTCAAGAGCTGTGACCACCTTGAACGTAGAACCCGGCGCATACTGTCCCTGGGTCGCCCGGTTCACCAGCACGCCATTATTATCCTCATTCAATTCTTCCCAGTCTTCAGAGATCGTATTCGGGTCAAAATCCGGTTTTGACACCATGGCAACGATCTTTCCGGTGCTCGGCTCTATGGCGACCACCGCGCCCTTAGCGCTTCCCAGGGCGTCATAAGCCGCCTTCTGGATATCCACATCCAGCGTCGTGACCACATTATCCCCTACATTCTTCTCATTCTTCAGATCCCTCTGGAATTTTTCAAAGAAAAATGCATTGGACGTCAGCAAGGCGGTGTTCTCGATCGCCTCAAGCCCCGTCTTCCCCTTCGCCGTATAGCCGATCACATGGGCAAACATATCCCCGTATGGGTATTCGCGGTATTCTTTCCCGTTCTTTCCTGTCTCTGTCTTTGCCAGCACCTTTCCGTTCCTGTCCAGGATACTGCCCCGCACGATGCGGTCCGCCAGAGAATCCTGCCTCTGGTTATAGGGGCTGCGGATAAACTCCCTGCTCTGGGTCAGATTAAAATAGACAATATAACCCATCATCACCAGAAAAAGGGTTACAAACGTATAGGTAACCCTAGCGAATTCTTTGTTGCGGGCGCGCTCTTTCTTTGCGTCCCGCCGGTCTTGCCGGTTTGCTTCTCTGCGGTCTTTCCTCGTCATATGGCGCTTTTCTTCTCTTCGCTCCCGCTTCCTTGCCGCCTCTCTTTGCTCGTAGCTTTTCCTGTCTCTGTCTCTCAATCGCCTGCTCCTCGTCTTCTCTTAAAATATACAGTCCCTGGATAATCCCGAACATGATCACCGTACTGATCAGTGAGCTTCCCCCGTAACTGACCAACGGGATCGTAACGCCCGTGAGGGGGATGAACTTCGTCTCGCCGCCGATGGTTAAAAATACCTGGAAGATATAGCAGGTTCCAAGCCCTAACGCCACCAGCTTATAAAACATATTGTGAAGCTGCATGGCAATATTTAAAAACATCACATAACAGCTTAAGCAAATCAGGATCATGCACAGTGCAAAGATCAGCCCCATCTCCTCAGAGATAGCGGCAAAGATCCCGTCTGACGTAGCGACCGGGATCGTATCCGGCGCACCCTGGAAAAGCCCCATGCCGAACCACCCGCCGCTTCCGATAGCAAACAGAAACTGGACAATCTGATAACCTCCCCGGTCATAAGCGGCCAGCGGATCCTGCCACGCGATAACCCTGACCCTCACATGGCTAAAAAGATGATAGGCCACCACAGAGGCACAACCGCCCGCAGAAAGCCCCGCCGCGATATAGAGAGGCTGCCTTGTGGATACATAGAGCATAACCAGATATACCACAAATATGATCAACGCCGCGCCCAGATCCTTCGACACGACAAGGATGAGCACATGAAACGCCGCGATTGCCGTCGTAATCACGATATTCTTAAACTCCAGCGACAGCTTGAAGCTGGACGCCACAAAAAATACAAAGATGATCTTCACCAGCTCCGAAGGCTGGATACTGATGCCGTTCTCCCCGCCGATCTTAAATCCCAGCATGGCGCCGCCCGTCACCCGCCCCATCACCAGCACGATCGCCAGAGACACAAGTCCCGCAATGGCATAAAAATTCCTCCACTCGGACAAGAGCTTAAACTTTCTGATGATGACCGGAACAAGAAGGCTTACCGTCACCGATGCCGTCGCGATGGCAAACTGCTTCACCGCGCTGGCGTAATCAAGCCTGGTGAGCATAATCATACCGATGCACAGGAGCATGCACATATTATTAACCACAAGCCTTGACACCTTCGGGTAAATAATCGTATAAAGCAGGAGGATTGCCGCAAACAGCGCCACCTGCATCAGATAAAAGGCCAGCATCTTGATATCCTCTGTCGCCAGATACATAGACACAAAGGCCAGCACATGGATCAGAAACATCAGCACGGTCTGCCGGATCAGCATCCGTTTCTTCCTGTCCGGATCCTGGAACCCGAAGATGCCGAAGCAAAGAAATGCGTACAGCGTGATCAGCAAGATCATGATATATTTTGATAGTTGTATGATGATATTTACCAAACCTTCACCTACTTCACTCCCCGATTAAAATGCCCGTTGGTATGATCCATATCCGGCATATCCACCGAAAGATCCTTTTTAAAACATTCCCAGTACAGTCTGATGACCCGCTCTGCTTCCTCCCTGGTCTCAAGCATAAGATCCATCCTAAGCTCTGCCGGATGAAGGCGTTTGACCTCCTCCTGCCTGGAAAGCAGCATGAGAGGCTGGCAGTTATAGATCACATTATAACAGTCCGCGCAGTAGTTCTTCACCGCGAATCTTTTCTGGTACCGGTCGGTCAGATACATCTGCCCGTCCGTCTTTTGGCACTCTGTCGTGTTCTTCCTTACACAGTTCGCCGACACCATCACCGGCTGGTTACCGTACACGATCAGCCCGCCTCCGCTAAGCCCAAGCTTAGACAGCTCCCGGCAGTTTAGCTCCACAGGCGCGAAAAAACGGCTGTTCCCCATCTCTTCCATGACCCGCTTACTCCGCCGGTTAAATACATATATATTATAATCTGTCCGGATCTCTTTCGGGTACTTATGCTCCTTAAGCCACTGATAGCTCTCAAGGCTGCGGATCAGCACCCCGTCAAACAAGGCCACCAGTTCCTCATAAAGAGCCTCCCACCTTTCTGCCGTACCTTCCCTGAAGATGTAAGGCATGGCAAAAATCAGCCTCTGTCCCTTGCCCCTTCTTTGCTTCGCCGCGGCAAACCCAGGCTTCCCGTCCACATACACCGTGTCGATACGCCTATCCCCGAGCACAGCCTTAAGGTGATGCTCCTGTGATACGAGCACGGACAGCTCCGGCGCTTTATTTTTCTCTTTGCCCTTATCTGCCCTGCCACTGCCTGCATCAGCCTCTTTGCAAGCCTTGGGCAGGACAGCCTGTCTCCGCTCAGCCACGGCTTTTGTCTCTGTACCGGCTCTCTGGCCATATTCCGTCAAGCAGGGTGTTGCGCCAGTACCGCAAGCGCCTTCCTCCTTGCTTTCCCCAAGCTCCCGGCGAAACGTTGACAAAACCGCCTGCTTAAGCTTATCGATCCCGGCCCTTCGCAGCTCATTAAGGGACTGCATGGGAAGGAATACCTCTCCCTCTGTCTCGATATCCAAGCGGTCAAACACAAATTCTGTATTGCCGGTCTTTCTCATCTGCTTTTCGATGCGCCCGGCATCTAGAGGCTGATTTTTCGCCCGCTGTACTTTATCACCTTCACATACGATCTTAACATCCTGCGTTCTGATATACAGTTTAGCACGTTCTCCTTCCGAAAGTATTAACTTCCCATTAATTTTTTCTTGCATTTTATCACAGGGAACAAAAGCCGATCCCCCCGCCGTCTCCTTCGGACGCCGCAAAGACACCATATCCTTCCCGTTATGCCGGTAATAATATCCCTTTGTGTAGCCCCGTCTCCGGTAGCTTCCCAGCAAGATCTCCCGGTCCCTCTCCGAGACAGAAAAGCCGGTCCCTTCACCGCTCAAATAAATATCCGTATATTTCCGGTACATCCTTACGACAGTATACACATAATCCGGTTGCTTCATACGCCCTTCGATCTTAAATGAATCGATTCCCGCCCCGGCAAGCTCCGGTATCATATCAATCGTACACAGATCCTTGAGACTTAACATGTCCTGGCGCTTCCCATCCCCTGCGTCAAAGGAAAGCCTGCAGGGCTGGGCGCACTGTCCCCGGTTCCCGCTCCTTCCGCCGATCATGCTGCTGAGCAGGCACTGTCCGGAATAACAGTAACACAGTGCCCCGTGTACAAAGCACTCGATCTGAAGCCCTGTCTCCTGCTTCATCCTCCGCACTTCCCGGAGGCTAAGCTCCCTGGCCGGCACGATACGCTCTGCGCCCTTCTCCCGAAAAAAAGCTGCCCCGTATCTTCCCGTGACCGTAGCCTGGGTGCTGACATGTATAGGAAGATCCGGAAATTCCTCACGGATCAGATCCATGGCGCCCAGATCCTGCACGATCACCGCATCGAGCCCCTCACGGTAAAGGGGTGCAAGAAAGCGGTAAAGCAAAGAAAGCTCTCCGTCCTTAACCAGTGTATTCACCGTCAGATAAAGCTTCTTTCCGTGGATATGCGCATAATCTATAGCAAAAAGAAGCTCCTCCTCACCGAAATTCTCGGCAAATGCACGCGCCCCGAACCTGGCTCCGCCCAGATATACGGCATCAGCGCCCGCGCCCACCGCCGCCTCAAGACACTCCTTAGATCCTGCCGGTGCAAGTATCTCTATGTTCTTCATCATCCTACCGATCCTTTTACCTTTTTGCCTGCGAGTAAAAAGGCTGTCAAACGACAGCCTCTACTTGTGCTTATTCTTCATCTCAGTCTCCAGCTTAACAATCTTCATCTGGAGCTCCTTGTTCTCCTCTTTCAGCCTGTCCATCGCTTTCTCGGCATTCTCAAGCTTAATCTGCACAGATATCAGATCATGCTTTAAGTCGTACATCTCTTTGTCCTTCGATTCAATATCCGTCTCCAGAGAGCTGCCCTGCTTTCTTGCCTTAAAATAATCATCTGCAATGTTCAGTGCCAAAAGAACGCTTCTTGTCTCTGAACTCTGTTTGCGGTAGCCGTCATTACTGCCCAGCTCATCAATCTTATGGTTCAGATAGGTTGAAACCTTCTGCAAATATTCTTCGCTTTCAAACCCGCCAAGATTGAATACCTTTCCGCCGATTAAAACTTCCGTAAAATTCTTTGATGATGCCATAAAAGCCTCCCCGACTTAAAATCCTTTTTCAACGTCTTTCGTTTATTATAAACTAATCTTCTCCAAAAACCAACTGTTTTTCACCATTTTCAACGCATTTTCATTAAATTTTTATTAAACATCTATCTCTCCAGCCCCAAATGGGTATAGGCCTTGTCTGTAATGACCCTTCCGCGGGGGGTCCGCTGGATAAATCCGTTCTTCAGCAGGTATGGTTCATACACATCCTCTATAGTCCCTGCGTCTTCTCCGATAGATGCCGCGAGGGTATCAAGGCCCACCGGGCCGCCCTGAAACTTCTCCATCATGGTGACGAGAAGATCACGGTCTGTCTGGTCAAGCCCCTCTTTGTCCACATCCAGGATATCCAGGGCATAGTCTGCCACCTCCCTGGTAATGTGCCCGTCATACTTCACCTGGGCAAAATCCCGCACCCGCTTAAGAAGCCGGTTGGCAAGCCTGGGCGTCCCTCTGGAACGCCTTGCAAGGGCATGAGCACCCTCCTTGTCGATCTCAACCTCAAGCACTCCCGCCGAGCGCCTGATGATCGTCTCTAACTCCTCCACCGTGTAAAATTCAAGACGGTTCACTACCCCGAAGCGGTCGCGTAAAGGCGCCGTAAGCATCCCCGCCCGGGTCGTCGCCCCCACGAGGGTGAACTTCGGAAGATCCAGCCGGATAGAGCGGGCAGTCGCCCCTTTGCCGATCATAATATCTATGGCATAATCTTCCATAGCCGGATATAGAACCTCCTCCACCTGCCTGTTTAGCCGGTGTATCTCATCCACAAAAAGCACGTCGCACTCCTGCAGGTTGTTGAGGATCGCCGCCATCTCTCCCGGCTTTTCTATGGCAGGACCGGAGGTAATCTTGATCCCCGTCCCCATCTCATTGGCAATGATGCCTGCAAGGGTCGTCTTCCCAAGCCCCGGAGGCCCGTAGAAAAGCACATGGTCCAGCGCCTCATGTCTCTCCTTCGCCGCCTCGATGTAGACCTTCAATGTCTCCTTCGCCTTCTCCTGCCCGATATAATCCTTAAGGAGCTGCGGCCGGAGATGATTCTCTATCCGCACATCCTCTTCAAGATTTTCCGTTGTTATGATTCTTTTGCCCATAAGTATCTCTTACTTCTCCCGTTAAAGCAATATTTTCAGCGCCCTCTTAAGCACACTCTCCACATCCGCGGCTTCCTTTGCAGGAACCTGCTTCACCGCCTTTAACGCCTCAGTGCTGCCGTACCCTAAGGCAACCAGTGCCTGCACCGCCTCGCTCTGCACACTGTCGGCATTCGCAGCGCCGCCGGAATATACCGCTTCCGAATCCTTATAATCCAGCGCATCCCCGATCTTAAGCTTATCCTTAAGCTCCAAGATCAGCTTTTCCGCCGTCTTCTTCCCGATCCCCGGCGCCGCTGAGATCGCCTTTGCATCACCTGCAAGCACCGCAAATCTGAGATCGTCCGGAGACAGTACCGACAGGATCGCCTGTCCGCCTTTTGGCCCGATCCCGTTCACCCCGATCAGCAGCCGGAAGATCATCAGGTCATCCCTGGTGAGAAAGCCGAAAAGCTGCATGGCGTCCTCCTTCACATTCAGATAAGTATGTATCTTTACCTCCGCGCCTGTCTGAGGCAGGCGGCTCATAGCCTGCACGGACATAAATATCCCGTAGCCCACTCCGTTCACATCTACGATCACCCGGTCCTCTTCCACGGACACAAGTCTTCCTCTGATAAACTGAATCATATTCCCTCCTAACTGTACCGGTACGTCCATATCCGACAAAATCTGCCCGATATCAACGTATCAGCAGATCAGCAGATCAGCTCCCTGTCTGCCAGGGCACCAGCCTTTTTAACATCTCCTGCGCCAGTATGCCAATCAGGCAGCCCGTCAGCAGCCCCGCCACGAGAAGCACCGGGACATAATACGCCGCCTGGAACATCTCGACCACGGCCATCGCCACAAAAAGCTGCCCGATATTGTGAAATACTCCGCCTGCGATACTGATTCCGATAATACTGAAGCCGCCCGCCCGCTTTAGCAACGCCATAACTGAAAGGCTGAGTAATGCCCCCGCAAGACTGTAGATAATACTGAAATAATTCCCGAACAAAAACCCCGACAGAAGGATCCGCACGACAGACAGCAGATACGTCTCCTTAAGCTTCAGCTTAAAAAGCGCAATCACGATAATCAGGTTGGCCAGGCCGAGCTTCACCCCCGGTATCCCAAAAGATATGGGAATCAACGTCTCGACATAGCTAAAGATCAATGCCAGCGCCGTAAACACGCCAAAATAAGCAACTCTGTCCCTCAATTTCTTCTCCTCCCGCCAAAGTCCGCAGTTCTTCGCCCGAAAGTCTCTGCCGGCCTTATCCGCATGCGTCTTTCGCTCTACTGAGCCACAGCATCAAACTCACTGTTCTCACTGCTGTCCACCGTCACGATCACCTTATTGGGAAGACAGATGATACTCTCCCCGTTTTTCGATACCGCCCGCTGGTTCACGCACAGCTTATCCGGACAGTCCGCCTCCGTCATATCCGCCGTACTGTTCCTGATCTTTAGTCTATTCGTCCCGCCATTGATCTCAATATCCTGATCCTCGGAAAGGCTGTATACCCCCTGTATCTCACCATTCACCTTAACGGTCACGCAGCCCGCTCCCTTGCCCCCGATAAACTCATGGAGCAGAAAGGCAAGCCCCGCCACAAACAAGATGATGCCGATAAGAATCCAGTCCTTCTTTTGTAAATTAATCTTCTCTGCAAACTCTGGCTTTTTCATATTCAGCTTCATATTCACACGCCCTCTCTAATACAAACCTTATTCTAACACAATAAATCCTCCTTCGCAATCACATGTTCGATTGCATATCTTCTTTTTCATTGTTATAATATGATATAATGTCAGGGTTAACAAATCCTGTCAGTCATGGCTGCAAAAAAACAGCAGCCATAATACATGGAAATACATTTTACCACAATATGTATAAGGGGTGTTATATGAAAATCAAAAAAATGACTGCCTTGATCTGCTCGGCCGTCCTGTTCTTAAGCGGCTGCTCTGGACTGACAAACAAAAAAGACCAGATATACACGGACACCTTGTTCGACACGGTCATCAGTGTTCAGATCTTTGACCCGGTGGACAAAAGCGTCATCGATGGCTGCCGGAAGCTGTGCCAGGAATACGATGCAAAGTTTTCCCGGACCAATAAGGACAGCGAGATTTCCCAGATTAACAACGCAAAAGGGAAGTTCGTAGAAGTCTCCGACGATACGGTCACACTGCTGAAAAAAGGCATTTACTACGGTGACATGTCAAAGGGGCTTTTTGACATCACCATCGGCTCTGTATCAAAGCTGTGGGATTTCCACGCAGAAAAGCCCTCCGTCCCTTCTTCCAAAAAGGTCCGGGCTGCGAGAAACCACGTCAACTACCGCAACATCATGATCGTGGACAACAAGGTAAAGCTCACCGACCGCAAAGCCTCGTTAGACGTCGGGGGCATCGCCAAAGGATACATCGCAGACCGATTGAAGGATTATCTTGTATCGAAGAACGTCAGGCACGCCATCATCAATCTGGGAGGAAATGTCCTCACTCTTGGCACAAAGACTGACGGCTCCAAGTACAATATCGGCATCCAGCGCCCTTTTGATGAAAGCGGCGAGCCGATCACTTCCGTCAAAGTAGCCGGAAAGTCTGTGGTCACTACCGGAACCTACCAGCGGTATTTTGAAAAGAAAGGAAAGTTTTACCACCATATCCTCAGTCCCAACACCGGATATCCCTGTAAAAACTCCCTGTCCAGCGTAACGATCATCACCGACTCGTCACTGACCGCCGACGCCATGAGCACGACCTGCTTCCTGCTGGGTTATGAGGAAGGCATGAAACTGGTCAACCTTCTGGACAATGTGGATGCTGTCTTTATCACAGATGACAATGAAATCCACTACTCCGACAATTTTCTCAAAAAGAAGTAAACCGCCTGGATGCGGCCAGCCATCTTCTGCACTGTCCTTTCAGACGTACAAAAAAGGAACCACGCCCAAGAACCGGTGCTAAAGCACCTGCTGCTTGACGGGGTTCCTTTTTCGTATGCAAAAGGCCGGCCATCCGGCGGAACATGAACGTTGCCGGCCTAATTATCTAACCACCTGACCATCTAACCGCCTAATATATACCTGTCAGATAAGTCATCCCAAACACAACAACGACGAGCAGATAGAGTACCATCACCGCGCCCATGACGATCAACTGTGCACGGCAGAAATTCCGCCGGTTGACGTTGCCCGTGCTGCCAAAGGCCCACACAATGTACAGGATGATTCCCGCACAGGGGATCATGCCGGCAAGAATCGTGAGCAGCCAGTCTCCCATAGACATCGGACTGGTATCCATATCCTGGTAATGATCCTGATTGTAGCCCATATTATTGCTGATATTGTAATTCAGGTTATCCTGATACTGGGTATTGCCGTTCTGAGCATTCTGATATTGATAATTACTGCTCTGGGTATTCTGATACTGGGTATTGCTGCTCTGATACGGATAGCTACTCTGCCCGCTGCTGGCCGGATCGTTCTGCTGGTATCCTGCATAAGAGCTTCCCCCCTGGCTCTGGGTGTACGGGTACACCGTACTGCTCTGGGCAGCATCCTCCGCTGCCACATCCGCATTAGGATCCGTGTAAACGGGCTTTGCATCCGCATCCATATCCGCATTCGGGTCTGTATATACTGGCTTAGCTTCTGTCTGTTCCTTCTCATCCGGTGTATTGTTCAACTTGTCTTCCATCCTTATGTCCTCCTTGAAAATCTGTCAATATTCTATCACACCCTCTTGGAAATTGCAATTCATAGGTATGCGCATCTAAATTAATAAGCAGACTTCCATATCGGCTTATAAAATCCTTTTCTTTGTTATGTATCACCGCTTTATCACAATAAATCTCACTAATATTGAAAATTTCATAAAATCATTCTTTTTTGAATATTATGAGATACCTAGAAATCATTTTCTAAATGTATAATCAAATCAGAATAATAATATCTTTTTGAAAGGTCTGACGTAAACTCCAACAAAGGAATAGATGTTATGTCCTCCTTTATTTTACATTTAAAGCACTGCTGTTTCTCATAAGCCTCCACACCCAATCTACCTTATCTTTCCGTCTGTTCAATATCTATAGAAATATTATCTTTCAATATTCCATTAAAACTTTTCAATATCAGGTTTTCGATTTCTATACGCGATTCTTCTGAAATTTCATTATACGGCTCTGCATATAATGTTACAGCCACAGTTGTCTCTGAATGATCTGCTACGTCAAAATTATGTATGCTTACCAAAGGATTGCTTCCTTCTGCTATCGACTGGATTGAATCTTGTAATTTCATTTCTAAATCAGCCTTTTGGTAATCCTTTTTTTTACTCACATCAGATTTAAGTTCGGTATTAAGGTTTTCATATTCGATATTACAATCTTCAGACATAAGATTATCTGTCATAACTCCTGCCAAAATGCAAATAATAAATAAACCAATACATATACATACTCTTTTTCTGTATTTCTTCTTCATTTCTTCCTCCTGAATGGTTCTATTACCTTAATATTAAAAGGCTTGAATATCTAAATCCCTCACCTTCCAATCCACAATTTGCCTTTTATCGTTAGGCCTATATGGCTTTAGGCTAATCATACCATAATTATTCTTATTTCACAACAAGGTCAGCAGAAATGAGCTGTCTGGCGCTCTTCATTACAATGGGAATTATACAGATCTTACGATAGCAGAGATCGTACATCTCATACGTAGTGAATACAAAACCGTTTTTGCCGGCATTTCCGCGATAAATACGGCGTTACGCCAAAAGAATACCGGTACCTTAAGTAACTCACCGTGTAATAACGCTGAACAAAGCTATTTCTGCATAAAACGCAGGCCTGCCAGCAGATTATGCCTGTAATAGGTCATGGGAGGTATATCCGGAAAATAATGTACCATCCGATATATATAAAACACTGCCATCCCCACGATCATAAAACACGCAAACCATGTAGTGACTGTCATCTTCTTCCTTTGGAGAACATACCTCTCCGCGGCAAATATGACAGCCAGAGCAATTACCCCAAAGATAAAGGGGTGTATCTTGAACGCTCCGTAAAAATCAAGGCGCAGCACGCGAAATCCTGCACGCGTCAGCCCGCACCCCGGACAGGGAAGCCCGGTCATGAGAACGACAGGGCACAGGCTGTGAAGAAATATTTTTAGAAATGCAAAATAGGCGGTTAACAGTATAACCGCCCATTTTGCTGACTTTATATCCTGATAAAGTATCTTAAGCCCATCAGATAATCTCTGTCTCAACTTACGTTTCATCTATTCCTCTTATAATATGACTTTCTTCGGACATTTTTCCGCGCATGCGCCGCAGTTCGTACATTTCTCCGGATCGATACGCGCAATATTATCCGTTACGGTAACTGCCTCGAACTTACATACCTTCTCGCACATCTTACAGCCGATACAGCCCACAGAACAAGCCTTCATCACATCCTTGCCCTTATCCCTGGAGCTGCAGGCTACCAGATGCTTCTGCTCATACGGCACTAATTCGATCAGGCGCTTCGGACATGCCGCAACGCACTTTCCGCAGGCTTTACATGCTTCCTTGTCTACAACCGCAATCCCGTCGATAATATGAATCGCGTCAAAAGGACATGCCTTCACGCAGGTTCCCTCTCCGAGACATCCGTAGTTACAGGATTTCGGTCCGCCGCTCTGCATCATGTTGACCATGATACAGTCGCCGAGACCGTGATACTCGTAATCCTGCTTCGCCTTCTCGCAGGTTCCGCCGCACTTTACAAAGGCAGTCTTTCTTACCTGCTCTCCCGCTTCCTGCCCCATGATCTTACCAATCTGCGCCGCAACGGGAGCGCCGCCGACCGGACATGCGCCGATCTCCGCCTCGCCCTTTACAATCGCCGCAGCAAGTCCGGAGCATCCCGCGTAGCCGCAGCCGCCGCAGTTATTCCCCGGTAGAACGCCTGTGATGGCCTCTTCCCTCTCATCTACCTCTACCGCAAATTTCGTGCCGGCAAATCCAAGGAACACGCCAATGAATAAGCCGGTTCCGCCTACAACCAGGGCGGCAATTAAAATACCTGTTACACTCATCGTTTCTGCTCCTTCCTATATCAGTCCCGAGAAACCAAAGAACGCGATCGCCATAAGAGCTGCAGTGATCAGCACGATCGGTGTCCCCTGGAAAGACTCGGAAATATCATTATACTCCATCTTCTCACGGATACCGGCCAGGATCACGATCGCAATCAGAAATCCTATGGACGTTCCAAGTCCATTCACCACTCCGCTTAAGATTGTATATTCCTTCTGCACGTTCGTAAGAGCTACGCCAAGCACCGCGCAGTTTGTCGTGATCAGAGGAAGGTATACTCCCAGCGACTGATAGAGCGCAGGCATGGATTTCTTAAGGAACATCTCAACGAACTGAACCAGGCAGGCGATGACGAGGATAAAGACGATCGTCTGCAGATAGACGAGCTTGCCTCCTAAGATCGCCTTATTGGCCAGTATAAATTTATATACGATGCCTGACACGAAGGACGCGATCGTAATAACGAATACGACAGCGCCGCCCATGCCGGCAGCAGTCTCAACCTTCTTGGAAACTCCAAGGAAAGGACAGATTCCGAGAAACTGGCTGAGTACAACGTTATTCACAAGTGCAGAGCCAATTGCTATGATCAATAATTCTCCCATCTATGTACTCCTCCTATTCTTTCTCATTCCCTACAGGGAATATCTTGCCGCCGCAGGCGCTGTTGGTGCAGGATGCGCAGCCCTCGCCGCAGCCTACAGTCTCCGTAACCTTCTTGCCCTTCTTCTTCGCGTTGTTCTTCACCTTGTTCTGAAGAGCCGTAAGCCCTGCCAGCACAAGGAACGCTCCAGGTGCAAGGATAAAGATCGTCACCGGCACATACCCGGCCTTGCCTGTAGCCGTATCAGCCAGAGGCAGCAGCTGGAAACCGAAGATCTTGCCCGCGCCGATGACCTCACGCACGATACCGATGGCCGTAAGGCCTACCGTGAAGCCAAGCCCCATACCGATTCCGTCAAAGATCGACGGCAGCGGCGGATTCTTAGAAGCGTAGCTCTCCGCACGGCCCAGGATAATACAGTTTACAACGATCAGCGGAATATAGATTCCGAGTGACGCATAGAGACTGGGAACAAAGCCTTCCATCAAAAACTGAACCATAGTTACAAAAGATGCCACAACTACGATAAAAGCCGGAATACGAAGAGAATCCGGAATCACTTTACGCAGCAGGGAAATCATCAGGTTTGACAGCACAAGCACGGCTGTCGTGGAAAGTCCCATACCAAGACCGTTGATGGCAGATGTGGTGACCGCCAGAGTCGGACACATGCCAAGCATCAGCACGAAGGTAGGATTTTCTTTTATAATACCGTTATACAAACGTTCTGTACAATTATTCATCTCCGCTACCTCCTAAAACGCATTCTGGAAATAACCAAGCGCCGCGTTCACAGCTCCGGTCATCGCCCTTGATGTAATGGTGGCGCCGCTTAGGGCATCGATCGGCTCTCCGTCTCCGCCGTCCTTGGACACGTAGAACTTCTCTGCCTGCTTGCCCTGATACTGCTCGTAAAAAGCCGGCTCCGTAGCCTTCATGCCAAGTCCCGCCGTCTCGCTGATGGACAGGATGGACACGCCGTTCACCGTGCCGTCCGCCTTGATGCCCACCGTAACCTTGATGTCGCCGCCGTAGCCTTCCTTGTCTGTGGTGGTGATGACATAGCCATCCTCCCCTACCTTGCATACCTCGTCGATGGTAGCATTCACGCCGAGGGCTTTCACCACTTCCCCGGCAATCTTCTGGTCAACCTCAACCTGCTCGAAGGAGTTAAGGTCAGCCTCCGGGAACACCGCCTGCCACGCCTCTTTCTTCGCCGCATCATTCGCCTGGGCAATGGGGTCTTTCGTAATCTCGTAGACCAGCCCTAAAGCCAGTCCGGCGATCAGCGTGATAATCGTAAGTACCAGTGTGTTTTTCATTGTTTTACTCATTATTTCTCTCCTCCTTTACCGAATGGTTTTGGAAGAGTAACCCTCTCGATCAACGGAACTAAAAGGTTACTGATGATAATCGCATAGGAAACCCCCTCTGCCGAACCGCCGAAGAGACGGAACAGGCCGGTCAGGATACCGAGGAGCGCTCCGTATACATACTGTCCCTTCTTCGTAATCGGCGAAGTCACATAGTCGGTAGCCATGAACCATGCGCCCAGCATCAGACCGCCCCCGCAAAGGTGCGAAGTGATGTACTGCGGGTCAAAAAGCCCTGCCTGCGCCTTCGTAAACTGTCCGAAGATGCCCACAAAAACTGCAAAGGTAACAATATATGTACCTGGAATCCGAAGGTCGATGACTCCCATCAGGATCAAAAAGATCGCGCCGATGATAATGGCGATCACCGAAGTCTCACCGATCGTTCCCGGGATCCGTCCAACCAGCATATTCATGGAATCAACCGCCTGCCCGTCCTTTAACATGGCAAGAGGTGTCGGACCGGATACCCCATCATAGATAAATGTCGTCATCTGTCCCGTAAAGGAGATCAGAAGAAAACATCTCGCGCCGAGAGCCGGGTTCATAAAGTTCTGTCCCAGTCCTCCGAAAAGCTGCTTAACCACCAGGATACCGAACACGCTTCCGAGAGCGCCCATCCACAGCGGAGCTGTAGGCGGCATGTTAAGACCCAGAAGCAGCCCGGTAACAACTGCGCTGAAATCATTTACCGTGATCTTTTTATGCATTAATTTTTCATAGATGTACTCTGTAAGAACGGCAGCCAGAGTCGTTGTGACCAACATCCCCAGAGCCGGCAGTCCAAAGTTCCACACGCCAAATGCCGACGCAGGCAAAAGAGCAATGGTAACCATAAGCATGATATTGCTTGAGGTAACTTTGGAGCGTATATGTGGTGAAGATGACATTTTAAATTTGTTCTCACTCACGTTAATTCACCTCTTCCTCTCTTTACTTATTTTTTCTTCCGGTTCGCCAAAGCAATCTTTCTCATGGAACCGATCGCCTGCTTAAGCTGACGCTTCGCCGGACATACAAAGCTGCAGGAGCCGCACTCCATACACTCTAAGCCCTCGTGGGCAGTAAACTGCGCCTCGTCATGATGCTCGGCATAATCCGCAAGCCGCGACGGGATCAGGCGGCTCGGACAGGCATCCACACAGCGCCCGCAGTTGATACATGGCGTAGGCTCATTAGCCGCCACCTCATCCTTCGTCAGGCACAGGATGGAGGAGGAAGTCTTCGTCACCGGTACGTCAAGCGTATACATGGAAAATCCCATCATCGGGCCGCCGGAGATCATCTTTTCCGGCTCGGTCTTGAATCCGCCCGCGGCCTCTACGATCTCCGCCTGGTTCATCCCGAAAGGAACGAGGAAATTCCCCGGAGACTTCACCGCATCGCCGCTCACTGTGACCACCCGCTCGATGGAAGGCTTGCCTTCCGCCACCGCCCGGTAAATGTTGATCATCGTCTCTACGTTGTCCACTACGCACCCCGCGTCCGCCGGGAGCATAGCAGAGTTGATCGCCCTGCCTGTGGTCGCGTAGATCAGCTGACGCTCACCGCCCTGGGGATACTTTGTCTTAAGAGGCAGAACCTCCATACGCGGTTCGTCCTTTGTCAGATCCTTCAATTTGGCAATACAGTCCGGCTTGTTGTCCTCCACGCCGAAGATTCCCTTCGCATTGTCAAACAGCTTCAGGACGATCCTCATGCCTCCCACCAGCTTCTCCGGATTCTCGATCATCCTCCGGTAGTCTGCTGTGATATATGGCTCACACTCTGCACAGTTCGCAATAATATACTCAATCTTATCCGGCTCCTTCGGTGACAGCTTAACCTTCGTCGGAAAACCTGCACCACCCATACCTACGACTCCTGCTTCGCCAATAGCGCCAAGGATCTCCTCCTTCGTCATCTCTTCAAGGGGCTTTACCGGAGCATACTCTGCCTCTTCATACTCGCCGTCGTTCTCCACCACGATACTGTTCACCGTAGCGCCCGTCGGATTCATGTGAGGCTCGATAGCCTTCACTGTCCCGGATACAGAGGCATAGACCGGCGCTGATACGAAGCCTCCGGCTTCTGCGATCTTCTGCCCCTTAAGTACACGTTCGCCGACTTCGACGATCGGACTGGCAGGCGCACCGATATGCTGGGAAACCAGATAAACCAGATTACCCTGCGGTTTCAATTCGACAATCGCCTTATCCTTCGCCAGGCTCTTGCCGTCATCCGGGTGGATACCACCCTTAAACGTTAACAATGCCATCCCTTTTTTCCTTCCTTCCTTTAATAAACTCTTAATATACTATACAAGAAAATGCCCTTTTTTTCTAGTAAATGCAGACAATTTTTTGTATATTTCTACAAACATCTTGTTGAAATTTTAACACATAAAAGATAGAGACCACTCAAGGTCTCTATCCCGAAGTCATGTATTAAACTGGCATCCGGATTACTCTTCTGCCGTCTCAACATCTTCCACGCTTTCTGTCTCGACCGGCTCAGAAGCCGTCTCTAAGACTTTCATACTCAGGCTGATCTTTCTGTCAGCCTCATTAAGATCTACAACCTTAGCTGTGATCATCTGGCCTACAGACAGTACATCTGACGGCTTATCTACGTGCGCTCTGGAAATCTGTGACACATGAAGCAGAGCGTCAACGCCCGGAGCAAGCTCTACGAACGCGCCGAAATCAGTCATCCTTGCCACTTTTCCTTCCACTACAGTCCCTACTGCATAGTCCTCCGCAGCATTCGCCCACGGATTCGTCTCCGGGAACTTAAGGCTCAGCGCCACCTTCGTATCATTGATATCCTTGATCAGAACCTTAAGGTTCTCACCTACCTTGAATACCTTCTTCGGGTTCTCAACACGTCCCCAGGACATCTCTGAGATATGGAGAAGTCCGTCAACACCGCCGAGATCAACGAATGCGCCGAAATCGGTTACGTTCTTGACAACGCCTTCTATGCTGTCACCAACCTGAAGCTTCTCAAACAGCTCCTTCTGCTTCTTTGCCCTGTCCGCTACGAGAATCTGCCTTCTGTCGCCGATAATGCGATTCCTTCTCGGATTAAACTCGCTGATCACGAACTCAATCTCCTGATCCTGATATTTGCTTAAGTCCTTTTCATAGCTGTCTGAAACAAGGCTTGCCGGGATAAATACCCTCGCCTCATCAATCACGACGCTAAGACCGCCGCCAAGGATCTGTGCAACCGGCGCCCTAAGCACCTCATGGTTCTCATAAGCTTCCTTAAGTCTCTCATTCCCTTTTTCTGCTACAAGCCTCTTGTAAGTCAACAGCACCTGACCTTCTCCGTCATTCACCTTTAAGACTTTCACTGTCAGCGGGTCACCTACGGAAACCATCGTCGTCAGATCCGCGCTGGAGTCGTTGGTGTACTCGCTTCTCATGATGATACCGTCTGCCTTGTAGCCTATATTCAAGATGATTTCATCCGGTTTAACGTCGATGACAGTACCATCTACAACCTCTCCGTTTCTAATAGTCTTAAAAGACTCGTCTAACATTTGTTCAAAAGTTAATTCTGACATAATTTTGAACCTCCTCAATTATTTTGTAGGGCGTGGATGCCCCTGCTGTAATACCTACTGATTCCACGGACCTTAATTGATTCACATTCAAATCGCCAAGTGTCTGTATGTAGTACGTATTCTCACATGCATTGCTGCATATTTCAAATAACTTCTGGGTATTGGAACTCTTCTTATCACCGATGACAATCATCGCCCCTACCCTTGAAGCAATGCCGCTGGCTTCCTCCTGCCGCTCCTTCGTGGCATTACAAATCGTATTTAAAACAATTATATCATACCCCTTTTTTGTGATAATTTCAACTAATTCTTGAAATTTATTGTAATTAAATGTCGTCTGCGATACGACGCACACCTTCTGCCCCTCATTCTCCAGCGAAAATGCCTCCGCCTCCTCTGCATTCTGGATGATATCCACAGGTCCTGCGGCCCATCCCTGGATTCCGGTAACCTCCGGGTGGGCGCTGTTCCCGATGATCACCACGTGCGCGCCGTTCCTGCTTTCTTTCTGAACGATCTGGTGAATCTTTTTTACAAATGGGCAGGTGGCGTCCACATAGCGGATTCCCTTATCCTCCAGAAGACGGCATACGGCTTCGGGCACGCCGTGGGAGCGGATGATCACTGTCCCCCCGGCAAGGCGCTTAAGCTCCTCCAGAGTATTCAGCACCTCTACCCCCTGGCGCTTCAGATCCGCGATGACCTCGTCGTTGTGAATGATTGGCCCGTAGGTGAAGATCCTGTCGCCGTCATTCTTCTCAATCTCCTGGTAGACTGTCTCCACCGCCCGCTTCACTCCGAAGCAAAAGCCTGCCGTCTTTGCCAGCTCAACCTGCATGATGCATCACCTCCCCGCCCTTCGTATACTTCCATCTGCTCATGGGATAAGCGCCGTTACCGCCGCTGCTACCTCATCAGCTGTCATGTGGGAGCTGTCGATCAGTACCGCGTCTTCTGCCTGCTTAAGAGGCGCCGTCTCGCGGGTCATATCTCGTTCATCCCGTTCTGCGATATCCTTCTCGATCTCCTTAAGATCACAGGGTATGCCTTTTTCCGTAAGCTCGTCAAACCTGCGCTTCGCCCTCGTTTCTACGCTGGCGGTAAGGTACACCTTTACATCCGCGTCGGGAAGCACGCATGTCCCGATGTCCCTGCCGTCCATGATCACGTCCTGCTCCCTGGCAAGCCCCTGCTGGAGCTCTAGGAGCTTCGCGCGCACCTCTGGGACCGGGGAGCTTTTGGACGCCATGTTCCCCACCTCCTCATCCCTGAGTCTTGAGGTAATATTCCTTCCATTAAGATATACCTGCTGGACACCGTCCTCGTACCGGATCGTCACCTTCGCGCTCTGGCACGCTTCGATGATCTTTTCTGTCTCCTCTGCCCGGATCCCTTTATCGAGAAAATGAATAGCAAGCCCCCGGTACATGGCCCCTGTATCTACATAGATGTATCCCTTCTTGCTGGCCACCAGCTTCGCGATCGTACTTTTCCCTGCTCCCGCAGGCCCGTCAATGGCTATATTGATTCCCATCTTTTTACCCTCCGCTATTACACATTTATAAGTTTCTGCCCGCTCTTTGACCCACAGCCTTAATCTTGCTTCTGCCTCTGCCCGGCGCCCTTTCCTGCCGCATACCCCGTAGACCATGCGATCTGCAGGTTAAATCCTCCGGTCAGCGCATCCACGTCAAGAACCTCTCCCGCGAAATAAACCCCTGACGCAAGCTTAGATTCCATCGTCTTCGGATCGATCTCCTTCGTGCTGATCCCGCCCTTCGTAATGACCGCCTCACTGTAATCCCGAAGCTTTGTGAGCGTCATGGTAAAATGCTTGATCAGATGCACAAGCGCGCCCCGCTCTTCCTTCGAGATCACATTGACCTTCTTCTCCGGGGGAATCCCGCTTAATTCTATCATAACCGGAACCAGTTTTGCAGGGAATAATTTCCCAACTGCATTTTTAAACTGCCGGTTCACATTCTCCTCAAAATCCCTGAGTATCCTTTTGTGGAGCATATCCTCGTCAAGCGCCGGCTTTAAGTCGGTCTCAAGAGTCAGCGGCTTTTCCATAAGTTCCCTGCCTACACAGCTGCTGGCGCTTAAGATCAGCGGACCGCTGACCCCGTAATGGGTAAAAAGCATCTCCCCGAACTCCTGGTAAAGCTTCTTTTTGCCGTCCCGCACAGTAACCCTCACATTGCGCAGCGAAAGCCCCTGAAGCTCTCTCACCCAAGATTCTTTTACCTCAGCAGGAACAAGAGACGGGATACAGGGCTTCACCGTATGCCCCAGCTTCCCGGCAAAACGGTAGCCGTCACCGGTAGAGCCTGTCGAAGGATAAGAAAGCCCCCCGGTAGCCACGATGCAGAAATCTCCCTTTACTGTGCTCCCGTCGGAAAAGACAAGCCCCGCAAACCTCCCGTCCTCCACCAGCATATCCTTCACCTCTGCATGAAGCTTGATCCTCACCCCAAGCTCCCGCAGCCTGCCCTCCAGTCCCCGGATGACATCCGAAGAACGGTCGGAAACCGGAAACACCCTGTCCCCCCGCTCCGTCTTCGTCGGGACGCCGTTGTCCTCAAAAAAACGGATGACATCCTGGTTCGTGCAGCCGTAAAAGCTGCTATATAAAAATCTCGGGTTGCTTGCGACCGCCGCAAATAAAGTATCCATATCACAGGCATTGGTAATATTGCACCTTCCTTTCCCCGTGATAAACAGCTTCTTCCCGAGCTTTTCATTCTTCTCATAGAGAAATACCTCGTTCCCCTCTTCTGCCGCCGCTGCCGCCGCATACATCCCCGCAGCGCCGCCGCCCACCACAAGCACCTTACTCATCTGCATCCGCACCGCCTTCTAAAGGATTCGTAAGCTCCACCTTATCTCCCAGCATATTCAGCTCGTCCTTACTGTACACCTGATATTCATCCCAGATGTCCTCCAGTGTCTCTAAAGTCTTGATCACCTCATCCTGCTTCTTCATGCAGAGCGCCACCACAAGGGCATTGACCACGCTCAGGGGCGCTACAAGAGAATCCACGATGGATGCCATATCGCTTCTGGCGATCAGATTGCAGGAAGAATAAAGGGTCATGGGAGAATGGATGCTGTCCGTCAGCGTGATGACCTTCGCCTTCCGGTTGCTGGCAAATTCCAGCGCCTTCAGGGTGCGCATGGAATACCGCGGAAAGCTGATGCCGATCACCACATCCCGCTCATCCACCCGGATGAGCTGCTCAAAGATCTCGCTGGAGCTGTTCGTGTTGACCAGGACAACATTTTCACAGATCGGATTCAGGTAAAATGCCAGAAAGCTCGCCAGCGGCGCGCAGCTTCTGATCCCGATCACATAGACCTTCCTCGCCGTGAGGATAGTCTCCACGGCCAGCTCAAAGATCTCATGATCCAGAGCCGCCAGCGTCATCTTGATCTTCTCGATGTCCGACTGGAGCACAGTAGCGAGGATCTCACCCTGGCTGATGCGCCCGTAGGTGACCTCCATCCGCTGGATGGAGTTGAGCTTCATGCGCACAAGCTCCCCAAGAGCCTTCTGAAATCCCGGATACCCGTCATAGCCAAGCGCCATGGCAAAGCGCACGACCGTGGACTCGCTGACTCCTACCTCCTCGCCCATCCGGGCTGCCGTCAAAAACGCCGCCTTGTCGTAATCCTTCCGGATAAAATCAGCAAGCTTCTTCTGTCCCTTGCTGAACCGGCTGTAGCCCTCCTCCAGTTTGCACTGTAAATCGTTCTTCTTCCCCATAGTATGACCCATCCTTTTCCCAATCCACATCATATTATTATAAATGAGAAATGCAGAATATTCAATAATTTATTGCGGGGAACTTTTTTGATGAAACTTTTTTGAATATAAAACCGGAATACAGATTCTCCCTGCACTCCGGTTTATCTTCATCTTTTATACGGGATAGCTCCCATTCTCTGTATCCGCTACCGTCTGGTCGATCTTGGTCTGCTGCGCCTCGCGGTACTTGAAGAAGTCTGTAGCTACCTGCGGGAACAGTGCGTAAGACAGTACGTCCTCATCCTGCTGGCTCCACTGTGACATCTCTCCTCTGAGTGTATCAAGCTCGTCTGCGATCAGATCCGCCGGACGGCAGGTGATGATCTCCGCATCCTCGCCGAGAACCTTCTTTCTTACCTCCTCATTGAACGGCTTAACCGTCGCGCCGTACTTTCCGCTTAAGACATCCTTCGTCTCCTTAGTCGCCATCTTATAGCGCTCGCCCATCAGTACGTTGAATACCGCCTGAGTTCCGACGATCTGTGAGGAAGGAGTAACAAGCGGCGGCTCGCCCAAGTCCTTACGTACCTTCGGGACCTCCTCAAGAACATCATAATACTTATCCTCTGCGTTCTGCTCTTTAAGCTGCGAGGTCAGGTTGGAGAGCATACCGCCCGGCACCTGGTAAAGCAAGGTCTTGATGTTCACACCCATGTTCTTCGGGTTGAGAAGCCCGCTCGCTAACGCCTCGTCACGGATCGGACGGAAGTAGTCTGCGATCTCCGCCAGCAGATTCTGGTCAAAGCCAGTGTCATAAGACGTCCCCTTAAATGTCTCGACCATAACTTCCGTAGCCGGCTGGCTCGTACCCAGGGCAAACGGTGACATAGCCGTATCGATCACGTCAACGCCAGCCTCAACCGCTTTCAGATAAGTCATGGAAGCAACACCGGACGTATAGTGGGTGTGAAGCTGGATCGGAAGACTCACCGCCCCTTTAAGCGCGCTGACAAGCTCTGTCGCCTTATACGGAACCAGAAGCCCCGCCATATCCTTGATACAGATGGAGGTAGCGCCCATATCTTCAATCCTCTTGGCAATATCCACCCAGTATTCCATCGTATAAGCATCGCCCAGCGTATAGGAAAGGGCCACCTGCGCGTCAGCCTTCTCCTTATTCGCCGCCGTAACCGCTGTCTGTAAGTTTCTCAGGTCATTGAGACAGTCAAAGATTCGGATAATGTCGATACCATTGGCAACTGACTTCTGGACAAAATACTCAACCACATCGTCCGCATAGGGGCGGTATCCGAGAATATTCTGTCCGCGAAACAGCATCTGGAGCTTCGTGTTCTTGAAACCGTCGCGGAATTTGCGAAGCCTCTCCCACGGATCTTCTTTCAGGAAGCGCAGGGAAGCGTCAAAGGTCGCGCCGCCCCAGCATTCTACTGAGTGGTAGCCCACCTTATCCATCTTATCAACGATCGGGAGCATCTGCTCTGTGGTCATACGCGTCGCAATCAGGGACTGATGTGCGTCACGCAGGATCGTCTCTGTAATCTTAATTGGTTTTTTTTCTATATCTGCCATGTTATATCCTCCAAAATATGATGATGTCAGGGCAGGAAATATTTTGCCCCGCTCATGATTTACACTCCAACGCCAAAGATCGCCATAAATGTACCGGCTGCCACCGCAGTACCGATAACTCCCGCAACGTTCGGCCCCATCGCATGCATCAGAAGGAAGTTGGTCGGATCCGCCTCCGCTCCCACCTTCTGGGATACTCTGGCTGCCATCGGAACTGCCGATACTCCCGCAGAACCAATCAGCGGATTCACTTTACCATGGGTCGCGATACACATCAGCTTTCCAAACAGTACGCCCGCCGCCGTACCCACTGCAAATGCCACCAGTCCCAGGACGACGATCTTGATCGTATCCCAGTTAAGGAAAGCTTCCGCACTTGTCGTCGCTCCCACCGATGTACCCAGAAGGATAACGACAATGTACATCAATGCATTGGACGCCGTCTCCGTAAGCTGTCTCACCACGCCGCACTCCCGGAACAGATTACCGAGCATCAGCATACCTACTAAGGGCGCTGTCGTGGGGAGAATCATACATACGACGATGGTAACGATGATCGGGAACAGGATCCGCTCAAGCTTGGACACCGGACGGAGCTGCTCCATCTTGATCTTTCTCTCCTTCTCTGTTGTAAACAGCTTCATGATCGGCGGCTGGATCACCGGGACAAGCGCCATATAAGAGTACGCCGCCACCGCGATCGGCCCCATGATCGCCGTCTGCTGCAGCTTACCGGCAAGGAAGATGGACGTCGGACCGTCCGCCCCTCCGATGATAGAAACTGCCGCTGCCGCTTTATCTGAGAATCCCATCGCCATCGCTCCCAGATAAGCCGTGAAGATACCAAACTGTGCCGCCGCCCCTAAAAGAAAGCTCTTGGGGTTGGCAATCAAAGGTCCGAAGTCCGTCATCGCCCCGACGCCCATAAAGATCAATGACGGCAGGATCGCCCACTCATCCAGCACATAGAAGTAGTACAAAAGACCGCCCACTCCGTTGGCCGACTCGTCCGCATGCAGCATAATATCCGGATAAATATTAACAAGCAGCATACCAAAGGCGATCGGAACGAGAAGCAATGGCTCGAACCCATGCCGAATTGCTAAATATAGGAAAAAACATGCAACAGCAATCATGATCAGGTTCCCTACAGAAAGGTTGAGGAACGCCGTCTGCTGAATGAGGTTTCCTAATGTCGTTGTTATATATTCCATTTTTTAACCTCCAGTCGTGTTCATTTCAAAAGACTCATTCTTCTGAATATGTCTCACTTTAGTTTAATGTAGCCAGCACTGCGCCTGCCTCAACCGGATCACCTACTGCCGCGTCAATGCTTGCAACTGTTCCGTCCTCTGGAGCCACAACCGGAATCTCCATCTTCATCGCCTCGATGATAACAACCGGATCACCCTTCTTCACACTCTGTCCTACATTGGCCTCGATCTTGAATACCTTTCCTGCCGCGCCTGCCTTCACCTCAACAGAACCCGCGCCCGCTGCTGCCTTCGGCGCCGGAGCCTTTGCCGGAGCTGCCTTCGGGGCCGCCATTACCGGCGCTGCTGCCGGGGCTGCGCCCGCTCCCTTTTCTTCTACTGTAACGTCATATACATTGCCATTCACTGTGATCGTATAATTTTTCATCTTCATATCCTCCTAAGGTTTTACTTTGAATTCCATTTATTTGACGGACGGCGCCTGATGCTTCTTACGATAAACCCATCTGTGCTTGCCCCTTCCGCCGCCGCGATAGCCGCAGAGATCACGGCGATCAGCTCGGTGTCGTCGGCAGCCGCTTCCTCTGCCGCAGGTGCTTCTGCCGGGGCAGCCTGAACCGGAACCTGTACCGCTTCCGTCTCCGCCGGCTTCTTTGTGAATGCCGCCTGGATCGCCGGGATGAACTTAAACAGGGAGATGATAAATGCGATAAGAATCAGCACGCTAAACACTGTTCCCATGCCGAGTACCGTGTTAAGCCCTGCCTTCTGTAAGATCTCTCCTGTCTCCATATTGACGCTGACATCCATGCTCTCCAGCTTGGACTCGCTGTTGAACATAAACGAGATCACTGCGTCTCTGTTCTCGAACTTTGCGTCGGCGCTGACCTCGATCTTGCCGTTCGTCATCTTGAAGCTGTAGTCGCCGTGCTCGATATAGCTGCCGCACTCTGCAATGCCCGCCTGCCAACTGTCAAGGACACTCAGGAAGCTCTCTGCCTCAAAGGGCAGCCCCGCCTCGGTAAGCTGCAGGTCAATGCCGAATTCCGACATCTCTTTCCACTGCTCAAAGGCCATCTCATCAGCCTCCGCACAGTAGCCGATCAGGAAATCCGCCACCTGCACAAGCTCCTCCTCATCGTACGGCGTACTTTCTGCTTTCCCGCAGGCAGTAAAGCACAGCACTGCCGCGATCATGCATAATAATAAGCTAATTTTCTTCTTCAATTTGTCTCACCTCTCTAAACCGCACCATGCTTTTTCATCGGACGGTCCTCTCTCTTTGTGAATAACATCTCAAAAGCGCCGATCACATATTTTCTCGTATCCGCAGGCTCGATGATGGTATCGACGTATCCTCTCCTTGCCGCTGACACAGGGCTTGACTGCAGATTTCTGTACTCGGCCGCCTTTTCTTTCAGCATGTCTGCATCAGCGCCTGGATACATGATCTTCGCCGCCATCGCTGCATCCATCATGCCGATCTCTGCCTGAGGCCATGCGTATACCATGTCCGCGCCCACGGCCTTGCTGTTCATCACTGCATAAGCGCTTCCGAATGCCTTCCCGGTCACCACGTTCACCTTCGGCACCGTCGCATTGGCAAAGGCATAGGTAAGCTTTGCAGACGCTTTGGCAAGATGCGCCTCATCGTACGCTGTAGCCGCAAAGCCGCTCACATCCGTCAGCGTAAGGACCGGGATATTGAACGCATCGCAGAACTCAACAAATTCTGCCGCCTTATTCGCACCGTCCGCGGACAGAGAGCCGTCAAACTCAGCCACCACTTCCGACTCCTCACCGTATACCTTAGAGCGGTTCGCAACCGCACCTACGGTCATGCCGTTCAGGCGGATAAATCCGGTCACCATATCTCTTGCAAAGTCCTTCTTCGTCTCGAAGAATACATAGCCATCCGAAATATGCGAAAGGGCAATAGCCGCATCCTCTGCCCCATTCTCAAGGTCAGCGCAGACTCTGTTCAGATCGTCCGTACATTCGCTGTAGGAAGCATCCTCCTCGTTATTCGCCGGAAGCATGCAGATAAGGGCGCGGATCTTCGAGAGGATCTCCTCCTCCGTCCCAATCCCGTCCACAAGGCCGGCTTTTTCACTCTGGAACTTTGCGGATGAAGTATTGCACTTGGAAATGTCATTGCCCAAGATCGCATTGGGAGAATTCACGAATAATTTTGCCTTTGTACTCTCCATAAAGGTAAAATCCGTAAGAGCCGGAACGAGGGAGAGCCCGCCGCCGCATGTCCCGAAAACAGCCGAGATCTGAGGGATCACTCCGGACGCAAGAGACTGCTTCATATATAATGTCCCGAACGCATTCAGCGCGTCTGCCGCCTCCTGAAGCCTGAGCCCTGCACAGTCAATAAGACCGATGACCGGCGCTCCCATCTTCATGGCCATATCGTAAATATTCGCAATCTTCTTCGCATGCATCTCGCCGATGGCTCCGTTCAAGACAGAAGCATCCTGGCTGTAAACATACACTAAATTCCCGTCGATCACACCGTAACCGGTAATGACGCCATCTGCCGGGGTTTCTTTTTCCTGCATGTTAAAATCAGTCGTCCTTGCCGTAACGGCGCCGCCGATTTCAACAAAGCTTCCTGCATCAAGCAAATCAGTGATTCTTTTGCCTGCTGCACTTTCTGTTGCTATGTTGCCCATAGTCTAGCCCTCCATTTTCCTAAACATATTAAAATTGGTCTTTAATTATATGAACTTAAAAAGTCCGACCAAATTTCTGCCGATTATATTATATCCCCTTTCATCGTCCTTCGCAACAGTTTTCTCTCTGGCGCAGACAAACAAAAAGGAACAGCCCGCAGACCTGTGCGCCGCTGTTCCTTTGGGATCATATTTTTTTAAACTTCTTTACCTTCGGGCATTTCTCTAAGAGGAAGCGCTTTACTTCCTCAACATCGCAGTCCGAAAAGGCGTCTTTAGGCACCCCGAAAAAGTTCTTCGGCCCTGGTCCCACATCACAGAGAAAGCCGATAGCCTTGTCTGACTCCAGAAGCTTTTTCACATCGCTGTAAAGATACTCCGCCTGCTTCGTCCCTGTATCATTGACAATCCGGTCCTCATAAAAGCCTACCCTGACCACAAGTGCCTTATCGCGCTTCCTGATCCGCAGGCGCTGCAGCTCCACCGCGTCGCCGTAGGCCGTTGACTTCATCATGCCCTTTCCGATCGTTCTTGCAAAGATATCGCCCACAATAAAGGACGCTGCCCATATGCCAAAGTACCTCAGCAGGAAAAATGCTGTTCCGCCTGGTGTCCCGTCTCCCGGATCGCCGCTGTAAAGCACCAGCGCCAGAAGGAGCGACCCGAACGCCCCGATACCGATCAGGATCGACAGCTCGAACTTGTCCTGATGAAAGATCTCGCAGAGAGCAGCCAGCACTTCCTTCGTCTCTTCATATTTTGCCGAATATTTTTTCTCCATCTAGATTCCTCCGTAAATTCCCTGAACACCGCTTAAATCCTTTGCAGCGCTGACCGTCCGTCCATGTGCCGACGGCCGCAGCGCGAACGGCAGCATCCATATTTAACTATTATATGGTCATCAACGGGAAAAGGCAAGCAAAAAATCCTCTGCTGCGGCAGGTTTTTCGTTGCCATCCGCGGCCAATGCGCATTCCCGGCCCGCAGGCAGCAATCCTGTTTCAATGTACTATTTTACCAGTTTAAAGTGAAAAAACACCGCAATTCCAGTAAAAATCTACAAAAGCTTATTAATTATTTCTTAAATTTGTATTGTACTTTAGTCTAGTTTATGATATGATAAACTCCGTTAAAAGTTTTAAATGAACAGGTTTTGCCGAAGTATTTAAAACAGAAGACAAATTTATTTTATGGAGGGTGAAACTCATGGAAAAAACAAAAACAAAATTCCCATTTGGTTTCTACGTATGCTCTCTTTCATTCACATTTGAAAGACTTGCGTACTACGCTGGCAAGTGGGGCATCTCAATCTTTGTTGCGTTGGAAGTTGCCAAGGGTGGACTCGGATTTGATTCAGCAACCGGCGCTGTAATGAGCGGCAATCTTGTTGCATGGACTTACATCACGCCTGTTATCGGCGGTTACATAGCTGACCGCTGGGTATCTCCGAGACTTCTTGTTCCAATCGGCGAGATTTTGATGGGTCTGGGCTGGCTGTGTATGTGGAAAGCGAATGGCATCGGCCTTGTATGGGCGGCCGTTATCCTCATTGCTATTGGTACAGGTTTCTTCAAAGGAAATGTTTCCGGTATCAATGGACGTCTTTTCCCGCTTGCTGACCCTGACACACTGGATACTGTATTCAGTCTTCAGTACTCATTCGTAAACATCGGTTCCTTCTGCGGAACTACATTCCTGTCACTTGTTGCTACGAATGTCAGCTACCGTCTGATGTTCATGATCTGCGGTATCTTCCTGTTTATCGACTGCGCATGGTGGCTGATCGGTATGAAGCACTTCGGTGACGCCGGCAAGAAGCCGTTCCTTGTTGATAACCGTGATGAGAAGAGTTCTGACGACATCGCAGCGAACAACCAGCCGCTTACCAAGCTGGAGAAGAACCGTGTTATCGCGATCTGTATTGTAACCGTATTCTCCGGTATCTTCTGGTTATGGTGGTATCTGATCTACATGCCGATCTACTATCAGTTCGGTCCTATCGAACAGGCAGGTCTCGGCTGGGCAAACTGGAACATCGGTTCCTTCCAGATGCCTACCGCATGGTTCGACTCAATGAACGGTCTTCTTTGTATCGTTCTGGCACCTGTATTTGCCGGAATCTGGGCTAAGATGAGACAGCGTCCGCAGGGTGACTGGGGTATGTTCACAAAGACAGCCGTTGGTATCATGATCCTTGGCCTTGCACTTGGCTCCATGGTACTTGCAGCATTCCTTTCAGGCGAAGGAACAAAGAATCCAGTTGGTATCTGGGTAATCATCCTGACCGCAGTTGCTATGTCTGTCGGCGAGATTGTTTTCTCACCACTTGGGAACTCCTTCATCAGCAAGTATGCTCCGAAGAAACTTCTGGGAACTCTGCTTGGTGTATGGCCGCTGATCATTTTCTTCTCAGCACAGGGTTACCCGCCGCTTTACAACTGGCTCAACAACTTCTCATTCGTGAAGGCTTATGGTATCGTAACGCTCATCATCATCGGTATCGGTGTTCTTATGTTGGCATTCACTAAGAAGTTTGACGAGATGGTTGGCGGCAAATAAGTTCACTAATCGGATTTGACATAACTAATCATAAGAATAACCGGGACGGCTATCCGCTCCCGGTTATTTTTATCTTTATGCATTCCGCCTTCGTATGTCCATAATTTATATTTCTCCTGCTCTTCCCTCGATCTGCCAGATATACCACTCTGTAAGTATCCATACCATAACGCCCAATGCCGCCAGCTCACCGGCCCCGAAGGGAAGAAGCTTTGCCATCATGATTTTTATATCCTCCGTTCCGTAAAGCCTTGCGTGGAAGGTTGCAAGCACTGCCGGCACACTCACCGCCGCAGATATCACCAGCGCCAGGACATAATAGATTCCCATCTCCCACCGCAAGAGCCGCTTTCTCTCCTTCTGGCGCATCCCCATGCAGTATAAAAACTGTGCCCGCCGGATGTTCATTTCCTTTTCCGTCATCATTTTAATACCAAGAAGCAGCACCCCGGCCGCGAAAAAGATAAAGATCAAAAGCTTCCCCATCGTCTCCTGCATATTTAACTCTGTATCCATCTGAAGCCTCGCATCCGTTTTCAGATAATAGCTTTTTACCTTCGCGTCGTACTCCTCATCCTTCTTATGCCGTTCCTGAAACGCATCAAACTCCGGCTGCAATTCTTCAAGCGTCTTCTGGTCAGCCCGCACCGTGACCAGCTTCGTCGGCCCCTGGTAGAGAAGCTCTGCAAAGTCTGACAGCTCCTCCCCTCTCAGTACATTTCCGGTAAAGGGATCAGTCACCTTCCATATATCCTTCGCCTTTTCAAAGTAAGCGTCGGAAAAGACTACCAGGTTCTCCCGCTCCCCCTGGCAGAAATCACCGATAAGGCAGGCCGTCTCCTCCCCCACGATCCGCCTTCTGGAAAAGGAGCTCTGCTGGGAAAATTGATCCACATACACGCACACCGGACCTGTATAAAGGTAAGGTGTAGAGCGGAGCGATTTGTAATCGACGGGCCTTGCTTTCGTGCCCTTGCTCTGCTGATGGACGATGTAGACGGTCTCCCCGTCCGCATCCAGCTCCAGCGGTTTTTCCTTATACTCTGGATCCAGTACTCTTTTTAAGGCATGGTATGCGGATTCCGGGATACCGATATTCTGACTCCGGACCGAAGCTGACTCCCTGGTCTCTGCCGTCTCCGTAGCATCTGTACCCGACACCCGGAACATGGGATAAGCTGCTGCATACACCCCTTCCATCCCCTTCATCTTCTCAAGCAGTTCCTCGTCCTGCTCATCCTCCGCACTGGCGCAGAGCACCAGATCGTAAGGGAACAGGCTGTCTCGGTCCTTTACCAGATGGACGCTGAATATCTGGACAGAGAACACCGCAAGGATGCAGACCTGCAGCACACACAGGCCGAAGATGTACCACACCGCGCTCCGGGATCTGTGGTAAAAAGGCTGCTGCCTTAAAAGCTTCAAAAGGGCACTCGCCTTCCTTCTCTTGTACAGAAGATAACCGGCCATCCCAAACCGCAGCACAAGATATATTCCCAAAAAGCAGCCGCCTAAAAGCTGGATATTTTCAAAATTCCCGTTCTCCCTGTACCAGAACAGCATAAGCACAGTCAATCCCGCTCCCGCCGACACAAACGCCAGATGGAACTTTCCCGGCATCCATTCCTTCAGCATCTGCAGCTTTGTAGAACTGCCCATACGAAAACCCACGAACAGATCATGAGTCACAAAAAATGTAACCAGATAGAGCACCAGCATGACGGCCGCCGCTTTCAGCAAAAGAACCGGCGACAAAAATCCGCCCTCCACGCCGCTTAAGTTCTTCTGGAATGCCCGGATGATCAATATTCCTCCCACACCGCCAAGGACAAGGGAGAGCAGCGCACCCAGGCCAAGCTCAAGCCCCATCGTCAGATACATGGTTTTCTTTCGGATCCCCAGCGTCATGAACACGCCGTACTCCGGAATCCGCTTGCGAAGGTAATACAACAGCAGCAAGACGAGCATAAACAGCCCTACCGCCCCAAGCTCAAGAATGCTGCGCAGAAGAATCCTCCCCGCCCCGGAAGGGTAGCCAAGCTTCATGCTCTTATCCCCCGCCGATGTAAGCTTCTGCAGACCAAATCCTGACAGCACGAAGGCAAATACCAGGGCATTGCACAAAAGCAGCACTGCGTAATCCTTCAAGTTCAGCCGGAAATTTTTCCAGACTGCCTGCCAGAATAGCTTACTGTACCGCCCGGGGAATTCAAGCCGTCTTCTGCGCTCTGCTTTTCTTCTTTTCTCCTTCTCTTGGTACTCATCTTTCTCCCTGACCGTCACATCCCAGTTTTCGATTATCTTCCGCCCGATAAATTCTATCCCCGTAAGCACCAGAAGTATCCCGACATACAATACCCCTTCCGCGTAATTGCCGCAGAAGCTGATCAGCATATAAGGCGTCACTCCAGCGTACAGCACTGCTACGGCTATCAGGAGCGCGCCCAGGTTCAGATACCAGTCCCTCCCGATCAGTACCGTCACCAGATAAAAGACGCTTAAGACTGCCAGCACAAAATACAGCGCCAGATTCACCTTAGCCCCCGCTCCGTATGCCGGGTCAGGCGTAAGCCCCGCCTGTACAACAAGGGAAGCGATACCGTCCCTTTTCATCTGCAGGGCAAAGGCCCAAAGCGAATACCGCTTATCCCCGATCAGCATCCACGGGCAGCATAAGCACCCGCAGATAAGCACGTACATCACCACAGAAAACACCCGCTGCACCCGCGCAAGACGGCCATTTTCCTCGCCATGCTTACTTCTTCTTTTCATACCTTCCACCATCTTGACCGTTACGATTCCACTTGCGCAAACCTGTGCGAACAGTAATGGCCAATCCTCTCATCAATATACTGTACAGTTTAGGCTGCTGTTTACCAACCTCTCAGATACTTTTCTATTTATATGAGTCAGAAAAAGCCATTTTGTTACAATATATTTCGAATTTTTTTATTTTTTGTACTTTAGTCTATAAATATCCTGCAGGAAGTGTTATAATTTCCCTATAGAAATGCAACGCTCGCTATACAATATGGCACGCGTGGCACAAAATATATGCCGATGCTTTGCAATCGGCAAAATTCAGGAGGTTTTTTATTATGAATGTAGCCAAAAGAGTTCAGAAACTCCGCTCCCTCATGGCAGAAAAAGGGATCGACGCATATGTTGTCCCCACTGCGGATTTCCACCAGAGCGAATATGTAGGGGAACATTTTAAAGCTCGGAAATTCATCACAGGGTTCAGCGGTTCCTACGGGACAGCCGTGATCACAAAGGATGACGGCTGTCTCTGGACAGACGGTAGGTATTTCTTCCAGGCAGAGAACCAGCTTTCCGGCAGCGGCATCCGCCTGATGAAGATGTTCGTGGGCGACACCCCGTCCATCACAGAATATCTGCAGGCAAATATCCCGGAGGGCGGATGCGTCGGCTTTGACGGCCGCGTGCTCTCCATGGGCGAAGGACAGGAGTACGAGGAAGCGCTGTCTGTAAAGAACATCCGCATCAGCTACTCCGACGACCTGATCGACACCATCTGGGAGGACCGTCCGGCCCTGTCAAAGAAACCCGCATTCTTCCTGGAAGAGAAATATTCGGGTGAAAGCTCTGCTTCAAAGCTCGCCCGGGTAAGGGCGGCCATGAGAGAACACGGCGCAGACACACATATCATCGCGTCTCTGGACGATGTGTGCTGGCTCCTCAACATCCGCGGAGACGACGTGGATTTCTTCCCGCTCCTTCTCTCCTACGCTATCGTAACCGAGGAGCGGGTGGAGCTTTACGTGGACGGCACCAAGCTTGACGACAGGATTCACCAGGAGCTTGAGAAAAATAACGTATCCATCCACCCATACAATGACATCTACGAGGACATTAAGAAATTAAGCGCAGACAGTACTGCTATGATCGACCCGATGAAGATGAACTACGCCCTCTACAAGAACATCCCCTGCAGGATCGTGGAGGCGGCCAACCCGACGATCCTGATGAAGGCCATGAAAAATGACGTGGAGCTTGAGAATGTCCGGGAGGCCCACATCAAGGACGGCATCGCCATCACCAAATTCATGCACTGGGTAAAGACCCGCTACGACAAGGAGCCGATCACCGAGTTAAGCTCCGCCGCCAAATTAACGGAGCTTCGCGCGGCACAGGACGGCTATATCAGCGACAGCTTCGAGCCTCTGTGTGCTTTTGCTGACCATGCGGCCATGATGCACTACTCTCCTTCCGAAGAGTCAGACGTGCAGCTAAAGTCCGGCGCATTTTTCCTGAATGACACCGGCGGCGGCTATCGCCAGGGCTCCACGGACATCACCAGAACCTTCGTCCTCGGCTCCGTAGACCAGCAGATGAAGAAATACTTTACCGCTGTGGTTCGCGCCATGATGCGCCTGTCACGGGCCAGATTCCTCTACGGCTGCTACGGCTACAATCTTGACGTGCTGGCAAGAGGGCCGATCTGGGACCTTGACCTTGATTATCAGTGCGGCACCGGACACGGCGTCGGCTACTTAGGCAACATCCACGAGCCGCCTACGGGCTTCCGCTGGTACGTTGTCCCTAGCAAGAACGAACATCACCAGCTTGAAGAGGGCATGGTGATCACCGACGAGCCGGGCATCTACGAGGACGGCCAGTTCGGCATCCGTATTGAAAATGAATTTATCGTGCGTAAAGGTACGAAGAACAAATACGGTCAGTTCATGTATTTTGAAACAGTCACCTTCGCCCCTATCGACCTCGACGGCATCGATCCAGAGGAGATGAGCCGGGATGAAAGAGAATGGCTGAACAATTATCACAAGGACGTATACGAGAAGATCGGGCCGCATCTGACAGATGAGGAAAGAGAGTGGCTTAAGGAATATACACGGGCGATCTGATCCCTGCCGGGAAAAGGTATATTTCAAAGGATACCATTCCGTTTTGCTTTAGGATGATAGCATTACGCGGGCTGCCTTAAGGATGCTTGGGGCAGCCCGTTTTGATTTTGCAAAATCCATATAGTGCTCCACCCGGCCGTATACTGGCTGAATTCCTCTGGATTTATTGAAAGCCGCTCGAACCGGGCATTGATCTAAATGATAACATGACACAGAAAGCAAATATGGCTTTCCCTGATCTTCAGCGAATCCCCTGAATCTCCAGCCCATTTTGGCCGCTGACGATAAATCCCACATCGCCGGTGCTGTTTCCCGCCGCAAGCTGTCCGTTATAATCCTCCGACGAAATATGCAGCGAATCACCTTCTGCTGAATATTTCCCGTTCCAACCATCCGAAAAGATGATGTCAGTATTAAATGCCACGTCCAAAGACCAGTCCCGGCACATCTGTCCCGAACTGTTTTTTACCGTCAGCACGTACTGGTAAAATTGTCTGCCGCCGGACTCCCAACTGCTGGACAATGCAGCCGTGACCTCCAGCCCGCCGCTCTTTCCTGAACAAACTACTGTCCCATCGCCGCTCCCGCCATTTCCCTGCGGCGCATCTGACGAACTGCCGTTTGTGCTTCCTCCGCCGGAAATCCCTGACAGGTCCGCACTTTCGCTTCCTCTACCGGAGTCCCCGTCTGCGCCGCCAGTCCCGGCATTCCCCTGCGGCGCACCCGCCGCCTGGCCGGCATTTCTCATCAATATCCTCCGCAGCCATCTCCCGGAGTCACTTAAGTCATCCTCTGAAAACCCCGACACCTTATCTACCGCACTTTGGATAATGGCAGAAGTCTCAGCCTTATTGGACAGATTCCACGCCACGTAGCTTACCTTGTATTGATCCATAAGCTGTACCCATGCCTTGGCCTGCACCTTGTCGATCCCGCCGTTTCCGCTGGCGTCGCAGATGCCGTACTCCGAGACGAATACCGGAAGCCCTGCATCAATGGCCTTCGCCATGTCATTTCGCAAAGCGCCTGTATGGGTTGCCGCGTAAAAATGCAGCGTGTACATCACATTACCGTATCCGGCGACAGGATCCGCCGCAGCCTGCTCCACCTTCTGGGACCAGTTAGGCGTGCCCACCAGAATCACCGCCTCCGGGGCATTGGCTCGGATGACCGGGATGACCTCATCGGCGTAGGACTTGATCTCGCCCCAGGATGTCCCGCCGTTTGGCTCATTGCAGATCTCGTAGAGCACATGGTCATAATCTGCCAGTTCCTCAGACATCTCCGCGAAAAAGGAAATCGCCTCTTCCTTATACTGATTGGGGTTATTATCCGATAAAATGTGCCAGTCAACGATGACGTACAGATCCTGATCCGCCGCACACTTAACTCCCTTTTTCACAAGCTCCTTTAAGCTCTCCTTGTCGCCGTCCGTACAGTAGCCGCCTGACTCTGCCGTGTACATGGCAAGGCGGATGACATTGGCTCCCCAGTCGTTCCTGAGCTCCCTGAAAAGCTCCTCATTGACATACTGTGGGAACCATGCAAGACCATGGGTGCTGACGCCCCTTAGCTGCACCGCATTTCCATATTGGTCCACAAGCTGGGAACCCTTGACGGAAAGCCTGCCGCAGACAGAGGGCGACACAGCCGTCCGGCCTGCAAAAGACGCAGCTTCCGTCTCCGCGCCGTCTTCTTCCCCTTTGTTCACTTCCTGCCCGTATCCGGCACTTTCATCCAGCACACGGTCACCTGCATCTGGGATACCCTCTGTCTCTTCCCCTACTCCTTTCACGCTCCCCGCCTGCTCCTGCCCGCCGTCTTTCCCGCAGGCAGAAAACGTAAGAACAACGCTGAAAAATATGCAGGTAAAAACCGTCATCCATTTTTTCCTGTCAGTACCCATATCTCTTTCCTTTCCCGGCCGCAGCCATGAAGATCACGGCTTAATCTGTTCACCGTTTCCTGCTCTCCTATCCCTCTTCCTTTACCTTCGGATACCCGCTGCACAAAATCATGGCTCATAACAAGCTCCAGCTCATGGCGCATCTTTACAAACCCACAAATATCTTCTTTTCCCCTCTTTCGTTCAAAAGAGCAGTACGGCAAAAACTGACAGTTCTCACTGTCAGTTTCTATATGCTCACCAAAACAGTAATGCAGCCTACATAAACATATTCCTGGTCCCCACATACCGGATTCCATCCTCAAACACGCGCTTTCCGTCCATGGTCACCAGCTTCACCTCGTTCAGGCACCTGATATCCCTACTCAGGTCACCGCCCACTACCAGAATATCCGCATCCAGCCCTTCCTTGATCAGCCCTCTTTCCTCCTCCACGCCAAGAACCTTCGCCGGATTGGAAGTTGCCGTCTGGATAGCCTGCACCGGGGTGAGCCCGTACTCTACCATATACTCAAGCTCCCTGGGAAGCGGCAAGAACGGCGACTGATACATCACCATATCCGTCCCGGCGATAACCGTCACGCCTGTATCGTAAAATGCCTTGAAATTATCCCGGTACGCCTTATACGCCGGCTCAAAGTACTGGTAATCCTTGAGTTCCTTCTGCATCACCGGATCGCCTGCCGGCGCGCCTGCATGCTTTTCCATATTTTCCCTGCAGATGTCGTAAAGCAGCGTGTATGCCATAATCGTCGGCGTCCAGGCGATACCCTTCTGCGCCATCTGCCTGGCATGGTCAACGGTCATAAAGGTGGCGTGCTCAATCGTATCAAAGCCTGCGTCAATGCACATCTGAATGCCCGGATTCGTCCCTGCGTGTACGCCGCACTTGATCCCTCTCCTGTGGCATTCGTCAACCGCCGCGTCAAGCTCCTCCTGGGTAAACTCCGGGATATGTGAGCGGTGCGTAGTGAGAACCTTCACCCACTCAGCCCCGTCGCGGACCTGCTTTCTGACTTCCTTCCTGACCTCCCAGGGGCCGTCCACCTGCTCGGCCTCCTCCCACGCATGTCCGCCGGTCATGCAGATCCCGGCATCCGTGTGGGTAATCTTCGGGATCACCACAAACCCCTTCTCCGCCGCCAGCTTCAGATTCCTGCAGACTCCGTGGGCAGAGCACATATCCCGCACCGACGTAATCCCCCGCTCAAATGCCGCCTGCGCGTGCTGCAGCGCATAAAGCATGATAAGCTGCGGTCCGTAGTTAAAGCTGTCAGGCTGGGAATACCAGTAGCCTAAGTGGGCGTGCATGTCGCAAAGCCCCGGCAGTATGGTAGCGTCGCCGTAATCCTTCACCTCTTCCTGCGGAAACTGGGCAGCCAGCTCCTCCTTTGGGGCAATTCTTTTAATCTTGCCGTCTGCTCCCGTCAAAACGGCTTTGTCCTCAAGGACAGTCCTGCCGTCCCCCGTCATGAGGTGTTTTGCACAAATGATCATCTTACCGTACCTCCTTAATCCATGTGATCCAAGTTCTAATTCTTCTTAGAACGATCTATGATATCCTGTAGCTATTATACCACTTTTATTAGACTATGGTACGAAATTTTAGAATTATTTCCGCCGTTTCTTCATCCACCCGAAAGCAATCACGCACACGACCACCGACAAAAGCGACCCTCCGGGAGCGGCAAGGCCCATGGGAAAAAGGGTGCCGGGAAACCGCCAGGACGCCAGAAATGCACCGGGAACGCGCACGCACACGATGGACAGGACATTATGTAAAAAGGAGATCCCGGACAGGCCGTATGCACAGAAATATCCGCTGAAGCTAAAATGCACGCCTGCGATCATGCAGTCCCATATATATGACCGCAGATACTGATTACCCAGCAGGATCACCCCGGCGTCACCGGTAAACAGCCCCACAGCCTGTCTGCCCCAAAACTGCATGGCAACGGATACCAGAAATCCGAATCCCGCCGCCATAAGCACGGCATAGCGGAGTGTGGATTCTGCCCGGTCATGCTTGCCCGCACCGATATTCTGCGCAGAGAGAGCGGAAACCGTGGACAGCATAGTGGACGGCACAAGGAACACCACCCCGATGATCTTTTCCACGATCCCCACAGCGGCCGCATCGTTTAGCCCCCTGCGGTTTGCAATGATCGTGATCACAATGAATGCAATCTGGATAAACCCATCCTGCACCGCAACAGGGACGCCGATCTTCAGCATCTGCCCCATGGCCCCGGACTTAGGCTTTAAATCCTCTTTTTCCAGCGAAATTCCCATCTTCTTCTTAAAAATCACTGCAAATGCCACAATGACGCTGACTGTCTGTGACACCACCGTCCCAAGGGCCGCCCCCGCCGCCCCAAGGTGAAAGACGCCGATAAACAGATAGTCAAGCGTGATATTGACCCCGCAGGCAACTGCGATAAAGTACATCGGACTTCTGGAATCGCCAAGGCCGCGGAACACCGCGCTGATAATATTGTACGCCGTGATAAAGGGAATCCCCGCAAAACAGACGGCCAAGTAGACCGCCGTCTCCCGCGCCGCCTCCGCCGGGGTGGACATAGCCGCCACAACAGGCTTTACGAAAACCAGCAATAACACTGTCGCCGCAGCCGATACGCCCATGAACAGCGTGATAGTATTGCCTATGACCTGTGATGCCTGCTTAGGCTGCTTTGCCCCCACCGCCTTTCCGACTGTCACCGTAGAGCCCATGGCCAGCCCCACGATCATGACCGTCAGCATATGCATGACCTGGCTGCCCACAGACACCGCCGTGATGCTGTCCACCCCATTGAACCGGCCGATAATGAACAGATCCGCCATCCCGTAAAGGGTCTGCAAAAAATACGATAACAGATACGGCAGTGAGAAAGAAACAATGTTCTTAAACACACTGCCGGAAGTCAAATCTCTTTCCATAAATCTATAATTCCTTTCCGTCTCCGGCGCTTTCTCTGCCTGTTTGCAAAGACTCTCTTTATCCCCCGGCATATAAAAACCGCCAAAACATTCCGGGATATATTATAGACCCGTCAGACATCGTGATGTCAAGACTAATTTTCATGAAATATCTGCCCGCTCCTGTATCATGGTTACTGTTCATGAATCAGGAATGCGCATTGACTGCGCATTCCTGACCCGTGAACAGCCACGGAATCACTACGTTACCCCTCCAAATACCGGATCACCCGGCACGGATTCCCTGCTGCGACACAATTTGCCGGAACATCGCGGTTTACCACACTCCCCGCGCCAACCACGCTGTTCTCTCCTATGACCACCCCCGGCAGGATGATACAGCCGCCGCCAATCCAGACATTATCCTTAATCTCTACCGGGCGCGCGTAAGTCCGGAAAAACGTCGTTTTTCGCTCCTTCCAGTCCGATACAAGCCGCTCCTTTGGCAGCACTGGGTGCGCGGCAGTATAGATCTGCACATTAGACGCGATCATCACCCGGTCGCCGATGCGGATCTCCTGATTATCCACAAAGGTGCAGTTCATCCCGATGATCACATCATTTCCCAGAAAGATCTTATCCCCGTGGTCACAGTGTATGGGCGCATCAAGCACCACATTCTCCCCCATGCCCCCGAAAAGTTCCCGCAAAATAGCCTCCCTTCTCTCTGCATCTTCATAATCCGCAAAGTAGTACTCCCGCGTAAGCCTTCTTGCTTTGGCAATCTGCGCCATGGAAGCCCCGTCCGCCGTCTCTAAAAAATCGCTTTCTTCGTAATACATCCTATCCCTCCTCACTAAAGAACATTATAGTGCAGTCCGCGAGGGATAACTATACCATACCCGCCCTTATCTATTACAATCCTGCCATTTTTCCCGATACTGCGTAGGCGTGCACTGCGCGTATTCCCGGAATACCTTTCCGAAATAACTGCTGCTCCCAAGCCCGCAGGCATGGCTGATGGCGGTAACCGGCTCTCTCCCTCCCGCCAGCATCTGACAGGCAATCTGCAGACGGTAGCTTTTGATATATTCCACAGGCGTCATGTGCAGGCAGTCGCGAAATAGCCGGAAGCATTCCCGCTCGCTTAAGAACGCTGCCGCCGCAATCTCCGGGACAGTAATCTTTTCCGGATAATGCTCGTGGATGTAGACCATCATCCTCTTGATCTTATCATTACTCTTTCCGACTCTCCCATTCTCTCCCAAGACAGGCTGTACCTGGCCATAAAGCATCAGCCAAAGCTCCGATAGGATGTTCCTGAGCTTCATCTCATATCCGAATCCGTCAGGAGACAGCCGGAAGGATTCCCGCAGAAGCTTCAACGCCTCATCCTGCGCCGGGCTTCCCGGAAACAGCAGAATCATCTCAACCTGTCCGGCTGCCGTGACCGGGAAAACATATTTCTGCCCGATCCTGCTGCCCCTCTCCCCCGCAAGGAATGCCGGGTCAAAAAGATGAAGGAGCTGGATATTTCTTTCGGTCTGCGACACAACCTGCGTCATATGAAGTACGTTGGCGTTCACCATGCCGCCGCTGCCTACCGGGAACCGCCATTTCCCCTTAGGAGTGTGATACTCAAGAGCACCGCTCTCCATATAGAAAAGCTCTGCCGTCCTGTGCCAGTGCCATGGCACGAACCGCCCCGCATATTTGTCAAGCTCCGCCCTTGTGACGATATAGGGAAAGTCCTTTGCAAAGCCGGGGAGCATCTCTTCCCTGCTTCCGGCGTGGAACTCGATCGACTGTATGGATTTCATAACCTCTGCTAATCTCTCCTGTTCGATATTTTGGGTATATTATACGGAATCACCGGCCTGTTTGAACGGCTAAAGCAGATTCCCCATATCCGGATCGGCACAATTGTAATTCAGGGAGGAACTGGCAGCCTACTTCTGGTTTCTAAACTGCATCGGCGTCATCTGATAAGCCTTCTTAAACAGCCGGTTAAAATGCTCCACATTCTGATACCCCACCGACAGGGAGATATTCTCCACCGTCATATTACTGCTCTTAAGGAGCGCTTTCGCCTTCTTCATGCGGATCTTCTTCACCAGCTCCCCGAAGGTCAGCCCCGATTTCTCCTTAATATACTTGGAAATATAAGGCTTTGACAGGTAAAAATGCTCCGCAATATCATCAAGGGTGATATCGATATAGTTCGCCTGGATATAGTTCATGATCTCGATCATCCTCGCATCCTTGCACGTCTCCGCGCTGCCGATCTCCTCGATCTTATTCACCGCCACGATCAGCGCCTCGATGGACGCGCTGATAATATCCGCGTCAATGCCGACACCCCAGAAAGCCTTGCCGCTGCAGACGATCCCCACATAAGCTACGGCCTTTGACGAAGACCCCCTGGTCAGGGAATGCTCCTCATAAAATCTCAGTTCGTAACTGATGTTAAAATACTGCTTGATCGCATTGCTCACCGCATCCAGACGCCCGTTCCCGTTAGCGGTAATGGTGCGGCTCTCCCCGCCGTGATTGATGGAAACCTCCGCCGTGATCCCGTCCACCTGCTTAAAATGACACTCGTCAATGGAAAATATCGGCTTGGTATTCACATAATTGTCCGTAAAGATCTCATAAACCCATTCAGGGCTAAGCTCCTTGTGCGCCTTATCCGACACATCCTTCACCAGATACCCCACTTCTTCCCGCATCTTCATCGGAAGATTGATGCCAAAGCTCTGTTTTAAGATATAGCTTACGCCGCCCTTCCCAGACTGGCTGTTGATGCGGATAACGTCAGAGTCATACCGCCTTCCCACATCCTGAGGGTCGATAGGCAGATAGGGAACCGTCCACGTCGGGCACTTCTTCTCCTCTCTCCACGCCATTCCCTTGGCGATCGCATCCTGATGGGAGCCGGAAAATGCAGTGAACACCAGATCTCCGCCGTAGGGCTGCCGCGGATTAACCTCCATCCTGGTAAGCCGCTCGTAAGTCTCCCGCAAATGCTGCATATCGGAAAAATCAAGGCCTGGGTCCACGCCGTGGGAGAACATATTCATGCCAAGGGTCACGATATCCACATTGCCCGTGCGCTCCCCATTCCCAAACAGCGTTCCCTCGATGCGATCCGCCCCCGCCAGGACTCCAAGCTCAGCGGTAGCAACGCCGCAGCCCCGGTCATTGTGGGGATGCAGGCAGAGAATTACATTGTCCCGGTACTTTAAATTCTTGTGCACATACTCAAGCTGGCAGGCAAATACGTGAGGCATAGCATTCTCCACCGTAGTAGGAATGTTGATGATCGCCTTGTTGTCCGCTGTGGGCTGCCACACATCCAGCACCGCGTTGCACACCTCCACCGCATAGTCAACCTCTGTCCCCGGGAAACTCTCCGGGCTGTACTGGAACGTGAAGTTCCCGTCCGTCTCATTTGCCAGCGCTAAAAGGAGCTTCGCCCCCTCCACTGCGATCCGCTTAATCTCCTCCTTATCCTTCTTAAACACCTGCTCCCGCTGCGCCACAGATGTAGAGTTGTAAAGATGCACAACCGCATGGGGCGCACCCTTCACCGCCTCAAAGGTCTTCTTGATGATATGCTCCCTGGCCTGGGTCAGCACCTGCACCGTCACATCATCCGGGATCATGTCCTTCTCAATGAGCGTGCGCATAAACTGGTACTCCGTCTCCGACGCCGCCGGGAAGCCCACCTCGATCTCTTTAAATCCGATATCCACAAGCATCTGGAAAAACTCCAGCTTCTCCTCCAGACTCATGGGCTCGATCAGCGCCTGGTTGCCATCCCTTAAGTCCACGCTGCACCAGATCGGCGGTTTCTCGATATACTCCTTCTTCACCCAGTCATAAGTCACTACCGGCGGCATAAAATAAGCCCGCTCATACTTATCATAATTCTTCATACATCCATCTCCTTCATCCCATATTCAAAGTTCGCAAAATTAATATTCATCAATCTTATTGTCTAAATTTAATTCTCTCCTATCCTATCACAGAACTAAAAAAAAAGGAAGTGCTAATTTTAATCACTTCTCTTGATGTATTTTATTCTATTGCAATTCACACAGGTCCGGGTTTTTCGCATCCCCTTTAGGATAGCAGAAATAGCTGGCACAAAAATTCACTGTTAATTGCGCAATGCCGTACTAAGCTCTGCCAGCGCGGCTGCGGGATTGACTTTTTCCGCTGCTGACATTATAATTACAGCAAGAACATAACAGAAAACAAGTACGCATATTCAAATGTGATACTTATATCAGAGTTATATACTTAACAAAAGGAGAGTGTTGATGATGAGCGGACGCTGCATAGCAAAAGAATGTTTACATGACACCGGTTTCAGCTATACCTTATCGCTGATCAATGGAAAATACAAAATGACTATTCTTTATACCCTGATGGAATTCGGTATTGTCCGGTTCAATGAAATGAAAAAATATATCGGAGAGATATCCTATAAAACGCTCAGCTCCACGTTGAAGGAGCTGGAAGCCGATCAGCTTATCCACCGCGAGGAATATCCGCAGATACCGCCAAAGGTCGAATACAGTCTGACTGAACGCGGCAAGTCCCTGATCCCGATTCTTGACGGGATGTGCGAATGGGGCAATAAAAACAGGCTGTGAACCCATTGCTCATACACTGGAAAATGCCGCACAGACCAAAAAGCCTGCATATAGATATCCGGGTATTACAATATTATCCCGCAGCCGCAAATAAAAAAGCAGAACAAAAGCCTTCGCCCAGTATAACATTCCTGAGGGAATCCCACAGAGACACTATTCTGGCCGGAGGCTTTTCTCCTGCATCCTGCTATTCTTCTAATGAACGTTTCTTTGAGATGGTTACCTTCTCCTCATAGCACATAAAGATCTCATCCATCTTCTCCTTCTTAAGCTTCGGCGTCACCACGCTCACCGCCGGAACAACGATCAGTCCCGCGATCATCGCCGCCGCACCCGCATTGATGGGAGAGGCGATATAATGAAAGTACATATTGGAAACCGTGATTCCCACGCCAACTGCAAAGCTGGCCCACACAGCCGCCCTGGTAACTCCCTTCCAGTACAGCCCGTACATAAACGGCGCCAGAAATGCCCCCGCAAGGGCGCCCCAGGAAATACCCATGAGCTGCGCGATAAAGGTCGGCGGGTCAAGGGCGATCACTACAGACAGCACGATAAAGAACACCACCAGCACCTGCATTGTCCGCACCTGTTTCTTCTCGTCCATATCCTTCATCACATTGTCCTTCAGAAGGTCAAGGGTCAGTGTAGAGCTCGATGTCAGCACAAGCGACGCCAGCGTAGACATAGACGCCGACAGCACAAGCACCACCACCACGCCGATCAGGATATCCGGCAGCGTGGAGAGCATGAACGGCACAATCCCGTCAAAGATCACTGCCCCCGTCTCGTCATAGAGCGTCTCATTGTCAAACAGCCGCCCGAATCCTCCGAGGAAATAACACCCGCCGGAGATGATCACCGCAAAAATGGTAGAGATGACCGTTCCCGTATTGATAGATTTTTCGTCTTTGATCGCATAGAATTTTCCAACCATCTGCGGAAGACCCCATGTCCCAAGGGAAGTCAATATCACAACCCCGAGAAGGTTCAAAGGATCCGGCCCTAAAAATGAAGTAAACGCCCCTGGCTGCCCCATGGTCACCGGAACGTCGCTTGGCATCTCCGCCATTTTCCGAATCGCCTCGATAAGCCCTCCCTGCCCGGAAAGCACCGCTCCGATGACCGCGCAGATACCCACCAGCATGATGATTCCCTGGATAAAGTCATTGATCGCCGTCGCCATATAGCCGCCCAGGATCACATAGACCCCGGTGAACACCGCCATACCGATGACGCAGTATGTATACGGAATGTTAAACGCCATCCCAAAAAGCCGGGACAATCCATTATAAACCGATGCCGTATACGGAATCAAAAATATGAATACGATAACCGACGCCGCAATCTTCAGCGCCTTGCTCTCATACCGCTCCCCGAAAAAATCCGGCATCGTCTTGGAATTCAATTTCTGGGTCATGACCTTCGTGCGCCGCCCCAAGACTACCCACGCGAGAAGGCTCCCGATCACCGCGTTGCCAAGACCGATCCAGGTGGACGCCATCCCGTACTTCCAGCCGAACTGCCCCGCGTAACCCACGAACACGACCGCCGAAAAGTAGGACGTACCGTAGGCAAACGCCGTAAGCCACGGCCCTACCGAACGCCCGCCCAGCACGAACCCGTCAACGCTTGTGGCATGTCTCCTGCTGTAAAGCCCTACCGACACCATCACCGCAAAGAAAATCACAAGTAAACATAATTTGACTGCCATAGTAAATCCCTCATCTTTCCTTACTCAATTCCGCTTTAAAGCGTAACGCTTTAAAGCAATAAAGTACCATAAAATCATACCACAGCAAAAAAACAATGTCAATTAGTTCGGCTGAAATCCGTCAAAAAATTTACCCTTTCTTTTTATATTTTCCCAGATATGAAAATTCATCTTCTACAGAAAAACCTCTTCAAAACACTTCGCAATCTCCTCAACTAAAATTGAAAATAAATAAACTGACTTGCATCAAACCTGGGACCGTATACGCCGAAAATGATAATCCCGAAAATGCCCGAAAAATATATAAGCCAGCGTAGCCATATCCCCTGTCTGCATACCCACTCTATTATATTCATCCCGCGATACTTACATACATCTACCACAAGCAAAATAAGCAGCGCCACAATAAGTATATTTCTCGTAGCCAGTGTCAATCCCATTGCCTGAAGATTATTTCCCCAGGTAAACCAGTAATCCTCCCTGAATCCTGCTATCGTTTTCAGTATGGAAAGCCCCTGCCAAAAGGATGCGCGGAAAAATACCCAGCTGATATCCACAAGCCCGAACGTAACCAGCATCTTTAACAGCTTATGACTGGGCGCCGCCGTATCTATCTTAAGCATTTTTACCGCCTTTTCTTTATACGGCCGCATCCACTCGCCGATCACCTGGTAAGCGCCGTTCATTCCGCCCCATATGACAAAATGCCAGCTTGCACCGTGCCATAACCCGCTGACAAGAAATACGATCATCTGATTCATCCACTTACGAACCTTCCCTTTCCGGTTCCCGCCAAGAGGAATATACAGGTAATCGCGGAACCATGTTGAAAGTGAGATATGCCATCTTCTCCAAAAATCGGACACCGATACCGCAAAATACGGTGTATTGAAGTTTTCCATAAGCCGAAATCCCATAATTCTTGCGGAACCGACAGCTATATTCGAGTAACTGCCAAAATCACAGTAAATCTGGAACGCAAAACAGATTGTCGCGACCAGCAGCTGGAAACCTGTCCGTTCTGAATAAGTGTTATATACACTGTCAACGACAAGGGCAAGATATTCCGCCAGCACGACTTTCTGAAAATATCCGTACAGCATCAATAACAGCCCGCTCCGGACACGCTCAAAATCAAACTTATGCTTTTCGTTGATCTGAATGAGCAGATTTTTCGACCGCTCGATAGGCCCTGCAACAAGCTGCGGAAAAAATGACACAAACAATGCGTATTTGAAAAAATTATGTTCCGCATAAATATCTTTTCTATATACATCCATCGTATAACTTAACGCCTGGAAGGTATAAAACGAAATACCCACCGGAAGTATAACATCAAATGCAGGAACCTGTACCTGAATCCCTGCCATAGATAAAACCCTGACAACCGTACCGGCGGCAAAATCAAAATATTTGAAGAAAAATAATATCGCCAGATTGCTGATAAAAGAAAGCGCTACATACATATTTTTTCTGCGGATCCTTTCCTTTTCATCCTCTGCTTTGTCCGCTGATTCTATAAGCAATCCCGAGATAAATGTAATCGCTGTGGATGTCAGCATCAAAAGCGCATATCTGGGATTCCAGCACATATAAAAGAAATAACTGAACGCAAGCAAAAACAAATACCTTGCCCGGTACGGTATAACGTAATAACACAAACAAACCAGCGGGAAAGATAATAAAAATTCCAGGGAATTAAACAACATATCTTATTTCCTCCGTGATCATATGAATTGACCGTACTATTCTTCCTGAATATTTTTTCTGGCCTCTGCCATATCTTTTTCAAATCTGTCATAATCAGCCCACCACGACCGGTACTGATCTTCCTGGCGATGATCCGGGAGGATATAATTCTTCTTCATATAGTCCCCCAGATTTCTGGTCAATTTTATAGAACCATTTATATTCAGGTGGGTATAATCCCGGAAGTCCGCCTGATAATCCAAATCTGCCACATTATCCTTCTGATAATAGATAAACGGTATATTCTTTTTTTTCAAGATAAGATTCCAATGTGATATTTATCTTCTGCCTGTTCACATATCTTTCATAGCCCTCTTCATTCTCATATCCATAAGGCGCTGCATATAGAATAAGCTGTATATCATGTTCCCTGCAAAGTGATATAATCTTTTCAAAATATTCTTGCGAAATATCCGGAAGCTCACATCCCTCGTCCGGAAGCTCTGGTTCCTCCATGGGATATACCGTTAAATCTAAAATACCGCCTTTTAGATAATTTTTCGGATGAAAATCCAAATCTTCCAAAGAGTCCCATCTGCTATGGTACTCTAAGAACGGCAGATAATATGTCAGTTTATCTTTTACCGGAAGCTCTCCCAAAAAATCCTGAACCATCTCCCACTTTACCCGACCCATCCGCATCCCGTCAAAGCCCATCCGCAAAGAACCTTCTTCCGTATATTTCCGGTCAAAATAGAAATAGTATGATTCCAGCAGGACAACCTTTGGCTTCTGATAGTTTAAAGCTTCCTTCAGCAGATAATAGGAACTTCCTATACTTTGCTTCTGGCTGCACATCACATAAGACATCAGACCGAATTCTTTCCACAGGGTATTCGGCTGAATGGCAGAATAACCATGACTGCTCCCAAGGCAGAGCACATCCAGCGTATCTTCCTCTATCTGATAAAAAGAATGAATCATATCGGATTCCCCGCCTGATTTTTTTCGAAGGATTTCAGAAATATTTAAAAATAATATTGTGCCAATCAAAAGAAATATGATAATCGAGCTTATCCATTGGCCTGTCTTCCTCATCTTACTTTCTCCAAATTCTAATCATCATTTTTTATAAATATGCCATCCCGCTTATTATGCCCCCCTCCCATTGCGTCAATATTAAAATATTTATATTACTCCGGAGATTTTCTACATCCTGCCGTCTTCTTTAACTGTTCAGTTTTATTTTCTCATCTATTGTAAATATTATGTGATTTTTTACGACTATTAATGAATTAACAAAAAACGAGCCTTCACAGACAGCGAAACTGAATATTCCGCCGCCTGCAAAGGCCCTTTCTCTTTTTCTCCTATTATTTCATTTGTCGCACCCGATCTTGAACCGTCTTATTAAAGTTCTCAACTTTCCTCTCATAAGTGCCGTCCATATACTCCGAGCGGAGCATAAAATCAGCCGTGGCGAGATTGTTCGCAACCGGAATGTCATAGACCACCGCGATACGAAGGAGCGCCTTCACATCCGGGTCATGGGGCTGCGCCTCCAAAGGATCCCACAAAAATACCATAAAGTCGATCTGCCCCTCCACAATCTTCGCCCCGATCTGCTGGTCTCCGCCAAGCGGGCCGCTGTTATAGCCCTTCACCGGAAGGCCCGTCTTCTCCGCGATGAGCCGCGCAGTCGTCCCGGTCCCGCACAGGAAATGCCCTTTTAAGATTTCCTTATTCTTATCGCACCACTCCACCAGCGCTTTTTTCTTCCCGTCATGGGCAACCAGCGCGATATGTTTCGTCTTCCCGATCTCCAGCGTCACAAAGTTATCATTCATCATCTTCTGCACATCCTTCCTCATAGTATTTGATCAGCGCCTGCGTCCCAAGCTCCCCGTATCCTGCTGCCTGAAGCTCCTCATAATTTGCCAGCACCTGGCTCAGCACTTCCAGGCACAGACCGCTTCTGTTCGCCTCCGTAAGCGCCAGCGTCATATCCTTGATAAAATGTTTCATAAAAAATCCCGGCGCATAATCCTCAGCCATGATCTTCGGCGCGAACAGATCAAGCTGTCTGCTCCCCGCCGCTCCGGTGGCCACGGATTTCACCACGGTATCCAGGTCAAGCCCCTTGGCTTTCGCATAGGTAAGAGCCTCGCACACGCCGGACAGGGTCCCCGCGATCATAATCTGGTTGGCAAGCTTGGCATGCTGCCCGCAGCCGGCCTTCCCCTGGTAATTGATGTTGGTTCCCATAGCCTCAAACAGCGGAACACAAGCCTCATAATCTGCCTTGTCGCCGCCCACGAGTATAGACAGCGTCCCGGCCTTCGCCCCCGTGTCTCCACCCGTCACCGGCGCGTCCAGCACATGAAAGCCCCGCTTTGCTCCTTCCTGATAGATCTCCTCGGCGATCATGGGGCTCGTCGTAGTCATATCAATAAGGTAAGCCCCTTCCTTCGCGCTTTCCAGGATATTCCCCCCGTCGAAATACACCTCTTCCACATCCTTGGGAAATCCTACGATAGTGATCACCGCGTCACAATCCTTCACACACTCTCCGATAGTATCGTGGAAAACCGCGCCTTCTGCGATCACATCTTCCACCTTTGCTTTTGTACGGGCAAAGATATTCAGCTCATAGCCTGCTTTCATCAGATTTCTCACCATGGACTTCCCCATGATCCCGACACCGATAAAACCAATCCTTTTCATCCTGTACTCCTCCTTTTTCTGCCGATCTTCTGTTACTGTCCGCAGCCAGCGCCTATTCCTGGCCCGTAAACGGTAACCATATCATTATCTTACTCATACTTTTCTACGACTTCACCCTGCTTTTTATAGATACTTCCGCCCGGCACGAATCCTCTCACGGAAGACAGCGGATAGATATTCGTATGGCTCCCCACGACACTGCCCGGATTCAATACCGTCCCGCAGCCGACCTCTACCTCATCGCCAAGCATGGCGCCGAACTTCTTGAGCCCTGTCTCGATATTGCCCTTTGGTGTCTTCACTATTACAAGCTTTTTATCCGACTTTACGTTGGAAGTAATAGAACCCGCGCCCATATGCGCCTTATATCCAAGGATAGAATCCCCAACGTAATTATAGTGGGGAACCTGCACCTTGTTAAACAGGATTACATTTTTAAGCTCCGTGGAGTTGCCCACTACAGCGCCCTCTCCCACGATAGCATTGCCCCGGATAAACGCACACTGTCTGACCTCCGCGTCCTTCCCGATGATGGCCGGCCCGTTAATATAGGCAGAATCGAATACCTTTGCAGATTTGGCGATCCATACATCCTCGCCCACCTTATCATATTCTTCTAAAGAAAGGCTCTTCCCAAGCTCCAGGATAAACGCGCTGATCTTCGGCAGCACCTCCCAGGGATACGTCACGCCCTCAAAAATGTCCTTCGCAATCGTCTCATCCAATGTATACAATTCTTTTACTGTTAATTCCTTCATCTTGCATTCTCCTATTCTTTTCCCTTCTAAGCTTCTTCCCTATCATACCACTTTCCTTTTCCGGTGGCAATCTCACTTTCCGCCTTTCTGGTAGAATGAAGCCGCCCGGTGATAAAACCTTTGCAGCTCGCTCTGGTTGTTCATCCCCTTGACTCCCTGGGTCCGGCTCATGATAAAGTTCTTTAGCTTACCCATATATTCCTCGGGCGTGATCTCCCCGTTGGCCACATAGGTAAGCCCTTTCTCCCAGCTCGCCGTAAGCTCCGGGTTTAAAAGCTGCCGGATAGAATGATCCACCACGTCATAGATCATCTCCCCCTGCAGAGTAGGCGTGACGATCTGCGTCTTCTTATTCAGCGCCAGATATTCATTGTGAAAAAGCTTTTTCAATATCTCGCCCCTTGTGGCGCTGGTTCCGATCCCGCTCCCCTTGATCTGGGCGCGAAGCTCCTCATCCTCGATAAGCTGCCCCGCATTCTCCATGGCAAGAATGAGCGAACCGGAATTATACCGTTTGGGCGGCGAGGTCTTTCCCTCCTTGATGTCCATAGACTGTACCGGAAGGACCATGCCTTTCCTGAGACTCTGAATCCGCGCAAAAAGGGCGTGGTCCGCCTCCTGCCCGTCATCTTCCCGCCCGCCGTCTTCCCTTGCGGCAGCCTGCCTGCCTCCGGCATCCGCCGCCTTCACCGCAGGCCCTCTGTCTGTACTGCCCTTCTTTCCCGGAATCCCGGCCACCTTAAGATATCCTTCCTCCACAAGCACCTTAAAGCTTGAAAAAAAGGACTCTTCCTTGATCTTCATCACGATAGCTATCCGCTGGTAGACCGCCGGAGGATAGAAGATGCTTAAGAAGCGGCGCACGATCACGTCATAGACCTTCTGTGACATTGCCGGCAGGGAACGGAGGGTATTAAGCCCCTGTCCTGTCGGGATGATGGCGTAGTGATCCGTAATCTGCTTGTCATTGACATAACGCGTCTTCTCAAGCCCCTTATGGCTTTTAAACCCCACGATCTCCTGAAGATAGGAAACCGCCGGCTCATATTTCATCAGGCCGTTCAGATTCTTATGAATCTCCTTAGCCACCGCCGAAGACAGTACTCTGGCGTCCGTACGGGGATAGGTCACAAGCTTCCGCTCATACATCTCCTGCACGATCCGAAGCGTCTCGTCAGGACTGATCTTAAACCGCTTCGAGCACTCATTCTGCAGCTCCGCCAAGTTAAACAGAAGGGGTGGGTTCTTCTTCTCCTTCTTTTTCTCTATACTGGCGATCTGACCGGTAACCGGAGCCGGATCCTTCAGGTATTCAATAAGCTCCTTCGCTTTCTTCTCTTCCTTGAATCCGTTTTCCTTATAAAGATCAAAGGACTCGAACCACTTAGAGCCCTTCACTGCCCGCCATTCCCCCTCAAAGGTCTGACCCGTTTCACCAGCCGCCGCCACGACCCGGTAAAAGGGTGTCTCCACAAATTCCCGTATCTCCCGCTCTCTGCGGACCACCATCCCCAGCACACAGGTCATGACACGCCCCACAGATACGACAGAATATTTCGTCTTCAGATAATTGGAAATGCTATTGCCATATTTCAGCGTCAGGAGCCTGGAAAAATTGATCCCCATCAGGTAATCTTCCTTTGCCCTAAGATAGGCCGAAGCTGACAGATTATCATACTCCTTCAGATCCTTAGCCTCCCTGATCCCCCGGAGGATCTCCTCCTCTGTCTGAGAATCGATCCAGACCCGGCGCCTTTTCTTGCCGTGCACGCCTGCCTGCTGCTCCACCAGACGGTAGATGTATTCCCCCTCGCGCCCAGAGTCCGTACAGACATAGATCGTCTCCACATCGCTGCGGTTTAAAAGCCCCGACACGATCCGAAACTGCTTGGCTACCCCCGGGATCACCTCATACTTAAACTCCTCCGGTATAAAAGGCAGAGTCGTTAAACTCCACCTTTTTAATGACGGGTCGTATTCCTCCGGATAACTCATAGTCACCAGATGGCCTACGCACCAGGTAACGATCGCCTCCTCCGATTCCAGATACCCGTCCTTTCTTTTTGTTGTCAGCTTCAGTGCCTTGGCAAACTCCTGCGCAACACTGGGTTTCTCAGCAATGTAAAGTGCTTTCCCCATAAGACTGCTTAACTCCTTTTATTTACTCTGTTCCCGAATATGCCTTTTACCCTGTCGAGGAATGTCTTTTCCTTTTGCACCGGCTTCTGGCGGTGCGCATTCAGCGCCTCCTCCATAAATGTGGCCTGGGAATCCACATAAGGCTCTGCCAGCTCTTTTTTACAGTAAGTTCCGTCGCTCTTAAGTACCCTTCCCTTGATATTGTCACTGAGCATCACCTTCAGATAATGGTTGATCTGCTTTTTAATATCCCCATCCAGGATCGGGCACGCTACCTCCACCCGCTTCTCTGTATTGCGGGTCATCATATCTGCAGAGCCGATGTAGATCTTCTGGCTCTCCCCGGTGCCGAAGCTGAAGATCCGCGGGTGCTCCAGATACCGACCTACCACGTTCATCACCCGCAGATTATCTGTGTAGCCCGGCACTCCCGGAAGCACGCAGCAGATTCCCCGCACGATAAGGTCGATCTTCACACCGGCTCTCGATGCCGCCGACACCTTCTCGATATAATCCGTATCCGTCACCGAATTCATCTTCATGATAATGCGTCCGTTACTTCCTTTGGCGATCTCTTCATCCATCAGCTTAAGCACCGTCTGCTTTAAGCTGGTCGGCGAGACGATCAGATGATGATATACCCCGTCCAGATTACTGATCGCCATATTTTTGAAAAACTCCGACGCATCCTGCCCGATGCCCTGATTCGCCGTCATCAGCGAAAGATCCGTGTACATCCCCGCCGTCTTCTCGTTATAATTCCCTGTTCCAATCTGCGTGATATACTGAATCTCGCCCCTGCTGCGGTAGGTGATCAGACAGATCTTTGAATGCACCTTGTAATCCTCAAACCCGTAGATGACCCGGCACCCGGCCTCCTCCATCCGTTCCGACCAGTCGATATTGTTCTGCTCATCGAACCTTGCCCTAAGCTCAATGAGCGCCGTCACCTCCTTGCCGTTTTCCGCAGCGGCACACAGATACTCCACCAGCCTTGCCTTCTTCGCCAGGCGGTAGATGGTGATCTTTATGGTCATGACATTCGGGTCGAAGGCCGCCTCTTTGATCAGCTTAAGGAACGGATCCATGCTCTCATAGGGGAAGAACAGCAGAAGATCCTTTTTCTTAATCTGGCGCATGATATTGCCGTCCTGGATCCGCGCGCAGCTCTGGGGCGAAAATGCAGGATAAGTCAGCGACTTCTTCATGGGCTCCGGCAGATTCCCGCTGATGGCAAAGATATAGTCAAGCTTCATGGGCATCTTCGTACGGAAGATCTGCACCGGCCTAATCTTAAACTTGTCACAGAAATACTTTTCCGTCTCCGCACTCAGCTTCTCCGCCACCTCCAGCCTCACCACCGACATCCTGCGGCGTTTGTGAAGAGTCTTCTTCATCAGATGCCTGAAGTCGTCATTGACCTCCAGCGCCTCATCCTCCGGATTGATATCCGCACTGCGGGTCACGCAGATATAGTTGGGATCTGTGACCGTATATTTGGGGAACACAAGGCTCAAATGCTCCACGATGATCTTCTCCATGCGGATATACCGGATATCGTGTCCCGGCAGATACAGGATATTAGAAACAAACTGGGGAACCGGCACGATTCCCTGCATCGTCTTATCTTTGTCTCTGAGATTCGCCGTCACATAGATCTCCTTATTCAGAAGATGGGGGAAAGGATGGTTCGCATCCACAATCTGCGGGGAAAGGATAGGAAGTATCTGATCCTTAAAATATTTTTTTACATACTTCTTCTCCTGCTGCTCCAGCTCCTTGTAGCTGAGCCCGCACACGCCGTATGGATGCAAAAGCTTTTGGATATCCGAATAGGTCTTATCCCGTTCTTTGCACAGAGGGGCAACCGCTTCAAAGATCTTCTCAAGCTGTCCATCCGGCGTCAGCCCCGAACGGCTGTCCTTCGCCTTCGCATCCGCATGGGCCATGTCAAACAGGCTTCCCACACGGATCATAAAAAATTCGTCCAGGTTGCTTGAAAAGATCGCCACAAATTTCATCCGCTCCAGAAGCGGTACCGTGATATCCTGCGCCTCCTGCAGAACTCTCTGGTTAAACTTAAGCCACGATAATTCCCGGTTCTGCGAATAATTTAAAATGTCATTTTCCATAAGTTACCCCTCTCTCTCCTACCTTCCTATAACCTGTCTTACTTTGCCTGAATGTATCCTTTTTCCGTCAGAGCCTCCGCACAGAGCACAGCGCCGCCTGCCGCCCCCCGGAGCGTATTGTGGGAAAGTCCCACGAACTTATAGTCGAACATACTATCCTCCCTGAGACGCCCAATCGACACACCCATACCATTTTCATAATCCACATCAAGAGCTACCTGCGGGCGGTTATCCTCCTCAAGATACTGGATAAACTGTTTCGGCGCGCTGGGGAGAGACGCCTCCTGCGGAAATCCTTTAAAATTCACCAGCTTCTCAACGAGCTGCTCCTTCGTCGGCTTCTTCTCAAAGTTGATGAATACCGCCGCCGTATGCCCGTCAAGCACCGGCACCCGGATGCACTGGCAGGTAATCTTAGGGAGCGCTGCCTTCACGATCTGCCCGTCCTTTACCTGGCCGAGCACGCGCAGCGGCTCCTGCTCGCTCTTCTCCTCCTCGCCGCCGATATAGGGGATGATATTCTCAACCATCTCCGGCCAGTCCTTAAATGTCTTGCCCGCCCCAGAGATCGCCTGGTAGGTGGTGACTGCCACTTCCTTCGGGCCGAATTCTTTCCAGGCCGCAAGGCAGGGGACGTAGCTCTGGATCGAGCAGTTCGGCTTCACCGCGATAAATCCGCGTTCCGTCCCGAGACGCTTTTTCTGCGCCCCGATCACTTCAAAATGCTCTGCATTGATCTCCGGTACTGCCATCGGCACGTCCGGCGTCCAGCGGTGGGCGCTGTTATTGGACACCACCGGGGTCTCGGTCTTTGCATATTCTTCCTCGATAGCCCTGATCTCCTCCTTCGTCATATCAACGGCGCTGAATACGAAATCAACTCCCGACGCCACCTTTTCCACCTCATTCACATTGGCAACCACAAGGTGTTTTACCGCCTCCGGCATCGGACTCTTCATCTTCCACCGGCCGCCCACTGCCTCCTCGTAAGTCTTTCCCGCAGACCGCGGGCTTGCCGCAACCGTCACGACCTCGAACCAGGGATGGTCCTCCAACAGCGAGATAAACCGCTGCCCTACCATACCCGTTCCTCCTAAAATTCCTACTCTTAATTTCTGATCCATATCTGTCTTCTCCTGTTCCTTCTATTCATTTCCATTACTGCCCGCGCCGCGGCCGGCGGCATACTTGCCTCTGCTGCCAGCCGTCCCGTCTCCCGGACATTTCCAAAGGCCGGATAAGATTATCCGTTCATCAAATTTTACCACATTTCCACGTAAAATCAATCGTTAAAATTATTTCCATCCGGTCACGTCATGTAGATCCTGTGTCATGTTCTTACGGAATGCGAAGCCAGTGCGCATTCCTGACCCGTGAACAGCAACCGCAGATCTTTTAATCGGACCGATAGCGCACTGATGTATCACCTCTCCCTGGAAAATACACAGCCGCAGTAATCCTGCCGGTAAAGATTGTACTCCTTAGAGAGCTCTATGGAGCGCCTGTATCCGTTTTTCTTCTTAAAATCGGACATGAGATAAGATATCCCGTACTCTTCCCCGAGCCTGACACCAATCTCATTAAGCTTGTCTGCCTTCTTTAAGGGACTGATGCTAAGCGTAGTGGTAAAGTAATCAAACTCTGCATTCTTCGCCATCTTCGCCGCCTCACGGAGTCTCAGCTCGTAACACCGGAAGCATCGTTCGCCCCCTTCCTTCACCTGCTCAAGCCCCTTTGCCATCTGAAAAAAGCGCTCACTGTCATAAGGACCTGCCGCAAAGGCCACCGGATACCTTGCAGGCAGCCTGTCGATCAGCATCTGCTGTTCAAAGAGCCGCTTCGTATACTCGCTCTCCGGGGAAATATTGGGGTTGTAGTAAAAGACGGTGATAGAAAAATAGCTGCTTAAGTACTCCAGCACGTAACTGCTGCAAGGGGCGCAGCAGCTATGAAGCAGAAGCCTTGGCACCCTCTGTTCTGCTTCCAGTTTTTTGATCAGCTTGTCTAATTCCTTCTGATAGTTCATGCGTCTACTCTCCTGTCAACTGTAAGATTAGCTTCTTCTATTATATCTTCCGGATGGCGGAAATACAACTGCCACTTCTGATATATAATAGAGTAACCACCATACGTGTTACTGTTCATGGGTCAGGAATGCGCACTGGCTGCGCATCCCGTAAGAACATGATACAGGAGTGAGGGGCGGCTTTTGCCCAGCAAACTTAAGAATGCCGCCACGAATCGTTGCTATGAGCGGCTCCTGAGCCGTGAATAGTAACCACCATACAAAAGAGAAAGCGAGGAATCATTATGACACAGGCAATTACTTTTTTACCCGAAACAGTCTTTTCTATGGAAGAAGATCCTTCTCTCCGCCCGACCATAACCGTCACCCCGGCCACCAAACGCTCCGTTCAGAACGCCACACAGCTAAGGCACAAGACCGGCATCCGCGTGGCCGCATACTGCCGCGTCTCCACCGGCGACGAATGCCAGCAGACCTCATACGCCAGACAGAAAAGCTTTTACACCCGCCTGATCAGCGAGCATCCGGGATGGTCCCTTGCCGGTATCTATGCCGATACCGATGTCTCCGGCACAAACACCGACCGCCGCGTGCATTTCCGACAGATGATCGCGGACTGCCAGACCGGGAAGATCGACTATATCATCACCAAATCCATCTCCCGTTTCGCCAGAAATACCGTTGACACTTTAAACCACGTGCGGATGCTGAAAAAGCTCAGCCCTTCCGTGGGCGTTTTCTTTGAGAAGGAAAATGTAGACACCCTGGACGCCGCCGGCGAGCTTCTTTTGACCATCCTCTCCGCTCTGGCCCAGGATGAAAGCCGCTCCATCTCTGACAATGTCCGCTGGGCCTATTCTAAAAAATTCCAATCAGGCATCGCCCACTGCAACTTGAAAGGGATGATGGGCTACGACAAGGGCGACAACGGCCAGTGGATCATCAATGAGCAGCAGGCTCAGATCGTCCGCCAGATCTATGACCGGTACCTTACCGGAGACTCCGCATGCCAGATCGCGCGGGATCTCAATGCCCAGGGCATCCGTACCCTTTTCGGAAAGCTCTGGGATGCCAGCGCCATCATGCGGATGCTGCGGAATGAAAAATATATGGGAGACTGTGAGCTGCAAAAGACTATTGTAAAAGACTTCCTGACCCACCACTCCTGCAAAAACTGCGGCGAAGCCCCCAAATATTACGTCCGCAACCACCACTCTCCGATCATTTCCAGAGAAAAATGGAATAAAGTACAGATAATGATCGCAGACCTTGGCGGCACCAGGCGGCACTCCGGCGCAGGCTTTGCGGGCCCTCCCGCAAAACGGCCGGTTCCTGTGAAGGGACAGACCTTTTATAATCTGTGCTGCGGGGAGATGACTCACCTGCCCGCCTGTGACATACCAGGAGACGGATATACATGGGACAAGGACGCTTCCGAACAGACCAGCAACAGTCCAGAGAATGGCAAAAAAGCCGGGAACGCCGGAGACAGGCCCGCTTCCGGACAGACCAGCAGCAGTCCAGAACACGGACAACTCTGCGGCGGCGCCTACCACCGCTGCGTCTACAGCCGTCCCATCAAAAATTACAGCGACGAGCGCTCCCTAAAATCCGAAGCCCTGCGCACCGGCAGCAGGCTAAACAGTGAAATGAACGAGATCTACAAATACGCCTTTGCCGTCTGGCGCTGCAGCAACCGCTTCGGCACAAAAAAAGGCGGCAGGATCGTCCGCTCCGGCGATGAGTCCTGCACCGCTCCCATTTTATACGAGACCGCCCTGGAGCAGAGCTTTATGGAGATGCTGTACAGGCTGAAACGGGATTACAAGGCCAACGGCGAGGCCAGCAGATTAGCATGCAGCTTCCGTGCCTTGCCCCGCGAAGAAAACGGCGGCCATAATACGGCGCTGACCACCAATTTCTGCCTCCTGCTCTCCTGCATCTTAAAACTCCCAGAGCAGAACGCGGCAGGCATGGATATCCTCGTATCCGGCCTTGACTGCCACAGACCGCCTGCAGCCCCCGCTCCTAAAGGAAGCTGCAGCAAAGCAGGCCGCAGCAAAATAGAGCGGGCTCCCGATCTTCTTCCATTTAAAAGAGGGATATACACAGCTTTTGTTGAAAAAGCTGTCGTGTATGGCGATGAAGTCGAATACCGGATGAGCTACGGCGGATACCTAAAAAGCTTTGGCAACCAGCGGACACTTGAAGATTTCTGCGGATACCGGCGATGCAGCGGAAATGGTGTAGAATTGATCGGGAATGTCTGGGAGGTCAGCGGGAATTCGATTCAGTACAGAAGACTCAAGAAAAGACAGTGAAGCCTAAAACAGGCAGGAGTATCCCTTCCTCCTGCCTGAAAATCTCAAACCGCCGCCCCCGCCTAAGCGTTGGCAACTGGTACCGCTTCCGCTCAATCTGCCGCCGCTCAGCAGCAATCTGCTCCAACGCTCTTTCTATTGCTTCTGCGACTGCCGCGGTCCGGCAAAATGCAACGCCCCAGTCAGCGCCATGATCTTTTCCGCCGCCGCATATCCAAAAAGCCCTCCCAGGGAATTGTGCAGAATATCATCAAACTCAAACAGCCCCAGCTTTGCCAGAAGCTGCGTCAGCTCTATCCCGGCGCTTACACACAGAACACACGCCAGACAGACATACCATCTCCTCTTCTCCCCCAGCAATTCATACAAGAACATTCCAAAAGGAAAGAATAAGAACATATTCGCGATATTTTCCCAGAGCAGCCACTGCTCCTGCCCGGTAAACACCTCCCAATATGACCAGAACAGTACTAATTCATAAGTATACTCCTCCTGCGGGGAACGCATCCCCAGAGTCAGATACAGCAGCGCACCCAGATAGACGATCCCCGCAACCGATACGATGATCTTGTAAGCAGCGCCCTTTTCCCTATGTGCGTAAACAATATTCAACACGATAAATCCGCTGACGCCCAGAATGATCAGGTAGATAAAATGGGCGGCAATCCAGTGATAAACTTCTATAGAATCCAGCATTCTTACCATGCTCCTTTTCCTTCATCTATATATCCGTCAGCATCCGCAAAGCAGACAGTAATAACATTCTAATCTTAATCCGAAGATTTTTCAAGGCATCTTCATCAATCAGCAAAATATTTATGCCCAATTTTATCTTTTCTATTGAATAAATTGCAAAAAGCTGATATGCTGATTTTTAACGACTTTTATCTCTATCAAAGTCTCGTAAATGTCATTTTAAATAGAATTGTGGTGAAAAGTGTATAATGAAGAAACTATCAACAAAAAAGATGGCTGCGGCCATCACACAAAACCGTAAAAACAAAAAACTGACCCAGGCACAGCTTGCCGGCATGACCGGCATCCACCGCGGCATGATCGGGCGCCTTGAAAACATGGACTATATCCCCTCGATTATCCAGCTCCAAAAACTGGGAGAGGTTCTGGGTTTTGAGGTCGTCGACCTGTTCGAAGAAGAAGATGAAGCACCCATAACGATCCCCGCCCCTGACCTGGACAAAAAATACCGGATCGCCGTTGCCGGCACCGGATATGTAGGGTTATCTATCGCTATACTGCTGGCGCAGCATAACCAGGTGACGGCCGTCGATATCGTCCCCGAAAAAGTTGACCTGATCAACCGCCGGAGATCTCCTATACAGGACGATTATATCGAAAAATATCTCACAGAGAAAAAGCTTGACCTGACTGCCACCTTAGACGGCGAAGCCGCTTATAAAGATGCCGACTTTGTAGTCATCGCAACGCCTACCAATTATGACAGCAAGAAGAACTTTTTTGACTGCTCTGCAGTTGAGGCGGCAATCAGGCTTGTCCGTAAAGTGAACTCTGATGCCATGATCGTCATTAAGTCCACCATCCCGGTCGGATTTACCGCGTCTGTAAGAGAAAAATACAGCACGGATAAGATTATCTTCAGCCCGGAGTTCCTGCGGGAATCAAAAGCACTGTATGATAACCTCTACCCGTCCCGCATTATCGTATCCTGCGATGAAAGCTCCTTAGAACGCGCACATATCTTTGCGGCACTGCTCCGGCAGGGCGCCGTGAAGGAGGATATCGACACCCTGTTTATGGGCTTTACTGAGGCTGAAGCGGTAAAGCTGTTCGCCAACACTTATCTGGCGCTGCGTGTCTCCTATTTCAACGAATTGGATACTTACGCAGAGACAAAAGGATTAAACACACAGGAAATCATCAACGGCGTATGTCTTGACCCGCGGATCGGCAACCACTATAATAATCCTTCTTTCGGTTACGGCGGATACTGCCTGCCCAAAGATACCAAGCAGCTTCTCGCCAACTTTGATGCCGTTCCCCAGAATATGATCTCCGCCATTGTCGAGTCCAACCGGACGAGAAAGGATTTTATCGCAGACCGGGTGCTGGAAATTGCAGGCGCCTACGAGGCGAACAGCCACTGGGATCCTGCCCGGGAGCAAAAACGGATCATCGGCGTATACCGCCTTACGATGAAAAGTAATTCGGATAACTTCCGCCAGTCTTCTATCCAGGGTGTGATGAAGAGGATCAAAGCCAAAGGCGCGACTGTCATTATCTATGAGCCCGCCCTGAAAGACGGCGAGACCTTCTACGGCTCACTCGTGGTAAATGATCTGAAAAAATTCAAAAAAATGAGCCAGGCCATCATTGCCAACCGGCGCGATGCATGTCTTGAAGATGTCGCCGGCAAGGTTTACACAAGAGATATTTTCAAAAGAGATTAAGAAAGGGTATAAACATGCAAAAAATAACGTTAAAACATAAAACGATACTTGTTACCGGCTCCGCCGGATTCATCGGAAGCAATCTGGTCCTGGAATTATTAAAAACACAGTCGCCGGTTACGGTCATCGGTATGGACAATCTGAATGATTATTACGATGTGAAGATCAAAGAATGGCGGCTGGACGAGATTGAAAAATGCCTGACTGAATGTGACGGATCCGCCTACACCTTTATCAAAGGAGAGCTCTCTGACAAAGCCCTTGTTGACCGGATCTTTGCTGAATATAAACCTGATCTTGTGGTAAATCTTGCCGCCCAGGCAGGCGTCCGCTACTCGATTGAAAACCCGGATGCTTATATTCAATCTAATCTCATCGGCTTTTACAACATACTGGAAGCCTGCCGCCATTCTTACGATCATGGCGCGCCGGGTGTGGAGCATCTTGTCTACGCTTCTTCCTCCTCGGTGTACGGCACAAATAAGAAAGTGCCCTACAGCACGGATGATCCAGTAGACCAGCCGGTCTCCCTTTACGCTGCCACAAAGAAAAGCAACGAACTGATGGCTCACGCATACAGTAAGCTTTACAATATCCCGTCAACGGGACTGCGCTTCTTCACGGTATACGGTCCTGCCGGAAGGCCGGATATGGCATATTTCGGATTCACCAATAAGCTGCTGAATAACCAGACGATACAGATCTTCAATTACGGCAACTGCAAACGCGATTTCACCTACATCGATGACATCGTTGAAGGTGTGAAACGCGTAATGCAAGGCGCGCCGGAAAAGAGTACCGGCAAAGACGGACTGCCTATCCCGCCTTACGCCGTATATAACATCGGAAATAATCACCCGGAAAACCTGCTGGATTTTGTGACCATCCTCCAAGAAGAACTGATCCGTGCTGAAGTCCTTCCGGCAGATTACCATTTCGATACACATAAGGAATTCGTCCCCATGCAGCCCGGCGATGTGCCGGTCACATACGCTGACACCAGCGCCCTTGAACAAGATTACGGCTTCAAGCCTTCTACCAGCCTTAGGGATGGATTAAGAAAGTTCGCCGAGTGGTACAAGGTATTTTATCATCTGTAAGACAGAGCAGCAAAAATAAGACCTGCTGCTCTCCCACTGCTTCCATATCAAAGAAAACGGAATAAAATTAATGTTATTCTATCAAACGGCACAGCCTTCCTGGCTGGCCGTTTTTTATCATCAGAAAGCGCTCTGTTGCTATAAATCGCTGAATTTTCCCATGAGATAAAACATGATGCGCAGGAAAAACAGATGACCGGTACGATGGCCAACAAATTGTGGTTCCTACTCTACTGCCGACTCACGGATTATGAGGTGAAGGTCTCTTGAAGACATGATCTATACGTAAGGACACATTGTTAAGGATTGAATAGAATACGCTGGGAAGACCGGCCGTACAGGCGGCTTTTACGGTGTATTGTATTCAGTTTTTAATGATAGACATCTGTATTTCTCAGGAAGCAGACGGCGGCGATACAGGATTAGCGGAAGGAAGGAGGGGGAAAGACGATGGCTGAGAGAAAAGAGAAAAAAGGAAGACGCTTTAAACACTGGGAAGTCATCGCTTTCTATCTGGCAGCCTATGACATCGCCATGGTTAATTTTTCCTATTTCCTTGGCCTGTGGCTCAGGTTCGATTTTCGTTTTTCCCAGATCCCGCCGGAGTACTTGCGTTCCTTTTTGAAGTTCACGCCCTTTTATACGGTATTTGCTATCGGCTGTTTTTATGCCCTGCGGCTCTATAACAGTCTATGGAGGTTCGCAAGCTTTGATGAACTAAACCGGATATTTGCGGCGTCTGTGATCACTACGCTGTTTCATGTCATCGGAATCACTGTATTTGTAAAGCGGATGCCCATTTCCTATTACATGATGGGCGCGGTGTTCCAGTTCGGCCTGGTGACAGTGGTCCGTTTTTCCTACCGTTTTATCACTCTGGAGCGTTCCAGGCGGGAGAAAGCCGCTGGCGCCGCCCACCGGGTGATGATCATCGGGGCGGGCGCTGCCGGGCAGATCATCATCAGGGATCTGAAAAATAGTTCTGACTTTTATGCGATACCGGTGTGTGTCATTGATGATAATGACAACAAATGGGGGCGGTTCATGGACGGCGTGCCGGTTGTCGGCGGCCGGTACCATATCCTGGAGATGGCAAAAAAATATAATATCGACCAGATCTTATACGCCATCCCGACAGCTTCTGCGGAAAATAAGCGCGACATCCTCAATATCTGCAAAGAGACGGGATGTGAACTGCACAGCCTTTCCGGCATTTACCAGCAGGCGGATAACCAGGCACTGCTCAGTAAGATGCGCCCGGTGGCTGTGGAGGATCTTCTTGGCAGGGAGACTATCAGGGTCAACATGGAGGAGATCTTCCGGCACATCAAGGGTAAGCGGATCCTGGTGACCGGAGGCGGGGGGAGCATCGGCTCTGAACTCTGCCGGCAGATTGCCGGTCATAATCCGGAGCAGCTGATCATTTTTGATATCTATGAGAATAATGCCTATGACATCCAGCAGGAGCTTAAGCGGAAGTACGGCAGCAAGCTGAACCTGGTGGTCCTGATCGGCTCCGTGCGCGACAGCCGGAGGGTTGATCAGGTGTTTGAGACATATAAACCGCATATCGTCTACCACGCTGCCGCCCATAAGCATGTGCCGTTGATGGAGACCAGCCCGTGCGAGTCGGTCAAGAACAATGTCCTTGGTACATATAAGACAGCGTATGCGGCGATGAAGTACGGCGCAGAAAGGTTTGTACTGATCAGTACGGACAAGGCGGTGAACCCGACGAATATCATGGGAGCCTCAAAGCGGCTATGTGAGATGATCATCCAGTGCATGGATGCGGTGAGCCGGGAAGGCCGGATAGACCTGCTCCCGCTTCTGCATACCCATATGGATAAAACGGCGGAGGGCCAGGGCATTGCTGAGACAGCCCGCCATCTGGATGCCGGGCTGCAGGGAAGCGGCGATAAGATCAGGATAGAGTCGGTAAAGAATAAATACCGGACAGGGACACAATACGCGGCAGTGCGCTTTGGGAATGTCCTGGGAAGCAACGGCTCGGTGATCCCGCTTTTTAAGAAGCAGATCGAAGAGGGAGGGCCGGTGACGGTCACTGACCCGGAGATGACCCGGTACTTCATGACAATCCCGGAGGCAGTCTCCCTGGTTTTGCAGGCAGGGACATATGCCTGGGGCGGGGAGATCTTTGTGCTGGACATGGGCGACCCGGTGAAGATCGATGACCTGGCAAGAAATCTGATCCAGCTGTCCGGACGGAGGCCGGGTAAAGATATCCGGATAGAATACATCGGCCTTAGGCCCGGCGAGAAGCT
>CAJTDK010000012.1 GCA_910575105.1 Lachnospiraceae bacterium
ACTGTAAAAGGGATAGTGATTTGAAAATACATCTGTTAAATTTTATTGGATCGAGAAAAGAATTTTCTATATGTACTTAAAAAACCATTGACTTAATCAGCAGTCACTATCTATGTTTCTGGTCATGGCGAGGACAGTAGCCGGTAAAATACTTCATCTTTACATCTTCTTCCATCCACTTTATAATAGTTACAGAAGCCCACTATTTTCAGAAAGGAAGCAAAAATTATGCTGGCTGTAACCAGAAAAGGAAAAATCAAAGAAATTATTCTTGAAAAGAAAAGTATCACCGTCCTGGAATTATCAAAGTTTTTTTCCGTGACAGAGGAGACCATCCGCCGCGATCTTAAGCAGCTAGAAGATGAAGGATTCCTCACCCGCACCTACGGCGGAGCCTTTATACAGGATGGCGTGGGAAATAATGTCGACCTGACGATCCGTGAGACTGCCTATATAGAAAACAAGCAGAACATAGCAGAAAAATGCCGGGAGATTATTAAAAATGGAGATTCTATATTTTTAGATTCCTCAACCACCGCTTATCAGATCGCAAAAGCAGTTAAGAATATGCGTCTTACCGTTGCAAGCAACTCGCTGCTCATTATTAATGAGCTGTGTGAAAAGGAAAATATCCACCTTGTCACTTTAGGCGGCGCATATCTTCCCGATGACAAGGCATTCTGCGGCAATGTTACACTGAAAAACCTTGAACAATATTACTTTGACAAGGTTTTCATGTCCTGCCGCTCTTTATCCATGGAACACGGCATTACCGATTCCCACGAACCAACCGCATCCATCCGGCAGAGCCTGATAAAAAGAAGCCAAAAAGTATACATTGTGGCGGACTTTTCAAAATTCGACAAAACCTCTTTCCTTACCATTTCAGACTTCGCCCCTGTCACGGGGCTTGTCACAGATAAACCATTAAACCAAAAATGGCTGGATTTTCTTTCTGAACAAAATGTGGAAATATTTATATAAGAATTTTAATATTATTTTTCTCATAATAATCAATGTACTTCTGCGGCACCCCTTTGTCTGACACAACAGTATCTGACAAAGTGAGCCGCCCCAGGCTTAAAAAGGTTTTCTTATCAAACTTAAAGGAATCAAGAACGATAACCAGCTTGTCTGCGATCTCCCTGATGGTGCGGTATACAATGAGCTCTGTCGAATAGTTCACCGTATATCCCGCAGACAAATCCGCGCCCCCTACTCCCATAAATGCCTGGGAGATATGAAGATTGTCCAGATTCCGCATAAACATCTCTCCCGCCACATACAGATGGCTGTGTACCAGATTTCCACCGGTGAGGATAACGTTCGCCTCCGTATTTTTTGCCAGCGCCTGTGCAGCCAGAAGATTATTTGTCAGCACATTCACTTTACTGAATTTTGCCAGTTCCCTGGCTACATAATAGCAGGTTGTCCCCTGTCCGATAAAAAGCCACCCGGTATCCGTTACCAGAGAGGCTGCAAGACGTCCTATTTCTTCTTTTCTGCTGTCATATTCGATGTGCATCCCCAGATACTCCTCCTGGACAGGAGAAAGCTCCGTAACCTCTTTCACCGGCAGCGCCGCACCATAAATCCGCTTTAGGCACTTGCGCTCTTCAAGAACATCCAAATCCTTTCGGATAGTAACCTCCGATACGCCAAAAATCTCGCTTAAATCATTGACCTCTATGCGTCCCTGCTGCTCCACCATCCGCTTAATCTCTGCAAGTCTTTTTGTTTTATTCATCATTTTTCCGTCTTTTTCCATCCTACAATAAACTCCCGTTATCCTAAAAATCTTTCAGAAGTTCCTTCACCAGAATCTCCCCGATATATCCGTTTCCCGCTGCGATCTGCGACGGAGCTGTAATGTCGATCTCTCCGCCTCTATAGTCCGTCACCGTCCCTTTCGCTTCCTTTACAAGCAAAAGTCCCGCCGCAAAATCCCAGGGCTTTAGATCATGCTCGACAAATGCTTCTGTCCTCCCGCACGCAACGTACGCAAGGTCAAGCGCCGCAGACCCCGTTCTTCGTATGTCGGAACAACGTAAAAAAATCTGTTTAAACAATTCAAAATTTCTATCTGCAAGCTCATGCTTCCACGGACTTGTACCAACCGTAACCAGACTTCTTTCAAGCTCTCTTGTGCTGCTTACGCAGATCCGTTCTTCATTCAGCCAGGCTCCCTTTCCTTCCAGCGCCCAGAACAACTCTTCTGTATAAGGCTGATATACGATCCCCATCACAATTTTTCTGTTATCACAAAGAGCCAAAGACAGCGTACTGTGACAATAATCATGAATAAAATTCGTCGTACCATCTATCGGGTCAAGAATCCATACCGGCTTTCCAAAATCGATATCACAGTTATCCTTTTCTTCACCCATGAACTGAATATCCGGATAAAGCTCTTTTAACCCCGTCTGTACAGTCTCCTGCACCATGATATCTATCTGAGTCACAAAATCCGCCGTACCTTTTTCCTTTACGTCAACCTTTTCATGACTGACAAAGAGCGGCCTTACATCCCTGACCAGTTTTTTGACCTTTTCTATATCTATTTCTACCATCATTACCTCCTGTCCGAAATGCCCCGACCAAGCAATGCCCATTATACCATTTATTTCCATAAAATACCAGTATAACCCAAAGCCCGGACTCTCTCTAAAGACAGTATAGAGTCCGGGCAGTCCGTCTTTATTTATGTTATCTCGTGACCATATTTATTAAGAAAGCGATATCGTTCAGATTCTACAAATCTAGCCGGAATTTCTTTTATCAGCCGGTTATTTGCAGACAGGTAAATGGAACATGCCTTTTCAATTACTTCAACACATAGCGCTGCTTCTTTCAAGTCTCTTCCGCAGGCTACCGGTCCGTGATTTCTTAAGATCACCCCGTTTTTATCATCGATGCACTCTGCCGCCATACGCCCTAATTCAAAATGATTTTCCGCGCAGACATACTGCCTGGTCAGCGGAATCTTCCCTCCTAAGAGCTGAGACATCTCTTCTACCATACACGGAACTGCATTTACCGGAAGCGCGGAAACTGCCATAGCCTTTGCCGTATGAGCATGGATAATCGCCTTTACGTCTTCTCTTTTCAGATAGATCTGTCTATGAACTTCCTTTTCAGAAGTAGGCGTCCGCTCCCCGCAGGCAATCGTTCCATCCAGATTCAGAACAACAAAATCCTCCAGGCACATTGCATCATATTCAATTTTGCTAGGCGTAAGTATAATATGGTCTCCAATCCGTACACTCACATTTCCCCATGTTCCCAGGAAAAACCCTTTTTCAACCATCTGTCTGCAAATGTTCAAGATCTCCTGTCTCGCTTCTGTATACAGCATAGTACTTACTCCTTCATGATTTTTGCCCGGATCTTCCACATCTTCTGCATATGACTATAGCCTGCGGTATACAGTTCATAGAACTTCATATACTTTTCATGATTTTCCATATCCGGCTCATATACCTTCTTTATCTTCACGATCTTTTCAACTGCGTCCTGATAGCTTGGGAAAATTCCCTGCACAACCGCATTGTTAATTGCAACGCCTCTGGCTCCAAGCTCTTCCCCTTCTACAGTTACAATCCTGCTTCCCAGCGCGTCCGCAAACATCTGGCACCATGCACTGCTGTTGGCGCCGCCGCCGCATATTGTGATCTGCCCGATAGGAAGCGGCATATGCTGATAACAGTCAAGCATGGCAAATGCCACACCCTCATAGGTTGCACGCACAATATCCGCCAGTGTATTGCGCACATTCAGTCCCGTGTAGCTTGCGCGGGCTCTGGAATCCGTAAAGGGCGCTCTCTCGCCTCCGGCCAGAAGATAGGGATGATACATCACTCCATTGGAACCGATCGGAACATCTTTGATCATATCTTCCATATAGGCATAAACATCCTTACCCGTTGCCGCCGCGTCTTCCTTCACCTGCAGGCCGAGGGTTTTCAGGCACCATTCCAGATTCGGCGTACCCGCAAAGGAAGACATCAGCCTGAGCCATCTTCCCTCCATCACATGGGCAACCGTCATTCCGGACGGAATATCATCCATTAGCGGTTCATCGATCACCATCTCGTGAAGCGCCGCCGTTCCCATAATCGAACAGCAGTGGCCCTTTTCAATCACGCCGCTTCCAAGAGCGCACGCGCCCACATCCATAGGCCCTGACGTTACAAGCACATCGCCGGTAAGCCCCATGCTTTCCGCCACCTGCGGAAGAATCTTAAATGCATTGTCCTTCGCGTTCTTTATCGGCGGATATTTATCTCTGTATTTGCCGATCCCACACAGGGAAAACGCTTCGTCAAGATAGTCTCTTTTTTTCTGGTCTAACAGGATCAATGACTGGTCTGTCGCATCTGATGTGATCTCCCCTGTAAATTTAAAGAAAAGATAATCTTTCAGATGGAGAAGCCACCTGCTCTTGTCAAGAGACTCTTTCTCATATTTCTCCATCCACCGCACGATCCCATTCTGGTTTCCCGTGCAGACCCAGGTTCCGCACGCTTTAAACAGCTTTTCGCATGTTCCGTCCTCTACCCATTCGTCTACAAATTCTGCCGCTCTTCCGTCACAGAAGCAGCACCCTCTTCTAACCGGCTCGCCATCTTCGTCTACCATCCAAAGACCGTCTCCCTGGGCGGTGATCCCAAGGCCGATGATGTCAGAGGCGTCTACCCTTCCGGCTACATCCTTTACGCACTCTACCGCACTGTCCCAGATCTCCAGCATATCCTCTTCATACTGGTTCTCCTCCGGGAAATACCCTTTAAGGGGAATCCCCTTTTTGGCAATCTCTTTTCCCTGTGTATCAAACAGCACAGCTTTGATCCCTGTCGTACCTGAGTCGATGCCAATGATATATTTTTCCATATTAAACCCTCACATTCTAAAACAGGCCTTTGATAAATGCCAGTGACTCCATGATCAGTTTGTCAAGGTATGCGTCATCCGCATCCTTTGGAAGCATGTCCCTCCATACATTTCCGCCTTCTAAGGCAACCGAACCTCCGGTTCTTACCAGCGGCTCAAAGGAAATGCAGCGGTCATAATTGATTTCTTTCAGGGCGTTTACAATCTCCTGCCACGGAAGGAATCCCGGTCTTGGCGGACGGCGGTTATTTGTTCCCATATGGTAATGTCCCAATTTATTTCCAGCGATGCGGACAGCCTCCGCCAGATCGTCTTCCTCAATCATCCCATGGAAAATATCAAGAAGGATATTGATGTTCGGGTGATCCACCATATCCGCAAGTCTTCTTGCTTCCTCGGCAGTATTTAACATATAACTTTCGAAGCGGTTTACCACCTCCATATTCCAGCTAATGTCGTAATCAGCCGCACATTTCCCGACTTCCTTTAACGATTTTGCCGCCTGCTCAAAGCTTCTTTCCTTATCGATGGGCCGGTCAAATTTGCACCATGCGCCATAATTGATTCCTGAGAAATTGTGAGCGCCAAGCTTTCCCCATGCCTCGATCAGCCGCTTTGATTTCTCTACCGCGGCGAGCCTTCCTGCTTCATCTGTCTGAGAAAGATCCTCCTCGCGCCCAAAACCGCCGGAAACATAAAGCTCCACATCATTAGCCTTGCTTGCCGCCACGATCTCGTCAATCTCCTTCTGCGGCATGGTAAGGGTCCTGCCCCAGAAAATCTCCAGTCCGTCAAACCCGCACTTTCTGGCGCGCTCGATCATCTGCGGATAATCTGTTCCCTCCCAGTTCTTGCTCCAGTAACAATAACAGATACCAAATTTCATCGTTCCTTCCTCCTTATGCTTTACTATTTCTTCTTCTGATTGCGTCGATTGAAACAGCAATAAGTACAACAATACCTGTCACAATCTGATCCCAATAAGAAGAGATTCCCAAAAGACTGATACTAAATGATATAACGCTCATCAGCAGACCGCCGATGATCGTTCCGCCGATCCCGCCGATTCCGCCGTTCATCGAGGTGCCGCCAAGTACGGCTGCGGTAATGGACGGCATCGCCCAGTTCTCACCGATATTTACCTGTGAAGAGGCAAGTCTTAACACCATAAGCACGCCTGCGAGCGAAGAGATAAATCCGGTAAGCGCATAGACGCCCATCTTCGTCTTACTGCTCTGGATACCGACGATCCTTGCCGCGCTTTCATTTCCTCCTACTGCGTAAATATGACGTCCGAAGGAGGTATACCTGAGCATATACATAAGAACTACCGCAAGCACCAGCATGATCACCGCCGGATACGGAACAACCCCGAATAGCGAACCCTGACCGATCACCGTTACAGACGCCGGGATTCCCGTAAGCGGAATACCCTTTGTGGCAACATAAATGATTCCTTTATAAAGCGCGCTTGTCGCAAGGGTGACGATAAACGGAGTAAGATTCAAGGAACAGATAAAGATTCCGTTAATCGCTCCCAATACAGCCCCTGCCGCCAGTGCGATCACAATGGCTAAAAAGGGATTTACCCCTCCCACTGTCGTAAGCATAGCAAAGATCATACTGCAAAGCCCTGCGATACTGGCAACCGACAGATCAATGCCGCCAAGCAGAAGCACCAGCGTCTGCGCGAAGCCGATGATAATCGTAAACGACGCGGAACGGATAAATGTAGAGAGATTGTATGCCGTATAGAAATGTCCCGTCAGTATCTGAACGACGATCGTCATCAGAATCGTCACGATAAATACGGCGCCCGCCGTTGTCTTAATTGAATTTAACAGTTTATTTTTCATATCGTATCTACCCCATCCTTTCTAGTTCAGCGCAACCTTCAGCAGATCTTCCCTGGCCATATCCTCATCCGGCATAAGAACTCCTTTCAGGCTTCCCGCATTCATGATCATAATTCTGTCCGCAATCGTAAGCAGCTCATCCATCTCTGAAGATATCACGATAATCGTAATCCCCATATCCGCCATCTCACGGACAAGCTTATAGATCTCTCCTTTTGCGCGGACATCGATTCCCCTTGTAGGCTCGTCTAAAATAAGAAGCTTTACATTCTTTTCCATCCACCTTCCAAGGATTACCTTCTGTTGATTTCCGCCGCTTAAATTTTTAATGAGCGTATCCGCGCCCGGCGTCTTAATACGGAGCGCTTCGATATGATGATCCGCAATTTCTTTTGCTTTGGAGAAATTAATCTTCCCTTTGCTTTTTACCTTGTCATAGTTCAGCATCATGATATTTTCACAGATAGAAAGCACCGGAAACATTCCCTGTTTTCTTCGTTCCTCCGGAACAAGACCGATTCCATGGGCGATCGCCTCCGCGGGAGAATGGATCGTAATCTCTGTCCCGTTAAAAAAAAGCTGCCCCGAATCCTTCTGGGTAAGTCCGTATATGCAGGAGAAAAGCTCCGTCCTGCCTGCTCCTACAAGGCCCGCTACGCCATAGATCTCTCCTTTTTTTACTTCAAAATTAATATCTTTAAATTCCCGTCCTCTTGAAAAATTCTTTACTTCAAGAAAAATCTCATCGGAAACCTTTCTTTCTACTCTCTGGTTTTTCTCAACCTTCTGGTTCGCCATATGATAAATCATTTCATCTATCGAAATATCCTTCGTATCACATGCCTTTACAAATTTTCCATCCCTCATGATCGTCACGCGGTCTGAAATTTCCTGCACCTCATCCAGATGATGGGTAATGATGATAATCGCTTTTCCTTCTTCCTTAAGCTTTCTTACATTCCGGAATAAATGCTCTGTCTCATTTAATGTAAGAGAAGCGGTCGGTTCATCGAGAATAATAATATTGGAACCAAATACAAGTGTTCTTGCGATCGAAACAAGCTGCTGATATGCTGCGCTTACTTCCGAAACCTTAATTCCCGGATCAATATCCACCTCCAGCTTTTCCATCATTTCCTTCGCTTTCACCGTAGTCTGTCTCCAGTCCATCCGTCTTCCTTTTTTCTGGTGAAGGCCAAGGAATATATTTTCCGCAATGGACAGCTCCGGAACCAGATTTAACTCCTGGGGCACCATACCGATTTTCTTTTGCAGCGCCTCGTAGGGCGATTTATTTTCAATCTTTTCCCCATTCAAGATAATCTCCCCGGAGTCCGGCTGCAAAATCCCCATCAGTACGTTCATCAAAGTGCTTTTTCCGGCGCCATTCTCACCAATCAGAGCCATCACTTCTCCAGCTTTGAGATTAAAGTCTACATGATCAAGCGCAAGTGTTCCTGGAAACTGCTTGACGATCTGATTCATGCTTAATAGATACTCTGTCATGAACTTCCTCCTTTTTTTGAAATTCCCCGCCAAATGGCGGGGAACTGGTCACGGCATTATAATCATTTTCTTTTAAAATTTACCTTTTTAATATAATTTATCAAGATATTCCTGGGCATTCTCCGGATATACGATCACTGTCTGCTCTTCTGTCTGCTCCGGATACGTATCCTCTCCGACCTCTTTTCCGTCAGCGATCATAATCGCAACCTGAATGGTGTCGAATCCCATCTTAAAGCAGTCCTGAACGCCAAGCGCCTGAATAACTCCGTCTCTTAAATACTCAAGAGCACGTTTGTCATGGTCCATTCCAACTAATACGATATCGCCCTCTTTACCTGCGTCAACAACTGCCTGTGCCGCTCCGATCGGATTGCTCATGTTGTTGCAGAAAATTCCCTTAAGGTCAGGATATTTCTGAAGGAAGCCTTCGGTAAAAGTCAGAGAATTCTCTACAGAATCATTGTCATTCTGGATCTCTACTACTTCTATATCCGGATATTTTTTCATTACATCCTTAAAGCCTGCGATACGATCCTCATGACATGGCGCGCCGATCGTTCCTGCAAGCGCTGCTACCTGTCCTTTGTATTCAATCTTCTCCGCAAGAATCTCCGCAAGGTCTGCCCCGTCCTGATAATTGTGCGTATTGCCTACATACGCGATACGCTTGCAGCCATCCTCTTTTGTGGCGTCAGAGCTTGAGAATGTCATAATCTTATGACCCTGGTCGATCAGGTTGTTAATGGTCGGTGTTACGATCTCAATATCATTTACATCTACGCCGATTACATCAAAGTCACGTCCTGCTGCTTCTTCAAGTCTGTTTACCTGATCGATAGCATCAGGCGCCGGCGGAGCAACATACTCATAGTTAATCGTGATACCCTTGTCCGCATACTGCTTCTGCGCTTCTTCAAGTCCCAGACCAACTGCGTCCCACCATGCGTGAACCAGCTTATAGGTAAAATAGAAATTGTATTCCTTCTTTTCCGGTGCATAATCGCCTAACACCAGTTCAGAACCGTTCTCTTCCTTCAGCTCAATGGCTCCTTCCGTACTCTCCTTCTTCTCTTCCTTCTCACCTTCACCGGAACCCCCGGAGCTTGCGCAGCCTACTGCAAGGCCTGCAATCATTGCCGCACATAATAACACGCTAATGAATTTCCTCTTCATCTTTTTACCCTCCTTACTCTTTTGTTTTCAAACGCTGCCGTTACGTTCGAAACAAAACATTTTTGTTTTCGTGTTTTGTAGTTTTATTTTAACTTTTATTGTTTTGATTGTCAATATATTATTTCGTTGTTTCAAAATTATTATTTCGTTTATGTTTCGTTTTAATCTTCAGAAAATACAGACAGGGTGATCAAACCCAGGAACGAAAGTTTTCCTTAAAGACTCCGTTCCCGGTTGTTCGATCACCCTGTTTCCAGTCGTTATTCCTTACATTCGTAAGCTCTTTGATATACTTCGATAACCTGACGCTTTGCCGGCATAAAATAGTTATCCGCCATGCACGCGTCCTTCATCGCCATATCCGCCATAGCCTCAAAATCCGGCTTCTCCAAAGCAAGCTCTTTAAGGCTTTTCGGCAGGGACAGTCTGCGCGACAGTTTTCTTATATGCTCTGTGCACATATAGACTACCTCTTCATCCTTCACATCTTCTTCGAAGGAAATTCCCAGCGCATGCGCCACCTTCCTAAACCGTCCCGAAACCCCGGAAAAGCCCCCGGAAAATTCCATAACATAAGGCAGAAGCACCGCATTGCATACTCCATGGGGCAGATTCATCATCCCTCCCAGCGCATGCGCCATCGCATGGACCATGCCAAGACCCGCGTTTGAAAATGCCATTCCGGCCGTGTACTCTGCATAAGCCATCATTTCCCTTGCCTCTACGTCAGATCCGTTTTCAAATGCCCGCGGAAGATAGTCCTTAATAACCATGACCGCCCACAATGCATCCTTATCTGTGATCGGAACTGCCTTTTTGGAAAGAACAGCTTCGATAGCATGGGTCATGGCATCCATCCCGGTAGCCGCAGTGAGCTTAGGCGGCATGGTCATCATAAAATCTACATCATTTACCGCAATACTTACCATGCAGTTTGGGTCTACCATACACATCTTTGAGCGGCGTCTGGGATCTGTAACAATATAAAAGGCTGTAACCTCAGATCCGGTGCCTGCGGTTGTGTTTACCGCAACAATAGGGATCCCCTTCCTTCCGGACCGGTTCACGCCCTCATAGTCCTCCACTTTCCCGCCGTTTTCCAGCACTATGCTGACTGCTTTCGCTGTATCTATGGCCGATCCGCCCCCGACTGCCACGAGAAAATCTACCTGCAGTGTCCTCGCCGCATCCAGGCATTCATTTACGATTTCAACCGTCGGGTTTGGCTGCACAAGATAATAGATGGCATATTCGGCGCCGGCCTCCAAAAGCCGTTCTCCAACCTTATCCGCCGCGCCGCTCTTGTATAGGAAGCCATCTGTAATGACCAGACCTCTTTTCACGCCTCTTTTTCTTAATTCCTGCGGCAGAAGGGAAATAGATCCTCTGCCAAAAAAGCTGACTCCTACCGCATTACTTCTTTCCACTTTTCCTTCACCTCACTTTAACTCATCCTGCATTTACCTGCCTATCTGGGGAGGTGAATCTACAATTCCCACAATATATGCATCAACCGGCGCCGCCCGGTCCAGAGCATGCTGTGTCGTCTCATCTGTAGTAATAAGCACCAGTTCTCCGATCCCGGCACCGATAGAATCTGCCGCTACGATTATCTCTTTTTTATTTCCATAAAACGGCTCCACAAGTAAAAGCTTAAAGCCTACCAGATTACTGCATTTCCGTGTAGAAACTACAGTTCCCTTTACCGTCCCTAAAATCATATGGTTCCTTCCTTTCTCACACTTACCCACTGACCCTGGGAAAGCAAAAACGCGTTGGCATCGTCAGTATCTACATGAAAATCCAGTCTTGCGCTTTCACTTACTCTTATCACCACGTTATTCATCACTCCGCCTTTCGGACCTTTGATACAGACCTTTACCCTCTCCTTGTCTGAAACCCCGAACCATCTGGCGTCTTCCGGTGTCATATGGATATGACGGTCAGCAATGATAACCCCGTTCTTAAGTATCGCCTCACCCCCCGGTCCTCTGATAATAAGTCCCGGTGTTCCTGCCACATCGCCGGAGGTTCTTACCGGAGGCGAGAGGCCGAGTCTCCGGCTGTCTCCGGCCGATAGCTCTACCTGAGTATCTTTCCTTTCAGGCCCAAGGATTCTCACCTTTTCAAGTTTTCCCTTTGGCCCGATCAGGGTCACCTGCTCCACACACGCAAACTGATTTTTCTGACTCAGATTTTTGAGAGGCGTCAGCTCATATCCTTTGCCAAACAAAAGCTCCACATGTTCTCTTGTGAGATGGACATGCCTCGCCGAGATACCGACCGGAACCTGAAGGGGATCTTCGCTCAGCCTTTTTAAATTGTCTACGACCCGGGCCGTTATTATTTCAATCAGTTCCTCTCTGTCCACCATCTTAAGCTCCTTATCTGTCTCTTATCTGTCTCTTATTTGATATAGGGAAGGATCTCTCCAACAGAGCTGTGAGGCCTTGGGATTACATGTGCCGCCACAAGCTCGCCGATTCTCGATGCCGCCTCCTGACCTGCTTCTGTAGCTGCCTTTACCGCGCCTACGTCTCCTTGTACCATAACCGTTACTAATCCGGAACCGATCTTTTCTGTTCCTACAAGCTCTACATCCGCTGATTTTAACATTGCATCAGCCGCCTCGATTGATGCCGTAAGGCCTCTCGTTTCAATCATCCCTAACGCAAGCATACCTCTCTTTGTTCCTGTTGTTTCTGCCATGTTCCTGTTCCTCCTTGTGATCTTTATTTATTCATATTTAATATTTTTTTAATTTCCGGATGCGGATTGCAGATGACAACCGCAGTTTTTATGTTCTCTGCGCCGATAAGCCGCCCGGCTTCCTTTACCGCCTCTACGGCCGCCTGTACCTCGGATGTCATTCCCGCCAGCACGGTATGGCACATTTTTCCGCCAAGCTTTTTATGACAGCTTACAATTCTCACATCCGCCGTTTTTAATGCCTGGTCAACCGCTACTACTGTATTGGAAAAATAGCTGATTTCCAAAACGCCTACAGCAGTCAGATTTTTCTTATCTTTTGTTTTCCTTAGCTCTGTTTTTGTTATCTGTGATAATCTTTTTGTTCCTTCAAAGGGACGTTCAATGATCTCCGTCAGCACATCCTCAGGTCCGGCAAGGTCCAATGCCGCCCTTCTTGCATATTCGCACGCCTCCTTCACATCATCCGTCCCGCCTTCAAATTTTGCCTGTGCCGTGAGCGGGATGAAGGCGCCTGCGTCTTTGGGGTTAATGGTGTCTATGCCGATGATCCTTACTTCCGCTGCCTTACACGCCTTATCCATGGCATACAGCACCGTCCCATAGCCGGCACACTCCAAAAAACCTATTGCCACTTAAACCTTCCACCTCTCTTATATGATCCTGAGTCCGCCCTCCGAAAGCATACATCTTCGTCTTCTTGTAAAGCTTCTTGCACAGGTAAGTCCTTCACCTGTGGGTCCGGCGATGGTCATCGTCGTGTGGCCTTCACCTCCGATTCCTATCCCTCTTAGGGTCGCGCCGTTTTTTGTATAGATGGTAGTCTCGATCTCTTTTCCAAATACCGTCATATGATCTACATTTTTTGAAAAAATGGAAGATGTATGCCGGTTTCCGCCTTCTGCCGAAACCGCAAGACTTACGCACTCTTCAAAAGTACGGCACTTTACAATGGGAAGTACCGGCATAAGCTGTTCTACCTGGACAAACGGATGTCCGGGTTCTGTCTCACAGATCAAAAGCCGTGTGTCTTTATGACCATGAATCCCGATTTCCTCAAGAAAAAGCGCCGCATCTTTTCCGACCCATTTCTTGTTCACCTGATATCTTCCGTCCTTGTTTATCATCGCAAACGCGGTGACCGCTTCCAGCTGTCCCGAATCAAGCAGATAAGCGCCTTCCTTCTGCAGCGCGTCTATCAGCCGGCCAGCCGCAGATTCCATAACAAATATTTCTTTTTCCGCCAGACACAAAAGATTATTATCAAAAGAAGCGCCTCTGTAGATTTCCTTTGCCGCATATGCGATATCTGCCGTATCGTCCACAACTACCGGTGGATTCCCCGCGCCGGCTCCTATGGTCTTCTTGCCGGAACGAAGGAGGGCGTTTACCATTCCCATGCCGCCTGTTCCTGCCATCAGACGGATTCTCGGACTTGCCGTGATCTGATTTACTGATTCCATCGAAGGCTCCCTCTGCATCGTAATGAGATTTGCCGGGCCGCCATTTTCTACAATGGTTTTATGTAATAACCTGAGACAATAGGCGCAGCACTTTTTTGCGCCGGGATGTACATTAAACACGACCGCATTTCCGCCCGCGATCATGCTGATCGTATTATTGATGATTGTTTCTGTCGGGTTTGTTGACGGAGTGACAGCGCCGATTACGCCAAAGGGAGCGCATTCCTCGATCATTAAGCCCTCGTCTCCTGAAACAGCATCTGTCGTAAGGCATTCTACTCCAGGCGTTTTTCGGATAACCGCCAGATGCTTCTGTACCTTATCCTCATAACGGCCCATACCAGTTTCTTCCCGCACCATCTTTGCCAGATCTTCTGCGTGCTCCTCCGACACTGCGCGGATCGCCGCGATAATGCGTTTTCTGTCTTCAAGATTATAGTCCTTCACCCATTTGCGCTGTGCCTGATATGACGCTTCTATAGCTTCTTCCACACATTCAAACACACCGTCCTCCCCGCCGCAGGCCTTCGGGGAGCTTAAGGACTTTACGTCTATATTTTCCAACACTTGCTGTACAATAAGTTCGATTTCCTTTGCACCTATGTTCATACTGTTCCTCCTGCTTTCAGTTCTTCCATTACCCTGCGCGCCACCTCTGCAATAATCTCTTCCTTCGCCCTGCCGCCTGTCCCGGCGTTAGCGTGCGCTCCGGCACCGGCGCCATCCCGGACAGGAATCTGATCTCCGGGTCTTACAAGGGATGTTACACCTTTTGGCATACAGGGTGTCTGCCTTTTGTCAGGAGACATATTTCCTTCAGAATCCGACAGCCGTCTTTCAGGAATGCTGCCGGCCCTTAAAAGCTCTACCGTTTCGAGGGGTCTGATATCGTCTGATGTCACGATATCCCTGTCATTAGTCTCGCAGGCTGCGCAGGGCGGAATCCCCCCGCTTGTGATGCCAAGCTTTTTCCGGATATCCAGAAGCTTGTTTACCTGGCTGCAGGACAGGACATTCTGTCTGCCGATGATATTTCCCGTATACATAAGGATCGTGGCGTAATATTCAACAGACTCCAGCCTGTAAAATGCCTGGTAAATGTCGCTTCCCCAGGTAAGCGCTCCGTGATTCGCAAGCAGCACACCGTTATGGGTATTTACGAAGGGAGCTATGGAATCCGGCACCTCCTGGGTTCCCGGAGTGGCGTATTTTGCAATAGGAATAGAGCCAAGTCCCATGACCGCCTCTGTAAGAATCGCGCTGTCCAGGCTGATGCCTGCAATCGCAAAGCTTGTCGCCACCGGCGGATGTGCATGGACCGCCGCCTTAAGTCCCGGATTTTCCTCGTATACCCGAAGATGCATCTTCACCTCTGATGAGGGCTTCATCCTTCCCATTAAAACCTTCCCGTCCAGATCCATCTTCACAAGCATATCTTGGGTCATAAATCCCTTCGATACGCCTGTGGGCGTTGTCCAGATCGTGCGCGGACCGGTCTTACAGCTTATGTTTCCGTCATTTGCAGCTACAAATCCTTTGTCATACATCCGCTTTCCTATATCAAGTATCGCCTTTTTTGCCTCAAAATCTGTCATATATTTCTCTCCTTGAAGCGTAACCACGTACTTTCACCTCCTTTTATTGTATCATTTTTGTTTATACATTATTTTATTTGTTTTATATTGTTTTGTCAATATTTTATGTTGTTTTATTTTTATTTATTTTGTTTTATATTTTTCATGATTGCCTGCATCAGCCTTTACCGCCTGAGATTGAACAGAAAAATTCCGTTTATCAAAATAAAAAAGAGCTGCCCGTCAAATGAGCAACTCATAAAAAATCATTCGCCTTCCGCCAGAATATGTACCTTCATCCAGGTGTCATAAATATTCCTTTTAAACGCTCTCTCATCCCCGATCTCCGGGAGATTACACTGCCACGGTCCGTCGGCTGCCTTCCTCAGATATCCGGTGCGCAGATCCTCCTCAGAAAAAGAAAATCTTCCCTTGCAGTCTGTAAATAATTCAGGATGCATCAAATACACCGCCGCCGTCACATCCCAGTTATAGAATCCCTTGATCCCATAATCCTCTTCATTATAGCCGAACCAGTAATCCGTGCGCTCCCGGATATATCTGGCAATGGCCTCCTTCCTTGTAAACAGCTCCCTTTTGTACTCCTCTTTTGTGAACAGCACCTTAAGGCAGTTATTTCCTGTAATTACCGATACATTTTTCCCGTACTTCAACACATTGCAGGAAGCGTGCGGGTCGCAGGAAAAATTAAGCTCATCCATGACTTTCTTTTCAAATACCAGCGGCTCTGTGATCCCGCCCATCAGCACGATTTCCTTTATCTTTTCAAAAAACCGGCTGTCCTTTTCATACGCGCCCTGCAGGTTCGTCAGAGAACCGGTAGCCAAGACAGACAGCTCACCCAGATATCTGTCTGCCATCTTTACAAGATAATCTGCTGCTTCGCTGTCATAATCCGCTGCTTCGCTCCCGCCGCGTTTGACGGTTATATCCTCTCTTCCCAGATCCTTTAGCATGCCGCAGGTCGTGTCGTAGACTACCTCCAGCCGGTTATTTCCATATGTCGTCGTAATTCCGTGAAGATTCGCCTCTTTTTCACATCCCAGCAGATATAACAGAGCAAGCCCGTCATCTACGTCACAATTCTTCACCCCGAAAGTATTATCACAATCAAATACGATCTGTTTCATCTTTATCCACTCTCCTCTCTCTATTCCTCAGTCTTTGCCATTCCGACACAGACATTTCTGAGGATCTCTATCCCTACGCGGTCTCCGACCGACATGTCCATAGCTTCTAACTCGCTGCTCATCAGCATACAGAATACCTCGCCCTTTGGCGTATCAACCCGAATTTCCGCCGTCTCACCCATGAACACGATATCCTTCACCATACCGTCATTCCCCGACGGGACGATCCGGATATCAAAGGGACGCACCCCGATTTCCTGTCCCTTTTCCCGGATATAATTCATCCTTCCGAAATACTCCGCCACCTCTCTGTTCACTGGATACTTAAAGATCCGCTGAGGCGTATCGTACTGGAGCATCCGCCCGCCGCTCATCAGCGCAATACGGTCGGAAAACTTCAGCGCTTCCTGCTTATCATGTGTCACCAGCACTGTCGTCAGTCCATTTTCAAGGTGAAGCTTTCTCACCAGTTCACCCATCTCCGCCCTCAGTCTCTCATCCAGACCCGAGAAAGGCTCGTCCAAAAGCAAAAGCCTTGGATTTGCCGCAAGAGCCCTGGCGAGGGCAACCCGCTGCATCTGTCCTCCAGACATTTCCCGGATCTTCCGGTTTTCATATCCGGTAAGCTGAACCTGCCCGAGAAGGCGCTCCACCGTCTCCTTCTGCCGTTCTTTAGGAATCCCCTGAATACTCATGGGAAATGCGATATTCTTTCCGGCCGTCATATGGGGAAATAGACGCAGGTCCTGGAACACGATCACCGTCCCCCGCTTTTCCGGCAAAACACCGTTCATTTCCCTTCCGTCAATCTGGATTTTTCCCGTCCTTGCTTCCAAAAGCCCGGCAATGCTTTTCAGAAGAGTGCTCTTCCCGCAGCCCGAAGCTCCCAGAAGCGAAACAAATTCCCCATCCGCTATATCCAGACTGATCTCATGGAGAACCTCCGTCTTTCCAAAGGCCACATTTAACTGTTCAATTCTTAAGCTCATCTCTGCTCCTATGTATAAAATTCTGTATCGGTATTTTTCCCCCATCTGCCGGCTATCTTTTCAAACAGGGCAAATACGGCCAAAGTGATCCCAAGGAAGATCACACTGTAGGCGCAGGCAATATTCCTGTCCCCGCCCTGCAGATAAGGCACCATGACAATGGTAAAGGTCTTCACCTGCCCGCCGCCGATCAGCAGCGTCAGGAAATACTGGCTGAAGGAGACGATATAAGCCATGCTGAAGGATGACAGGATGACAGGGACAAGGAGCGGAAACGTCACCCGGAAGAACGCCTGCCCCATCGATGCCCCCAGGACCCGCGCCTGCTCCTCAAGCCTGTCTCCCACCGCCGCGGTCCCATCCATCATCAGCCGCACCGCATAAGGGAGGGAACAGATCAGATGGGAGAGCACCACACCTGCCACCGTATTATTCAGCCCAAGCTTAATAAAGGAAATCTGGACACCCATGGCAAACACTGTCGCAGGAACCATAAAAGGAAGTACGGTAAAAAAATACATCATTCTCTTCCCCCAGAATTCGTACAGCACCAGCGCTCTTGCCGTCAGCGTTCCGATCACCACAGACGCCATGGCGACTGCGGCAGAGATCATGATGCTGGAGGCAAACAGCTTCGCAAGCGCCTCGCTGCGCCGGAATATTTCGCTGAGCGCCCTCAAGGAAAGTACCTGAGGAACCAGATCCGGCCACGCCCACCGTTCTGTCACTGTCCAGACAATCATCACCGCAATCGGCAGGACGACGGTCAATACAAACAATGCCAGGATCATATTTGTGATCGCAAATCTTTTTTTCTTCATTGCATACCTCATTTATTACCGGCCAGCTTTTTCTGGCTCCTTCTCATCAGGGCAAGATAAACGCACGCACTAAGCAGCGATATAGCCATGATCAGGCCGTTCAGCGCCATCGCATAGGGCCTGTTCCTAAGATCCGGGTGCGTATACTGGATATAGGCCTGCACAGGCAACGCCTTAGGCGTCGTCGCCCCCAGAATAAAAGGAAGCTCATAGGCGCCAAGCGCGAACACAAAAATAATCAAAAAGCCGCTGTATATGGTATTCGCACACAGAGGAAGCGTCACCCGGAAAAAAGCCTGCACCTTGCCGGCCCCAAGATTTACCGCCGCTTCTCCCAGTTTCCCGTCAATATTCGCCATCAGCGCGATGACAAAGTAGACGATAAACGGTATCTCCTTCCACAGATAGGCCAGAATAATCCCAAACCCTCCTGCATCGTAGATCAGCGCAGGAAACTCCTGTTGTTCCCCGATAAGCCCGAAAGCATAAATTACTCTTGCAAGAAGCCCGTTCTGCGAACAGATATTGATAACAAAAAGAGCCACAACAACATGGGGGACGACAATAGGAAGCTGAACGATCCTCATCATTCTCCCCTTTGTCCTGCGGCTCATTACAAGCACTGCGCATAGCAAAACTCCCGCCGCCGTAGAAAACAGCGCCGAGAAAAATGCAATCCTGAGACTATATAAAACCGACCTTACCATATCCGGCTTTGTCAGTATCTCTTTATAATAAAACAATGTCGGCTCCGTCAGTCCAAAAGCCGGAATCACCCCAAGACTCTGGGCGATTCCGGTAATCAATCCAATCAGGAAGAAAATGGTCAATATAATCTGAGGAACCAGCAGTATATACGGTGTCAGCTTTTTACGCATTATTTCCCTACAACCTCTTCCAGCCAGATCTCCTCAATAACCGGTACAAGCTGTGCCGGCATCTCCGGAAGACGCTTGGATAACAGCTCGTCCTGCGGGATATTCCCCTTGCCAAGGTCTACCTTGTCAAATGCTTCCTTCTGCTCATCTGACAGCTTGTTGTAATCTACGACCGGAAGAACCTTCATCTTGTCATAGCGGTCCGCCTGGATCTCCGGAGACATCATCTCATTGATCGCCACCATCGCACCCGCCTTATTTCCGGAATTCGCTGCAATAGCCATGAAATTCGTATTCCCGATCGTTCCTTTGTCGAATTGGAAGGACTGGGTCGTCTCGGTATAGGTTCCGTCCGCGATCTTTACCGAAGTCCCGAACGCGTCATAGGTCATATTCAGAACAAGCTCGCCGTCTGCGAACATATTATCCACTGTCGTAGAAGAATCCGGGAATGTCTTTCCCTCATTCCAAAGATACGGATTCAGCTTTCTCAAATATTCCAGCGCAGGTTCGACTGCCTTTTTCACTGTCTCCTTGTCCGCTTCCATATCAAGGAACTGTTCATACCCGCAGATCTCGTAGATCACATTTCTCACAAATACACTTCCGGTAAAATCTGGAAGAGCCGGGTAGGTTACTTTTCCCTTATTGTTCTTTGCGAACTCCAGCAGCTCATCCGTATTCTTCGGCATATCCGGCGTCACAGCCGTATCCGCAATCATGACCATCTGTGCCTTTCCGTAGGGTGCCTCATACCCGTCGATAGGATAAGCAAAATCCAGCGTAACATCCTCCGACTCGGTATCGATATATTCCTCAAAGTTCGGAAGCTTCTCTACAAACGGGCCATACAGCATATTATTTTCTTTGGCGGACTGAAAATTCTCACCATTGATCCAGATCATATCTATGCTTCCGTCTTCCTCTCCTGCCTGTATCTCACCAGAGAGCTGGCTTAACACCTGGTCGATATCCATCGGAACCCGTTCCATCGTGATATCATACTTTTCCTTCATATTCGGAGCAAACACGTCATCCAGCCATTGGTTCAAAACCTCGTCCCCGCCCCATCCATAGAAGGTCACGGTACTTCCTTTTGCAGCTTCCTTAAGCTCGTCGAAGGTCATATCCTCTGCGCCTTCGCTGCTCGACTCCCCGGAAACCTTCTCATCACTTTTTTTCCCATCATTGTGCCCGCTGCTTGCGCACGCAGCAAGTCCAAGGACCATGGCCGCGGCAAGCAATAATGCAAATATTCTTTTTCTCATCCTTTTCTCCTGTTCTGTTCTTTACTCATTCTTCCACTTGATTTTTAATAATAGCATATAGCAGAAGCAATGTCTAATTGATATTGATTATATCTGTCATGATTTATAAAGTTTTTAAATAGTTCGAAGCGCGCAGACGCACATATCTGCCGTCATACTTTTTGCAAAGGGCGCTGCGGGGACATCGTTTTCCCAAAGACAAAAGGCAGAGTATGCCTCTTCCATACTTTGCCTCCTGTCTCCTGAGCTTCATCATATATGTACAAACTTATTACAGATTCTTCCACACCTTAGCCACATCCAGATCTGTCGTAATCTCCCTGACAATCCTCTGGCTGTCCACATGAAAGACCTCCTGCTTTTTCATATCCATGGTCACAAAGGCGGCGAACAAAAGCAGACATAAGAACACTCTCGCTCCGAAGGTGCTCTCGCTCCTCTCCGCCTCTTCTCCGTAGAGATGGTTATAGGAACCGCTGTACCTTGGATGGACTGCCGGCGGATTCCAGTGGTCACTGTAGCGCTGCCTTGTCTGCTCTAAAAGCTCCCTTCTGCGCCTTTCCGAATCATTTCTATCTGTCATACGATCTTCCTCCATTCACTGCTTTTCCTATCTTCTATACTGTATGCAGGAATTTCAGAAAATATATCCTTCCGCCTGGCGGGATTTCTCCCCGTTACTGTTCACTCCGTGGTCAGCGGCCTTACCTTACCTGCCCGCCAGTTCCTGAATGATATCCTCCCACTTCACACCCTTTTCCACCATAAGCACCATGGCGTGGTAGAGGAAATCCGCCAGCTCATACTTAACCTCCTCGGGATTTTTATTCTTGGCGGCGATGACGACCTCTGTGGCCTCCTCGCCCACCTTTTTCAGTATCTTATCCAGTCCCTTGTCGAAAAGATAATTGGTATAAGAGCCTTCCTTGGGATGCTCTCTCCGGTCTACAATCGTGTCATAGACCTTTTCGAATATCTGCAGAGGATTTTTCGTGTTATAATCCATCCCCACCAGCGGCTGGAAAAAGCAGGTAGGATTTCCCGTGTGACAGGCCGGCCCGATCTGATCCACCTTGGCAAGGAGCGTGTCCTTATCGCAGTCGATGGTAAGGGACTTGACAAACTGGTAATGCCCGCTTGTCTCTCCCTTCACCCACAGCCCCTTGCGGCTCCTGCTGTAGTAGGTCATGCGTCCTGACTTCACGGTGCGGTCAAATGCCTCCTCATTCATATAAGCCAGCATCAGCACCTCCTGAGTCTTATAGTGCTGCACCACCACCGGAATCAGCCCGTCCGGATTCACCTTGAACTCCGAAAAATCCATGATGCTCTCAAAGGAAGTGATCTTGATGCCCTCTATGCCGCATCTGTCTTTGAAATCGGCAAAGTCAAGCTCCGGCTGGCTGACATACCTGCCGGAGAGTCCTTTGACCCCTGGACATTTCAGGATCTTAAAAAGCTCCGGCTCCTCCATCGTATCCGTCACGATGACCGACGGGATATCTGTTACATTCATCACCGAATTCAGATCCAGCCTGTGCATGAAAATGATCTCGCTGCAGCACTCCTGGATAAGGCGCTTACGTTTGAACAGGGCGTCAAAATCGTTAAGAGACACCGCGATCTTCTCTTTTCCGAAGCGCATCTTTGCGTCTTCCATCATCTCCACACTGTCATATTTTGAAAAATTGATGATCGCCCGCTTCGCCCCGGCGTACAAGATCTTTTTTACATCCTCCTGGCGCCGGATATTTCCGCCGGCCACCATGGGGATACGGATCACACGGTTCATCCTGCGCATCAGGTCAATGGAAGCCTCATGCTCATCGTCTGTCTCGGATAAATCGAAGATGATCAGCTCGTCGGCGCCCAGATCACTGTAGGATTTGGCAAGGCCGATGACATCCTCGGAAATTATCTCATCATCATGAAACCAGCGGACAGCCTTTCCGCCGGCAATAAAGATACAAGGTATCAATCGTTTGTAACTCATATCTGTCCCTCCTTTATAAGCTTCCCTTTGTGGTCCACGCCTCATCAAGGCGCGGCTCACTGACCGTCGCCATGTCAAGGGCTTTCCCAAACGCTTTGAACAGGGCTTCGGCCATATGGTGGCTGTTCTCTCCGTCAAGTATCTTAAGATGTATATTCATCATGGCGCTGTAGGACAGCGCGTAAAAAAACTCCCGGACCATCTCCGTGTCCATGTCCCCGATGCGGTCATTCTGAAACGCTGCCTGAAAGTTAAGGTACGGCCTTCCGGACAGATCCACCGCGCAGAGAGCCAGCGTCTCATCCATGGGAAGGATCATATGTCCGTACCGCTTTATCCCCTTTTTCTCCCCCACGGCCTCCAGAACCGCCTGTCCCAGTACGATTCCCGTATCTTCGACCGTATGATGACAGTCCAAAAAAAGATCGCCCTCTGCCTCCACAGTCAGGTCAAAAAGCCCGTGCCTTGCGAAGCCGTCAAGCATATGGTCAAAAAAACCGATCCCGGTGTGGATCTTATTATTCCCTGTCCCGTCAAGATTGATGGTGACTGAGATGTTTGTCTCTTTCGTCTTTCTCTTACCTATCCCGATCCGGCTCATCACTTCTTGTCCTCCTTATCTTTCCTCGAACCTTACTCTGATCGAATTGGCGTGGGCCGTTAACTGCTCCGCCTCTGCAAAGTATTCGATATCCCGGTGTATCTTCTCAAGCGCGTCTCTTGAGTAAGCGATGATACTCGATTTCTTAATAAAATCATCCACGGAAAGCGGAGAAAAGAACTTCGCAGTCCCGTTAGTCGGAAGGACATGGTTAGGCCCTGCAAAATAATCTCCTAAAGGCTCGCTTGAGTATTCCCCGATAAAGATGGCTCCTGCATTACGAATCTTCGTCATCACATCATAGGGATCCTTTGTCTGGATCTCCAGATGCTCTGAGGCGATCTCATTGGCCGTCTCTATCGCTTCCTCCATCGTATCTGCCACGAGAATATAGCCGTAGTTATCCAGTGATCTTTTTATGATCTCCGACCGGCTAAGCTTTCCGGCAAACCGGTCAGCCTCCTCTGACACTTCCCTGGCAAGCTTCGCGCTTGTAGTGATAAGAATTGCCGATGCAAGCTCATCGTGCTCCGCCTGCGACAGAAGATCCGCCGCCACATAGCGGGGATTGGCCGTCTCGTCCGCAATGACCAGAATCTCGCTGGGGCCTGCGATAGCATCTATGCTCACATGGCCGTATACTGCCTTTTTCGCCAGCGCCACATAGATATTGCCCGGCCCTACGATCTTATCCACCTTCGGGATGCTCTCCGTCCCGTAAGCCAGCGCGCCGATGGCCTGTGCGCCGCCAGCCTTGCAGATCATATCCGCTCCCGCCTCATTGGCGGCAACAAGAGTCGTAGGCGTCACTTTGCCGTCCTTTCCCGGCGGGGTCGTCATGATGATCTCCTCCACCCCTGCCACTTTAGCCGGGATGATATTCATCAGTACAGAGGAGGGGTAGGCCGCCTTCCCCCCCGGGACATACACCCCCACCCGCTTAAGGGGCGTCACTTTCTGCCCAAGCACCGTCCCGTCAGGCCTGCTGTCAAACCAGCTTGTCTGTCTCTGCTTTTCATGGTACGTGCGGATATTATGTAAAGCCTTCCGGATGACCGCAACCAGCGAATCGTCCGTCAGGCGGTAAGCCTCCTCGATCTCTTCTTTTGTCACGCGAATATTCGAACTGTCGATCTGCGCCCCGTCGAATCTTTTCGTGTAGTCAAATACCGCCGCGTCCTTACGGAGCCTTACGTCTTTTAATATCCGGCCAACACTCTCTTCATACTGCCCGTAATGATCCGGGCTCCTTTTCAGCAGCTCCTCCAGGAGACTGCGCCTGGTATCCTTGTCTAAATGCAGGATTCTCAATCTTATCCATCCCTTCTATCATTAATCTACGATACATGATTGCATTGATTTAACCTATCTTCTCCCGGAGCTTCATCAGGAGAGGCCGTATCCGTTCGCTCTCCATACGCATGCTGACCGGGTTCACGATCATCCGTGCCGACAACGGGCATACCTCTTCTAACACTTCAAGGCCGTTCTCCCTAAGGGTAGAGCCCGTCTCCACAATATCCACGATCACCTCCGAAAGCCCCACGATGGGCGCCAGCTCGATAGAGCCGTTCAGCTTGATGATCTCCACGGTCTGGTGCTTCGTATTATAAAAGTAGTCCTTGGCGATATTCGGATATTTGGTGGCGACACGGATCAGCTCGTGGTTCGTCAGATACTGCTTCGCCTCCCGGTAGCCGCATACGCACATCCGGCATTTCCCATAACCAAGATCAAGCACCTCATGAACCTTCCGGCCTTCTTCAAGAATCGTATCCTTCCCCACCACACCGATATCCGCCGCGCCGTACTCCACATAGGTAGGGACATCCGGCCCCTTAGCCAGGAAAAACTTAAGCTTTTGCTCCTCGTTGGTAAAAATCAGTTTCCGGGAATCCTTATCCTTCATCTCCTCACAGGTAATCCCAATCTGTTCAAGCAGCTCCAGTGTCTGCATTGCCAGCCGCCCTTTGCCAAGGGCAAATGTAAGATATCTCATATCACGCTACCGTCCTTACTATTCATTTATCACCTTATGCTCGCCGCTGACCAGATTGATCATCGTGATCTCGCCGCTCGTCCTGATATAGATCAGGTTACCCGCATAGTATCTCTTCCCGTATTCGATATAATCCTCTAAGAGCTTCTTTTTGTCCTTCTTAAGAAGCTCCACGTTCTTGGCCTTGTACCGGAGATCCTTCGCCAGCGAGACAGCCTCCTGTATCTTCCCGTCATCGTAAAGGATCATGGTGTTTTTGCGGGTATAGACGATCCTTAGCTTCTGACGGCTCATGGCATTCATCAGCTCGTCCACCACGATGGCAAAGCCGATGGAAGGCGACTCCTTCCCGAACTTCTCTAAAAGCCTGTCATATCTCCCGCCCTTCACGATGGCATCGCCCGTCCCGAAGGTATATCCCCTGAAAATGATGCCGGTATAATAGCCGTAGGTTCCGCCGGTCATACTAAGATCAAAAGTAATGAACTGCTCCAGGCCGTACATCTTAAGGATGTTATAGATCTTTTCCAGGCGCTTGACGGCCATAACTCCCGCCGAGTCAGGCGCGGTCTCCTTCGCCGCCTTCAGCACCTCAAGACCGCCCACCAGGCCGCCCAGCGCCGCCAGCGCTTCCCTGGAGCTGCGCTTGACGCTGATCTTATCAAGATAATCCGCCGCCCCAAAATAATTCCGGTTGTTGATCAGGTGAATCACCCGCTCTCTGGCCTCCTCATCAAGCTTCGCATCCTCGATCAGGCTGGAAAAATAGTCCACATTTCCCACGCTCAGCTGAAACTCCTTAAGCCCCACCGACATGAGCGCCTCGATGACAAGAGCCAGCATCTCTGCGTCTGCCTCTGCTGTGCCGTCGCCGATAAACTCCACGCCCATCTGTGTCACCTCACGGAGACGTCCCTGGTAGCTGGAGTGATTGATAAATGTATTGCCAGTATAGCACAGCCGGATAGGAAGCTCCTCATCCCCGAACAGCGTTGCGGCAGCCCTTGCCACCGACGGAGTGATATCCGGGCGCAGGGCAAGCGTGTTGCCTTCCTTATCAAAAAGCTTATAGAGATCCTTCGACGGAACCGTTCCGATCTCCTTCCTAAACACATCAAAATATTCAAACATAGGCGTCTGGATATCGTGATACCCGTACTGGTGGAAGATCTTTAAGATCTGATTCTCCAGCGTCAGCTTTCTGCCGCATTCGATATTATAGATATCCCTGACTCCCTCTGGGGTATGCAGTAATTTCTTCATGCTGATTCCTCCTACCGCACTTTAGCGTGCTACCATGATAAAACTCCTTAGCATTATACGCACATTCGCATTACTTGTCAAGCGTTTCCCTCAGCTCAAGATCACGGTTCATCCCATCCAGGTACGGAACATAACAGCCGTTTTTCAGCTCCAGGAAAAAGGAAGGGTCAAGCTCCTCGAAGCGGAAACTCTTTCTCCCGCCCTCCTTCGCCCTGTTCCAGAAGACCAGGATCTCCGCAAAACGCATATAATACAGCCTGTTCTTTCCCGTATAATAAATGAGCACAAATGAGATCCCGCCCTGCCGCTCGAAGGCTTCCATGAACCGCACCTGGTGCTCGTGGATATTCTGCAGGGGAAATGTATCCGCCACGCATTCCTTCGCGTCAAAGCAGACAGGAATCCCCTGGACCGCTCCGATATAGTCCACGGTACTGCGCTGCTCAAAGTAGGCAAGGATGATCCGTCTATGCTCCTTATCCATCTTAACCGGAGTGATCGGCGTCGGTATCTTCTGAATCAGTGCCAGTCCCTTCTCCTGATACCGCTCGTTCGTCCGGTTTACCATCTCTTCTAATGCAGAACCCCTAAGGCCTCTTGAATTCCATGTTCCCATGCTGTCTCCTTAATCACCTTCCAAAATACCGGCGGGACCTTCGCCGTCACCGTCTTTCCCAAGATCTCCTCAAGAGGGCTGCCAGAGGCAGGCATCCGAAGCTCATAGGCATGTAAAAGCTGCGCCCTGATCTGGTACCGCTTCCTATAGATCTCGTTAAACTGACTGTCCCCGTACTTGTAATCACCTAAGATCGAATGCCCTAACGAAGCCAGATGCGCCCTGATCTGGTGGGTGCGTCCGGTGATGAGATGAACCTTAAGAAGCGTTGCCTGCCGGTTCGACGCCACCGGCATATATTCCGTCTCAATGGGGATACACGCCTCATCCTGCCGATCTTGCAGGATGCTCACCTTATTGGACGCACTGTCCTTTTTCAGATACCCTTTCACGTAAGCCTTCTGCCCCACCTGCCCTTTTACGATACACAGATAATATTTCTTAAGAGTGCGGCTGCGGAAAAGCTCCGACAGCCCCTGCAAGCCTGCCAGCGTCTTTCCCGCACAGATGATCCCGCTGGTATTGCGGTCTAAGCGGTTGCAGACGGAAGGCCTGAAAGTCTGAAGCTGTGCTTCTGTGATCTGCCCGCCCTCCAGCAGATAGGCCACGACATACTCTGCCATGGACACATCCGTCCGGCTGGCCTTCTGGGAGAGGATGCCGGAGGGTTTATTGAAAAAGACCACCTGGGAATCTTCATATATCACCTCCGGATGCACCGGCGCGCCGTGATCCCCGGTAAGGGAAAGTACGCTGCGCCTGTCTTCCTTCCCCGCATGTTCAAAGGCTTCCCCCGTGAACTTCTCTATAGTCTCGTCAGACAAAAAAAGCCTGACTCTGTCGCCCGCCAACAGATGCTCGCTGCCATCCGCCTTCTTTTGATTCAATACGATATTCTTTTTCCGGAGCATCTTATAGATAAAGCTCCCGGGCGCCTTGCTAAGATATTTTTTCAAATATTTGTCAAACCGCTGCCCCGCCTCATTGCTGTTGATTTCCAGTTCCTTCATCTTTTTATAGACACTTTCTGTATGTTATCGTCTGCGGACATCTTAGGCTGTGCCTGTCCTTATCCGCGCACTGCCGTATCCGGCTCCTGAAATGGACACTTCTGTATCCGACTTCTACATGGACACCGCCAGAAACAGCTGCCGGATCGTATTCTCCCGCTCTCTTCCTGCAGGCCTGTCCACGGTCATGATGTTGTTCATCCCTTCCGCCCTGGCGAGAAATGCCGTATAATCATGAAACACCTTCACCGTAACCTTCTCCACATGGTTATTCTTAAGCATCTCTTTCAGATAAGCCGATAATTTCGCCCCGTCCGTTCTCTGGCTGCTGGCAAAGCCGCACACCGTATGGCCAGAGATCACAAAGGCATCCACCGGCATCACCTTATCATTGCCCGTGATCACAAGGTCATAAGCCTTCGTAAGCAAAGGCGCCTTCTCCTCGATCTCCTGATAAATATCCGGCCGGATACTGCAGTGGGGCCATATCGTGATCAGCTCCACCAGCATCTTCGCAGCAGGAAGGCAGCCCACCACTGCGATCACCGTAAACAGATTAAGCCTTGACCCTGTCTGTATATACCCCAGAACAACAAGAGCAATGACGATGGCAAATTCTGCAATCGTCCATATCAGGTATTTTGTTTTCTGAGCCTTGATATAACCCGGCTCTCCCTTTTGTATACCCATGGTTCATACTCCCTTATACATTTTCCTCTATACTTTTTGTTCCCCGTTATTTCTTCCGGTGGACATTGCGGATAGTCTTCTTTTTTCCAGTCCTTGTCTTTTCGGCCTTTTTATCCCCGGCGGCAGATCTTGTCCCACGTCCTGCCTTCCGGCCTTCTGCTTGTTCCGGTTCCCGCTCCCTTTGCTGATCTTTCCTGGGCCGGATCAGGCAGTTCCTGCCGTATCCGATGAGATCCGTCCGCCCGGCTTTTCTCAAAGCCTCCGCCACAAGGGCATGGTTCTTCGGATCCCGGTACTGGATCAGCGCCCGCTGCATTGCCTTCTCATGAGGGTTCTTCGGGACATATACCTCTGACATATCCCGCGGGTCCACTCCTGTATAATACATACAGGTGGATATGGTAGAGGGCGTCGGATAGAAATCCTGCACCTGCTCCGGCATATGTCCCGTTTTATTCAGATACTCTGCAAGCTTTACCGCCTCCTTAAGGGTAGAGCCGGGATGGGAAGACATCAGATAAGGCACAAGATACTGATCCTTGTGAAGCCTTCTGTTCATCTGCCCATACTTTTCCAAAAAAGTTTCGTAGACCCTGTGCTCCGGTTTCCCCATCCTTGAGAGCACCCGGTCCGATACATGTTCCGGCGCCACCTTAAGCTGGCCGCTGATGTGAAATTCACACAGCTCCCGGAAAAATGTCTCTTCCTTGTCCGCCAGCAGATAATCAAAACGGATCCCCGAGCGGATAAACACCTTCTTAATGCCAGGCAGACTCCTTAGCTTTCTTAGCAACTCCACATAATCTCTGTGGTCCGCCCTAAGGTTCTTACAGGGCTTCGGGTACAGGCACTGCCTGTCCTTGCATACGCCCGCTTTCCGCTGCTTTTCACAGGATGGATACCGGAAATTGGCAGTCGGGCCGCCCACGTCGTGAATATACCCCTTAAAATCCTTATCCCGGATAAAGCCTTCCGCTTCTTTGATCAGTGAATCATGGCTCCTGGTCTGTATGATCCGTCCCTGATGGAAGGTAAGGGCGCAGAAATTGCAGCCGCCAAAGCACCCTCTGTTGCTGGCAAGGCTGTACTTCACCTCCGAGATCGCCGGCACGCCGCCAAGCTTCTCATACGAGGGGTGATAGGTCCGCATGTAAGGGTAGCCGTAGACCTCATCCATTTCCTCCTGGGACAACGGAAGAGAGGGCGGGTTCTGTACCACATACAGGTGTCCGCTGTAAGGTTCCACAAGCCGTTTTCCCGAAAACGGATCTGTATTGCAGTATTGGGTGTAAAAGCTTCTGGCATATAAACGCTTATCCTCCTTCATTTGCCCGAAGGAAGGAAGCACAGCCGCGTCATAGACACTGTCCAAGTCTTTTACCTTGCACACGGTTCCCGGGATATAAGTGATATCTTTCACATCGATTCCTGCATCAAGGGCCTCCGCGATCTCCACAATGGAGCGCTCTCCCATGCCGTAGGAGATCAGATCCGCCCCCGAATCCAGAAGTACCGAACGCTTCAATCTATCCGACCAGTAGTCGTAATGAGCCATCCGCCGCAGGCTGGCCTCTATCCCGCCGAGGATCACCGGCGTCTTTTTATATACCCGACGAATCAGGTTGCCGTACACCACCACAGCATAATCCGGCCTCTTCCCGGTCACTCCCCCAGGCGTATATGAATCCGCCCTCCTGGGCTTCTTCGACACACTGTAGTGATTCACCATAGAATCCATATTTCCAGCAGAGATCAAAAAGCCAAGCTTCGGCTCGCCATACTCCGTGATACTTTTTTCATCCCGCCAGTCCGGCTGTGCGATGATCCCCACCCGGTATCCGTAAGCCTCAAGCCTGCGTGTGATAATGGCAACCCCGAAAGAAGGGTGGTCAACATACGCGTCGCCGCAGACATAGACAAAGTCCACACTGTCCCATCCGCGCCTGATCATATCCTCCCGGCATACCGGCAAAAATCCTTCTGTCATCCGCAAAGCACCTCGTAAGTCCCGTTTTTAATATCGTCATAATCCTGTATGTAATAATCCGCAAGCTCCCTCTTCCTGTCTGCCTGCTCCCGAGAAAATTCATCCTCCACCGCACATGTCCGCATACCCGCATTCTTCCCCGCAAGAATCCCCATAGGCACATCCTCAAAGATCAGGCATCTGTCCGGAGAGACGCCCAGATCCTCTGCCGCCACAAGATAGACATCCGGGGACGGCTTCCCCGCAGACACCTCACAGGCGCTCCTCACCGAATCAAAAAGCTCCCCTATCCCGAGAGCCTCCAGCGTGTCCGTCACCATCTCCCTGGAATTGCTTGTAGCGATCCCGATCTTTTTCCCCTGGGCCTTAAGGGTAAGAAGGAACTCCTTCACACCCTTTTTTAAGGGAACCTCCGTCATATATTTCTCATGAGCCATCAGCGTCCACTCTTCCATGATCTCCTCTCTCGTAAGAGGAAGCGTCGGAAAGCAGTCCAGAAAATACTGGGCAGTCTCCGTGTAGCTCATCCCCTCCATACCGGCATGAAAGTTATCCGGCTTTCGGAGGTTATATTTCCGGATATATTCTTCATCCACCGACACCCACACCCACATAGAATCCACCAGTGTCCCGTCAAGGTCGAAGATGCACGCATCTATTCCTTTAAGCATATCTGTCATAAATCTCTTAACTCCTCATCAGTAAGTCTTCTGTACTCTCCAGGCTTTAGCTTTTTATCCAACACAAGGCTTCCCATGCTCTCCCGCCGCAAGTATACTACCTTTTTTTTCACAGCCTCAAACATCCGCTTCACCTGATGGTACTTTCCCTCCTGGATCGTAAGCCGGATCTCTGATATACCGCTGCCCTCGTCCACCCCAAGAATCTCGAGCCTTCCCGGAGATGTCCACTCTTCCTTCTCTGCCGTGCCGATATTAACGCCCAGCGAGAAGCGCCTCACATCCTCCCCGGTCACTATGCCCTGGATCCTGGCGTAATAACACTTGTCCACATGGCGCCTCGGCGACAGCAGGCGGTGTGCCAGCGCGCCGTCATTGGTAATGAGCAGAAGCCCTTCTGTATCCTTATCAAGCCTACCTGCCGGAAACAGATCCTTACGCCCCCGGTCCGCGATCAGCGCGACCACTGTCTGCTCAGCCCCATCCTCCGTAGCGGATACGACCCCCGCCGGCTTATTCAGCATATAATACTCAAAACGGCAGTACCGGATCTTACGCCCGTCAAGCTCAACCTGCTGCCTATCCTCATCCACCTTATGCTCCGGCTTTTTCACCGGCACTCCGTCCACAAGGACGCGCCCCTGGCGGATATACTTTTTCACTTCCTGTCTGGTACCCCCGCCCATGTCAGCCACATATTTGTCCAGTCTGATCATCAGCACAGCCTCCATCCCGGAAGATATTTGTTCTTGAGCGTTCCTTTGGAAAGCTTCCCCCATCCCAGGGGGTAGGAATCCACACAGACCAGATACCACCCTTTCTCAGCCTTTCCCGCAAGATCGGATACTTCCAGCGTCTCCCCTTTCAGATATCGGAAAATGCGTTCATCGGCAGCGCCAAAGTCTATGGTTTTTCTATATTCTTCCTTTTTTAAATACATCGCAAGAGCCTGGCTTGGCTCAAACCGCTTCTTCTTCAGCTCGCCCAGGAGCAGTCCCGTCCGAAGGAACCGGATGCCCCGGACATCCGGCAGTTCCTGCGGCATATAGTATACCCGCTCTCCCCGGATATCCATACGCCCGCTGTCAAAGGAAACCGATACCTCCTCCAGAAATTCCTTAAGCTCCTCCGGAAGCTTCTCCTTGCCTCTGCCGCTTCTTTCCCGGGCAGGCACAGGCTTACCGGCCGTCCCCTTCTTCTTTAGCAGAGCCAGATAATGGCCTTCCCCGTCCATCCGGTGAGGGAAGATGCGGACGGTTTCCTTAAGCCCTCTGCACACCGGATCTGAAAGCTCCGGGCGGCCTTCCAAAAAACCTTCATACCCCTCCATGGGCATGACGCAAAATTCCGGACATGCGGCTAAAAGATATCCGATCACCTGTTCGTTCTCCCTGGCATCAAAGGTGCATGTAGAATACAAAAGCATGCCGCCGGGCTTGAGCATACGGGCGGCCTTTAGAATAATGCCCCGCTGTATATTGGAGAAAAATTCCGGGCCGTGCTCCTCCCACGCTTTTACCATCTTCTTATCCTTGCGGAACATCCCTTCTCCGGAACAGGGCGCGTCGATCAGGATCTTATCAAAATACTCTGGGAAGTGATCACACAGCTTCCCCGGCTCCTCGCTGAGCACCAGCACATTGCCGATGCCAAACACCTCAATATTCTTAAGAAGACCCTTCGCCCGGGAGCTGCTTAAGTCATTAGCCACAAGAAGCCCCTCTCTTCCAAGCCTGGCTCCCAGCTCCGTAGCCTTCCCTCCCGGTGCGGCACACACATCAAGGACCTTGTCACCCGGCTCAACCGGCAGCCGGCTGGCAGGCGTCATGGCGCTTGGCTCCTGCAGGTAGTAAAGCCCTGCATAGTAATAGGGGTGCTTCGATGGCGTAACCGACTCCCCGTCATAGTAATAGCCGTTCCCAATCCACGGAACAGGATGTATGGGAAACGGACAGATCCTCTCGAATTCCTCTGCCGTGATCTTGCCCGTATTCACCCTGAGTCCGTAAAATCGCGGCTTGCCATAACATGCCATATAGTCCGGAAACTCTTCCTTTAAAAGCTCCCTCATCTTCTCTTCAAACTCCTTTGGCAGTCTCATGCCCTTCCTCCATCCGTCAGCAGATTGTACATTTGCGCATATATTTTTAGTATAGCACATTCTCTTATATAACTCTAGGAATAAGCGTATTTTAATTTATTATTTTCGAGAAATTTTAAAAGATGATAGGGATTCACGCTGATCTCTTCCCCGTCCTGGTAAAAATAGATCCCCAGATGGAGATGCACGTCGAACTGCCCCGTAGTTCCCTCCGGCCCATATCCGGAATCGCCCATGTAGCCTAAAAGCTCTCCCGCTTTCACCGGGCTTCCCTCCTTTATATTGGCATAAGAATCCAGGTGGGCATAATAATAATAAGTGCCGTCTCCTGTCGTGATGCCGATGCGGTAGCCTCCTTTGTCAAGCCATCCCAGATTGCTGATCACGCCGTCCGTGATGCTGACCACCGGATAAAGCCCTCTCGTATTTTTATCCGCCATAATATCCGTCCCCTCATGCCCCCGCTTCCCGGCATAGGTCCGCTCCCCCATCCAACTGTCCACATAGGAAGTTCCGAGGGAGGAATCAAGCGTTGACTCCGGTACAGGGAAATAGACCGCCTCATTTTTTACCTGCTTAAGATACTGACGGCACTGGGACGGAAGATCTTCTTCCTTCTCCCACATCCCGTCGGAGAAAAATTCATTGCGGAAGTCCTCGTCCGAAAGCTCACGCTTCTTTTCCGTGTTCCCGGCGCCCTGATGCGAAAGCCAATCCGTTTCCAGCACAGTGAACAGCGCCAGAAGTAAGATCACAAAAAGGAGCTTACCGCTGTCCATATATTTTCTTCTACAACGTCCGCGATACATACTGCTTATGCTTTCTATCCTTTTTTGCACTATATGAAAAAGAACCCGCCCCATATTCATAGGACAGGCTCTTTTCTTTCTTACTAGTACATTGAAAAATAAGTATCTGGCTATATCACGCAGGATAATTTTTCAGATACAAGACAGATTTTCGACGGCGCAGCGGCGGCTGCAGCTAGAAAATCTAACACAGTAGCCGGAAAATCAGACAAGTGATATGGCTAGTTACTTATTATTTGATGTACTAGACTTTATTTCAGGGCTGCCAGCACTGCTTTCAGGTAATTCCATACGCGCTCCGTGGAAGCGATATCAAGTCTCTCGTTAAAGGAATGGATATCGAACATATTCGGTCCCATAGACACACAGTCGAGATCCGGCTTCTTCCCGAGGAACAGCCCGCACTCAAGACCTGCATGGATAGCGAATACCACCGGATCTTTGCCGTACATCTCCTGATACGTGCTTTCCATTATCTTGCGAAGCTCTGAATCCGGATTATACTGCCATGCCGGATACTCGCTGTCAACGGTTGCCTTTGCGCCGATGAGCTTCGCGAACTCCTCAAGCTGGATACGCATATACTGCTTTAAGCTCTCCACGGAGCTTCTCATCAGATATGCCGTCTCCACTGTATCCTCTTTCGTCTCCACCACACCGATATTCAGCGAACTCTCGGTGAGATTCTCAAGCTTGCGGCTTACGCCCTGCACACCGTAAGGATTGACGATCAGATACGCTACAACCCGCTGCGTGCTTGCCTGATCAAATGCCTGATAGCTTCCTTCGCCGGTCACCTCTGCCGTAACGGCAAGTCCCGGCTCATCTCCCATGAACTCATTGTCAAACACAGCCTTCATCTCTGCCGCGATGGCAACCGCCTTGTCCGCATCCGCCCCGGCTGTGATGATATTCGCCGTATTCTCCATAGCGATGACATTCTCTTTCGCGCCTCCCTGTATATCAACAAGATTAAACGCTGTCTCTTCGGAAATACGGCGGAGAAGCCGTCCCATCAGCTTGTGGGCATTCCCCCGCTGCTCGTGGATCTCCTCGCCGGAGTGGCCTCCTCTTAATCCTTTGATCATAAGCTTAACGGCCGTCCCGCTCTTCTCTTCCCTGGTCACAGGGATCTCCGTAGTCATCCGGATGCCGCCTGCACAGCCGGTCGTCAGGACACCTTCTGTAGCAGAGTCGATATTGATCAGCTTGCGGCCCTTCAGCACAGACAGGTCGATGCCGTTGGCCCCGCCCATGCCGGTCTCTTCGTCAACAGTGAATACAGCCTCGATAGGCGGATGCGGGATATCGTCGCTGTCAAGAAGCGCCATAGCCATGGCAAGGGCGATACCGTCGTCAGCGCCAAGCGTAGTATTCCTTGCTTTTATGTAACCGTCCTCCACGTAAAGGTCAAGAGGATCCTTCTTAAAATCGTGATCCGAATCCGGCGTCTTCTCGCACACCATATCCATATGCCCCTGTATGATCACCGGCTCGCTGTTCTCGTAGCCTTCGGTTCCGGGCTTGAAGATCAGCACATTCTTCACCTCATCCTGGATATACTTAAGATTGCGCTTCTTTGCAAATTCCACACAGTAATCGCTCATACGGTCAATATCAAAGGTACCGTGGGGAATCTGGCAAAGCTCCTCAAAAAACTGGAATACTTTCTTTGGTTCAAGATTTTCTAATACTGCCATTATCATTACCTCTCCTTTTCGACATTTAATGTATTCATTATAGTACAGTTTTTACAAAAAACAAACAGATTTCGCAAAAATTTTTAAATAATCCGGCAAGCTATCCATTTTTCCTGCTCTGAAAGAATTCCACAAGAAATTCATAGAACTCCGTCACGTTGCGGCTGTCGATCTTGTTCATATTATAGGTGATGATAATGTCCCTCTGGCACACCGGCTCCTCGATCTCCAGAAGCTTTACGTGCTCGTTCTCAATACTGCCCCACGTAAATTCCGGCCAGAAACCGATCCCCATATTGGCCGCGATCATATTCTTGACCGCCGCCGGGTTATCGCTCTCAAAGATGACCCTGGGCGTGAATCCTGCATGCTGGCAGAAGCGGTCGCAGATATAGCGGAACTCCCTAGAACCCAGAAGACTTACAAAGCCTTCTTCGGCCACTTCCTCAAGGCAGACCGAAGTCCTTGCACCGTATTTCCCATCCTTTGGCACAGCCAGATAGATCTTCTCTGCGCAGGCGAAGCTGTTCTTCTCGCTAAGGCCCTGGTAAAAAAGCTTGGTGGTCACGGCGATATCATAAAGGTCGCTCTCCGAATTCTGCTGAAGCTGGAACAGGATTCCCTCATGGGTCCGTTTATATTCGATGATCGCCTCCATCACAAGACCCGATGCCGCCAGCACGTTCATGTGGATCGTCTCACCCTCAAGCTTCACCATCATATTGAGCTGTTCCGGGATCTGATCTAGCTGCTCCATCAGGGGAACAAGCTTTTTCTGGAGATATTTCCCGTACTCGGTCAGCGTAATATTGCGCCCCTTTGCCGCGAACAAAGGCACGCCCAGATCCTCCTCCAGCCGGCGGATCGCCTGGGTCAGCGCCGGCTGCGTGATGTGAAGGTTCTTCGCGCTGTTGGTCATATGCTTCGTATCCGCCACCTCAAGAAAATAACGGATCTGTGTCAGTTCCATATCTTTCTTTCCCCCACCCGTCATAAAATCTGCAAAGCTCATTTTCGGCAGGCAGAAAGGAACGCACATCCTTTTTTCCACAGTGTACATCCTCCGTACCTGTCTGCACGATGCCTTTTATTCATAATGTTAATATTATGAATTTGATAATTATTATATATTAGACATAATCATAAGTCAATGCTACACTTAACCCGAAGCAAAAACAATACCCGCCGGCACAGCATATACTAAACTGTACCGGCAAAAGAAAGAGAGGAATCTTAACTATGGCTGAACTTCTTGAATCTACCATGCTGATCTGCTTTGGTCTGTCCTGGCCCATGAATCTTGCCAAGAACATCAAGGCAAAATCAGCAAAAACAATGAGTCTCCAGTTTATCCTGCTGATCATCGCCGGATACATCGCCGGGATCTGCGCAAAATTTTACGATCACAAATTCAACTACGTGCTTGTAGTTTATCTGCTGAATCTGGCCGTCGTATCCGCCAATCTGGCCGTCTACTTTATCAACCGCCATTACGACAGGCAGGCACAGACAGCAAATGCAGCGCTTTGCCATGAGCTTTCAGGCAATACAGACCAGAATCCCAATACTGCCCGGGCTTTGCAGCCGGCAGAGACAAAAGCACCCATTAACCCATTCGGCAGCAGCCAAGGAGAAGATGAAATGGAAAAATATCGTGAATTAAACAGTATTACAGAAGCAGGCGGCGTTGTGCTCTTCGGCTCCAACACCTTTGCGTCGCTCCCCGTCGGAGAGCTGACACAGGCTTTCCGCATTACAGAACCGATCTATAACCGCAGCGTAAAGGACATCCGATTAAGCCAGATTGAAAGCTACCTGAAGGTATGTCTATACGACTTAAATCCCCGCAAGATCTTCGTGAATATGGGGGATGTGGATATTCTGGACGAGAAGGTCAACACCGACGACTTTATCTCCAAATACGAATGGCTGCTCTACATGATCCATACAAAGACACAGGCCGCCATCTATATCGTCTCTATCGTATCCGAAAGCCCAACCGCACAGCGGATCAACGAGAAGCTGAAAACACTTGCCAGTCAGACCGGCTGCAAATACGTGGACGCCGTCAGCGCCCTGGAGTCAAAGCGCCCGACCTTAAGGCTGTTCGAGCTTTTAAAGGTACATATGAGAAATCATCCGATCAACTTCGCGGACGCCATGGAAGCAGGAGCCCTCAGCAACCACAAGAAAGCCAACGTGCCAAGCGACAGACTGCCGTCGCCCAAGCCGGATATGGACGCCGTATACGCGAAGCATTAACAGCCGGATACCAGCGCCCACAAGGATTGATACCGCCGGCAAGATCATATAATACACCCGCAGCTCCCTGTGAAGGATGCCTTTAAGATAATTTTTCAGCGATGCCGTGCCGCTCCTTAAAGGCATTCAGCACAGGATTACAGATCCTTCATCTTCTCAATAATCTTTCCATAGAACTCATCTTCGCTCCCCGTGCGTTTAAGATCCTCCAGTATCACGCCGTCCTTCAAAAAGATGATCCTCTTGCAGCGACTTGCCACTTGCGGGTCATGAGTGACCATGATGATCGTCTTTTTCATCTTCTCATTGATCCGCTCCAGCGCGTCTATAACAGTCTTTCCGGATTTTGAGTCCAGATTCCCGGTAGGCTCGTCCGCCAGGATCAGATCCGGATCGTTGATCAACGCTCTGCTGATCGCCACTCTCTGCTTCTCCCCGCCGGAAAGCTCGTAAGGATATTTTTTCATCAGATGGGACAGGCCAAACTGCCCGGCGTACGCCTTCCCCTTCTCCATGCAGCTGCAGGCGTCCTTTTTATCCAGCACCATGGGCAGCATGATATTCTCGCTGACAGACAGGCTGTCCATGAGATAAAAATCCTGGAACACGAAACCGATCTTTCGCCGGCGGATGTCTGCCAACTCGTCATTCCACAATTTCCTCGTATCCCTTCCACAGAAATAAAGCGTCCCTTTCGTAGGCTTGTCGATCAGCCCGAGTGTCTTAAGAAGCGTCGTCTTTCCGCAGCCGGATTTGCCCATAATCCCGACAAATTCCTGCTCCTTTACTGCAAAATCAAGCCCCTTAAGTACCTTGATACTTTCCGTCTCCCCGTCTCTCTGACTCAATTTCGCATATTCCCGGTAAAGCTCCTCCACCTTGATGACCGGCTTTCTTTCTTTCATCTTACTCACCATTCTTTTCTCCTCTCTGCCTTCTGCACATACATTTCTGTCATCACGAAAGCCGCCGCTCCCGTAACCGCGAGGCTCACCGCCCATACCAGAGCCATCAGCCTAAGATAAGCAAGTATATCTTCTCCTGTATACTGCCTTGCATAGAATACCGCCGCCGTATAGACTGCCGCAGAGCCAGCCGCAACCGTCACGGGCAACAGATAATAATAACACAGCAGCTCCTTCCGGATAAGCCCTCCTCTCTCCTTTTGGCGCATTCCCATGCAGTTAAGAAATACTGCACGCTTAATCACCATATCTGCTTCTGTCGCCATCTTTACACTCAGCAGTACGAGGTAGACAAACAGCGACACAATCAGCAGCGACAGATTCATGGTGATCTTCATCACCCGCTCGGTTCTTAATCTCCGGATTGCCTCCTGCTTTGTATAATAACAGGGTACTGTAAGATCATACTTTTCATCTTCCCTATGCCTCTCTTTAAATTCTGCCAGTTCGCTTTCCAGGCCCGATATATCCTTCTCCTCTGTATGGATTAGGACCAGCCTTGACGGACCCTGGCGGATATCGACGCCCGGTATCTTCTCCGTGTCCTCTGAAAGCTGCCTTCCCGAAGTCATATCCGTCGTCTTCCACAGTTCCTTCGCCTGTTCAAAATATTCATCCGAAAAAACCACCAGATTGTCCTTAAGTCCCTGCCGGAAGGCCCCCGTAAGACTGCCGATCTCTTCCCCTGCAATATCCTTAAAATAGTAGCCATTCTCTTCGATGTTCCCGCCCACTGCACTGGCATTGATGCAGGGCGTCCCTGCGTGGAGCAGCGGATGAGCCCGCGACATGAAAAAATCAATAGGCTGAGCTTTCACCGACTTATCCTGCTGGTGGACGATATATATCCTCTTCCCTTCTGCGTCAAGATGAAGGTCTGTTCTTTGGTAATCCGCATCAAGCTGCGCCTTCAGCTCATGATAGGTGCTCTCCGAGATCCCGATATGCTGGCCCTGGGGCGGTTTCACATCCAGAGCACCCTCCGGCTTCTCCGTAGAATCATAGTTGGAGACCCGGATCATCGGATACTCCCTGCGCGTAATCTTCTCCTTCTTTTCCATCCTCTGGAAGATGTCCTCATCCTCATCATTGGCCATACATACGATATCGTAGGGATACAGCATGTCCCCATCCTCCGCGATCATGACAGAGATCATCTGGGAAGAAAAATAGAATAAAGCGCAGAACTGGATCACCGCCATGGCAAAGATATACCGGGTATTTGTCTTCGACTTATGGAAAAGCTGGTTATGCACCATCAGCCTGCCAAGATAGCCTGCATTTTTCCTCTCTCCCTCAAGCCACCGTGCAATCCCGCAGCGCAGCGTGATATAGATACCAGCAAAGAACAGGAGCAGAAGATAGGCGCTTTCAAAGTTCTTAAGCCTGCGGTATCTTAAGATGCTTATGAGGCAGAAGGATAGCCCAAGGACAAGAAATCCCGTCTGCCGTCGCTTCGGCATCTCCTCCCGGACTGCATTCAAGTCCGTCCCCCTCCCCATATTAAAGTCATAAAATATATCCCTCGCCGCCATAAACGCGGTCAGGTAGATCAAAAGAAGCCCCGCCGCCGCAGAAAAATACGTGCCCGCTCCCAAAACAGACAGCCCTGTATGCTCTCCCATAAGCATCTCAGACTTTGCCGAAAACAGACACAAAATTCCTGTTCCCAGTATGCCGCCCACAACAAAAGTGAGGAGAATAAGGGCGAAAAACTCCACTACAACAAAATACTGCAAAGTCATCTTCCTCATGCCCAGCGTAAAGAAGATCCCGTAGTTTTTCGCCCGGCAGCGCAGGTAATAAAAAGTCAGGATAACGATGATGATCACCGAGATGATCCCCAGCGGAATGACCGTGTTTATCAGCACCCCATTCAATCCGCCCAGGATCTGGTCCATCCCCTCATACCTGCTCTTGGCGCCTAAGATACGGTTAAGCCCGAAACCAGTAACGATAAAAGTGAACACCAGGATACTGCAAAGGAGCAGCAGAATATAATCTTTCCAGTTACCCTTAAAATTTTTCCAGACAAACCGGTAGAACAGCTCACTGTACCTTCCGTAAAATCTAAGCCGCTCCTGCTTTTCTTTCTTTTCCCGCAGATCCTTCTTCCGTGACTCCTCCGAAAGCCTCTTCGTCTCCTTCCATATTCCCATGATCTTGACTGTCATCAGCTCCAGGCCGCTGAGCAAAGTCATCATTCCCGGGAACACTCCTCCAAGCGTCCGGTCGGTAGTAATGTCCCAGATGGCATACCCGGACATAGTCATATGCAGATAGTAGGCGGCGAAAGATGTGCCGAAAGCAGCTATATTAAGCTTACGCCCTTTTCCTGACAGCACTGCTGCCAGGTAGAAAATACTGCACAGAAAAAATGCGCCGAAGAATACAAGCTCGATCAGGATCCCCGCCTTCACCGCCGCCAGGTTCTCCATATCCGCATACGTCTTTACTCCGGCGATCAGCTCTTCAAGACCGTTATCTTTCATAACAAGCGCCAACTGGAACAAATTGTACTGGTCATCCCCGATGACGATCCACGGGAAAAAGGACAGCAGGATATCCGCCCCGTAAAGCCCAAAGGATACTGCCGCCTGCAATCTCTGCATATGTTTTCCTTCTCCGTCCGTCTTTCTTTTCATCACTTTCTCCTTTCACCACCGCTCGTTGTCCTCCACGCTCCCAAGCCGTCTCTTACCTGCGCAGCATCAGCATCAGGCCGATTACAGCCATGGTCACAAACATGATGAATTTGTAAACTATAGACTGCAGCGCAGCGCAGGTCAGGATAGCACTCTGCCGCTTTTTCTTCGCATTCAGCAGATAGATGGCCTCTCCGGCCAGGAAATACAGGGTTATTCCCATATTAAGCGGATTCCCCATATTGGTATATATATCAATCCACATACTCTCCTCCCGCCCCAGCTTGGCAATCTGCTCATAGGTGTACAGATAGAGCTGATCTGCATCGTACTTGAGCATTGCGAATATCCCGAATATAAATACGATGATGTTCAAAGGGATATCCATCCAGATGATATTTTCCAGATAATCCTCCCGCACCTCGGTCTTTATGACCTCCTTCCCAGTCTTTAGAAGCTCTTCTTCCAAAAGATTATGGTGCCTTTCCTCCATACCGATCACAAGCTCCTGCGCCATCTCGCCCAGAAGCTTACGGCAGGATTCGCACGTTTCAACATGCTCCTCTACAAGCTCCCTGCTCCCGCCGCTGCAGCAGTCGTCCAGATATAAAGGCATCAGATCCCTGATGATCTCACATTTCATTGTCCCCGCTCCTTTCCAGCCGCTTGATGATCATGCATTTCGCACGGTAATACGTCACTCTCGCCCACGACTCCGATTTTCCAAAGAGACGGCTGATATCCCTGTAGGAAAGCTCCGCCATGACACGTAAGGTAAAGACCTCTTTATAAGGTTCCGGAAGTGCCTGCAGAATCTCCTGGATCTGAAGCTGCTCTGCACGGGCGATAAACTTATCCTCCGGGCTCTCCTCCCACGGCTCGTCCTTTACCGCCTCCACTCCTACAAGGGGCTTTCGCTTCCTTAAATACGCAAAATACTCATGCTTCGCGATCTGACACAGCCAGACGGACATCTTGCATGTCCCGCGGAATTTTCCCAGATTTTCAAAAGCGATGGAAAACGTGGACTGGGTCAGCTCCTCGGCAATGTCTTCACTGCCGCTTAATTTCAGCAAAAAATTATAGACATCCCGCAGGTATTCTACATAGACCTTCTCAAAATCCTGCACCCATTCCACCTCCCCTACTTATATGAGTAAGAATCTTTAGATTTGTTACAAAAAAATACAAAACAGGATAAAAAAACTACCAATCAAATCCTTGATCCGTAGTTTTTTCACTATACAGGTTCAGCATACTCCCTGCCGTCTGTATATCTCCATATATTTTTCGATACTTCTTTCGATATATCTTTCTGCATATATGCAATATCATGCCAAGGTATATATCCAGTATATCCTTCTATATCTGTCCCTCCAGCACTTCCTTTACCTTAGCCACAGCCGCGTCGATGCCATCCGGGTTCTTGCCGCCTGCCTGCGCCATATTCGGCCGTCCGCCGCCGCCGCCGCCGACCAGTGAAGCGATCGCTTTGATCAGATTGCCGGCATGTGCGCCCTTCTCTACTGCTTCTTTCGTCGCCATAGCCATCAGGTTCACCTTGCCGCCTGAAGATGACGCCAGTATTACGACGCCCTCACCCAGCTTACTCTTAAGCTGGTCGCCTAAGTCGCGCAGTCCGTTCATATCCACTCCCTCCACTTTCGCGGCAAGAAGCTTCACGCCCTTTACTTCCGTCACCTGGTCCATCACATCACCCATGGCATCCTTAGCCAGCCTGCCCTTAAGGCTCTCTACCTCGCTGTTTAACGCCTTGTTCTCCGCAACCAGGTTCTTTATCTTCTCCGAAAGCATATCCGGCTTCGCCTTGATCAGCTTCGCCGCTTCCAGAAGCCTTTGCTCAAGCTCATCATAATAGTCCAGAAGCCCTTTAGACGTCAGCGCCTCGATACGCCTTACCCCGGCCGCCACGCCGGTCTCGGAAATGATCTTAAATGCCGTGATCGCGCCGGTGTTCTCCACATGAGTGCCTCCGCAGAATTCCTTTGAAAATTCTCCCATGCTCACCACCCGGACGATATCGCCGTATTTCTCACCGAAGAGCGCAGCCGCACCGGTCTTTTTTGCCTCCTCGATGGGCATATTCTCAGCCTTTACCGAAAGCCGGTTCATGATCTGCTCGTTGACAATACCTTCAACCTTGCGGATCTCCTCTTGGGTCATGGCAGAAAAATGCGTGAAGTCAAAGCGCAGCCGGTCTGCATTGACCGAGGAACCTGCCTGCTCCACATGATTGCCAAGCACCATCTTGAGCGCTTTCTGCAGAAGGTGGGTGGCGCTGTGATTATTGGCAGAGAGCGCCCGCTTCCTGGTGTCGATTTCAAGGATCACCCTGTCACCGTTCTTTACCATGCCCTTTCTGACGCATCCCTTATGCCCGATCTTGCCACCTGGCAGTTTTACCGTATCTGTAACCACAAATTCAAAATCCGCCGTGCGGATAATCCCCGTGTCTGCCTCCTGGCCGCCGCTTGTGGCATAAAACGGAGTCTCCTCCACAAAGACCGTACCCTCCTCTCCGTCGGACAATGCCTCCACAATCTCTGTCTTTGTCGTAAGCACAGTGACCCTGGACTCACAGGATGCCTTTTCATATCCCACAAATGTACTGGTGACCGACGCATCTATGGCATCATAAATACTGGCTTCCCTCCCGCTGTAGCTATGCTCGCCAAAGGTTCCCTTCGCTTTTGCCTTCTGCTCCTCCACAGCCTTTTTGAAGCCCTCATCATCGATGGAAAGTCCTTTTTCCCCTAAGATCTCGATGGTCAGGTCAACCGGGAATCCGTAGGTATCATAAAGGCGGAAGGCTTCCCCGCCGGACAGTACCTTCTGGCCCTTCTTTACCATCTCCTCCTCCATCCCCGCAAGGATAGAAAGTCCCTGGTCGATGGTCTTGTTAAACTGCTCCTCCTCCTTAGTGATCACCTTGAAGATAAATTCCTTCTTCTCCTCAAGCTCCGGATACCCATCCCTGGATCCTTCAATCACCGTTCCTGCAAGCTCCACAAGGAACTCCCGGTCAATCCCAAGAAGCCTTCCATGACGGCTGGCACGCCTGAGAAGCCGCCGCAGCACATAACCGCGCCCGCTGTTAGACGGCAGTATCCCGTCGGAGATCATAAAGGTCACGGAACGGATATGGTCAGTAATGACACGCACGGACACATCCGTCTCCCCGCCCTTTCCATACACAACGCCCGCCATCCTGCACACATGCTCCCGCAGGGCAAAGAGGGTGTCGATATCAAACATGGAATCCACGTCCTGCACCACGCAGGCCAGACGCTCTAAGCCCATGCCTGTATCGATATTCTTCTGCTCAAGCTCCGTATAATGATTATGCCCGTCATTGTCAAACTGGGTGAATACGTTGTTCCAGATCTCCATGTAGCGGTCGCAGTCACAGCCCACCGTACAGTCTGGCTTCCCGCAGCCGTACCCCTCACCCCGGTCGTAGTAGACCTCCGAACAGGGGCCGCACGGGCCTGAACCGTGCTCCCAGAAATTATCCTCCTTGCCAAAGCGGAAGATCCGCTCCGCCGGGATCCCGATCTTCTTATTCCAGATTTCAAAGGCTTCGTCGTCATCCAGATATATGGACGGATAAAGCCTGTCCGCATCAAGACCGACCATCTCGGTCAGAAACTCCCACGTCCAGTGGATGGACTCATCCTTAAAGTAATCGCCGAAGGAAAAATTTCCCAGCATCTCAAAAAACGTCCCATGCCGGGCAGTCTTTCCCACATTCTCAATATCGCCTGTTCGGATACACTTCTGGCAGGTCGTCACCCGTCTCTTCGGCGGGATCTCCTCCCCGGTAAAATATGGTTTTAACGGCGCCATACCAGAATTGATGAGCAAAAGGCTCTTGTCATTATGGGGCACCAGAGAAAAGCTCTTCATGGCAAGATGATCCTTGCTCTCAAAGAACTCAAGGAACATCTTTCTTAATTCATTTACTCCGTATTTTTTCATCTTGTTCTCCTCAAATCTACTAATCTACTTATCAAATCACTATTTTCTAATTATAATGACGGAGAAGGTATTTGTCAACGACTGGTAGGATGGGAAATCTAAATCCCTGCTTGCCGTCTACGATCCAGGGGCCGCTCATCGCAGCCACTCCCTGACTGTCTCAAGACGGCAGCGCTCACTTCCGTTGAAAATAAGCGCAAAGTGCAGTAAAATAATCTGCAAAATATCGCCCCGTTTATTGCTGTGGCAAATGATGTCAAAAAATTCCGTTTCGTGCGCTGCCATTCAGGGTATCTGCTTAGTCTTGTTCTATGTGAAGCGGATGGAAAAGCTGGATATTATTCTGACTACCGGCAAGATAGTTCCTTTGTCCGGAATCTGAGCGACTTCTGTGCCTCAGACCTGTTTGCTGATATCAGGGGCTATGCGCCGGATGTGGCGCAGGCAATACCGGATGCTGTTACGGCACAACAATGTTGACCGCATCCTGCCGGTTACTTCACGCACAACAATGATAGAACAATATGAATCCGAAACACGGTCTTCTGCGGTTATGGGGAACACGTTCAGCGTAGTGACCGCATTAGTCGGTATTCTTAACTTCGTGAATAGTATGGTAACGGCTATTGTAAGTCGTCAGAAAGAATTTGCGATGATACACTTGATTACTTTTGCAATTCTCATTCCATACCTCTGCTTTAAGAATCTGGAGAAACAGCGTATAATCGAGCGCTTAAGAGCCACGGACTAATTCAGATCTATAGACAGTGATAGGCGGCAGACTCAAGTACTGCCGCCTATCGCTGTTTAGAAAAGGGAAAATCGTCAGGCATCTCATATCTTACAGTTGGTTATCCGCCCCGGAAAGATACTCATGGTCAACCTCAAAAAAACGCTCCTTCTCCACAGCCTCTGCAAGCGCCGCGTCTACGGGCATCTTTCCAAGTACCGGAATGTCAAGTTCTGCGGCCACTTCCTCCACCTTGCTCTCCCCAAATACAGAAATCTTCTTCCCGCAGTCCGGGCACACAAGGTAGCTGTAGTTCTCCACGATCCCCAGCACCGGAATATTCATCTGCCGCGCCATACTGTATGCCTTTTTCACGATCATCTTCACCAGATCCTGAGGCGAAGACACGATCACCACGCCATTGACCGGCAGCGACTGGAACACCGTCAGCGGAACGTCCCCTGTGCCGGGAGGCATGTCCACCAGCAGATAGTCAAGTTCTCCCCACATCACATCCGTCCAGAACTGAGTCACCACATTGGCAATGACCGGGCCTCTCCAGATAACCGGATCCGACTCATGCTCCAGCAAGAGATTGATGGACATAATCTTTGTCCCGTCCGCCGCCTCACGTGGGAAAATGCCGCTCTCGTCGCCGAGAGCCTTCTCATGGATCCCGTACATCTTCGGGATGGACGGCCCTGTGATATCCGCGTCCAAAATCCCTACCTTATAACCTTTCTTTCGCAGCATCCTTGCCAGAGACGCCGTTACCATCGACTTCCCTACGCCTCCCTTGCCGCTGACCACGCCGATGACCTTTTTGATATCCGAAAACTGGTTCGCAGGTTTCCGAAAATCCACCGGCTTGCTGCTGCATGAATCCGCATGGGCGCATCCTGCGCAGTCAGACGGAGAGCAGCCGCTTTGCTGTTGTTCCTCAGCCATAACATCCACCTTACCTTTCAACATATACGGGGCAGACATGCTGCCCCAAACTTCATCCATAAAATAATTACCCGGCCAGATCCTTCCGGGCGCTTACTCAACGACAGCGATCACTTCCACCTCGCACAGCACATTCTTCGGCAGTGTCTTTACCGCCACGCAGCTCCTTGCCGGCTTGGAAGTGAAATACTTCCCATACACCTCATTGAACGCCGCAAAATCACCCATATCCGACAGAAAGCATGTGGTCTTAAGAACTTTATCAAAGGAAGTTCCCGCAGCCGTAAGAATCTCGCCTATATTCTTGCATACCTGCTCCGTCTGCTCTGCAATCGTCTCTGCCTCGATCGCATCCGTCGCCGGGTTGATGGGAATCTGCCCCGCAGAATAGAAAATCCCATTGTGTACATACCCCTGTGAATATGGTCCCAACGCCTTCGGCGCCTTGTCTGTCGCTACTACTTTCATCATAACCTCTCCTTTTCTTCAATAATATATAGCTACTGCTGTCTCCTATTGTACTACCTTATCATTGCCATTATCAACCATTATTAACATCTTTTTTCAGATCTTCTGCTTATCTGTGTTGCTATTCACGGCCCAGGAGCCGCTCATAGCAACGATTCATGACGGCATTCCAAGTTTTGCTGCGCAAAAGCCGTCCCTCACTCCCGGATCATGTTCTTACGGAATGCGCAGCCAGTGCGCATTCCTGACCCATGAACAGCAACGCCCAACCTCAAACTTTTATTCCTAACATCAACAAACAGTTTCTCATAAAGAAAAAATGGTGTATAATAAATTTGGAAGAAATTAAGAAAGGAGTACTGAATATGGCTAAAGAACGATTTGTAGAAACTTATTCACAGGGAGTAGCCAATATCCGCAAAATCATCGTTGATGCTGAAACAGGAGTAAACTATTTATTACTGTCATCTAACATGACAAGCGGCTGCGGAGTAACTGTTTTGGTAGACCAGGACGGCAAACCAATCGTTACCCCTGTCAACTCCACTAACCAGTAAGTTACAAATGCCATACAGCCCCTCCGGCAGTATCATCCGGAGGGGCGTCCTGCCGGGGATCATCCTGCCCCCTTTTACATCTCCCGCGTCACATCATTTAGCCACTTATATTTCCGGTACCGCCACCAGCAGACCGGCATCTTGATAATCTCATCGCTCATCAGGAGCATATACACCACCGGAACGCTTGCATGGAAATAAAATGCCGCCACGGCGCCCAAAAAAATGGAGCACCCCCACATAGACGCCACATCCATCACAAGCCCGAACTTCGTATCTCCGCCAGAGCGGAACACTCCGCACACCATCGTCGTGTTGAAGGCCTGCCCCACCACAAAGTAAGACATCACAAAAAACATAAAGCCAAGATACCTTCTGGATACCTCCGACAGCGTCAGCACACTGCTCACCAGCGGGCCTAGGATCAGGATAAATGCCCCGCCCAGAATTCCAAGCACCAGCGACAGGATCACAAATTTCTTCGCATACGCCCTGGCGTGCTCAATCTTTTTCTCCCCCAGCGTCTTGCCAAGCCAGATCGCCGTAGCGCTGGAAATGCCGAACACCACCACCTGGGCCAACTGCCTTGCTACCTGCGCCACCGAATTTGCCGCCACCGCCTCGCTCCCCAGATGCCCGATGATCGCCGTGTTCGCAGAGGTGCCAAGCCCCCACAGAAGCTCATTGGCGATAACCGGCGTCGCATAACGGATGTAATCCGCCAGAAGCCGCGGATCGATATGGACCAGGTTCCTCGCGCGTATCTTTACGATCTTATTCTGGAACCGGGCATACAAAAGCACCAGCACCGTCTCCGTGATACGGGCGCACAGCGTCCCGATGGCCGCTCCCACGATCTCCAGCCTCGGCGCCCCGAAAAGCCCGAAGATGAGCACCGCGTTGATGACGATATTCACAAGGAGCGACACAAAATAGACCACCGTCGCCACTACTACCCGCTCAATGCTGCGCATGATATTTAAGTAGACCTGGGTCACCGCCATGAACACATAGGAAAGCCCGACGATCCGAAGGTACTTCGCGCCCTCAAAGATCACCGCATCATCCGAGGTGAATATCCCCACAAGCTGCTCTGGAAGCACGAGCGCCAACACCGTAAATACTGCCGCGATAGCGACGCCGCCGCTAAGGCCCATCCCCAGGATCTTCTCGATCGTCGCCGTATCCCTCTTTCCCCAATACTGGGCAGTCAGCACTGTTGCTCCCGCCGTGATGCCGAAAAACACCAGCATCATGATAAACTGGATCTGCCCCGCCAGGGACGAACCGGAGAGCACCTTCTCTCCCACTCTCCCCAGCATAAACACATCCGTGGCCGTAACTCCTACATTGATCAGGTTCTGAACCGCCATGGGGAATACAAGGGCAAATACGCTCCGGTAAAACCCTTTCCAGTTAATATTCAGATCATTCGTGGTTTGCTGCCTGATAAATCTCATACATCTCCTGCGCGCCAAGCTTCTTAAAGCAGCCAAGCTTAACCGTATCGCCCTTCGTCGCGCTGTCCGCCATTTTCCGCAAAGCCTCATCCGGCAGCACGCCAGTCTTCATCTCCCCGATACAAGTCGGCATCTTCAGGAAACGGAAAAACTCCTCCGTCTCCTCGATCGCTAAGACCGCAGTCTCCTCCTCTCCTTTATCCTCAATCTTCCACACTTTTCTGCCGTAGCGGGCAAATCTCGCCACGTCAAGCTTATACACATATCTCGCCCAGCTTCCCCACACCGCCGAAAGGGTCGCCCCATGGGCTTCATCAAACATACCGCCGATCTCGTGCCCCAGCTTATGGCAGGCAAAATCCTTCGGACGGCCAAGCCCGGTAAGATTATTGTGGGACAGGCTTGCGCACCACATGATCTCACTCATGGCGTCGTAATCCTCCTGATCGCCATAAGCAATCTTCCCCTTCTCGATGACCGTGCGCATCAGTCCCTCCGCGATCTCATCCGTAAGCTGATTTCCCGAAACAGGCGTGAAATACCGTTCCAGCGTGTGCATCAGGATATCCACGATCCCGCAGGAAAGCTGATACTTAGGCAGCGTATAAGTAAGCTCCGGATTCATCAGCGCGAATTTCGGGCGCACGATGTCAGAGTTAAAGCCAGCCTTCTTCCCCGTCTCTGCATTGGTGATCACCGCAGAATCACTCATCTCGCTGCCTGCCGCAGATATGGTCAGCACCGCGCCCACAGGCTTTGCCTCTGTCACAGATGCCTTCCCCATCCACACGTCCCAGATGTCAATATCCGGATTCGCCGCACCCACGGCAACTGCCTTCGCCGTGTCGATGACACTGCCACCGCCTACAGCCAGGATAAGCTCCGCCTGGAAAGAAACCGCCAGCTTAACGCCCTCCCTCGCCAGAGACAGGCGCGGATTGGGCTGCACGCCTGACAGCTCCTGATAAGAGATCCCCTCTTTTTTAAGAGATTCCCTGATCCTGTCCAGAAGCCCGCTCTTTACGACGCTTCCGCCCCCGTATACCAACAGCACCTTAGCGCTTCCGCATTCCTTAACAAGCTTTCCTGCATCCTTTTCAGCCTCCTTACCAAACACGATCTTTGTGGGCATGTATTGTACAAATTTCTGCATATCTTTCCCTCCATTCATAAAAACAATTCAAACAATTCTATATACAGCCTGACTCTGATTGTATCATAAAAACCACCACTTAAGCAAACTGCTTCCTCAGATTTTCCAGCGCAAACTCCACATTCTTCCTCGGGCATGCCAAGTTAAACCGCACGAACCCCCTGCCCGCCCGGCCGAAAAACTCTCCGTCATTCACCAGGATACGGCACTTCTCGCAGAGATACTCCTTAATATTCTCCTGTGCAATCTCCGTCCCTGAAAAATCCACCCACACAAGGTAGGTCCCTTCCGGTTTTCGGACCTTAAGCGCCGGTATGTGCTCATGGATGTAATCCACAAAATAGTCAAGATTGCACTCCACATATTCATTCATCTGCGCCAGCCATTCCCCAGACTCCTCATAAGCCCCGATAAGGGCCTCCTCCGCAAACGCATTGCAGTCGTTCACATGGTGCGCGGCCAGGAACCCTTTAAACCTCTCCCGGATCTCCATATCCTCGATCAAACAGTTGGCCACATGGACGCTGGCCAGGTTAAAGGGCTTTGAGGGCGACGTACAGGTAATGCACTTTACTCCCTTCCGCCGACAGATTGGCGCGATCATCCTGTGCTCATGGTCTTTCGTCACAATATCACTATGTATGTCATCGGAAATCATGCAGATGTCATGCTCCGCGCAGATGGAAACCAGTCTTTCCAGCTCTTCTTCCTTCCATACTCTTCCCGACGGGTTGTGGGGATTACAGAAAAGCAGCGCCCGCGTCTTTTCCGTGATCTTCCTCTCAAGGTCTTCAAAATCCATCGTGTAATAGCCGTCCTCATTTTTAAGGGGACTCTCTACGAGAACGCGCCCGCTGTCATTGACCACCCTGAAAAACGGCCCGTACACCGGAGTCTGGACGATCACCTCATCCCCCTCCCCCGTCACCGACTGAAGACCAAAAAACAGTCCAAGAACAACGTTTGGAACATAGCAGATCCAATCCCTCTCTACCGGATAACCATGTCTCTCGCCCATAAACCGGATTACCGCGTCATAATAACGGTCCGATAAAAGCTGATACCCGAAGGCGCCTTTCTTCGCGGCCCGCACAAGCCTCTCCGTGATGGCCGGCGCCACCTCAAAGTCCATATCTGCCACCCACATAGGCACGACCCCTTCCTTCACAAAAGGCGCGTCCCACTTTTCACAATTCGTATGCTTTCTTTCAATTCCCTGTTCAAAACAATCCATGATCTCATCCATCCTTTACCTGTATTTATCCCTGTTTCCAAAGAACGTCTTTACTTTCAGCGTCAAAAAGCCTCCTCATCAACGAGAAGACCTTTTGCTCTGTATGTCTCATATCACCAATTATAATTCCAGCCGCATGATCTCAGAATCACACCCATTATGAAACCGCGGGCAGGACGTACAGTCCGAGATCGGCGGTGCATCCTCCCTTGGAATGACCTCAAACCCGAGCTTTTTATAAAAGCCCGGCACCTTGGCCGTGAGCAAAAGACGCTTGGCATCCCACTCCTTCGCCTCTCCGATCATATACTCCAGCAGCTTCTTCCCAAGTCCTTTCCCCTGATATGCCTCCTCTACCGCCACCGAGCGGATCAGAAATTCGCCGTACGCCTTCGCCAGAGAACCTCCGCCGATGCGTCTTCCGCTCTCCTTATCCAACATCTCAAAACAGACTAAGAGTCCTTCCGGGTCCGGGTCATCCGGCTTGAATTCAAGCCCTGCCTCGATAAACATCGGCAGCATGTCCTTAAAATTTCTGGATTTTTTGATCACCACGGATTCCCCGTCTGCGCTCTTTCGTCCGGATATCTTAAGAAACTCCCTGGTCCTTTCCTCTTTTGGATTCTCCAGAACCTCCTTTGCAGGCCCTTCTTCTACAATTCTTCCACCATCCATAAATATTACCCTGTCGGCAACCTCCTTTGCAAACTGCATCTCATGGGTCACAATGATCATCGTAAAATGTGCCCTGGCAAGCTTCCGTATAACCTCCAGAACCTCCTGCACCCACTCTGGGTCAAGCGCAGATGTAGGTTCGTCAAAAAGCAGCACATTCGGCTCTGTCGCCATAGAACGCGCGATAGCAACTCTCTGCTGCTGTCCGCCGGAAAGCGTAACCGGGTACTGGGTAAGCTTCTTTGCCATGCCTACCTTTTCCAGATACTGAACCGCTATCCTTTCCGCTTCATCCTTCTTCATCTTCTTCGCCGAAATCAGCGGCTCCATCACATTGTGTAGCACGTCCTTGTTGGAAAACAGGTTAAAGTTCTGAAAGATCATGGCAGAATGCTTTCTCAGCTCATGAATCTCCTTCTTAGACGCCTTTCCCGCCGTGACCGTGATCTCTCCTATGGTGATCCGGCCCTCGTCAGGAGTCTCCAGATAGTTCATGCATCTAAGCAGCGTAGACTTTCCCGTCCCGGAGGAGCCGATGACCGCCACCACTTCACCCTTTTCTATCTCAAGGTCGATTCCCTTAAGCACCTCAAGGCTCCCGAAATGCTTATGTAAATTCTGTATCTTTATCATCTGCCTGCCCCTTTGCCTATCTATTATACCCGACTGCGAGACGTTTTTCAACCACCGCCTCCAGCCGTTCCAATATAAGAATGATCACCCAGTACAAAAGCATCAAAACCATATAAGCCTCAAAATAATTAAACGTCACCGACGCCCGAAGGCTTGCCGTCGCCGTGATCTCGATAACCCCGATAGTAAATGCCATAGACGTGCCCTTCACAATATCCACCAGATTATTAAAAAGAGACGGAACCGCCACCCTTGTGGCCTGGGGCAGCACGATCCGGAACATGGTCTGCACCGGGGTCATCCCGTGAGCCAGCGCCGCCTCCTTCTGCCCTTCGGACACCGACAGCAGCGAGCCCCTTACCACTTCCTTCATATACGCCGCAGAATTCAGCGTAAGCCCTGCCACGCACACCGTAAACGCCGGGATATCCCTCAGCGAGGCGATAAAGGTCGGAATACCGAAATACAGCAAAAACAACTGCGGAATCAAAGGTGTTCCCCGAAAAAATGAAACATACACGGCGCAGACTTGCCTAAGCACCGGCACCCGGAAATAATCGATCACCGCTATCGCTATGGCAAGCACAAGCGACGCCGCGAAAGACAGCGCAGTCAGAGACAGCGTCACCGGGAGAACCTTGAGCATCGCTCCCAAAGTATTTAAAGAAAATTCCAAACTCAATTTTAAGGCCTCCTGAAATTACTGCGCATCTGCCGGTTTCTCAGAAATATCGATGTCAAACCATTTTTCAGACAAGGTCTTTAACGTCCCGTCCTCCCGCATCCCGTCAAGGGCTTCCGAAACCACTTTTGCAAGCTCCTCCCCGCGCTCTGTCTTCGCAAAAGGATAAGCATTGGTCTCCAGTATATCTGTCTTTCCCAGGATTTTTAAATTGTCCACTTCCTTCACCGTCGTGTTGCAGGAAGTCTCCGCTCTCGGCCAGAGATCGCACCTTCCAAGAGCCACATCCTGCACAGACATGCCGTCATAATACGTAGGCTCAAGCTCGATCCCATATTCTTTATTGATGGCATTTACAATGATCTCATCACTTGTATTGCTCTCACAGGAGATCGTCATCCCAGTAGCAAGGTCCTCCATAGATTTCAGCTTTTCATTATCCTTAGCTGCCAGCAGGCAGTAAACATTGTATGCATAAGGCGTGGAAAATGTATACTTCTTTTCCCGCTCCTGCGTCACGGATATCTGCTCCCCAACAGAATCCAGGCGGTCAGATTCCAGCATCGGCCACATGGCGTCCCAGTCCATGACCTGATAGTCAATCTCATAGCCTGTACGCTTTCCAATCTCCTGCCACACATCGAAATCATAACCCTGAAGACTTCCGTCGTCGCCTGTCTGAATCCAGCCCGGCGTCGTCGCCTCGCACCCGATGCGGATCACCTTCCCGTCTTCTGAAGCTTCAGCAGACTCCTCTTTTGCAGTCCCTTCCTTTGTCTCCCCGCCGCTTTCTGCCGTTTCCTTAGCCCCGCATCCTACAAGCGCCGCCAGAGCCACACACAAAAGCATCCCTAAAATTCTTCCTCTCATTTTCATTTGTCTTATGTCCTTTCATGAATAAAAAATTACTGGTTCAGATTTCATTGTACTAGACATAAGGCAAACACGCTAATTGTTTTATCACATATCATCATAGATGCTTTCTATAAATATTCTCTGTATTCTCAACCAAGGCAGGCCGAGGCCCCTGATGATCACTCATCAAAGGCCTCCTTCATCTTACCCATAAATCCTTTTCTCTTCTTGCCTGTTCCAGAACTTCCGCTGTTTCCTGTGCCCGCCGAATTCAGCGTGTTCCCTGACAGCTCGTCAAACCGCCTTAAGGCCTCTTTAGCCTCGGCGCTTAAGCGCTCCGGCGTCTGGATCACCAGCGTCACGTAGTGGTCGCCCCGCACCTGTGAATTTCTCACAGACGGAACTCCCTTGCCCTTTAAGCGCACTTTCGTGTCCGTCTTCGTCCCCGGCTTAACTGTATATAATACCTCGCCGTCAACCGTCTTGATCTTCACATCCGCGCCAAGCGCCGCCTGGGCAAAGGAGATCGGTACGGTAGAAAAGATGTGCATATCCTGCCTCTGGAAGATCGGATGTCTGGACACGCTGACCTCCACAAGCAGATCTCCTCTCGGCCCGCCGTTGGCCCCCGGCTCGCCCTTATCGCGGATCCGGATGCTCTGCCCGTTGTCGATACCCGCCGGAATGGTAACGGCGATCTTCTTCCGGTTGGACACATAACCCGTGCCCTGACAGTCCGGACATTTATCCCTGATGATCTTTCCTGTACCGCCGCAGTCCGGACAGGTCTGTACATTCTGCACCGTTCCAAAGAAGGACTGCTGGGTATAGACAACCTGCCCCTTGCCGCCGCACTTTTTACAAGTCTCCGGTGAGGTGCCCGGCTTCGCGCCTGTACCGCTACATTTCGGGCAGGAGTCCTTTAATACAACGTCAAGCTCCTTCTCACACCCGAATACCGCTTCCTCGAAGGTCACGCGCACGCTTTTTCGCACATTCATGCCTTTCATGGGACCCTGGCTGCGGCCTCTTCTGCCGCCGCCCCCGAACAGGTCCCCGAAGATATCTCCGAAGATATCGCTGAAATCCGCGCCGCTGAAATCAAAGCCTCCAAATCCGCCTGCGCCTCCGGCTCCGCCCTCAAATGCTGCATGGCCAAACTGGTCATACTGACGGCGTTTCTCCGGATCGCTAAGTACCGCATAAGCCTCTGATGCCTCTTTAAACTTCTTCTCTGCCTCCGCATCCCCCGGGTTCATATCCGGATGGTACTTTTTGGCAACCTGCCGGTAGGCTTTCTTAAGGGCCGAATCGTCCGCATCCTTCCCGACGCCCAGCACTTCATAATAATCTCTTTTTGCTTCTGCCATGATTTATCCCTTTCTTAATCTCCGTCCTGCTACATAACGCAAGGAAGTTCCGGGATACCGGACCTTATGAAAATCCAGATCTCCCGGAACAATTCCGCATTTAATTAAAAACAACCGCACAGGTCTTATACTTCTTTATAATCTCCGTCTACAACATCGTCGCCCTGGAAGCCTTCTGGCACCGGTCCTGCCTGCGCCCCCGCTCCCGGGTCCGCCCCTGCTCCCTGTGCTCCTGCTGCTGCGCCTGCCTGCTCATACATCTTGGTAAATACCTTCTGGGCACTTGCCGTAAGCTTCTCTGTGCCCGCTTTGATCTCTGCAACCTGGGCGTCAGAGATATCCTCCATGTTGACCTTCTCCAGAACATCTTTAAGAGCCTTGCAGTCCGCCTCAACCTCTGCCTTGTCAGCCGCGTCTAATTTATCCGCAACCTCTCCCAGAGCCTTCTCGGTCTGGAATACAAGCGCGTCCGCGTCATTCTTTGCGTCAATGCCCTCTTTGCGCTTCTTGTCCTGCGCCTCAAATGCCGCCGCCTCTTTTACAGCCTTGTCAATATCTTCATCAGACATGTTGGAGCCTGCGGTAATGGTGATATGCTGCTCTTTTCCTGTTCCAAGATCTTTTGCGGATACATTCACGATACCGTTGGCATCGATATCAAAGGTAACCTCGATCTGCGGTACTCCTCGCGGAGCCGGTGCAATCCCGTCAAGCCTGAACTGGCCCAGAGACTTGTTATCTCTTGCAAACTGTCTCTCGCCCTGCACTACATTGATATCTACCGCTGTCTGGTTATCCGCCGCCGTAGAGAACACCTGGCTCTTCTTTGTTGGGATCGTCGTATTTCTCTCAATCAGCCTTGTGGCAACGCCGCCCATAGTCTCGATGGACAGTGACAGCGGAGTTACATCCAGAAGAAGAATGTCGCCTGCGCCTGCGTCCCCTGCCAGCTTACCGCCCTGTACAGATGCGCCAAGCGCCACGCACTCATCCGGGTTAAGAGATTTGCTCGGCTCCTTGCCGGTCAGACGCTTAACCTCTTCCTGAACCGCCGGGATACGTGTGGAACCGCCCACAAGCAGTACCTGGCCAAGCTCAGACGCTGAGATTCCTGCATCAGAAAGCGCCCGTGTTACCGGTTCGGATGTCTTCTGTACAAGGTCGCTTGTCAGCTCGTCAAACTTCGCTCTTGTAAGCGTCATGTCAAAGTGAAGCGGCCCGCTCTCGTTCATACTGATAAACGGAAGGTTGATATTGGTGGTCGTTGCGGAGGAAAGCTCCTTTTTCGCCTTCTCAGCCGCCTCTTTGATCCTCTGCATCGCCATCTTATCAGCGGAAAGGTCAACACCCTGCTCCTTCTTAAACTCAGCGATCATATAGTCCGCAACCTTCTGGTCGAAATCATCGCCGCCCAGCCTGTTGTTTCCTGCCGTGGAAAGTACTTCGATGACCCCGTCGCCGATCTCGATGATGGATACGTCGAATGTACCGCCGCCCAGGTCATATACCATGATCTTCTGTTCTTTCTCATTGTCAAGTCCGTAAGCGAGAGCCGCCGCCGTAGGCTCGTTGATGATACGCTTCACGTCAAGTCCGGCGATCTTTCCCGCATCCTTGGTCGCCTGACGCTGCGCGTCATTAAAGTAAGCCGGAACTGTGATGACAGCCTCAGTCACCTTGTCGCCAAGATATCCTTCCGCGTCCGCCTTAAGCTTCTGTAAGATCATCGCAGAAATCTCCTGAGGAGAATATTTCTTATCATCGATCTTCACCCGGTAATCCGAACCCATCTCTCTCTTGATGGAAGAAATGGTCCGCTCAGCGTTAGTAACTGCCTGACGCTTTGCAGGCTCGCCTACCAGACGCTCTCCCGCCTTTGTAAATGCCACTACAGACGGTGTGGTCCTCGCGCCCTCCGTATTGGCGATAACTGTCGGCTGCCCGCCCTCCATAACGGCTACGCAGCTATTTGTCGTACCTAAGTCAATACCAATTATTTTTCCCATGATCATATTCCTCCTGTTTTTTATATGCTGAAAATTTGTGATTCTTTTTATTTGCCAGATCCTTTACTTGCTGTCATTCTGCCAATGCTGTGCCGGATCTATCAGTTCGCCACCTTTACCATACTGTGCCGCACAACACTGTCCCGGTAAAGATAACCTTTCTGCAGTTCTTCTACGACGATATTCTCGCCAAGTTCTGCGTCGTCCACATGCATCACGGCGTTGTGGAACTCCGGATCAAATTCTTTGCCTGCTGCCTCGATGGCCTTCACGCCGATGCCCTCAAGCGCCGTCATCAGCTGCTTATACACCATCTCCATGCCCTGGACGAAGGGATCGTCCTTCTCCCCGTCCTTCGCTGTACCAAGCCCTCTCTCAAAGTTATCCACAACCGGAAGGATCTTCTCGATGACATCCTTCGCCCCGACCTCGTACATCTGTGACTTTTCCTTTTCTGTACGCTTGCGGAAATTGTCAAACTCCGCCATCTGGCGGGTGAGCCGGTCAGTAAGCTCCTCGATTTTTTCCTCTTTTTTGTCCTTTTTCTTTTTTCCGAATAATCTCTTTTTCTCTGTATCTTCACCGCTCTTTGCATCAGGATCTTCCGGTCTTTCCATCTCGGCGTCCCCTGATTCCGAACCCTCAGAAACCTCTGCTGCGTCCTCTTCTGATTCTGGAGCTTTAGCTTTTGCATCCTTGCCGCCGGCCTCTTCCTCTGCCTGCGCTGCAGCCTTCTTCGCTTCCTCCACTGCTTCCTTTACCATCTCTTCCTGGCTTTTCTCCTGCTGATTATCCAAGAGCTATTCCACCTTTCTACTCGTTCTCTTATTCTACGAAGCTTTTCCGCCTCCATGAAACATCTGGTCTAATTCACTCTGCAGACGCTTCATGGATTTTAACACATGTTCATAATCCATTCTCTTCGGCCCGATAATCCCTATCGTTCCCTTCATCCCGTCACCTAATTCATAAGTAGCGGTAACAACACTGCAGTCCTTCATCGTCTGCACCGGCGCCTCATCGCCGATATAAACCTGAATCCCTGTATTATCCTCCTGCGATAAGGTCTGGGTCACCAGCTCAGTAAGCTGCTGCTTTTCCTCAAAGGCACTGATGATCTCCTGTGCGCTCTGCTTGTCGGAAAGCTCCGGATACTTGAAAATGTTCGTGGCGCCGCTGGTATATATCTGCATATCCTCATCCACCTGAATGGCGTCCGCCACCGCATCCAGCACATTTCCAACCACCTCGCTGTGGATGCCTGCCTGCTCCTTAAGCCTTGCGATCAGCCCCAGATTGATCTCTTCGATGGGCATACCGTTCAGGGTCGTGTTAAGCAGCATATTCAGCTTCAGGAGATTCTCATTGCTCAAGGGCTCATCAACCCGGATGATCTTGTTCTTGAGCACATTGCCGCCGAGCATGATCACTGCAATGATCTGCTCCTGATCCACCATCGTAAGCTGGATGAACTTAATCTTATTGCTGCTGCCCATAGGCGTGGAGACCATCGTGGCGTAATTGGTGCTGCTTGCCAGAACCTTCGCCGCCTGCTTGAGAAGCTGCTCCATCCTGTCAGCCTTCTCAAGCATCTGCTCCTCCTTTTCCAGAAGCTCCTGCTCCTTTTCATCCATCAGCATATCCACATATAGCCGATAACCTTTATCTGAAGGGATACGTCCTGCCGACGTGTGAGGCTGCATGATAAACCCAAGCTCTTCCAGATCAGCCATCTCATTGCGGATCGTCGCAGAGCTTAAGTTCATATCCGTGTATTTGGAAATGGTCCTTGAACCCACCGGCTCTCCGGTCTCCAGATAGGTCTTGATGATCGCATGGAGAATCTTGAGCTTTCTGTCGCTCAGTCCATGATCTGTTACCATCCATCCTCCTCCTTTCAGATTTTCCTTGTTAGCACTCGAAATTGAAGAGTGCTAACATCTTCGAATACTAATTTAACACTACGATTCCCGTTTGTCAACATAGTTTATGCAATTTTTATAAAACAATTTTTATCGGACAAAAAAAGCGCAGCGCCCAAAAATCATTCAGACTCTGCACTTTCCTTTATGTCCGGTTACAGCAGCATTTTTTTCACCACATCGCCCATGGCGCTTTTATAGCTTACCTGCTTCACTGCTTCCTCTGTGACAATATCTATACTTCCAATCTTCTCCCCGCTCAGATAGTACGCTGCCTCTCCCACTTTCGTTCCCTTTTTCACCGGCGCCTTCAGGCTCTTTTTCACCGTGACCTTGCGCTCGATCGCATTTAAGTCGGCTCCTGTAGCATCCACATAGAAAAAAGGCTCTTTCTGTGCCACGGATACCTTTTCACTGACGCCCCGCTTTACCTTCACCGGCTCTACAGGCTCAACCGTATTCTCTATGTATTTCTGGCATTTTCCGAAGCCGTAATTGAACAGGGTGATGGCATCTTTGTTGCGGATCTTGCTGTCATTTGCCGCCATGACCACCGCGATCAGCTCCATATCTTCTTTTTTCGCCGTTGCGGAGATACAGAACTTTGCCTTGCTCGTAGAGCCAGTCTTAAGCCCTGTGGCATGCTCGTAGTGGCGGATCAGTTTGTTCGTGTTGCTGAGTCCGAATTCCTTCTCTCCCTTTTTTGTCTTATGGGTGATGTTCTCCATCCAGATCATACAGTAATCGTGGATCTGCGGATATTTCGTAATCAGCTCTCTGGACATCAGGGCGATGTCCCTGGCCGTGGTAAGGTGGCCGTCCGTGTCGAGGCCGTTGCAGTTCTTAAAATGGGTGTTCTCCATACCGAGACCCTTGGCGCGCCCATTCATCCTCGCCACGAACTCCTCCTCGCTTCCGGCGATGAATTCTGCCATTGCCACACAGGCGTCATTGGCACTTGCCACGGAAATACACTTGATCATCGTGTCCACCGTCTGCGTCTCCCCAGGCTCCAAAAACACCTGGGAACCGCCCATGGACGCCGCATACTCCGAAGTCGTCACCTCATCCTCAAGCTTGATCTTTCCCTCATCCAACGCATCGAAAATCAGCAGCAGCGTCATGACCTTTGTGACACTGGCCGGCGGCCTCTTCTTATCCGGATCCTTCTCATAAATAATCTGTCCTGTTGTCGTTTCCATCAAAATAGCAGAAGGGGCTGACACCGTATCTTTTCCGCCAGCCTTTTTCTCCTTCTGCTGTTCCTGATCTTCTTCCTTCTGCTGTTTTTCCTGTCCTTCTTCTGCCGTTTCCCCTGGTACTTCTTCTCCTGCCGCCTCTCCGTACTGAATCAGCCTTTCGTAATCATCCCCGATATCGGAGGCAGCCGCCGGAAACGGTACGCACATTCCGAGAGCTGCACATAAGGACATACAGATTACCCTCTGCAGCAAATGCTTCATTGATAACGCTCCATAATATACTATTATTATTAATGTAAGCGCAGATGATAGAAAATATGCCTGAAATTATTGATTTAGAGCCTCGCTCTCTCCCTCTCCGGATGCTCCCCCGACCACCCGGCAGGCGGCATCGCACCGATCCGGTACATATCTTCCTCTGATAGCTCAAAGGAAAACAAATCCATGTTTTGTCTCATCCGCTCTGCGGACGACGATTTCGGAAGCGGAACCACTCCTCTCTGAAGTGCGTACCGCAAGCACACCTGTGCCGGAGTTACACCGTACTTCCCCGCAAGCTCCACGATCAGCTCATCCTCAAGAACCCTTCCCCGGCCGATCGGGCTCCACGCCTGCACCAGAATCCCATGCTCCTGACAATATCTGACGACGGTTTCCTGGGTATACCCCGGATGGAACTCAATCTGATCTACCATCGGCCGGATCCAGCAGTTTTTCAGGAGATTATCCATATGGTGGGGCAGGAAATTGCTGAGTCCGACAGCCCGGACCTTCCCTGCCTCATAAAGCTCTTCAAGCGCCCGCCAGGTCTCGATGTCAAGTCTCTTCCAGTCTCTGTGATCCGGCGACGGCTGCGGCCAATGTATGAGGTAGAGATCCAGATAGTCCGTCCCAAGCCGTTCAAGACTATCTGCACATGCCGCCTTCGCCCCCTCGTATCCCATCTCGTCCTTCCACAGCTTTGATGTGATAAAAAATTCCTCCCTGGGTATCCCGCTCTCCTTCACCGCCTGTCCAAGATAGCTTTCCGTCCCATAGAAGGATGCCGTGTCGAAATAGCGGTAGCCGCTTGCAACCGCCTCTTTCAGAATCCCCACATTGTCCCCCGTAGCCGCCTTGTATGTGCCGAAGGCGACGCAAGGGATCTTTACGCCGTTATTCAAGGTATATGTATCCGAAATATGGTTAAGTCTCATCATATTCATTCCTTTCTTTGGTAATAGAGAAAATTCGTATCCGTATTTCCTGCGCACTCTTCAATCTGCGTCTCACTTAATATCTCAGCTTTATATTGGATAGCGACACCTCCGCCTCATATCCTTTTGTGTACAACATGTACTCCATCCCGCTCTTGGCCAGGTCAATATGGTTCTGCGGCGCGATCATAATCTCCTCGACAGGAAGGTTTTTCTCACTCAGCAAAATCTCAATATAAGGAAGCATAAATCCGTCCTTGGCCCGGAAATACACCTTCGTATCCTTCTGCTTTTTAAAAATAAACCGGTACTCCTGTTCCTCTGCAAATCCCCCATGCTTAAAAAGCATGGCATAGACGTCCGCCGTCCGCTGAAATTTCCTGCAGGCTTTTTGATAAGTGCCGTCTTTGCGGTTCCTGCGCCCCATATCCAGCACTTCATCCAAGGGCATCCGAAAGAGATTGGGCAGATAATTGCAGATATTTTTCCGGATAAGCTGCTTCTGCTTCTTCCCGTCATAAACCACAAGCCCATGGTAGGCAATCTCCGCCGCCTCCTCAATCCTTGCTATGATCTCATCGCTGCGAAAGCCTATGTTATACCCAGTCTTGTTCCCGAACTCTGACCACATCGTAATGCTGTCCCGGCATTTTGAAAAAGAAAGGACAAAATACTCCCGGCTCTTCTCCCTCCCGGCATAGATGGAATCCTTAAGAAACATCTCCTTAAGCGCCGTATCTTTGATATGCTCCCCGCACACCTCGTCGATGATCCCGTAAATATATGAAAACTCAGTGGGATCATTCAAAAAATCGCTCTTTGTGGCCCAAAAGCAGTTGTGGTTGATAATACCATTAATCCCGTTGCTCTTTGTATAATGATACAGAATGCTGCCCTTCTCTGCCTGTTCCAGCTTTACCTGTCTTCCTGACATGTTCTCCCCCTCTCCTGATCAAACATATGTTATTCCCTGTGTCAAATGAACGTCCATGTTCCGTCTTTTTCCTCTATTCTTATGATAACTGCTTTTGATGGATTTGTACACCAATTTCATCTGTTCTTTTATAAAATGCGTGACGGTACAATTACTGTTCACGGCTCAGGAATGCGCACTGGCTGACACAAAAAAGCACACTGCCGGCTCACCCACAAGCCGGACAGTGTACTTTTTCAGCATTATCGTTTTTGTTTCCTACGCAATTCCAATCACCTGATAATCCTGCTCTTCCACCGCCTTTTTCAGCACGTCATCGGAAATCTGTGCATTTAAGGTTACGACTGCCGTTCCTGCCTCGTGGCTCACTTCCGCCCCGGAAACCTCCGGAAGCGCCTCTAATACCTTCTTCACTCTCGCCTCACAATGCCCGCACATCATACCTTCGATCTTCATTGTTTTTTTCATAGTTACATCCTCCTTAGATTCTTTTTTATTGATAAAATTATTACTATTGCTGTCTTTCCGGCTGCATACATCCGGTTCATCAAGCGGCGGTACGCCTATTGCCGCCTTATTTTTGCGTTTCTTATCCCTGCTGGCGTCGTGCATCTGAAAAAAGTTGAGCCGCAGCGCATTGGTCACCACGCAGAAGCTTGACAGGCTCATGGCCGCCGCCCCGAACATAGGGTTTAGCTTCAGGCCGAATAACGGGAACCATACCCCCGCTGCCAGCGGTATGCCGATGACATTGTAGAAAAATGCCCAGAACAGATTTTCATGGATATTCGTAAGCGTGGCGCGGCTCATCCGGATGGCCGCCGGAACGTCGCTGAGCCTGCTCTTCATCAGCACCACGTCCGCCGCGTCGATGGCGATGTCCGTCCCCGCCCCGATGGCGATACCCATATCTGCCCTGGTAAGCGCCGGCGCGTCGTTGATCCCGTCGCCCACCATTGCAACCTTTCCCTTTTCCTTCAGGGCGCGGATGACACTTTCCTTGCCGTCCGGCAGCACGCCTGCGATCACCTGGTCAACCCCTGCCTGCTCTCCGATGGCTTTGGCCGTACGCTCATTGTCCCCCGTCAGCATCACCACATGGATGCCCATATTCTGGAGCTCTTTTACCGCTGCCGGGCTGTCTTCCTTCATCACGTCCGCCACGGCGATCAGTCCCAAAAATTCCCCGTTCCTGCCGAAAAACAGCGGGGTCTTCCCCTGTCCGGCAAGCTCCTCTGCCTTCTGTGACATCCCATCCGAAAGCTTAACCTCTCCGGAAATAAACTTCTTGTTTCCGCCGATCAGCCTGTCACCGCCAAGCTTCGCCGTCAGCCCGTTCCCGGCAACCGCCTGGAAATCCGTCACCTCTGTTCCTTCGTATCCTCTGCCGGATATGAGAACATCCTTTATCTCCTCTAACCGGCCTTCCCCAAGGGCGAGAACCGCTCTGGCCAGCGGATGCTCACTCTTTTTCTCCAGCACATATGCATAGGCAAGAAGCTCTTTTTCTGCCACGCCTTCTGCAGCGCAGATATCCGTCACCTCCGGCTCACCCCTTGTGATCGTTCCGGTCTTGTCAAGAGCCACGATCTGCATCTTGCCTGTCTCCTCCAGGGAGACCGCCGTCTTGAACATAATGCCGTTCTTCGCGCCCATGCCATTACCCACCATGATTGCCACCGGCGTCGCAAGCCCTAAAGCGCAAGGACAGCTGATGACCAGCACAGAGATCCCTCTCGCCAATGCAAAGCCGATCCCCTGGCCCGCCAGGAGCCATACTGCGATCGTCACTGCAGCGATCCCAATGACCACCGGCACAAATACGCCAGAAACCTGATCTGCTACCTTGGCGATAGGCGCTTTTGTAGCCGCCGCGTCACTGACCATCTGGATGATCTGGGAAAGAGTCGTATCCTCGCCCACCCTGGCCGCCTCGCACTTTAAGAATCCGGACTGGTTCAGGGTCGCCGCCGACACCGTATCGCCCGCTTCCTTATCGGCCGGGATGCTCTCCCCGGTAAGTGCCGCCTCATTGACCGCGCTGCTGCCCTCCAGCACAATACCATCTACCGGTATATTTTCGCCGGGACGCACCACGAAAATGTCTCCTTTTTTCACCTGCCCGATGGGAACCTCTGTCTCTTCTCCATCCTTTATGATCACCGCCGTCTTCGGCGCAAGCTTCATCAGGCTCTTTAAAGCGTCCGTCGTCCTTCCCTTTGACCTAGCCTCCAGCATCTTCCCTACCGTGATCAACGTCAGGATCATAGCCGCCGATTCAAAGTAGAATTCGTGCATGCAGGCCATTACTCCATCCATGTCCATCCGCATCTGAGCGTCCGTCATGGCAAATAAAGCATAAGTGCTGTACACGTAGGATGCCCCCGCACCCAGAGCCACCAGCGCGTCCATATTGGGGGCTCCGTGGACCAAGCTCTTAAAGCCGCTGATGAAAAACTTCTGATTCACCACCATCACAGCCGTCGTGAATAGGAGCTGCACAAGCCCCTGGGCCACATGGTTTTTTGCCAGGATCTCCGGCAGCGGCCAGTTCCACATCATATGTCCCATAGATACGTACATCATTGGTATCAAAAGGCACAAGGATGCAATCAGCCTCTTTTTCATTCTGGGCGTCTCGCGGTCTTTCAGCAGCTCTTCCGCCCCAGCCGCTCCGCCCGCACTGCTCATGCCGCCTGCACCGCCGGGCGTGTTCCCGCCGCCTTTTTTTGACGCGCCATACCCGGCATCCGTAACGGCGGCGATAATCGCGGCCGCATCCGCCTGTCCCTCCACGCCCATTGAATTAGTGAGGAGGCTTACCGAGCAGGAGGTCACGCCAGGCACCTTCGACACGGCCTTCTCCACCCGCGCACTGCAGGCGGCACAGCTCATGCCTGTTACTGTATACTGTTCCATATATCTGTCACCTCTTCGAAATTCGTTTGCACCTGTTATCTCATCAGCTTCTGCAAGGTCACTACCAGCTCGTCAATAGTCTCTTCGTTCCCTGCCCGGATGTCCTCCGCCACACAGGTACGAATATGATTTGCAAGCAGCACCTTGTTGAAACTGTTCAGCGCCGCGTTGATCGCTGAGACCTGTACCAGGATATCTGTACAGTACGTATCCTGCTCGACCATGCGCTTTACCCCCCGGACCTGGCCTTCGATCCGGCTTAGACGGTTGATCAAATCCCGGTATTCCTTCTCCGAGCGTTCCTTTGTCTTGCCGCAGCTACATTCTCTGGTCTCTTCTGCCTTATGGATATCTTCCATAAAATAAAACTCACCTCCTTGGTCTAACAATATCCTGCCCTTTGGATTTACTTTTTCCAAATGACAAGGTTATTATATACCCTTGCAGGGTATTTTTCAAGGTTTTTTTCTTCTAAAATTTAACCTGAATTATTCACGGCAGTATAACCACACATAAAATCTGCCGTAGCTACCATTACAATCATTCTTAATACCTCTCCCTGCCATAAGGCAGCCTAAAAAAGGGCAGACTTCTCCTATGAGAGGTTTAAAAGCGTATTGTGGTTGTCAAGGTTCGTTAATCGCTGCCGTTATTCCAACTGCGGCTGCAGACTGCGGATATTTTCCAGTGTCTCGTAGAATTCTTTCTTGCAGGGACAGCTGCTGCACAGTTTGATATATTTGTATCGTGCTGTTCTTACCACTCTTGCGGCAATTTTCAGCAGTTTAAAACGAATGGTATCTATGCGCTGTTTTCTCATGCTTCACCTTTTTCTTTGTATTGATATCCATGCCCACTTCCTGAAAAAGCCTTTTTAACTGTTTCTGGATGATGGAATCATTGATGAAAAAGCCTTTGTAGCCTTCTCTGATCAGGAAAACGTTGTCTGCGGCCAAAAGCCCTTGGATCAGATTCTCATCTTTGAGGATTGAATACACATTGTTTTTCATCCGCGGGTGGACCGCGTAGGTATTCACCAGCTTCTCTCGTATATAGACACGTCCGTACAATAGCTGCCTGTTGTTGGCAACACAGTCGATAAATTCGTCCAGTCCGTAAGAATCCAGCGGCACAAGCCCCATGATTTCTCCCCCAAACAACTGGAAATTAAAATTATTCAAAAGTTTCTGTCCCTGGCCTATGCAGGTCACCCGCTCCATTCGCAATATTTCCCGTCTCACGTTACTCCTTTACACCCTTCATCTGTCTCTCACTGGTGATCAGAGGCAGTGCGATCACCGTATCTGTCCCTACGTCCGGTGTGCTGTAGACCGTCATGCCGTATTCCGCCCCGAAGATCAGATGGATACGATTATTTACATTGGCAATGGCAATTCCGCCCTTATCCTTTGACAGCTGGATGCTTTCAAACACCGGCTGGTTCAGCTGATGGTTCAGCCGCTCTAACACCTCCGGCGGCATCCCCACGCCGTCATCATTGATCTCAATGATCAGCCGCCTTTCCGTGCATTTTAACACAATGCGGATCGTGCCGCTTCCCAGCTTGTGCTCAATGCCATGGATAATGCTGTTCTCTACGACCGGCTGTATGGTAAGCTTTGGAAGCAGGCACCTAAGCAGAAATTCGTCCTCCCGGTCATATTCGATCTCCAGATTCACCCGGTCCTCAAATCTATGCTTCTGTATAAGGAAATACACCTTTGCATTCTCAAGCTCCTCCTCCAATGTCACCATATTCTCTACCTTGCTGATGGTATAGCGGAAAAATGTCGCCAGCGCTTCCGTCATCTCCGCAACCGTGTCATTGCCCTCCAGCATTGCCTCACTCCGTATGCTGTCCAGGGTATTATATAAAAAATGGGGATTGATCTGGTTCTGGAGAGCCAGATACTGCGCCTGCCTTTTATTCGCGTTCAGCAGCTGATCCGATTCGATCAGCCGGACCAGGATCTTCGTGAGTTCCTCCATACTGGGTGAAAGCATACAGCTTTCCTCTTTCATCCCTGTGCTCGTATAGCCCATCAGAAACAAATTCAGGTTTTTGTCTACCCTCTGATACGTCTTATATATGGCAAAGTAAAAAAAGATAAGGCTGATGAGGAATGCTCCTGTGCATACTCCTGCAGCTTCCACGTATTTTCTTGTCTTAATCACACGAATCCATATACCCAGAACGCAAAACAGCCAGAAAACAAAAATCCCCGTATAAAGTATCTGTATCCTGCAGCTTAGATAACGCCATCTTCTTTCCATCACGTCCCTCTCTATCCATACAGTTTTCTGTATTCCCCAGGCTTAATCCCAGTATATTTTTTAAACAGCGCCGTAAAATGCTTTAGATCCGAATGACCCACCCTGTTGCAGATATCCTTGACATTCTCATTAGTTCCCTTTAACAGTTCCTTGGCCTTCTCCATCCTTAACTGAACCAGATATTCCGAAAACCCGATTCCCATCTCTTTTTTTATCAAACTGCTGAAATATCCCGGACTGAACCCGACTATCCCGGCGATCTCATCCAGGGTGATCCCTTCCATATAGTGATTCTGCATATACTGCTTCGCTATCCTGACCGGTCTCCTTCCGTCCTCCTTCTGTACTCACAGGTTCTTCTGTATGATCTTGTCCAGACAGTCCTTAAGGGCATCGAACAGTTCACCAAGATTATGACAAAGCTCGCATCTCTCAGAAAATCCCATGATCTCCTCATTTTCATTTCCGCTTTTTGTCATGGCATGCATGCCTAGTGAGACAACAATACTGTTGTAATCCCTTCCCAAAATATCCTTTTCCAGCGTATCTTCTAATTTTTTTACACACTCATTTACCATCTGTTCATCGCACAGATCGATCGCTTTTCCAAATTCATTGTTAAACTGGGCAATCACTAAGGACCAGTCCTTCTCACTCTCCTGCTTTGGCATCTCAAGAAGCTTTTCACAGCCCTCCAGTACAGCCTCCTTCAAGCCCTCAAGAGCACTCTCAAGAGAATCCCACAGTTCCACCGGCGACTTTACTTTTTTCCCCAGGGCTGCAGAAAATGTCATCTTCCACATCTCAAATCTTTTTGCCGACAGCTTATTGATAATCACACGGACAGCATTTCTGAACTCTTTTTCCCTTTCTTCTACGTAATTGCAGAGCACATAACATTTGTTCTCCTCCATGCATATTTCGTAATCGCTGCACAGGCCTGACAGCTCACGATGTATCGTCGGCTCAAATCCGTCCATTGTCTTCTGCAATGCTTTTTTATCATATTTTTTCATACTGTAAAGCAGGCGGAGAGCAAAACACTGGAAATAACCAGGAGCAAAGTGATAGTAATACTGCTCATTCACGCTCTCTATCTCCGAATTCTGTCCCAATGAAACAGACATGGGAAGATCAAAGATCAGATCGTGCCTTCTTTTCATATTCTCGTCCTCGATATATTCGTACAGCTTCTTCCCCGCTGCGATCCGCTTCCTTTCTTTTTCAATGCTTTTTTTCGCATTCTGGAGAGCCTCTTCAAGCTCTGCTTTTTTTATTGGTTTTAACAGATAGCCACTGACTCCGTGAGTGATCGCCGCCTTAGCATAGGCAAAGTCTGCATAGCCGCTGACAATAATCACCTCCAGCGGAAGATTCATCTCGCGCCCTTTTTCGATAACCTCAATCCCGTCGCAGCCAGGCATACGAATATCCACAATCAGAATATCCGGCTTTTTTCCCGGAGTGCCTTAATCGTATCCGGCCCGTTATGGAGAAAGCCGATAATCTCCATACCAAGGCTCTCCCAGTCACAAAGCCTCTCAATAAGTCTGCACAGCTTCTTTTCATCATCCACCACCAAAACTTTAATCATCTATAATCCCACCTCATTATCAGCCACTGCCCGATCCATAAGCCTCATCCCACTGTACATGCAAATGCACAGTCTGCGCGGACAGTTATCATTACCTTGCACCGACCTAATTGAAGCAACAATTTCTAACCCTGTCCACAAAAACAAAGGAGAAATCCTTCCACAGATTTCTCCTCCTGAATGTTCGATATTCAGTTTTTCTCCAGCTTAAATATACTGCTTCGACCACACAAAGAACCGTTCCCTTGTCTCGTTCAACTTATACCTGCTGATCGGAATGATACTCTCGTCATTCAGCACAAAATCTGTTCTGGTAAATTCCCGCACGGCCATAAAGTTTACGATGAAGCTGTTGTGACAGCGCACGAAGATAACCGGATTCAGTTTCTTCTCCAACTCGGACAATTTTTCTGAGATGTCTATCGCTTCTTTTCTGCAATGTATCCGGGTTGTCCGCCCATTTCTCTCAATGTACAGAATCTCTTCTTCTCGGATAATGAGTTCTTTCCCCTTCGCATGAATATGAACAAAGCCCCTGTTACGTCTTGCAGTCTCGGAATGCAGTCTGGAAAAAATACTTACAAGACTCTGCCCCAATTCTTCTCTTTTTGCAAAATATAACCGCCTTGCATCATATACTTCCGTTGCGTAGTCCGTATATCCGGTCAGGAATACGATTGCTACCCGCGGCGCCAGAATGTTTATCTTCCTCGCAATATCAATGCCGTCAACATCCTCCCCAATGCGGATATCAAGAAAAACTACATCCAAATCCTGATGTTCCTCCAAAAACTTTAAAAGTCTCTGTTCTTCAAAGATCGTTTCAATCTGAAAAGACATCTGGTTCTTATGAGCATACTGTTCCAAGATCTTCCTAGTTCTCTCACTGCTTCGTCTCTCATCAAAAACTACGATTTGAAACATATTGTTCTCCCCATTTCTAAATTGTCTTATCCTTATTTTATAGATATAACAGAAAAAAATCAATCTCAACAACTTATTTTGCAAAACTATCATAGTTAATGCTATAAATGGTAACATGTTTTATCTATACCCCGGAAAACCCCAATTTTTCCTCTCAGATTCCCCGGTTTTATCCTCTGGGCTTTGTACCTGTCCCATCCCTTTTTGCAGCCTTGAGGCGTCCAAGATCTATCTCTCTGTCCCCATAGGTCACCTTGTATTCGCTTCCCTCCTCAAATACATAGACGTACATAAGCTCGTCCTTTTTTTTGAACTTCATCCCCCGCACGCCGACGGCGCCCTTCTTCTTCTCAGGCACCTCCAGGGCAGGAAATTTTAGGAAATATCCTCCCTTCGACTGCAGCACGACCTGTTGATTGTCCGTGACCACCTCTACCGCTGCCACCTCATCCTCTTCCTGGAGCTTCGTCGCCGCGATGGTGCGCTTTAGTACCTGGAACTCAGCCCCTTCCACCTTCTTTAACATTCCCTGTCTCGTGGCGAAGAGAAGCTTTGCATACCTAAGCTGCTCCGAATCGCATAGATATACGATCTGCTCCTTCGTACTGTCAAAGTTGCTCACATTATCTATGGGAAGGCCCTTATCCCTGAACTTCCCGAAGGGGAGGTCAAGCACCTTGATCTGATGCATCTTCCCGGTATCCGTGAACACACAGAGCTTCCCGGTGTTCATACAGCTTAAGATATACTTATTCTCCGAATCGGCCGCTTCCTTATTCCGTTCATAGGTGGCAGTATCCACCGTCTTGGCATATCCGAATCGGTCCATAAGAAAGACGATCTCCTGCTCCTCGATCTTCTTCTCCTCGTAGACTGCTTCACTGGCATTCTCGACTACCGTCCGCCGCTTCCTGCCATATTCCTTCTTGATCCGGTCAAGGTCAGCAATGATCACATCCGCCATGGAGTCATAATTATTCAGGATGTCCTCATACCTTGAGATATTCGCCAGTGTCTCCTCATGCTCCTTTAAAAGTGCTTCAATCTCAAGGCCGATCAGCTTGTAAAGACGCATGTCCAGAATCGCCTGTGCCTGGCGTTCCGTAAAACGGAGCATCGCCGCCATCTTTTTTGAAATGCCGGATTTGAACTTGATATTCTCTGTCCGCCCTTCCGTCAGACATGCTTTCGCGTCCTTCACCGACTGGCTGCCCCGCAGGATCTCTATGATCAGGTCAATGACATCGCAGGCTTTGATCAGCCCTTCCTGTATCTCCTTTTTATCCTGCTCCTTTTTAAGCAGAGTCTTATATTTTCTCGTCGCCAGCTCGAACTGAAAATCCACATGATGCTCAATGATCTTCTTAAGTCCCATCGTCTCCGGCCTTCCGCCTGCCACTGCCAGCATATTGACGCCGAAGGTATCCTCAAGACGTGTTTTCTTATAGAGCATGTTGGTAAGGTTCTCTGCGTCCGCCCCTTTTTTCAGCTCGATGACGATCCGTATCCCTTCTTTAGAGGACATGTTGGATATGTCTACAATGTCTGTCGTCTTCTTGGTCTCCACAAGGGTACAAACATCATTTAAAAATTTCCCGATGCCGGCACCAATCATGGTATAGGGAATCTCCGAGATCACCAGGCGCTTTTTCCCGCCCTTCATCTCCTCTACATCCACCTTGCCCCGAAGCTTGATCTTCCCCGTCCCGGTCTCGTAAATACTAAGAAGGTCATCTTTATTCACCACGATTCCTCCCGTAGGGAAATCCGGGCCTTTGATGCAGCGCATAAGCTGCTTTGTACTGATCTCGTCATTCTTCATATACGCCTTTACCGCGTCGATGACCTCGCCCAGGTTATGGGTCGGGATACTTGTAGCCATACCTACGGCGATTCCTTCCGCGCCGTTGACAAGAAGGTTTGGCACGCGCACCGGCAGCACCTCCGGCTCCTTCTCCGTCTCGTCAAAGTTAGGAAGGTAATTAATGATATCCTTGTCTAAATCCGCAAGGTATGCGTCCTGGGTAATCTTAGCCAGACGCGCTTCTGTGTAACGCATAGCAGCCGCCCCGTCTCCCTCGATGGAACCAAAGTTGCCGTGGCCGTCTACAAGGACCATTCCCTTTTTAAACTCCTGCGCCATGACTACCAGCGCCTCATAGATCGAACTGTCCCCGTGGGGATGGTATTTACCCATTGTATCGCCCACGATACGCGCACACTTCCGATAAGGCTTGTCATACCGGATGCCAAGCTCGTGCATGTCGTAAAGGGTGCGCCGCTGCACCGGCTTAAGCCCGTCCCGCACATCCGGCAGCGCCCTGGCGATAATTACACTCATGGCATAATCAATATATGATTTTTTCATCACATCCGAATACTCGGTTCTGATAATCTGTGAATCCTGCATCCTTTTTCTCCTCAACGCCAGAACTCAAATTCTGCTTTTATTTTTATCTTATGATACCCTAGGGCTACGCTTATCCATCTCCCTATGGACCGCATAAATCTTTTTCCTGTACCATCTGATAACTATCCTTTCCTTTTTCTCCGCCATCCTGCCATCAGATGTCCAGCTCTGCCTCCGTCGCATTCTCATAGATAAAGGTCCGTCTCGGGGGAACCTCCGTTCCCATCAGCATCTCCGTAACGCTGGACGCCATCCGGGCATCCTCGATCTCCACGAGCTTAAGAAGTCTTGTCTGCGGATTAAGCGTCGTGTCCCAGAGCTGCTCCGCGTCCATCTCCCCAAGACCTTTATACCGCTGCAACGTAAACGGCCCTTCATGGCTTTTCCGGTACCGCTCCAGCGCCTTATCGTCATAGAGGTATTCCTCCTCCCCCTTCTTCGGCATAGCCTTGTAGAGCGGAGGCATGGCAATATAGACATGTCCTTCGTAGATCAGCTCCGGCATAAACCGGTAGAACAAAGTCAAAAGCAGCGTAGAAATATGCGCGCCGTCCACATCCGCATCCGCCATGATGATGATCTTGTCGTACCGGAGCTTGCTGATATCAAAATCGTTGCCGTAGCCTTCCGAGAAGCCGCAGCCAAATGCGTTGATCATGGTCTTGATCTCCGCGTTGGCGAGCACCTTGTCAATACTTGCCTTCTCCACGTTCAGAATCTTGCCCCGTATAGGGAGGATCGCCTGATACATCCGGTCTCTGGCTGTCTTTGCCGAGCCGCCCGCAGAGTCTCCCTCTACAATAAATATCTCGCATTTTTTTGCGTCCCGGCTCTCGCAGTTGGCAAGCTTGCCATTGCTGTCGAAGGAATATTTCTGCTTCGTCAAAAGATTCGTCTTCGCCTTCTCCTCAGTCTTGCGGATCTTTGCCGCTTTCTCCGCGCAGCCGATCACCTTTTTCAGATGATCGAGATTCCTGTCGAAATACCGGACGATCTCTTCTCCTGTCACTTTGCTGACCGCTTTGGCTGCATCCGGGTTATCGAGCTTCGTCTTCGTCTGCCCTTCAAATCTCGGATCCGGATGCTTGATGGAGATGATCGCCGTCATGCCGTTGCGGATATCCGCTCCGGTGAAATTCGCATCCTTTTCCTTCAGTATGCCAAGCTCCCTTGCATACTGATTGATAACAGACGTAAAGGTAGTCTTAAAGCCGGTCAGATGGGTTCCCCCCTCGCCGTTATAGATGTTGTTGCAAAAGCCCAGGACATTCTCATGAAACTCATTAACATACTGAAATGCTGCCTCTACCTCGATCCCTTCTGCTTCTCCCTTGAAATAGACCGGATCATGTACTGGCTCCTTCTTCGCGTTCAGATCCTTGATAAACCCAAGTATCCCGTCCGGCTCATGATAGACGATCCGCTCCTTTTTCTCGTCCCGCAGATCCTCGAAGATGATCGTAAGCTCCGGGTTCAGATAGGTCGTCTCATGCATACGGCTCTTGACCTCATCCGCCCTGAACCTGGTCTTTTCAAAGATTGTGTCATCCGGCAGAAAATTGATCTTCGTCCCCGTCTTTTTCGTCTTTCCAATCACCGGGAGCAGTCCGTTCTCAAGCTCGATCACCGGAATCCCCCGCTCATAGCGGTCATGATGGATCTTGCCGCCAAGACTCACCTGCACATCCATACAGGCAGAAAGCGCGTTGACAACAGAAGATCCTACTCCGTGAAGGCCGCCGCTGGTCTTATAGGCGGAATCATCGAATTTCCCTCCGGCGTGGAGTGTCGTATATACCACCCGCTCCGCAGACACGCCTTTGGCGTGGAGATCTACAGGCACGCCGCGCCCGTTATCCGAAACCGTCGCCGAGCCGTCCTTTTCCAAAGTGACCCGTATCTCGCTGCAGTATCCTGCCAGATGCTCGTCTACCGCATTGTCCACAATCTCGTAGATCAGATGGTTCAGTCCCTTTGTGGACACACTTCCAATATACATGCCAGGGCGTTTCCTGACCGCCTCTAAGCCCTCCAATACCGCGATGCTGCCCGCATCATATGTATCTTTCTTCGCCATTTCCCACATACCCTTTCACGCACTTATCCATACTCCGACTATACTAGCACAAAATCTGGTATTAAGCAAATATTTTTTTCTATTATCACACTATATCGTGTGCCATGAGGTACTGTTCACACAGATTTTTGTATATTACCGGCCATGGAGTGAATATCTGGTTACTTACTTACGCATTCATTGAGCACCCTGGCAAGCGCTTCCATGGCATTTCTCATCTCCTCCACCGTATTGGTCTGGGCGCCAGCTTCGATCAGCAGGGATTTCGGCTTCAGGTGCAGATTATACCGGTAGCTTTTCAAGTAAATATGTCTCGTAAAGCCCGGATAGAGCTTCGCAGCCGCAATCTGCATCTGCAGGGAAAACGCCAGATTGTCTTCTATGTATGGATTGTACAGGTAAGCGATATCCCCGTTCGCCTTCGTGCGGCTCATGCCGTTGAAAAACATGATCTGCGCCGTCTGCTTCCCGCCGATCTCTGTCACCAGATGAGTCGTGCCTGCCACTCCGTCCCGGTGCAGGTCTATGACCACTTCGATGCTTGGATTCTCCTTCAGAATCTTTTTCACCTGCTTCTCCGCAAGCTGGTACGCCTTGCTCCGATCCATCTCCCCGTCGATCAGATCATACACGCCTTCATGATGCATCGTCTCGATCCCGTATTGCTTATTCAGAAGTTCGGAAAGATACGCTCCCATCCCCATGATCGTCGTGCTGGGATCTCCCTTTTTTGAATCTTTAAAATCCTCTTGGGAATGGGTATGGTAGATCAGGATCTTCGGGCCCTTTGTCTTTTTGTCAAGTTTCATATTCTTTGCGAGCAGCTTTTCGGCATTCAAATCCTTCGCGCTGACAGAGGTCGTCCCGTCAACCGTATAAAAATGACTCACCAGATATTCAAAATCTTTTAGCTTCTCCATGGATGTATCTACTTTCTCTGCCGTCTCCCTGGATACTGGTTTTTCCTCTGCTTTGGCCGTCTTATTTTCAATCAGGTTGCCGTCCTCGTCCACGGCATTCTCGTCCTCCGCCTGCTTTTTTAAGATCATCTCGTATGTCTCGTTATCCTCCACCTGCGTATCTAGCGGCACAGTTTCCGAGACATAGGTGCCCAGCGGGAGAAGCCGGGCTGCGCACTCCGTCAGCCATTGCTCGGGGAGCGGCCCTCCTCCTTCCGTAGTATAGATAAAGCCGGACAGATACGTCTCCTCCGCGCGGCGCAGAAAAATGCTGCTTAAATACATCTGCGTCTCATCAGACAAGCCCATATCCATGTGGACACCCATATATAAAATGAATACACATAACACAATGATCAATAATATCTGGCTGATTCTCTTCCCCTGATTCACCTTTCACGCTCCTGACCTGCACCCTTATGGTTTATCATATGATGCTCTTTTATTGATTATGTGCATGTCCTTCTGAAAAAAGCATGTTCAAGGTTTCCGATATGGTATAGCTTATCCGCTTCACTGTTTCGTCGATATCCTTCGGCGTCACAAAGAGGCCGTTCAGGTGCGGGGAGATGAGCTCCCGGATAAGCTCGTATTTTTCCGCCGCATTATAGCCCTGCATCACTACCCCGACGCCCCGGAGCGTCTCAGAGGTTTCCAGCGCCCTGATCAGGTTTTCCATCGTATCATTGACAATGGTGGCCGCATCCACCACCGTAGGTACTCCTATGGCGATGACCGGAGCCCCTACCGTCTCCTGAGTGATGGCATTGCGGTGGTTCCCGACGCCGGAACCTGGATTGATACCCGTATCCGCAATCTGTATGGTGCTGTTAAGCCGCCTTGAGCTCCGTGCCGCCAGTGCGTCAATGGCGATGATCAAATCCGGCTTTGTCTCCGTTACTATCCCCCGGATGATCTCTACGGTCTCCATGCCCGTCTGCCCCATGACTCCGGGGACGATGGCGCTGATCAGGTGCGCCGTATCCTCACCCATCGCATATTTTCCGTACTCTTTCACGATATGGCGGGTGATATTCAGGTTATCCACCACATAAGGGCCAAGCGCATCCGGCGTCACCTTCCGGTTTCCGAGCCCCACCACAAGAACTGAATAGTCTTCCTTTTCAAGATTCACAAACTGCTTCATATGTTTCAGAAGCTCTGCAGAGATTTCCTCATGGTATCCTTCGTCCGGAACTGCCATGTTCGGCGCCTCCATCGTAATGTAGGTCCCCACCGGCTTCCCCATAGTCTTCGCGCCGTTCTCCGTCTCGATCTTCACCGTCGTGATCTTTATCTCCCGCTCTTCGTCATAATCCTCTTCCAGTACGACGCCAGGCACTTCTACATTATCCGACTCAAATCTTTCTTTCTGTTCCAATGCAAGGTCAGTTCTTACGCTATACTTTTCAATCATCAAAAAGCCCTCTCGTTTCATCAACATATTTAAAACATAGTTTTTGCAAAATTCCGAGAAATATGTATTGCATTTTTCTGCACAGGCTGTATAATAACACTAAACTTTTTGTTTATTTTTACTGTCACACAAATTTTGTCAAATCATAAAAGAGGATCAGAGAATGGAAATCGGAAAAAAAATAAAGCTGCTGCGCATTGAAAAGGGGCTGACCCAGGAAGAGCTGGCCGGGCGCGCGGAGCTCTCCAAGGGTTTTATCTCACAATTGGAGCGGGACCTTACCTCCCCTTCCATCGCGACGCTTATCGATATCCTTCAGTGTCTCGGAACTACGATCAATGAATTTTTCAGCGAGGAGACGGAGGAGCAGGTCGTCTTCCACTTCGACGATTATTTTGAAAAAACCGACCCGGAGCTTGGGAATAAGACAGAGTGGATCATTCCCAACGCCCAGAAAAACCTGATGGAACCGATCCGGCTTACCCTTGGGCCTAATGGATCTACCTACCGTGACGTTCCCCATGAGGGCGAGGAGTTCGGTTATGTCATCCGTGGAAGCATCCGCGTCCATATCGGCAAGCGTGCATACACGGCAAAAAAAGGAGAATCCTTTTATTTCACCCCTCACTCGGAGCATTATCTTGAGGCGGGACCGGGCGGCGCGGTACTCATCTGGATCAGCACCCCGCCCAGCTTTTAACTATTTCTACAAGGAGGATGGTATGTCTAATAAATTAATTGATATTGTGAATGTTTCAAAATCCTACGGGGAAAATCTTGTACTTAACAACCTGAATCTCTATATCCGGGAGAACGAGTTCTTAACGCTCTTAGGTCCCAGCGGCTGCGGCAAGACGACGCTTCTGCGGATCCTCGGCGGATTCGAATCGCCCAATACGGGAGAGGTCATTTTTGATGGGAAGGATATCACGGAGCTTGCGCCGAATAAACGTCAACTCAACACTGTATTCCAGAAATACGCCCTTTTCCCCAACATGACTATCGCAGAGAACATTGCCTTCGGCTTAAAGATCAAGGGAAAATCCAAAGGCTATATCGAGGACAAGATCCGCTATGCCTTAAAGCTTGTCAATCTCGACGGCTTTGAGGAACGCATGCCGGACTCCCTAAGCGGCGGCCAGCAGCAGCGCATCGCCATCGCCCGCGCTATCGTCAACGAGCCCAAAGTCCTTCTGCTGGACGAGCCTTTAGGGGCTCTCGACTTGAAACTCAGACAGGATATGCAGTATGAGCTGATCCGCCTGAAGAACGAACTGGGCATCACCTTCGTCTATGTCACCCACGACCAGGAGGAGGCCCTTACCATGTCAGACACCATCGTAGTCATGAACCAGGGCAACATCCAGCAGATCGGCACGCCGGAGGATATCTATAATGAACCGCAGAATGCCTTTGTGGCAGATTTCATCGGGGAGAGCAACATCTTTTCGGCGATCATGGTGGAGGATAAGCTGGTAAAGATCCAGGGGGTGAAGTTCCCCTGCGTCGATACCGGCTTCGGGAAGAACAAGCCGGTGGACGCAGTTATCCGCCCGGAGGATGTGGACCTGGTGAAGCCGAAAAAGGGGCTGATGCAGGGTATCGTCACTTCCCTGATCTTCAAGGGCGTCCACTATGAGATGGACGTCATGGCTAATGGCTATGAATGGCTGGTTCACAGTACGGACATGTTCCCGGTAGGGACAGAGGTGGGCATCAAGGTTGACCCCTTTGACATCCAGATTATGAAAAAACCAAAATCAGAAGACGCGGAGGCTGTATCAATTGAAGAATAAAGACAGAAAGATCAAGCGCCTGCTTGCCGGTCCCTACATGATCTGGTCGGCGGGATTTATCATCATCCCCCTTCTCATGATCTTTTACTACGGGCTTACTGACAACGACGGACATTTTACCTTTAATAATATCGCGCGGATAACGACTCCTGAGAACCTCAAGGCTCTCGGGCTGGCATTGCTTCTGTCCATCATCAGCACTGCCATCTGCCTGATCCTTGCCTATCCGCTCTGCATGATCCTTACCAACCTTGGCGTTAACCAGTCAAGCTTTATCGTGCTGATCTTCATCCTTCCCATGTGGATGAACTCTCTGCTTAGAACTCTTGCCTGGCAGAATCTCTTAGAGCGCAATGGCATCATCAACATCATACTGGATTTTTTGCATCTGCCACCTTTGGAGATCATCAATACGCCCTATGCCATCATCCTTGGCATGGTGTATGATTTCCTGCCCTTTATGGTGTTGCCAATCTACAACGTACTCTCGAAGATCGACAGCGACATCATCGCTGCTGCAAGAGACTTGGGCGCCAACAGCGTGCAGACCTTCCTTCGCATCATCCTGCCTTTATCCGTCCCCGGGATTATCAGCGGCGTAACGATGGTATTCGTCCCTTCGCTGACGACCTTCGTCATCTCCGACCTCCTCGGCGGAAGCAAGATCCTCCTCATCGGAAATGTGATCGAGCAGGAATTCAAACAAGGAAGCAACTGGCATTCAGGAAGCGGTATGTCGCTTGTCCTGATGATCTTCATCATCTTCAGCATGGCGCTTATCGCCAAATATGATAAAGAAGGGGAGGGAACAGCATTTTGATCAAGAAGACCTTACAGAGATTCTATCTCATATTTATCATCATCCTTTTGTATGCGCCCATCGTTACACTGATGGCCCTCTCCTTTAATTCGTCCAAAAGCCGGGCAAAATGGGGCGGTTTTACCTCAAAATGGTATGTCCGCCTCTTTCAGGACGACCAGATCATGACCGCCCTGTATACTACGCTGGAGATCGCACTTTTATCCGCACTGATCGCAACGATCCTCGGAACCGCCGGTGCTATCGGCATCCACGCCTTCCGGCGCAAATACCGGACACTGATGATGGGCGTGACGAATATTCCCATGCTCAACGCAGATATCGTAACGGGAATCTCACTGATGCTCTTATTCATCGCCTTCCGTTTTTCCCTTGGATTTTCCACGATCCTTATTGCGCACATTACCTTTAATATCCCGTATGTGATCTTAAGTGTCATGCCCAGGCTTAAAAAGACCAACATCAACACCTACGAAGCCGCCCTGGACCTTGGCGCTTCTCCCCTTTACGCATTTTTCCGGGTGGTCTTCCCTGACATCCTGCCGGGCGTATCCTCCGGATTTCTTCTGGCCTTTACTATGTCGCTGGACGACTTTGTCATCACCCATTTCACGAAGGGGCCGGGCGTGGATACACTGTCCACCAAGATCTACAGTGAGGTCCGCAAGGGAATCCGCCCGGAAATATACGCTTTGTCCACGATCATGTTCCTGTCCGTCCTTTTGCTTCTCATTCTCGTCAATATCGCGCCGGATGAAAAGGAGGACCGCAAACGAATACTGTCCGCCGCCACGGCAAGACGCCATAAGATCAGCCGTTTTCTTCTGCGCAAGGTCGTTCCTGCAATGATGGTCGCCATCCTGACTATCGGCGGTATCTTCTACAGCACGAAGATGGATTCATCAAGCGGCGATAATCAGGTGATCGTCTACAACTGGGGCGAATATATCGACCCGGAGGCTATTGAGATGTTTGAGGAAGAGACCGGCATCAATGTTATCTACGAGGAGTATGAGACGAACGAGATCATGTATCCGAAGATCCAGTCCGGTGCCATCGCCTACGATGTCGTATGCCCTTCTGATTATATGGTCGAGCGGATGATCGAAAATGACCTGCTGGCGGAGATTGATTTTGACAACATTCCCAATCTGAAGAATATCGGGGATATCTATATGGAGCAGTCCCGGCAGTTCGACCCGGAAAACAAATATTCTGTCCCCTACCTCTGGGGTACAGTAGGAATCCTGTACAACAAAAAGATGGTCGATGAGCCCATCGACAGCTGGTCTGTCCTCTGGGACGAAAAATACAAGGACAGCATCCTGATGCAGGACAGTGTCCGGGATGCCTTCGGCGTCACCTTAAAATATCTGGGCTACTCCTTAAATTCCACAGATCTTGACGAACTGACCGCCGCCCAAAAGCTGCTAATCCAGCAAAAGCCGCTTGTCCAGGCCTACGTCGTCGATCAAGTCCGGGATAAGATGATCGGAAATGAGGCCGCCATCGGCGTGATCTATTCCGGCGAGGCTATCTATACACAGTTAGAGAACCCGGATCTTGAATACGTCATCCCAAAGGAGGGCTCAAACATATGGATCGACTCTCTGGTCATACCGAAGAACGCGAAACATAAGGAGAACGCGGAAGCCTTTATTGACTTTGTCTGCAGGCCGGATATCGCAAAGATGAACTTTGATTTCATCACCTACTCCATTCCAAACGAAGCCGGCCGCAAGCTCATTGAAGAGCCGGAACTGCGAAACAGCAAGATCGCCTTTCCAGACGCTAAGGAGCTTGAACGCTGCGAGACCTTTAAATTCCTCGGTGATGAGAATGACACTGTCTATAATAAACTCTGGCGGGAAGTAAAGTCCAGATAAGGAAAGCTGCCGCCAGAACGGTAAATACCAAATGAAAACTAAGTTTGCGCTACCCCGGCAGGAAAGGAGGCTCTTGCTCCTTGACTGCCAGGGTATTTTCAATAAATCTTCTCTTCTTTCTACATACAGAGCCTCCGTTCTTCCCGGTCATAATAATATGCCCGGTCAGAAAGGACTTCCTCCGCCTCCACCTGCGTCCGGTTAATCTCCGCAACCATAGCGGAAAGCTCTTCCTTACCGACCGCCGCATGCTCAGGTATCACAATGACCTCATGGACACTGCTTGGAAGCACATAGTAATTGCTCTTTAGATATGCCCCGATACCTTCTAAACGGTTGTCATAGAGAATCGCTGCCGCACCATAACTGCGGATCCGGTTGCTGAGCACATACATCTCTTCCCCCCATTCTCCGTCATCGTCCCGGCCTTCCTGCCCGAAAGCCATCCCGGAAAGCTCCTCTATGACCGCGCTCATGGCAGAGAATTCATCAGGCAGAAGCCTGCACGTATTTTCCGAAGCTCTGCGGTAAAGCTCCTCTTTAGTCACTCCCCACATATCCAGGTGTGCATTTCGCACAGGCATAGTGGCAGTCCCGTACTTCGTCACCTCCAGCAGCACATAGAACACGACCGCCAAATCAAGATAACGGATATAGGGCACATCCTTTAACCTCTTTTGGTTCTCCTCAAGATTTACCAAACGGTAGATCACCTTATCCTTTACCTTACTATACGCATTAATCTTCTCTTCGCCCCACGGCTTCTGAAACCGCACCTCGTGATAGAGCCTGAGAATATCCGCCGTAATATATTCCAGTGTGGTCCCCTTCTGGAACTGCCGGTAATACTCCTCCAGATAGATCGTAGGCGAAATATTGATATTCTGTTCGGTCAGCGTAATCCCTCTGCGGATCGTACCGTTATTCTTCTCAGCCGTATGTATATGTACCGCTACGCTGTCTCTTACCGCCTCCTTCATCCTGTCTTCTACTGCCTGTACAAACTGATAATATGTCATGAAATCACCTTAATCATTCAGTAGAATGTATTCTTATGGTTTTTCTGTGAAAATACAGCAGGAACTCTGCCCAAAGATTTCTCAGAATTGATAAAATATTATGGTAAGACTCATTATAAAAAAGTCCTGCCAAAAAAGCAAGACTTTTTTACGGAAATTATCATGAAATTTAAAACTATAATTCAGATCCTAAAGCTTTTGCCCGCTTCCTGCAGATGCATCTGCCCTTCGGACGCACTACGCCCTTGAGAGATAATCCCCGGTACGGGTGTCGATCTTGATCTTCTCGCCCTGCTCTACAAAGAGCGGAACACTTACCTGCGCACCTGTCTCAACGATAGCCGGCTTCGTCGCGCCCTGAGCGGTATCTCCCTTAAATCCAGGCTCTGTCTCCGTGATCTCAAGCTCTACGGTCAGCGGCGGCTCAATGGCAAATACGCTTCCCTGGTAGGAGCTTAACTTCACGTTCTCATTCTCCTTAACAAACTTGAGCGAATCGCCTACTGTCTCCGCATTCACCGCGATCTGCTCAAAAGTCTCATTATCCATAAAGTTGAAAAGGTCGCCGTCATTATAAAGATACTGCATCTCTTTTCTCTCAATATGCGCATTCTCAAACTTCTCTGTCGGCCGGAAAGTCTTCTCTACCACGCCGCCGTTAATAATATTCTTCAGCTTAGTGCGCACGAACGCTGCTCCCTTCCCGGGTTTTACATGCTGAAACTCCAATATCTGATAGACAACTCCCTCAATCTCTACGGTAAGTCCATTTTTAAAATCGCCTGCTGATACCATGCTAATAATCCTCCTTAATCGTGCCCACAGGCACTTCTTACGTTCTTTTTCACTTTATTCATTCTATAATAGTTTCTGCCTTTTTTCAACCTTTTTTTCTCTCTTTAGCCTTCTTTACGACTCTTTAAATAAAAATGCAGTACAATCCGCTCCAGATACCGCTTCAGCACGATCTGGACCTCTTCCCTGGGATGGATCGGCTTTACTAGGATATTGCCGATCCCGGCGCGCTTTGCCCCCCACACGTCCGTAAAGAGCTGATCTCCGATAAACAGCGTATTATCTGTATACGTACCCATGATCTCCATAGCTTTTTTATAATTTTTCGTGGAAGGCTTGTGGGCGTTATATACATAGTCCACCTTGATTTTCTCATTGAACATCTTCACTCTCGGCTCCTGGTTATTCGAGATCAGGCAGCACCGGTAGCCGATCTCTTTAAGCCGTCCAAAGAGATTTACCGCCCTGTTGTCCGCCGGAGCTCCGTGGGGCACCAGCGTATTGTCGATATCAAAGATCAGCCCCCTGAATCCCTTCTCATACAACTGCTCATAATCGATAACATATGCGGACGCTACATACCGGTCCGGAAAAAACATATCAAACATAATCACTCATCCATTTCTGTCAGGCGCTCGATTAATTCCTCGCAGATCTCAAGGACGCTTTTTCTATCTGTCCGAATCACAATGTCTGCCGCCGCCTCATATTTCCCGCGTCTCTGCTCCATAAGCTCAGAGATCCCTTCCACATTCTTCCTTCCCTTAAGTACCGGGCGGTCTTCCGTATCCTTCACACGGCCGTAGATCACTTCCGGGCTTGCGGTCAGAAGCACTACCCGGCCGTTCTTCTTCATCTCTGCCACATTGCGCTCCCGCATGGCGGCACCTCCGCCGCAGGAGATCACCACATTGCGCTCTGACTGAAGCTCGATAAGAAGCTCCGTCTCCCGGTTACGGAAATATTCTTCCCCGTATGTCTCGAAGATATCCGGGATACTCATCTGCTCCCGCTTTGCGATCACCTGGTCCATCTCTACATACTTCATGGCGAACAACGTGCTCAGGTACTCGGAAACTGTACTCTTGCCCGCTCCCATGAAGCCAATCAGGACGATATTATAGTCAAAAAGCTGTCTCGCCTGAATCCGCTTGCTGTTCTTTTGGATACAGCTAAATACATCCTGTATTTCTTCTTTATATTTATTACCTTTAAGCTTCTCCTCAATCCTCTTCTTCTGTTTCTCCTCCTGCCGCGGCTGGAGAATGGGCATGCCGTACTCTTCCTTGTACGCCATAATCCTTTCGACAATCCCGCTGCGCTCAGCCAGCGCATCGATGATCTTGTCATCACACAGTGCAAGCTGCTCTCTGTACATCTCTAAATCATTCATCCTCTTTTCTCCCGTTCACGGCTATCCCGCTTTTTTCATTGCTTTCTTCACATCTTTGCGGAAAGTTTCCCACGCCTCTTCATCTTCCACAAAATATTTGGGACAGATCTTTTCTGTCACGTCATAATGACGGATGATATCTTTTTCACTGAGGTCAAATTTCAGGCACAGCCACGCGCAAAGCTTCACCATAGACTGATAGGTCTCCGGGAAAAACACCCCGCTCTCGTCCGGATGGCAGCACTCGATAGATACAGTGTCGATGTTGCGCTCATTGGAAGCATAAGCCATCTCCCACGTAGGGACACACTGCACGATCTCCCCGTCAAGGCCGACGATAAAATTGCTGCTTGATTTCGTTATATGGCTGTCCTTAAGCCCCTCGAAATAATTCCGGTTGGCGATGGCTGTAGCTCCCGGATTCGCCGTGTAATGCATGACAATCCCCGCGATCTTCTCTGTCTTTGTCCCAGGTCTTGAATAGGGATTCACGGTGAGAAGCTGCACGTCAATATCCGGCATGGAATCATCAACTTTCTCGCTCTCCACTTCAAAATAATCCTCCGTAAGAAGGGATGGCTTCACCAGCTTTATGACCACGAGCATCACAAAAAAAACTGCCAGCAAAGCAAGACCCAGACGGATGCTGATGATGATCCGCCTGGTCTTCTGTTTCTTTTTTACGCCTGTAAGCTCTTTTTTGCTCCCCGCTTTTGTCGTCTTTTTACTGACTGCAGTCCTCTGTCCAGTCTTTTTTTGTACAGCATTCTTTGTCCCTGTCTTCTGTACCGCTTTCTTTTGCACAGCCTTCGTCGCCTCTGTCTTCTGTACCGTCTTCTTTTGCGCAACCGCCTTCTGGCCGGTGTTCTCCTGATCTGTCTTCTTTTGTACCGCCGTCTTCTGTACGGTGTTTTCCTGCTCTGTCTTCTTTTGTACTGTCTTCCTTTGTACCGCCGTCTTCTGCAGGGTATTCTCCTGATCCGTCTTCTTTGGTGTCTCTTTGTCCATATGTCCTGACTCTCTTTTCTCTTATGCTGTCAAATGGCCGCGCACATTTCTGGCAAAAGAAGAAAACTGCTTCTCCCGCCGCTACGCCTCTGTGCGGAATCTGTATATAGTCACCGTATCGTAAGAAGCTCCTGCCTTTATCACCGGCCCTTCAAAATGCTCCTTATGCACCGCATCGGGAAAATACTGCGTCTCAAAACATGCCCCGTGACGCCTGCTATACACTGCACCTTTCTTGCCCTGCTCGCTGACCAGGAAATTACCGGTATAAAACTGCATTCCCGGAAGATCGGTCAAGACCTCCATGACAATTCCCGTCTTATCCGAGCGCATACCGGCAACCAGGCGAAGTCCCGAACCCTTAAGCACCCAGTTGTGATCATAGCCCTGTCCCAGAATAAGCGCCTCATAATCTGCCCCTATCGCTTCTCCAATCGCCTTGTACTTCCTGAAATCCATGGGCGTACCCTCAACCGGCACAATCTCGCCTGTAGGAACAGACTCTGCGTCCGCCCTGGTAAATACATCGGCCGCGATAAATACTTCCTGCCCGAGCACTGGGCCGGAGGCATGTCCGGACAGATTAAAATAGCTGTGGTTAGTCAGGTTTATCAGTGTATCTGCATCGGATACCGCATGATAATGAAGCTTTATTTCGTTGTCATCTGTAAGCTCGTAGGTGACAGATATCCTAACAGCTCCCGGATACCCCTGGTCGCCGTCTGGACTCTCAAGGTAGAATATCACCTTCTGGCCGGTCACTTCTTCTGCCCGCCACATCCGTTTATTGTAATAGTCACAGCCGCCGTGGAGAGAATTGCCGTTGTCATTGGCTGTCAGCGCATATATCTTGCCGTTCAGCTCAAAGCATGCGCCCCCGATCCGGTTCGCCACTCTTCCCACCGTAGCTCCGAAGTGGACGCCGCCCTCCTCGTAAGCCTTAGCGCTGTCATATCCCAGCACAACGTCCTGCACTTTCCCGTCCTTATCCGGGATTAGCACCTTTACCAGAGCCGCACCGTAATCCGTGACCCCGATCTCTATGCCGCCTTTATTTCTCAGGGTATAAAGAGACGCCTTTTCCCCCTTTGCCGTACTTCCAAACTCACAGACCATAGCTTAACTTCCTTTCCTTTTTGTCTTCTACTCATTCACGCTGTAATTCGGCGCCTCTTTGGTAATATGGATGTCATGAGGATGGCTCTCCTTCAGCGACGCCGATGTGATCTTCACGAACTGCCCGGTCTTTTTCAGATCCTCGATGGTCGCTGCGCCGCAGTACCCCATACCGGAGCGAAGACCGCCTACAAGCTGGAATACTGTATCCTCGACCATTCCCTTATACGCCACACGGCCTTCCACGCCTTCCGGAACCAGCTTCTTGGCATCCGTCTGGAAGTACCGGTCCTTGCTTCCGTTCTCCATAGCTGCAATGGAGCCCATACCGCGGTATACTTTATATTTTCTTCCTTGGTACAATTCATAATCTCCAGGGCTTTCGTCACATCCGGCAAGCATGCTTCCCATCATACATACGTTAGCGCCTGCTGCAATAGCCTTTGTCATATCGCCGGAATATTTAATCCCGCCGTCGGCGATGATCGGGATGCCGTACTTGTCCGCCACTTCATAACAGTTCATCACTGCCGTGATCTGAGGAACGCCGATTCCTGCCACTACCCGGGTAGTACAGATTGAGCCTGGCCCGATCCCGACCTTGACCGCGTCCGCGCCTGCCTTGATCAGCGCCTCCACCGCTTCTCCGGTAGCTACATTTCCCGCGATGATCTGAAGGTTTGGGAAGGTGGACTTCACCATGTCTACGGTACGGAGCACATTGGCAGAATGTCCGTGGGCAGAATCCATCACCACCACGTCTACCTTCGCGTCTACCAGCGCCCTCGCACGGTCTATGCAGTTGGCGGTAATTCCGATAGCTGCGCCGCAAAGAAGCCTGCCTTGGGAGTCCTTCGCCGAAAGCGGGTAGCGGATCTGCTTCTCAATATCCTTGATGGTAATCAGTCCCTTAAGATTAAAATGATCATCCACAATCGGAAGCTTCTCTTTCCTCGCCTTCGCTAAGATCTGCTTCGCCTCATCCAGTGTGATGCCCTCTTTCGCCGTGATCAGCCCTTCGGAGGTCATGCTCTCTTTTATCTTCTTAGTGAAATCTGTCTCGAATTTAAGATCGCGGTTCGTAATGATGCCTACGAGCTTTCTTCCTTCTGTGATCGGCACACCAGAGATCCTGAACTTCCCCATAAGATTGTTGGCATCTTCCAGTGTATGCTCTGGAGAGAGATAGAACGGATCCGTGATAACCCCATTCTCAGAACGCTTTACCTTGTCTACTTCTTCTGCCTGCTGTTCAACCGACATATTCTTGTGAATAATGCCGATTCCTCCCTGACGGGCCATAGCGATCGCCATACGGTGCTCGGTCACTGTGTCCATACCGGCACTCATCATCGGTATATTAAGCTTAATTTCCTTTGTCAAATGTGTTGACAGATCTACCTGATTCGGAATCACCTCAGAATACGCCGGCACTAAAAGCACATCGTCAAATGTAATTCCTTCTCCAATAATCCTTCCCATGTTCATACCTCTCTTCCATCTTTAATCCAATTACAGTTACTAAACAATTATTAAATGCTATGATAACGAATCAGCTTTACCTTTGTCAACATATTCTTACATTTTTCGTGCCATTTTTACCTGTTTTTTTGCCGGATGAGCTTTACTGGCGCACGACCTTCCGGGGTGCCAGCATAAACAGGCCCTCGATGATCGTATCATTGGGCTCGAAGATTAGCTTCGCCGTCTGCCCGCCGTTCGCCACGATCATCGCATAGAGCCTTGCGTCTGCCTGGCCGGAGCTTAGATTGATCACTTTTGCATTCCCGAACTGGTCAAGCCTTGGACAGCCAAGGGGCGCAAGCAGTTCCATCTCCTTTACATTGGTGGAAAAGATCCGTTTTCTCTTGGACTTGTTCATGATCTTATCGATATCCAGATCACCGTTCACATACAGGTATTCATATTCCACATTGAGCCTGGATATCAAAAACCATACCAACGCGATAACGATGACCGGGAAGATAAGCCCCATCGGCATGATAAATACCATCAACACAGACACGATCGCAACGGCCACAAGTACCGCCTTGATCACCATATCTTTCATATCTGCCTGCTTCTTGATCAACTGCTCTGTATAAAAATCACTCATTTTTATATCCTCCATTGTTCTTCGCAGCACACCGAAATGCACACCGCTTTTTATCCTTAAGAGCATTGTACCACATTTTATACGAAAATGGGAACTCTCTGACAAAGAGTTCCCAAAAAATTTCATTACTTGTTACTGTCCGTTCATTTTTTACATCATGCCCATTCCTGCGCCTGCGCCCGCCGGCATCGCCGGAGCATCTTCTTTGATGTTGGCAACTACGGACTCTGTAGTAAGCAGCGTAGATGCAACGCTCGTCGCATTCTGCAGTGCGCTTCTTGTTACCTTCGCCGGGTCAAGGATTCCGTTCTCAACCATGTCGACATATTCCTCTGTCAGAACGTCAAATCCTGTCCCGATCGAAGATTCAGATACCTTGTTGATGATCACGGAGCCTTCTAAGCCTGCGTTGGCCGCGATATGGAATAACGGGGACTCCAGCGCCTTAAGCACCACATTGGCACCGGTTTTCTCGTCGCCGCTCATCTCTTCCGCCAGCTTCGCCACCTCTTTTGCAGCGTGGATATACGCAGAACCGCCGCCTGCGATGATTCCTTCTTCAACTGCTGCTCTTGTTGCTGCGAGGGCGTCCTCCATGCGCAGCTTCGCTTCCTTCATCTCTGTCTCTGTCGCAGCTCCTACGCGGATCACTGCCACGCCGCCAGCCAGCTTCGCCAGTCTCTCCTGAAGCTTCTCGCGGTCAAAATCAGATGTCGTCTCTTCAATCTGAGCTTTGATCTGGGCAACGCGGTCTGAGATCTCCTTCTTATCTCCCATACCGTCTACAATCACGGTATTCTCCTTCTGGACCTTAACGGATTTCGCACGTCCGAGCTGGTCTAAGGTCGTCTCCTTAAGATCCATGCCAAGCTCGTCAGAAACAACCTGGCCGCCGGTCAGAACTGCGATGTCCTTAAGCATCTCTTTCCTTCTGTCACCGTAGCCCGGCGCCTTAACAGCCACTACGTTGAAGGTTCCACGCAGCTTATTTACGATCAGCGTAGTAAGAGCCTCGCCCTCGATATCTTCTGCGATGATCAGAAGCCTTGCGCCGGACTGCACGATCTGCTCAAGCAGCGGAAGGATATCCTGGATATTGGAAATCTTTTTATCCGTGATAAGGATATACGGCTCCTCTAAGTTCGCTTCCATCTTATCCATGTCTGTAGCCATGTATGCGGAAATGTATCCTCTGTCAAACTGCATACCCTCTACAAGATCCAGCTCGGTCTTCATGGTCTTGGATTCCTCAATAGTGATAACACCGTCATTGGAAACCTTCTCCATAGCGTCAGCTACCATCTCGCCTACCTCTGCATCTCCGGCAGAGATCGCTGCAACCTTCGCGATCTGGTCTTTATCCTTTACTTTGCTGGACATCCCTGCGATCGCCTCTACCGCCTTCTCTGTCGCTTTCTTCATGCCCTTGCGCAGAATGATCGGGTTCGCGCCTGCCGCCAGGTTCTTGATCCCCTCATGAACCATCGCCTGTGCAAGCACGGTAGCTGTAGTCGTACCGTCGCCCGCCACGTCATTGGTCTTTGATGCGACCTCTTTGATGAGCTGTGCGCCCATGTTCTCAAACGCGTCCTCAAGCTCGATCTCCTTTGCAATCGTCACTCCGTCGTTGGTGATCAGCGGTGCGCCGAAAGACTTGTCAAGTACCACGTTGCGTCCCTTAGGTCCAAGGGTTACTCTTACTGTATCGGCAAGCTGGTTAACGCCTGCCTCCAATGCTCCTCTGGCATCTGCTCCGTATTTGATTTCCTTTGCCATGATAGTATTCCTCCTGTTTCTTTACTAAATTATTTTACTTTCTAAACGCCCGGAGACTTACGGACCGCTCCGTGCTTCTAACATCCTGCCTTGCCTCTATTCTACGATCGCAAGGATATCATCCTGTTTTACGATAATGTATTCTTCCTCATCAAGCTCTACCGTCGTCCCCGCATATTTAGAGTAGATGACCTTCTGCCCAACGGACACGTTCATGCTGACCTCTTTTCCGTCAACAGTTCCGCCAGGTCCTACTGCTACAACCTCTGCCTGCTGCGGTTTCTCCTTTGACTGCCCCGGGATCACGATTCCTGACTTTGTTGTCTCTTCTGCAACCAATTGTTTTAAAACGACTCTGTCGCCAAGCGGTGTTAATTTCATTTGAATTCCTCCTTAAAATATTGCTAATTTGTTAGCACTCATAAAAAGAGAGTGCTAAGAACTCTAGATATAAAATAGCACTCTCTTTCTGTTTTGTCAACACACTTTATATTTAGTTTACAAGATTTTTATAAAATCCGTTCCGAACATAGAATACGACAACATTCCCAAGCTTATTAAGATATCTTTCCCGGATGACGCCCTCGCATCTTAACTCCTCTTCTGCCTCAAGAACGCACTCATACACCCCGTCCAGCGAGAACAGCGGCAGCTCATACTTGCCTGTTAATAAATATATGCTTTCTTCCTCCGGATTATACGTAATGATCTCACAATGATAAACCGACTCGTCAAAATAGCCATTCTGCAGGATCACCCGCTTCATCTTAAGACTGGCCGGACATTTCTCGTACATAATAACTACTACCCTTCTGCTAAATTTACCGCTCGGCCTTAAGCCGCTCAAGCTCAGTGAACACATAATCATTCACGACTTTGATATAGGTTCCCTTCATTCCGGAAGAACGGGATTCGATCACGCCTGCGCTCTCGAACTTTCTGAGGGCATTGACGATCACAGAGCGGGTAATGCCTACTCTGTCCGCCACCTTGCTGGCCACAAGGATCCCCTCGGTCCCTTCAAGCTCTTCAAAAATGTGGATGATCGCTTCAAGCTCCGAGAAGGAAAGGGTGCTGATCGCTGACTGCACAATATGCTCCTTCCTTGTCTCCTCCGCGCTCTCCTCATTGACAGAGCGCAGCATCTCAAGACCTACCACGGTCGTTCCATATTCGCTCAGAATGATATCGTCAATCTCATACAGGGCATCTTTCTTATAGATAAACAATGTGCCGAGGCGCTCTCCCGCAATGTCGATCGGGCTGATGAGCGCCTGATATCGCTTTACGATATCCGCCGAAAATCCAAGGGTCTCCAGATTGACATTCTCCTTAGTCGAGAGAATCAGAAGGAAACGCTCATTCAGATGGTAATCAATATGCTTTCCCACTTCCTTCTCGATCAGCTCTTCAATATACGGAACACCCTCGCACTTGCTCCGGCCAAGTACCTTCCCCTTCTTGCTGACCACCAGCACATTGGAGTCCAGAATATCTGTCAGCACATCGCAAATATCATTAAAAATAACTTTACTCGAATTATTGTTGTGAAGCAATTTATTAATTTTTCTTGTTTTATCTAATAATTGTACACTCATACGTTTTCCTCCGTTCTTTAGCGTAATATTATCACACAATTTTCGAATATTCAATAAATTTCACACAATTTTTTATTCTTTTTCATTTTCTGGCTATTGTTCAACGTTAAACCAGCAAACAGCGAACCGTAACTTTTTCTGGCCCCTTCAGACAAACGGTGTTCTCCTACGGCGTTTCCGCTGTCTTTTTGCTGTCTGCTTTATTCTCTACATATCCGCACTGCTCATTACCGCAGCAAAGCTTATTCCCTTTTTCCACCATATAACTGCCGCAGCGCGGGCATTTCCTGTCGGACGGCTTCTGCCAGGACATAAAGCCGCACTCAGGATTATCTTCGCATCCGTAGTACCTTCGTCCCTTCTTCGTCTTCCGCAGCACAACGTCCTTACCGCATACCGGACACTTCACGCCGATCTTCTCAAGGTAAGGCTTCGTGTTCCTGCAGTCCGGGAAGCCCGGACAGGCCAGGAATTTCCCGTGAGGCCCGTACTTGACCACCATGTTGCGTCCGCACTGCTCACAGATGACATCCGTCACCTCATCCTCGATCTTCACGGATTCCAGCTCTTTTTCCGCACGGTTCACCGCATCTTCGATATCCGGATAAAAATTCTCGATAATCGTCTTCCACTTTACCTTGCCCTCTGCGACTCCGTCCAGGAGACTTTCCATATTCGCCGTAAAATTCACATCCACGATGGTCGGGAAGGACTGCTTCATCATATTGTTAACGACTTCGCCGATCTCCGTCAGGTACAGATTCTTATTCTCCTTCGCCACATATCTGCGGTTGATGATCGTAGAGATCGTCGGCGCATAGGTACTCGGGCGTCCGATTCCAAGCTCCTCCAATGTCTTTACCAGGGCCGCCTCCGTATAGTGGGCCGGCGGCTGGGTAAAATGCTGCTTGCTGTCAAAGCTTTCCTTCGTAAGCTCAGAGTCTTTATCAAGCCCCTTTAACAGCACATTGCTCTCTTCCTTCCCTTCACCTGCTTCCACATACACTGTCCGGAAGCCTTCAAAGGAAATCTTTGAGGCCGCCACTGTAAAGCGGTACTTTCCGGCACCGATCTTCACCGAAGTAGTCTCATATCTGGCCGGCTGCATCCTGCTGGCCACAAAACGTTTCCAGATGAGCTGGTAGAGCCTGAACTGGTCTCTTGTCAGAGAATCCTTGACTGCGGCAGGCGTCCTTGACACATCCGTGGGGCGGATAGCCTCATGGGCATCCTGGATCTTCTTCCCGTCCGCCTCTTTAGATTTCCCCTCCGCCACAAACTGAGGTCCGTACTGTTCCTTAATATACTCACGCACACCCATATCTGCCTCCTCGGAAATCCTGGTGGAATCCGTACGCAGATAGGTGATAAAGCCTACCGTACCGTTGCCCTTGATATCAATCCCCTCATAGAGCTGCTGGGCGATCCTCATCGTCTTTGCTGTAGCAAAGTTAAGCCCTTTGGATGCCTCCTGCTGCATAGTGCTGGTAGTAAACGGAACCGGTGCTTTCTTCGTCCGCTCCCCCTTCTTTACTTCCTCCACAACGAACTGCGCGTCCTCAAGTTCTGCGGTGATCTGTTCTAATTCCTCCCTGGAACGGATAGTAAGCTTCTGATCCTCCGTCCCGTAAAATCTTGCCGTCAAGTTTTTACGCTCTCCCTTTACCTTAAGGCATGCGTCCAGCGTCCAGTACTCCTCCGGAATGAACATATTGATCTCTTCCTCCCGGTCTGCGATGATCCTTAAGGCTACCGACTGGACACGTCCGGCACTAAGCCCGCGCTTTACCTTTGCCCATAAAAGCGGACTGATCCGATAACCCACGACTCTGTCCAGGATACGTCTGGTCTGCTGCGCATCAACCAGATCCATATCTATCTCCCGCGCATTCTTCAGCGAAGTCTTTACCGCATTTTTCGTAATTTCATTGAAGCTGATGCGGTAGGTCTTTTTTTCATCCAGCTTCAGCGACTTGGACAGATGCCACGAAATCGCTTCCCCCTCCCGGTCCGGGTCGGTTGCGAGATAGACCTTATCCGCCTTCTTCACTTCCTTGCGCAGATTCGCTAAGATCTCTCCTTTTCCGCGAATCGTGATATACTTCGGTTCAAAACCGTGCTCTATATCGATACCCAGCTGGCTCTTGGGCAGATCCCTCACATGTCCGTTGGATGCTGTCACGACATAATTACTCCCCAGAAATTTTTTGATCGTCTTTACTTTAGCAGGCGACTCTACGATTACAAGATATCTAGCCATAACAATACTTCCTCCACTACGAATCTATAGAATTCTGATATAATAATTTTTAGAAATTTCCTTAGCCACCCCCTGTAATTCCAGAGTTATCAGCTTTTCAAGCACTTCCCTAGCAGAAAGCCCTGTTTCTTTTACCAGACAGTCCACACCTTTCGGAATGAAACCGAGACAACTATACACTAAATTTTCTGTAGTTTCAAGCATTTTTTCATTTTTGTTTATTATTTGCAAGTCTCCTTTACCGTGAATATTCATTTCGTCTAACAAATCTTCCGGCGAGATCAGTATCCCCGCTCCCTGCTGGATCAGGCGGTGGCACCCCGTACTTAGAGGGCTTGTCACTGGGCCTGGCAGCGCATACACATCCTTTCCCTGCTCAAGGGCCATATCCGCCGTGATCAAAGAGCCGCTGCGCTCTCTGGCCTCTATCACCAGCACTGCGTCCGAGAGCGCGCTAATGATACGGTTTCTTGCAGGGAAATATCCCGGCAGCGGCTTAGTCCCCGGCACCTGCTCAGAGATGAGCCCGCCCTCCTTCATCGTGTCCATATACAGCCCAAAGTTTTCCCTCGGATAGCAGATATCCACGCCGCACCCTAACACCCCGTAAGTCCTTCCGCCTCCGTTGAGCGCCCCTCTCTGCCCTGCGCCGTCGATCCCTCTTGCCATGCCGCTTATCACCTGCACGCCCGCTCTGGAAAGCGCCTTTCCGTACTGAAGAGCCATCTCTTCCCCGTAAGGCGTACATCTCCTCGCTCCCACGACTGCCACGCAACGCCCCTTCTCCTTTGGAAGCCTGCCTTTCACGTAGAGTGCATAGGGCGGGCTTGGGATATCCTTAAGCCTCCTTGGATACTCCGCCGCAAAATAGGGAATAAAGGATATCCCCTGCTCTGCCATCCGCTCATACTCCTTGCGAAATTCCTTCTTTCTGGCATCCAGAAGGGCACGAATCTCCTTTTCCCGTAAAATTCCTAAAGCGTGCAGCGCTTTTTCTTCTATATTATATAACTTCTCTGCAGTCATAAACCGCTCCCGTAGAAGCCTTTTCTTCGCCGCAGACACCCCGTAAACGGATGCCAGCCAGTATTCATACATCATATGCAGCTACCTCCCCCAATATTTCTTATCCACTGTCCGGTATCCGATGGCTTCCTTAAGATGAGACAGCCTGATCTCTCCCCCGCCGTCCAGATCGGCAATGGTTCTGGCCACCTTAAGGATCTTATGATAGGTTCTGGCAGTCAGGTTAAGGGTGGAAAATGCCTGCTTCATCAGGCGCTCCTCCTCTCCTCCCAGACGGCAGTACTCGTCAATCTGCCTTACGCCAAGCATAGCGTTGCACCACAGCTTTTGTCCTTCGTACCGCCCCTGCTGGATCTTGCGGGCTGCCACTACTCTCTTTCTGATAACGGCCGATGTTTCCTTAGCACCGCTATTTCTGATCTCTTCGTACCGGATCTGAGGCGCCTCTACACAGATATCGATCCGGTCTAAGAAAGGCTGGCTGATCCGGGCAAGATATTGTTTAATCTGCCAGGGCGTGCAGCTGCATTTGGAAAAGTCAGGATAATTGCCGCAGGGACATGGATTCATCGCGGCAGCAAGAATAAAATTAGAAGGGAACACATAATTCCCATGAGCTCTGTTGATATGTATCTTTCTCTCCTCCAAGGGCTGCCTTAAGACCTCCAGCACCGGTTTTTTGAACTCCGCCAGCTCGTCCAGAAATAATACACCCCCATGGGCAAGGCTGATCTCCCCCGGCGACGGGATAAGGCCTCCGCCGGCCAGCGCGGACTTGGTCACCGTGTGGTGGACGCTTCTAAAGGGCCTTCCGGACATAAGCGGATGTTCCCGGTCAACCAGCCCCAGCACACTGTATATCTTCGTGATCTCCAGGCTCTCTCCGTGGGTCGGCGGCGGCAGGATAGTTGGGATCCGCTGGGCGATCATGGATTTCCCGCTGCCCGGAGGTCCGATCAGCAGCAGGTTATGTCCGCCTGACACGGCCACCTCCACCGCCCGTTTGACCGATTCCTGCCCCTGGATATCCGAAAAATCAATCCGGTCAGCGTAGAGCCTGTCATAGCTCTCTTGCCCACCGCTCCCTTCTGCGGGAACATCCTCCTCCCCTCTCAGATAGCTCACCGCCTGTCCCAAGCTCTCGACCCCGATCACCTGCACGTCCTCTGCCAGAGCGCCTTCCGCTGCATTTCCCTTCGGAAGGATGCACCGGCAGCACCCCATTCCTTTCGCCTCCATAACGATAGGCAGCACACCCTTCACCTCCCGTATCCTTCCATCCAGGCTTAGCTCCCCGACAACTATCGTACCCTTAAGCCTCTCTGCCTCAAGCTCCCCCAGCGCCGAAAGCAGGGACAGGGCGATGGGAAGGTCAAAGGACGCTCCCCTTTTCCGGACGGTGGCCGGCGCCAGATTAATGATAATCTTTTTCGCCGGAATCCTGATGCCCGAATTATGTATCGCCGTCCTCACCCGCTCTGAGGCCTCCTTCACCTCAGAGGATAGATAACCCACCATGTGGAACACGGGAAGCCCGCTGCTGATATCCGTCTCCACATGGACAGGCTCTACATGCAGCCCTTCAATGGCCGCAGACATTATTGTACTGAATGACATCTGTACACTCCTTTCTTTATCTGCATCGTCAAATTGTGATCGCGGCCGAAACGGCCTGTGAAAATCGCCGGAAGCCGATCGGGAAAGACTTCCCTGCTTCCGAAAATGTGAGATAATTTTATCTGATCTGTGCCCGAATGTCAACTGTATTTTCAAAATACCCAAACTAATTAACCATACCTTTCACTTGTCTAAATTCCCATCTGCTACACTGTCTCCATCGACGCAGCCGCCGCTGCGCCTCATCCCTCCCCTTGCAGGATGAAAATTTATCCTGTGTCAAAGGTAGTGGTAATTAGTCTTATACTAAAAATATACCCGCAGCTTTTCGATCGCACTCTTTTCGATCCGCGAAACATAAGAACGAGAGATGCCTAACTGCTTCGCGATCTCCCGCTGTGTATACTCCTCCTCATTATACAGGCCGTACCGCATCTTGAGCACCAGACGCTCTCTCGCCGAAAGCTCCGACTCCACCTTCCGGTAGAGCATCCGGATATCATCTTTAAGCTCCGCCTTCCTGTGCGCATCGTCTTCATCGGTCTCAATAATATCAAACAGCTGTATCTCATTGCCTTCCCGGTCTGTTCCTATAGGCTCATACAGGGAGATCTCCCTGGAGGACTTCTTTCTGGCTCTGAAATGCATCAGGATCTCATTCTCAATGCACCTGGCCGCGTACGTCCCAAGCCTTACGCTCTTATCCGGGTTGAAGGTAACAACTGCCTTGATCAGCCCGATCGTACCCACAGACAAAAGATCTTCATTATCCTCCTCCGGTGTCTGGTATTTCTTAACGATATGAGCCACAAGGCGCAGATTCCTTTCAATCAGGATATGCTTTGCCTCTAAGTCGCCCTCCGTATATTTTTGCATGTAATAACTTTCTTCAGCAGCGGTGAGAGGTTGGGGAAATGATTTCAAAAAAAGCACCTCTTGGCATACTTAATTATATTGTATGTGTGCGCAAGAGGTTTTGTGCTTTTCCATATTTTTTTAATTGTATATGGCCGGCCGGGGGATGTGGGGCGTAAGCTTAGGACAGATACCGTGGCTGCCCGGGCTCTTCTCTCCGCAGGATATCGTAGACATCCGCCTCATGGGAAAGCTCTGCATAAAGCACCTGCTTGGGATGAGGCGCGCTTTCCTGGGGTGCGCCCTCCTCATCGGTAATACCCTTTACCGTGGTGCGGATATTGCGGCCGTCGGGCTTCATGATCTCGATCGTCTCTCCGACAGAGAACTTGTTGCGCTGCTCGATCCGGCAGACATTTCCATTTACTTCGCCGGCGATCCCCAGATAGGTATATTCCTTTACGTAAGTGTTGTTGTCGTAGATCTGGCTTTCCCCTCCCGGTTTCCCAAAGTAGAATCCTGTGGTAAACTGACGGTAGGTACAGTTTACGATCTGGTCCATGTACCAGGGCATGTTCGCCTTATATTTTTCCGAAGATTCGAGGTAATCGTCAATAGCTTTCCGGTAGGTTCTGGCAACCGTAGCTACGTAAAGGGCAGTCTTCATGCGTCCTTCGATCTTGAAGCTGTCGATCCCCGCCCCGATCATCTCGGGGATATGCCCGATCATACACAGATCCTTGGAATTGAAGATAAATGTCCCCCGCTCATTTTCGTAGACAGGCATATACTCACCGGGTCTTGTCTCCTCCACTACCGAGTATTTCCACCGGCAGGGATGGGTACATGCCCCGTGGTTGGCGTCGCGCCCCGTGAAAAAATTGCTGAGAAGGCACCGCCCCGAATAGGAGATGCACATGGCGCCGTGGATAAAGCTCTCGATCTCCATCTCCTCCGGGATATACTCTCTGATCTCTCTGATCTCTTTGAGGGACAGCTCTCTTGCAGAGACTACGCGCTTCGCCCCCTGCTCCCACCAGAAACGGTATGTGCCGTAATTCGTATTGTTCGCCTGGGTGCTCACATGGCGGTCGATCTCCGGGCAGATCTCCTTCGCCAGCATAAAAACTGCCGGGTCTGCGATGATCAGCGCATCCGGCTTTAATTCCTTAAGCTCCTTTAAGTATTCTTCCACGCCTGGAAGATCAGCGTTATGGGCCAGGATGTTCACCGTCACATGCACCTTGACGCCCCTTTCATGGGCAAATGCGATTCCCACCCGCATATCCTCCATGGAAAAATTCTTCGCTTTGGCGCGCAGCCCGAAAGCCCCGCCGCCGATATAAACCGCATCGGCGCCGAATATGACCGCTGTCTTTAATACCTCCAGGCTGCTGGCCGGAATCAGAAGTTCCGGACGTCTCTTATTCCCCATCTGTCTTATTCCCCCCATCTCTCATCTTCCATCATCTTTCTCTGCTTATGACGGCCATAGCCTTACCCGTCTTTTGCTGCGCCATACTGTTTTTCTACATCTTTTCTGCCATGCTGCTTTTCCACACCTTTTCTGCCGCACTGCTTCTTACGCTCAGGGCGATCCCATCCCCAAGAGGCAGGATGGACGTCTGGATACGCACATCATGTTTTAATTGGTACAGATACTCTCTCATGCGGCTGTGGATCGTCCGGTTCCTCCGCTCCACCGCGAAACGGGACTCGGCAATCTCGCCGTCCTGAAGCACATTGTCAGACACCAGCACCCCTTCAGGCGCCAGAAGGCGCAGAGCCTCCGGCATATACTGGATATACTGGCCCTTGGCGGCATCCATAAAGATAAAGTCGTAAGGTCCGGGAAGCATCTTCATCACCACAAGCGCATCTCCTTCAAGAAGGGTGATCTGCCCTGCCTTCCCCGCCCGCTCAAAATTCCTGCGGGCAATGGGAATCCGTTTATCATAATTCTCAATCGTCGTGATCCGGCCGCCCTCTGGCATATATTCACTCATCAGAATTGCCGAAAATCCGACAGCCGCTCCGATCTCCAGGATACGAAGCGGCTTTTTTATCAGCAGAAGTACCTTTAAGAAGCTCTGGGTCTCCTTGCGAATGACCGGCACACGCATATCCAGCGCTTCCTGTTCGATTTTCTCAATGATCTCACTCTCCGGAAGCTCCAGAGAGTGAATATAGGTTACAATTCTCTCATCTACAATCATCTTATACATCCATAATAATCGGCAGTATCATCGGTTTGCGCTTTGTGCGTCTCCAGATAAAGTCATTCATCTTGTCGCGGATGACAAGCTTGATCTTGCTCCAGTCAGCGTTGCGCTGGTGCGTCAGACAGTCCTCCACCGCATCGGTAAGAATCTGTCTCGCTTCTTCCATAAGGCCCTCAGACTCCCGCACATAGACAAAACCTCTGGACACAATATCCGGCCCTGCAAGAAGCTGGTTGCTCCCCCGCTCGAGAGTCAGCACCACGATCAGGATACCGTCCTCTGCCAGGTGCTGGCGGTCTCTTAAGACGATATTGCCCACATCGCCCACACCAAGTCCGTCCACAAGGATCTCACCGGTATGCACCTTATCAACGATTTCTGCCTTCTCGCTGTCAAGTTCTATCACATCTCCGGAATGGATAAGGAAGACATTCTCCTTCGGTATACCCAGGTTCTTGGCAAGCTTCGCATTAGCATTCCTGTGGCGAAACTCTCCGTGTATAGGAATGGCATACTTTGGCCTTACCAGTGAATAGATCAGCTTTAATTCCTCCTGGCAGGCATGGCCTGACACATGAGCATCCTGGAAGATCACGTTGGCGCCTTTCTCTGAGAGCTCGTTGATAACCTTGGATACGGACTTTTCATTGCCCGGGATCGGGTTGGAACTAAAGATCACCGTATCCCCCGGCATGATCGTCACCTTCTTGTGCACGTCCGCCGCCATACGCGAGAGGGCCGCCATGGATTCTCCCTGGCTACCTGTAGTGATCAGCACAGTCTTTTCCGGCGGGAAGTTCTTAAGCTGGTCAATCTCGATCAGTGTGTTAGCCGGAACGCTTAAGTACCCCAGCTCCTGGGCAACCTGGATAATGCTCACCATGCTCCGCCCCTCAACCACAACCTTCCGGTTATATTTGCAGGCAGAATTGATGATCTGTTGCACGCGGTCTACGTTGGACGCGAAAGTAGCGATGATGATCCTCGTATGCTGGTGCTCTGCAAAGATGTGGTCAAAGGTCAGACCTACTGTCCGCTCAGACTGGGTAAAGCCTGTCCGCTCCGCGTTGGTGCTGTCCGACATCAAGGCCAGGACGCCCTTCTTCCCGATCTCTGCAAAACGCTGCAGATCTATGGCATCTCCGAACACCGGCGTATAGTCTACCTTAAAGTCTCCGGTATGCACCACGATCCCCGCCGGTGAATAGATGGCGAGAGCCGCCGCATCTTGGATACTGTGGTTGGTCTTGATAAACTCGATCCTAAACTGTCCCAGGTTGATGGACTGCCCATGCCTGACCACCTTTCTTCTCGTGCTCCGAAGGAGATTATGCTCTGTCAGCTTCTTTTCGATGATTCCCATAGTAAGCTTTGTCGCATAGATGGGCAGGTTCATCTCCCGGAGCACATAGGATAAAGCTCCGATATGATCCTCATGCCCATGGGTGATGACAAAGCCCTTCACCTTCTGGATATTGTCCTTCAGATAAGTAATATCCGGGATCACCAGATCAATTCCAAGCATATCATTCTCCGGGAAAGCCAGACCGCAATCCACCACAATAATACTGTCTCCGTATTCAAAGACAGTAATATTCATTCCGATCTTCTCTAAGCCTCCGAGCGGAATGATACGCAATTTTCCGTTATTTTCTTTTTTCAAATTTCCACCTCCATATGTTATTTTTCCGTCTTCTTAAGGCATTCTCTGCATTGTCCGTAGAATTTCAGTTCGTGGTCTAACACGTGGAAGCCAGTCTCCTCCTCGATATGACCCTCCAGCCTGTCCAGCCAGTCATCCTTAAATGGCTGCACCTTCCCACATGTCCTGCAGATCAGATGATGATGGTGGTGCTTTCCTTCTGCGCTTATTCCCTCTCCGATTTCATAGCGCACACACCCATCGTCCAGACTGATGCGGTCCACCAACTGCATTCCCAGCAATAGCTGTACTGTCCGGTAAATCGTCGCAAGCCCGATATCCGGGTAATCCTCCTTTACCAGATCATAGATATCCTCTACTGTCATATGCCTGTCCTTATGACATGCAAGTACCTCTAACACAAGTAACCTCTGATTCGTTACCTTAAGTCCTTTTTCTTTCAGCATCTGTTTGAATTTTTCCTGACTGATAGACATAAAATCACTACCCTCTCAGAATCCCTGCTTTCGTATATGAAACAAAAACTTACTGCTCTATATCCACATCCTCCAACAGTTCTTCAAATACTTTTGAAATCACGCCAAGCTCATCGTCATCGTCCACAATCTCATAAATGCTGTCCGTCTCCGCTGCCAGCGACAGATCCTTCAAGATCAGGCACTGAGCATCCCCGCTCTCAGAATCTGTAACCAGAATATAAGAAACTCCATTAATCTTTGTCTGCTCAAGCACAAAAAACTCTGCCTCTTCCCCAAGCTCCTCAGACATAAATTTGATCTTTTCCATCTTATCATCCCCTTAAGTCTTACCGCCGCTTTCAGTCAGGCATCTGTCTGCCTGACACCGAATCCAGGTATCCCTGCAATATAAAAACTGCCGCAATCTTATCAATATATTTCTTGCGGTTCTCTCGCCTTACCTTATTCTCAATCAAAGTCCGCTCTGCTTCCACCGTAGTCAGACGCTCGTCCCACATCACGACCTCAAGGCCGGTCCGCCGCTTTAGCATCTCACCAAATTCAACTGCTCTTTCTGCCCGTTCCCCGATATCATTATTCAAAAGCTTTGGAAGCCCGACGACTATGCGCCCCACTTCATACTCCGCAGCCAGCTCTTCTATCCGCGCGCAGGTCTTCCGAAGCTTGTTCTCCTCCCTGCGGGTAATCGTCTCAATTCCCTGCGCCGTAATATGCAGAGGGTCACTGACCGCAACTCCCACAGTCTTCGAACCGTAATCCAATCCCATGATTCTCATAGACATTATAACCAGCCGTTATGCTCAATATACGTCTTGAGCATCTCCTCCACCAGTTCATCCCGTTCCATCTTCATGATCAGGCTTCTTGCACTGTTATGGCTTGTAATATAAGTCGGGTCGCCTGACATAATGTATCCGACGATCTGATTCACCGGATTATAACCTTTTTCGCTCAGCGCTTTGTACACAATCTCAAGGATATCTTTTGCTTGAATTTGTGGACCGCTTTCTACCTGAAAAAATTGGGTACTGCTTAAATCTTTCATATACTCACGTCCTTCAAAAATACTTCTTTCTTATTCTAACCTAAAGCCATACAAAATTCAATGCATTATTTGCAAATGGCTCTCAATTTCTACATTTACCATCTGATTTATTCTATTCTGGCAAAGTTTCTGTCTGATTTTGACATATTCCTTCGTATGGCCGATCCCGTAAAGCCCGTCTGCTCCCTCTTCTTCCTCCTCGATGAGGACCTCCCTGACCGTCCCGATCAGCTCCCGCTCGTAAGCCTCCTGCTTCTGCTTATTTAAGGCAAGCAAAGCTGCGCTGCGCTCATTTTTCTCTTCCTCAGGAACCTGGTCTGGCATGTCCGCCGCCTTTGTCCCCTTCCTCTTCGAATATTTAAAAATGTGCGTCTCATAAAAATCCATTTTATCCACAAATGCTTTTGACTGCTCAAATTCTTCGTCCGTCTCCCCCGGAAAGCCGACGATAATGTCCGTAGTCAGGGCCGGCCTGTCAAAATACCTGCGCAGCAGGCGGCATTTCTCCTCATATTCCCCTGCCGTATACCGGCGGTTCATCCGCTTTAAAGTGGCATCGCACCCGCTCTGCAAAGACAGGTGGAAATGAGGGCAAAGCTTCGGAAGCGCCGACACCCTCTGCACGAATTCCTCTGTAATGATCCCTGGCTCTAAAGAGCCTAACCGGATCCTTTCGATCCCCGGGATCTCATGGACGTCCTCGATCAGCGCAGGGAGACCGTCCTCCGCCCCGTCAAGGTCCGCCCCGTAGGAGCTTAGATGGATACCGGTGAGCACCACTTCCTTATAGCCGTTTCCTGAAAGCCGGCGGACCTCCTCAAGCACACTCTCAGCGCTTCTGCTGCGGACCCTCCCTCTGGCATAGGGAATGATGCAGTAGGAGCAGAACTGGTTGCACCCGTCCTGGATCTTGATGTAGGCCCGGGTATGCTCCGCCGTGCGTGAAAGGTGAAGTTCCTCATATTCCCGGGTATGGCTGATATCAAGCCGCGCGTCAAGCACTTCTCCACGCCGCTCCTTTTCATACTGCGCAAGAATATCCACAATATCCTTTTTCCGGTTGTTCCCGACGATGATGTCGATACAGCCGTCCGCCTGGCTGCCCTTTTCCTGCACATAGCAGCCTGCCGCCACGATCACTGCATCCGGATTGTTCTTCTTCGCCCGGTGGAGCATCTGCCTGGACTTGCGGTCCGCCATATTCGTCACTGTACAGGTGTTGACGATATAGATATCCGCAGGATCAGAAAACGGCACAATCTCGTATCCGCTCTCTAAAAGAAGCTGCTCAACCGCCTCCATCTCATAGGCATTCACCTTGCATCCCAAATTGTGGAGCGCTACCTTTTTCATATATAATCCCTTTCTATTTCAAACATTTTCTTGACTTTTCCAATCCTTCCCTATAATATAATAGTGAATAAAATGACAATAAGGAGGTAATTTATGAAAACCGTACAAATTTCTTTAAACTCTATCAATAAAGTGAAATCTTTCGTAAATGAAATCACAAAATTTGACAATGATTTTGACCTCGTGTCCGGAAGATATGTCATCGATGCAAAATCCATCATGGGCATCTTCAGTCTGGATCTGTCCAAGCCCATCGACCTGAATATCCATGCCACCGAATCCGACATCGAAAGCATTCTTGAGATTTTAAAGCCGTACCTTGTATAAGTTTTATCCTGTTTCACAGACAGTCAGACCCCACTCCCGGGTCTGGCTGTTTTGTCATATAAAACCGCTGCTGTTCCCACTGGCTTGTGCATATCCTGCACAGACTCTGTGAAAATGATACAAAGTGCAAAACGCCCATTGCCGGAGGCAATGTTAAATGGATTTTGCGTGCACATTCTATATGATTTATTCCCCGGATCACTTGATCTCGATAACCTCTGCCGTGCGCACTGCCTCCGCAAACAGACTGTCGATCTTTTCACTGAGCCGCTCCTCCGAACGCCGGATCACCTCGATACTTGGCTTTGTCACCGGATGCTTTGCCACAAAGATCGTACAACAGTCCTCAAAAGGCTGAATGGACGTCTCATAGGTATCGATTCTTTCCGCCACGTCCACAATCTCCTGCTTATCAAACCCGATAAGGGGACGGTATACCGGCAGCGTGCATACGTCGTTGGTGGCCGCAAGGCTCTGCATGGTCTGGCTTGCCACCTGGCCGATGCTCTCTCCCGTGATCAGCCCGAGGCAGGCATCCTCCTTCGCAAAATGCTCCGCGATCCGCATCATATACCGGCGCATGATAATGGTCAGCTCATCGTGGGGGCACCGGTCATAGATGTAGAGCTGGATATCTGTAAAATTCACTACATGAAGCTTTATGGGGCCGGAATACTGCGCCACCTTTTTTGCCAGATCCACCACCTTCTGCTTCGCCCGCTCGCTGGTGTAGGGCGGAGCGTGAAAATATGTGGCCTCAAGCCCTACTCCCCGCTTGGCGACCATATATCCCGCTACCGGGCTGTCGATACCGCCGGACAGAAGCAACATCGCCTTCCCATTGGTGCCTACGGGCATCCCGCCGGCTCCCGGGATGATCTGTGAATACACATACACCTCGTCCCGCACCTCGATGTTGACCAGCACGTCCGGGTGATGGACATCCACACGGATCTTTGGGAACGCCTCAAGGATCGCCTCCCCAAGATCGCGGCTTATCTCCATGGAATTCTTCGGATAGGTCTTTTTCGAGCGCCTGGACTCTACCTTGAAGGTGAAGTTCTTATCCGCGTACATCTCATCCATGTAAGCCACTACTTCCTTCTTAAGCTCCTCAAAGCCATTCTCCGCAAGCCTTACCACAGGGCAGATGCCCACCAGCCCGAATACCTTCTTAAGCTTATCTACCGTTTCCTCGTAATCATACTCCCCCTCACAGTCTACATAGATCCTCGCCTGCTTTTTATAGACGCAAAACTCCCCCTCCACCTCACGGAGCGCACGGCGCACCTGGCGCACCAGCGCATCCTCAAAAAGATAGCGGTTCTTTCCCTTGATCCCAATCTCTCCGTATTTTAACAAAAATGTGTGAAATCTCATCTTCCCTCTCCTTCGTCTTCTGCCTGCACGGCATCCCTATTGTCCTTTAAGCGCGCCGCCTCCTTGACAGACGGCGCACGCATGATCAATGTCTCGTATATCTTCTCAGCGTCGGAACAAGGCTCTTAAGCGCCTCCAGCGTATAGTCGATCTCCTCAGGAGTGGTAAACTCCGACATACTGAACCTGAGCGTTGCATCCAGATATTCCTGATCCGCGCCGATTCCTTTAAGCACGCCGCTCACTTGGGGATGGTTGGATGAGCATGCCGAGCCGGAGGATACATAGATCCCCTTTTCCTCCAACGCATGGAGGAGCACCTCACTGCGGATACCGGCAAATCCCACACTGATAATGTGAGGCGCGGAAGTCTCATCGTACATCCCGTGGATCTTTGTATTCTCAATCTGGGTCACCCCTTCGATAAAGTGCTCCTTAAGCGCACGCATGACCGCCACCTTCTCATCCAGGTTCTCATAGATCGTCTTCGCCGCCAGGGCAAGCCCCGCGATCCCCGGCACGTTCTCCGTCCCGGAGCGGACGTTTCTTTGCTGCTCCCCGCCGAACACGATGGGCTGTATCTTCACCTTGCTGTCGATGTAAAGAGCGCCGGTACCCTTAGGTCCATGAATCTTGTGGCCGCTGACCGAGCACATATCCACCTTAAGTCTCTTTGGATAGATCCGGTACTTTCCAAAGCCCTGCACGGCATCCACATGGAACAGGATATTCTTATTATAGGCCTTAACGATACCCGCAGCCTCCTGTATAGGCTGCACAGAACCTACTTCATTGTTCACGTACATGACTGATACAAGGATCGTATCCTTGCATAGAGCTTTCTTAAGCGCCTCAAGCCTGATCCTGCCGAAACGATCCACCGGAAGATAGGTCACGCGGAAGCCTTCTTCCTCCAAATACCGCATGGTGTTGATAATGGCCGGATGCTCGATAGCCGAAGTGATCAGATGGTTTCCTGCCCTCTTGTTGGCTCTCGCCGCCCCAATAAGCGCCAGATTGTCACTCTCCGTCCCGCCGGACGTAAAAAATATTTCCTTCTCCTGAACTTTCCAGAGCTTTGCCAGTATTTCTTTTGCCTCTTTTATATACCTTTCTCCCTCCATGCCCTTTTTGTGCATGGAAGACGGATTCCCATAATCCTCGCACATGACCTTGCGCACAAGGTCGCCGACGCACGCATATGCGCAGGTTGTCGCGGAATTGTCCAAATATACTTCTCTCATATCTGCTTCCTGTTTTTCTTTTCTTATTCTTAGCATATGTGCCTATTCCTCTAATTGGAACATCAACAGCGATAAAGCCGTAATTCCTGCCGTCTCTGTACGGAGTATCCGCCTGCCGAGGGTAATGGCCCTGGCGCCTGCCGCCGCCGCTTCTTCGACTTCTGTCTTCTCGAATCCCCCCTCCGGGCCGATAAAGACACCTATCGACTGCCCGTGACGGATATCCCTTAAGATCTCCTTTGTCTGGGACACATCCGTAGCAAGCTCGTAGGGAATCAGCAGCACGTCAAGCTCTGCCGCCGCCTTAAGCGCCGCTTTAAAGCTAAAGACATCTGTAACCTCCGGCACACGGCCGCGCCCTGACTGCTTCGCCGCGCTCCTGGCAATCTCCTGCCACCTCTGCGTCTTTTTCTTCGCCTTTTTCTCATCCAGCTTCACTACGCAGCGCTTCGCGGCCACGGGAATGACCCGGTACACCCCAAGCTCCACCGCCTTCTGTACGATGAACTCCATCTTATCCTGCTTGGGGAGCGCCTGAAAAAGATAGATCCTTGAGGAAAGCTCTGTATCATTGTCCTGCCTCTCTAGGATATCTAATACTGCGAGGTCTTTATTGTCCGCGTATTCCTTCACCCGGCACAGATACCGGCAGTTATTGCCGTCACTGACGGTAAGCTCCTCTCCCGCCCCCATTCGGAGGACATTTTTCATATGGTTCACATCCGAACCGGTAATGATAATCTCCGTCTCCTCCACCTGAGAAGGCGGCACAAAAAAATGCTGCATAGGAACACCTCTTAATTTTTCTTCGCCACTACCGACACCCATTCGCCCTGATGGCTCACTTCAAGAACCTCAAGCCCCGCATCCTTCACTGCCCTTACCACAGTCTGCTCCTTATCATCGATGATCCCGCTGGTGATGTACACAGCTCCCGGCTTCATATGGGCAGGCACCACCGGCGTCAGCGGCACAAGCACATCCGCAAGGATATTAGCCAGAACGATATCATATCTTTCATAGCCCGCCTCATCCTGCACCGTCCGGTCATCAATAATGTTGCCGGCCATGACCTCGTACCTGTCCTTCCCGATCCCGTTTACTTCCATATTCTCATGGGTAGCCGTGATCGCGCACGGGTCAAGATCCGTCCCAACACAGTAGCCTGCCCCGAACTTCAGCGCCAGCATCCCCAGAATACCGCTTCCGCACCCCACATCCAGGACGGCATCGCCCTTCTTCACATATTTTTTCAGCGCCCGGATACAGAGCTGTGTCGTCTCATGCATCCCCGTCCCGAAAGCTGTGCCCGGGTCGATGTGGATGACAAGCTTTCCCTCATCCTCTGCCTTAATCTGCTCCCATGAAGGGATCACAAGAATGTCGTCAATATAAAACTGGTGGAAATACTTCTTCCAGTTGTTCACCCAGTCCACATCCTCCGTCTCCGACTCCTCGATGGTACATTCACCCACATCAAGATAACCGCTCATCTCCTCAAGCTCTCTTCGGACACCGGCAAGAACAGCCGAAGCGTCCTCCTCCATGTCCAAATAAAAAGTCAGATAAGCCGTCCCGTCATCTTCCGGCATATCCGGAAGGATGTCCACAAACATCCGCTCCTTATCCTCTGCTGTCAAAGGAACTCTGTCCTCGATCTGCACCCCTTCAACACCAAGCTCACCAAGCATGCAGCTTACCATATCCTCTGCCTCTGTCGTTGTCTTCAACCGAAACTGTCTCCACTTCATACACATACCTCTCTGAAAATAATCCTAACAAAGCAGAATCAGATGCACAAACAAAATCTTAACTCCCATAAGAATGCGGAGCATGCCGTCTGCAATCTCTGCCTTCGCCTTGTACCTCAACCCGAATATACTGCCTATTTTAACACCTGCAGCCGACAATGTAAATGTAATTACGCCAATAAAGAACACCGCCGGTACGATCTCGCTGCTGTTCACTCCGTGACCAGTAGCACACACTCTCTGTCCGTCCTCTTAATGCTGCAGATAACAGCATATTCATCATCAGGATAATCCCCGGTAAAAATTCACGTACATGTGGAGATTAATGCTCAAATATCTCCAGAGGGTTTTCATCAGACTGGCATTTTGAGGTTCACCGGCTCCGCACATCACATGATCCAGCCCGAATTTTTCCGCGTAATGCCCAGCCTTGCGAAGATGCCATTTATTCGTGACGACCACGCAGTTATTGAGACCGTTATCCTCCATAATCTGCTTTGAATGCATCATATTGTGATACGTGCTGACAGACTGTCCTTCTGTCACGATCTGCTCTTTTGGCACGCCGAGAGCCATGGCATACTCCTTCATCACCTCTGATTCGATATGCGGGTTCTTCACACAGCCCCCGGTGAAAAAAAGCCGGCCGACCTTTCCCTCACGCCACAGCGCCACCGCTTTCTCCACCCGGCTCTTCATCGTCGCCGACGGGCTGCCGTTGAGATTCGCCGGGCAGCCGCACACAAGAGCACAGTCGTATTTTTGCCTCTTCCACCGTTTTTGAGGCTGTCCGAATACTGTCCTGAACACCAGGATATGAAACAAACAAAAGACGGACAGTCCCCCCATAGCAATGCCGCTCCAGAAGCTTTTCTTCATCTTTCTCCTTCTTTTCCTCATATGTTCCCTCCCTGCCGCTTATCAAATGTTACCATACAACAAACCCCTGCATCCGCTGCAGGGGTCTGTCGCCACCCTAATCCAAATCAATAAAATCAACCTTAAATGTATCATCCGGGTCAGAACGTCTGCTCTTCTTCGGGCTGTCGCCAAGAAGGTCATCCAGATCATCGATGGTCAGCTCCTCCGTGCGGCTCTGCCCGCCGTACACCACGAACTCATCAGAATCCACATCGTCTAACAGGTCACCGCCGTCAAAATCCATCTGCCCGGTAGCAAAATCACCTTCGTCAAGCTCCAGCTCCTCCGTAGCGAAATCCTCTTCCCCGTAAGCCATCTGCGCAGTCTGGAAATCTTCTTCTCCAAAGCTTAAATCTTCGGTGAGATCAAGATCTGACGTAAAGCCCATATCCGCCGTAAAGCCTATGTTCTCCGTAAAGTCCATATCTGCGGTAAGCCCCATATCCTCCGTAAAGTCCATATTTCCCGTAGCAAAATCATCCTCAAGGCCATCCTCTTCAAAGTCAGCCTTCTTCCTGCCCTTTGCCGGCTTCTTCTCCTTGCCCTTTTTCGCCTTTACTGGCTCTATCTCCTCGTCATTAAGGCCATATTCCTCGTATAGCTCGTCAAGCTCCGCGTTGCGGTTATGAAGCTTGATCCCCAGGATCAGAATCAGGACGATGATTACGATGAGGCCAAGTCCGCCGAAGAAGACGATCTTCTGAATATTTTTTTCGATAAATTTCTCCACCTTGCCCAAAAGACCGGAAGAACCTTCTTCTTTCTCAGTGCCGGTCTCCGGTGTAAACTTCTGATACGTATTTTCCTCCGCATCGTACCGGTAAAAATCCTTCTCACCGTTGCTGTTTATGGCATAGAGCACATAATACCCGTCCTCCCCGGATTTCTGCCACACAGGAAATGTCTTGTCATCCAGCGTAAGCTCAGCCTCTTTATAATCAGAGGAAAGATTAACCGCTGAAGTATCACTAAGGAGGATGATCGAAGTCTTATCAGAGATGACCAGCTCCTCATAAGGCGCAAATGTCGCATCTTCTTCATTGTACATGAAGAAATCTCCCTCATCGCCGTCTGACAGATATCCCAAAGTCACGCCGCTGTTGGCATTCACCACCATCTGGCGCTCTTTTCCGTCCAGGGTGACCGTCATGCGTTCATATCCGTCAGGGACATCCCCTTCCGGAAAATTATCCGTCAGTGTGTATGTTGTACCGCCGACTTCAACCTGCATGTCACCGGCTGCATCGCCGCTTTTCTTCTTGCTTTTGGAGGATTTGCCCTTGGCAATCTTTATCGTAGAATTACCTTCATCAAGATTAAGCTCGCTGCCGTCCCCTGAAGACACTGTCGCCCCGGATACAGTGATCTGGGTGCTTCCCTCCTTCAGCGCCTCAAAGCTCAGCATAAAGATCTGCTCGGAGGAGCCGCCGTTTCCTATGCAGGTCACACTTCCGTCCTCATCAGACTCCGCGCCGTCGCCTGACTTAAAGCTTAAAGCGTCGCTGTCATAGCTAAGATTCACTTCTACATCCCCGAGGGAGCCGCTGGTGGAACGGACAGCACATTTCACCTCCACGACCTCCCCGACCTTCGTTTCCGGGTCTGAAAATGATATCTTTCCGTCCGCCGCATAGGCGACCATGGAAAAACACGGCACCATCAGACAAAGCGCCAACAACACACTACTGATTTTCTTTGCTACATTCATGTTCTTACCCTCTTTTTTGTTCATCTTCTCATTCCTCCACAAATTTAGCATCTGCGGTATCTGCATACGGCCTGCCGGTGTTCCCGCTGTCGTCCCCTGTCTCTGTGCCGCCATCAGCGTAACTGCTCCCACCAGTCTCATCATTATCATTATCACTGTCAACGTCTTCGCCAGTACCTTCGCTGTCCTCCTCTGGTTCAGCATCAAGCTCCGCCGGCCTTGTAACCCCCGTTTCCAATGTAATCTCCTCGGAGATCATCTGCACGGTATCCGACACTTCCTCTACAGTCTCATTAGGATACAGGAATTCATGAAGCTCCTTTACATTCTCCGCAAGTCCCTGCGCTACTACGACATCTCCGGCTTCCGGGTAAGTGATCCCGTCCGCCTTCTCAAAGGGAAAGCCCGCGTTTTCACCAAGCTTATAGTCCATAAGCGCAGACGACAGCCCGATGATCTTTTTCAGGCTGAAACTGGTAGACACCTGAGGGAATACGGTGTCGATGATCTTGTTGATCGTAGCCAGGTCCGTCGATGTAACCTTCTCAAACAGCTTCTTGATCACCTCGCGCTGCCGCTCGGTACGCTTGTAATCTCCGCCCTCCAATTTGCGCAGTCTTGAATAAGTAACTGCCTGAGGACCGTCCAGCGTATAAGTTCCGGCACCTTCCAGCTCCTTCGCCTCTTTATCCGCCGCCTTCGCCGTCTCGCCAATATACTTGTTCATCATCCTGGCCTCGGCATCCGTCACGGTTATCTCAATCCCGCCCATCAGATCCACCACATCCGACATCGCCTTAAAGTCTACAGTAGCATAATCCTCGATATCAAGATCCAGGTTCTTATTCAGCATATTGATCGCCTCTTCCGGTCCGCCGACAAAATATGCATTATTGGCTTTTCTGTATGTATCGTTCATCTGCTTTAACAGGGTATCCCGATAAATGGAGGCCATACGGATCTCCTTGCTCTCATTGTCGATGGATACAATGATGATGGTATCGGCATGGGTGCCTTCCTCAAGCTGACCCTCCCTGGAATCTCCGCCGAAGAGAGCAACCGTAGTATAGCCCTCAAGCGTTATCCCTTCATTTACCTCTATATTATCCTTGTCAATGTCCACCCTCTGGAATTTATCATATTTCGCCATGACATAGGCCGTTCCCATCAGCATAATCAGGATAAATGTCTCGATAAATATAATGGCTGCCCTGATCCTCTTCCTGCGTCTTCGTCTCTTTCTGGCCTTCGCGGCCCTGATCGCCGCTAATTCCCGTCTTCTCGCCATACCTAACCTTTCTTTTGTATAGTCTTATCTAAATTGCCACTGCCCGCACCCCATGGGTGCTCCAGTAACCCTAATTTCTTCTAGCACTATCCTATACTACTATATTCTTGCAAAAAGTTCAACCATCTATTCTACAGTAACTGATTTCGCCAGATTTCTCGGTTTATCGACATCGCATCCCCTTCCGACCGCAATATAATAGCCGAAAAGCTGGAGCGGGATAATGGCCAGTGAGTTGGTAAAATATTTGTTCGTTTCCGGGATATAGATTACGTAATCCGCCGCGCGCTCTACCTCAGTGTTGCCCTCATTGGTCACTGCCAGCACAAATGCGCCTCTGGTGCTGACTTCCACCATATTGCTGAGCATCTTTTTATAAAGCTCCTTCTGCGTCAGGACCGCCGCAACCAGCGTCCCCTCCTCGATCAGGGAGATCGTCCCGTGCTTAAGCTCCCCGGCAGCATATGCCTCCGAGTGGATATAGGATATTTCCTTCAGCTTAAGCGATCCCTCCAGGGAAATAGCATAATCCACGCCCCGGCCGATGAAAAATACATCCCTGGCCGCCAGATAACGGTTGGCAAAGCGCTGGATCTTCCCTTTATTATTCAGGAGCATCTCAATCTGGGCCGGCAGTGCCCGCAGGTCGGTAAGCATCTCCTTAAGAAGTTCTTCCCCCATCTGCCCTCTGGCACAGGCGAACTTCATGGCAAGCAAATAAAGGGCGATGAGCTGTGCCGAGTATGCCTTTGTCGTGGCCACTGCGATCTCCGGTCCCGCCCAGGTATACATCACGTTGTCCGCCTCCCGGGCAATGGAACTTCCCACCACATTCACTATCCCTAATACTCGCGCACCCTGTTTTTTCGACTCTCTGAGCGCCGCTAACGTATCCGCCGTCTCACCTGACTGGCTAATCACGATGACAAGTGTCTTCTCATTAAGGATCGGCCTGCGGTAGCGGAACTCTGATGCCAGATCCACCTCTACAGGAATCCTTGCCAGATCCTCAAAGATATATTTACTTGTAACTCCGGTATGGTAAGCTGAACCGCAGGCCACGATCATGATCTTATCAATCCCTTTCATGTCCTCATCCGACATGCCAAGCTCCTCGATAACGATCTGGTCATTCTTGATCCGAGGCGAAAATGTATCTGTCACCGCCTTCGGCTGCTCATTCATCTCCTTCAGCATGAAATGCTCATAGCCGCCCTTCTCTGCTGCATTCACATCCCACTCAATCCTCACGGACTCCTTCTCTATAGGCTCCTCATCCACAGTGAAGAACTCCATGGAAGCCTCCTTTAAGCGCACGATCTCCTCATTTTCAATAAAATACACATTCCTTGTATACTTAAGAACCGCCGGAACATCCGAAGCGATGATGCTTCCGCCATCCGTATGCCCAACGATGAGCGGGCTGTCCTTCCTGACCGCATAGAGCTCATCTGGATGATCCTTAAAAATAATCCCCAGGGCATAGGATCCCTCCATGCGGTGCATAATCTTCGTCACGGCACAAAGCGGATTCCCGTCATAGTAATAATCCAGCAGATGGGCGATCACCTCCGTATCTGTCTCGGACACAAAGCTGTAGCCCTTTCTCTCAAGCCTCTTCTTAAGCTTCAGGTAATTCTCGATAATACCGTTATGCACCACTACGATACTCTGATTCTGGTTAAAATGAGGATGGGCATTGACATCTGACGGCGAACCGTGGGTCGCCCATCTCGTATGCCCGATCCCCATCGTGCCAGGCAGGGTCGCCCCGTCATGGGTCAGCTCGCTGAGCACCTTAAGCCGCCCTTTTGCCTTCTCCATACCAATCTCGCTTCCATTATAAACAGCAATTCCCGCCGAATCATAGCCTCTGTATTCGAGCTTTGACAACCCGTCTAAGAGAATCGGCGCGGCCTGCTTATTCCCGATATAACCGACTATTCCACACATACTTAACCCTCCATAACTTCCTATATTTAATAAAGAATAATTATCTGTTTGCACGTTTAGACTACATTTTAACAAATATCAGGAAAAATGTAAATAAAAAGGTGATATGCACTCACTTATTCTTGCATATCACCTTTAACTGTTACTGTTCACTCCGCTTAAAATTGCCCTTGCACTCATGCTTCTGGCAAATATTACTCTCCACTCTCACCGTCGTCTCCTGAGCTTGTACCTGAGCTGTCACCGCCGGAGCTTCCTCCCGAACTGTCGCCGCCGGAGCTTCCTCCTGAGCTGTCGCCGCCGGAGCTTCCTCCCGAACTGTCGCCGCCGGAGCTTCCTCCCGAACTGTCGCCGCCGGAGCTTCCTCCCGAGCTGTCGCCGCCGGAGTTTCCTCCTGAACTTCCTCCCGAGCTGTCGCCGCCGGAGCTTCCTCCCGAACTTCCTCCTGAACTGTCGCCGCCGGAGCTTCCTCCCGAACTTCCTCCTGAGCTGTCGCCGCCGGAGCTTCCTCCCGAGCTGTCGCCGCCGGAACTTCCTCCCGAACTATTGCCGCCGCTTGAGTTGCCGCCGGAACTATTACCTCCTGAATTGCCGCTGCTGCTTGGCTTATCGTCATCGTCCTTCTTACTCGGCTTAACATAGGTGGTCTGCCGCTCCTGCTCCCTGTCTTCCTTCGTCGGCTTGTACGTCTGCTGCTTCAGCGTAGAATCATCCGTCGCCGTCCGCTGACCTACGCGGCTGACGATCGCACTGTTCAAGTTAGCCACCGCTGTAGACACCTCATAATCCTTCTTGTCAAACAAAAATTCATGGAGCTTTGCCACGTTCGTCTCCAACGTAACCGGGATTACGATACTCCCCAGGCCAGAGATGGTATCTGTCGTCTTATCAAAGGGGAATCCCGCATTCTCCGTCAGCTTATAATCCATAAAGCTCTTGGCATAATAGATGATATCTGCTACGGAAAAGCTGGTCTTAATGGTTGGGAACACCTTATCGATCACTTTATTGATCGTTGACAGGTCCGCTTTCTGCGCCTGCTCTACAATCTTCTCAATAACGAGACGCTGACGCTCGGTACGGGTAAAATCGCCGCCCGCTGTAGACCGGATACGCGCATACGTAGTCGCCTGCACACCGTCCAGCTTCTGGTTTCCCGCCTTCTTCACTTTGTGCGCCTTTTTCCCGGCCGCTTTAGCCGTCTCGCCGACAAACTTGTTAAGATACTGGATCTCAACCTCCTGGACATCAATCTCCACACCGCCAAGCAGATCGATCGCATTAGCGATAGCGCCCCAGTCTACGGTCACAAATTCCTGGATATCCAGATCCAGATTCTTATTCAGCATATTGATCGCCTGAGTCGGTCCCCCGAAGGCATATGCCGCATTACATTTCTGAAGCTGCCCTTCATCAATATCCAGAAGTGTATCCCGGTATACCGATACCATCCGGATCTCCTTCGTCTCCTTATTCAGGCTCGCTACTATGATACAGTCTGTACGGGTACCCTTATCTAACTGCCCGGAACGTGAATCCGTACCGAATAATGCCACATTCAGATAGCCGGTTCCCAGATCCTGCTTCTCAACCTCTTCATTGATCACAATATCTTCTGCCTTGATCTCCTGCCTGTCCAGTTTCCCCAGCTTCGAAGCCGCATATACGACTCCAGAAGCGGCGATTGCAAGAAATACCCCGCCAAGACATACCCCGATTTTTTTTCCCAAACTCAGGCGTGCAAACCAATTGCCCGCTTTCTTTCTGCGCCTTCTTCGCCTCGCCATATCGTAACTGTACCTCTTTTCCTGTTTATTTGATTAACTTTATACTTTTCTTCTTGATATAACCGGTCACTGTCTTTCTGCCAATCTTCGCAGAAAGACGGTACCAGCTACCATTGCTTCCAATAACCGTCACATTCGTCCCCTTGTTCTTAATCGTCCCAAGGCTTTTTGACGATTTTGACGCGCTTTTTAAAAGCTTAAGCTTCTTGCTCTTGGTCTGTGCTTTAACCTTTCCCTTAGTCTTCACGCTGACATCCTTGGAATAATCACCAAAGGATCTGCCGTTGAACACAACCTTATAGGGACGTATCCTGTATTTGTACTCCGTCGATGCATTCCTGCTTCCATCCGTGTAGGAAACGGCCTTTCCGGAAACGGACTTAATATTAGAATATACCTTTTTTGAAGAATTATAACGCTCAATATAATAAGAAGAAGCTCCGGATACCTTCGGCCACGTCAGCTTAACCGAATCGAATGCCGTACCTTTTCCGGAAAGCTCTGTGGACGAAGTAAGGCGCGTTATCCCCGTATTAAACCCGATACATGTCTTGGTTCCATGAGGATATACCTTATAAGAATAATATGCCCCCTTGGTTAAAGACGTATCCGTGAATGCCGTACCCTGAACCCCTGACTCAAGAAGCGAATAGACGCCTCCGCCGCTTTTTCGATAGATATCATAGCTTTCTGCACCCTCATAGGCATCCCACTTCATACTGATGCTGTTAAGAGTACGTTCCGTAATCCGCAAGGTGTTATAATAGCGGTAATTCATATCTACATAAGGATTATCTTTCGTCTTAATCCCGTCTACTTTTTCTCCCGAGCTATACTGCCAATACTCAAATTCCCCTGCATAACCGGTAGAATTATTATAGTGCGCCATCCAGATCGGATATTCCTGACTGATATCCGCCGTGTAAATCTTATCTTCGTACATGGTCTTATTGGCATACACCATCGGGGTGTAGCCCAAAGACTTCACCCTGTCGCAGAATGAGGCACACACTTCAGTAGCCGCATTCTTACTCAGCTTTGCCTTATATAATCTTCCCACGCCGGTAGCCACATATTCAAAATCCAGCACTACCGGGAGATCAATCTGGTACCCTTTAATATGGCTTACAATATAATCAGCTTCCTGTTTCGCCTCAGCAGCCGTGACCGCCTGGGAAAATATGTACACGCCCACGGGAATCCCCGCCGCATTGGCCTCTTTCATATTCCGCTCAGCCTGGATATCCATCTTAAGCTTTCCGTTCTCATATCCCCGGTATGCTACCCGGATAATGGCAAAATCAATCCCGTCCGCCCTGACCTTCTTCCAGTTAATAGTGCCGTTGTGGTAGGATACGTCAACGCCCCTCTGGATGATACAGTCACTGTACTTTGCCTGATGAGAATAAGCCTGTGCCCGGATTCCTGATGACGAAAAATCACCGGTTCCCCGCCCGGTAAGACGGTATTTCCCGGGATCATCTGGATCGATGGCGACAGATTCACTCTGCCCGTCCGCCTCTTTTTTCACATCATCCTTATCCTCTGCTGCTTTCTTCCCTTCGTTCTTTGGACGGTCTTTACTGTCCTTTTTACTGCTCTCCTCCGCTTTTTCTCCGGAAACCTTATCTGTGTTTTGGCTGCCCTTGTCCTCATCATCCGGCTCCTCTTTCTTCTCGGGAGCTTTATCATCCGGCTCTTTTTCGGGCTTTTTGTCCTCCGCAGATGCGTCGCCCACGTCCCCGCTCTCCAGGCCGCCGGACGGCTTTCCTTCTGTCTGTTCATTGGCTGCTGTCTGCTGCATGTTCTGCAGATCGTCTGCTGCACTGCTTTCTCCTGCCAGTGCTTCTGCCGGCACTGGCACGGTCATGAGGCAGGCGATCAGAAGACAGGCTGCTGCTTTGTGTCTTCTTCTCATTCGGACATCTCCTTAACATCTTTTCGTCGTTATCGAACTATATTTTCCAATTTATTATACTAACAGTACTATCGTTTGTCAAACTAAAGACATGGATTTGCACGCATTTTAATCTTTTCTTAATATATTGCTGTCCGCTCGATGTCTGACAGCACGCAGGATCCATCCTGGGTCATCTGGCTGGAAGTGAACGTTATGCTAACGCATTCCGGCCCCATGAACCATGACGCCGAAAAATTTCTGTGAACCAAGCTATACAGATTCTGTTTTTTTTGTTAAAATGGATAAGATATTATTATAGAAGCAATTGTTTATAAGGAGATATTTCATGATGGAGAACAGAAATCAACATACAGCCAAAACCACATTAACGGGGCTTGAGCTTTCCCTGCTTTTCCTGATTCTGTGCGGCAGCGCCGTCCAGGTCGTTCTCGGGCAGCATCATTTGTTTTTTATCCTACTACGCCTGATCTACGCTCCCGGCATGGTATTTTTAGCCGGCTTGTCTGCCTCAAAGGGCGCAGAAAACATCCGGCCTCTCTTAACGCATGCTGCCGTTTACGCTGCGTTATTCATCTTTGCCGGGCTGTGCAACCAGGTGCTTTTGAACCACAAAAAACCTTTCCAGAGCCTGATCCGCCTGATGACCATGGTAAAGATCCCGACCCCTTCCGAGATGTTTTTTACCGCTGCCGTCCTGTTTTTGTGCTCCGCACTTGCGGCAAAGCATATAGAACAGATCTGGAAATGGAAGCGGCTATTGTTTGCGGCAGGGATCTTTGCACTTTCTGCCGCCTGGTTCCCGCCGCACATCTTCGGTTATCCGTTCATCGGCGTATTTACCGGGTGCAATACTTACGACTGCATTGCCCTGCTCCCCTATCTTGGATATTTTGCCGCCGGGATATCTGCCGGAAAGGCTTTTTTTGCCTTTTCAAAAAAACAGGCTGCTGCGGCCGTCCTGATCACGCTGGCCGGATCCGTGCTCGTGTTCACTCCGCTAAAGCCGGCGGGGCTTATCCTGACCGCGGTATTCCCGGTATATCTGCTTTGGCTGGCCGCGGCCTGCGTAAAGCCTTACCGTAAGCTTACCGAACATTTTACTGCACTCTGGGGAAAAACTATGGACATCCTTAAGGGGTGGTATCAGGACTTTATGGCCAGCAGGCGCAATGTACTGCCTCTGTATTTTGCTGTATATACGGTGATGTTCTTTGTGATGGCCGCCTGCGTGTTCTTTTCTTTTATCGAATATGACAACAGTATTGCCTGGATGCACGATGCCATCTCACAGTATATCCCGAGAATACACTATTTTACCGACTATGTGCGCGAATGCATCTCGCTGCTCCTTAAAGGCGACTTTAACTTCCCGTCCTACAGCTTCCGTGTGGGACTGGGAAATACGGTTCCTTTAAGCTATGAGCCTGTCTACTGGCTGTTTGCCCTATTCAGCTCATCCGACGTGGAGGCCGCCTACAATATCATCACCCTGTTTCGTTTTTTCCTGGCCGGACTCTCTGCATCGGTCTTCTTTCTGTACCATAAAAAGGGGTACCTTGAAAGCCTTCTGGGAAGTATGATGTACACCTTCTGCGGCTTTGCCATCTATGCGGGGGTGCTTCATGCGCATTTTATCGCGCCGATGATCTTTCTGCCGCTCCTTATGCTTGCGACAGAAGAGATCTTTTGCAAGGGCCGCTGGTATCTGTGCACCATCTTCGTTGCCATCGCCCTGCCCGCCAACTATTACTTTATCTATATGAGCACCATTGCTATGGGAATCTATTACGTCGGGCGCTTTTTATTCACCCGCGACAAGGAGAAAAAGACGTGGAAATATTTTTTCACAACGACCGGTACCTTTGCCGGCGCCTACCTCCTTGGGGTGGTCATCGGCAATATCTCCCTGTTTACCTCCTTCGCTTCCTTTGTAAGCTCCGGGCGTGCGGGAAATTCCGAGATCGCGGCCATGTCCTTCTTCTTTTACAACGACTCCTGGCTTGTGCGGCTTTACACCTACTTTATCTCGGCGCCGGCCACCCCAGGTGCATGGCTGAAGCTGGGCTTTATCCCCTTATCCTACCTTGCTGTCGTCATTCTCCTGATGAAAAAAGGGAACCGGCTTTTGAAATTCCTGTTCCTTATCTGTCTTACTTTCTGCATCTTTCCGGTGGCAGCTTTTGTGCTTGGCGGATTCAGCACCATCACCAACCGATGGTGTTACATTCTTGCGCTGCTTGTCTCCTTTCTCACGGTGCGGGCAATCCCGGAGCTTAGATGCCTTACCCGCAGGGAGTTAAAGATTCTTTTCATGGCCATGCTGCCTTATGTGTTCATCATCCTGATGAACCGTGATTACCGCAGGGAATACACCCTGGCTTCACTTGCCGTCCTTCTGTTAAACTATGTGGTCCTCCTCTGCATGAACAAAGAGCTCCATCTGGTCAGCCTGCACACCGGGAAGCTGATGCTGATGGCGCTCTGCTGTGCTGCTTTGACGCTGAATGCATATTATCAGTACCTGGGCGGGAAGAATACTTCTGAGAATTCCTTTGCCAAGCAGGGACATGTCATCGACGAGATCACGGACACGCCCATGAAGGTTCTGGACGGTTATCCAGACGACGGCTTTTACCGTGTGTCCACCGCCGAGATTCCAAGGAAAAACTTGTGTTCCTCCCTGGTCATGGACTACAACAGTATCGCCACCTTCTCAAGCACTATCAGCGGACCTGTCATCGACTATAACGCAGAGCTTGGGAATACTGCGTGGAACCTGGTGCAGCTTGGCGGGTTTGATAACCGAACGTTGATGAACGCGCTGGCCTGCGTAAAATATTACGCGCTGGCAGAGGATGAGCTTCCCTGTCTTCCCTATGGCTTCGAAGAGATTGGGACGAAAAAGGACGGCCGGGATACCTATCACATTTATAAAAATAATTATGCCCTTCCCCTGGGATACACCTATGGCTCTGCGGTTACCAGAGAGGAATTTGACCAATGCAGCATGGCCGGGCGCCAAGAACTGATGCTTCAGTCTGCCGTGCTGGAAGATACCGGAATTGCAGAACGCCTGGATGGAAAAAAAGCGGCTTCTTCCGTCACGGAGGCAACAATCACGGATTACCGCACCAAGGACATCGAGATCAATGGAAATACCGCCCGGATATTGAAGCCGGGAGCCTCCCTGACCCTCTCCTTTTCGGGCAGGAAAAATGCGGAGACCTCCCTCGTCTTCGACGGTTCCCTGAACCCCACGAAGAGCAATGACGAATGTATCGTCAAGACGAAGATCACCTGCGGGGATTATAAGCGCACGCTGGAATTCCGTTCCAGTAACCACACCTACAACACCGGCCAGGACACCTATCTGTTCAATGTGGGCTACCGCCAGGAAGCGGCAGACAGCCTGACGATCACCTTCAAAGACACCGGAAGCTTTACCGTCAATTCTCTGAAGGTATACTGCCAGCCTATGGATGATTACGCTTCCTATATCGAATCCCTGACGGAAAACAGCCTGGAAAATGTGAAGACCGGCTCCAATACCATCACCGGGAATATCTCTGTGGATAAGGATAAGCTCCTTGTCTTAAGCATTCCTTACCAGAAGGGCTGGACGGCTTACGTTGACGGCAAAAAGACGGACATCCTGAAGGCCAATATCATGTATTCCGGCCTCTTTCTTGAGCCGGGCGACCATGAGATCCGGCTTGTATTTAAGCGCCCGGGCATCAAGGCGTCTTTGTGCCTGTCCGCCGCCGGAATCCTTATTTTTATCCTGGCCTTGATTATCCGGCGCAGACGTATTAGAATAAAAAAGGTAAAGTAACCGTATCACATTCTCACGGTCTGTGCAGCAAACGTACAGACCCGTGCGGACAATAACAGTAAAATAAATTTCAGGAGAAATAGAGATGATTAAATTTAATATTCCGCCCTGTATCGGGAAAGAAAGTGAATATATCGCCCAGGCGATCGAAAGCCACAAGATCTGCGGCGACGGGGCATTTACGAAAAAATGCAATGAATGGATCGAGGAGCACACGCATACGGCAAAAGCGCTCCTTACCACATCCTGTACCCATGCAACAGAGATGGCGGCGCTCCTCAGTGATATCCGGCCGGGGGACGAGGTGATCATGCCCTCTTATACCTTTGTATCCACCGCCAATGCATTTGTCCTAAACGGCGCTGCTATCGTGTTCGTTGATATCCGGCCGGATACCATGAACATTAACGAGGAGCTGATCGAGGCGGCTGTCACACCGCAGACAAGGGCGATTGTCCCTGTCCACTATGCAGGCGTCTCCTGTGAGATGGACAAGATCATGGAGATTGCGAAGCGTCATGATCTTACGGTGATCGAAGATGCCGCCCAGGGAGTCATGTCTGAATATAAAGGCAGGCCCTTAGGTACTATCGGGGATTTCGGGTGCTTTAGCTTCCACGAGACGAAAAATTACAGCATGGGCGAGGGCGGATGTCTCTTAATCCGCGATAAGGAGATGATCGAGAAAGCAGAGATCATCCGCGAGAAGGGCACCAACCGCAGCAAGTTCTTCCGAGGCGAGATTGATAAATATACCTGGGTGTCGGCAGGCTCCTCCTACCTTCCCAGCGAGCTCAATGCCGCATACCTGTACGCCCAGCTTGAGCAGGCGCAGAAGATCTACGATGACCGCATGAGATCATGGAACCTGTACTACGAGCTTCTCTCCCCGCTTGCCGGGGCGGGCTCACTTTCTCTTCCGGCTGTTCCGGACGGATGTAAGCATAATGCACATATGTTTTACATAAAAGCAGCCGATCTGAAAGAACGCACTGCTCTTATCCAGTATCTGAAGGAACAGGAGATCTTTTCCGTCTTCCACTACATTCCGCTGCATACTGCCCCGGCAGGCTGCCAGTACGGAAGATTTTCCGGAGAAGATATCTACACGACTAGGGAAAGCGAGCGGCTGTTAAGGCTTCCGATGTACTATGGGCTTACGCCTGAGGACGTGCGTTTTGTATGCGAAAAGATTACCCAGTTCTACCGATAAATTTACAGGAGATATCAACCAAGATGTTATATTCAATTATTATACCCTGCTATAATTCTGCCAAAACTATCCGCAAGGTGGTGGAGCTTACGATGCAGAAGCTTGAGCAGGAAAAAAGAACCCCTTATGAATTCGTGCTGGTGGATGATTATTCCCCCGACAGCGGGGCCACTGTAAGAGAGCTTGAGGCGCTGGCCGACGACTATGCCTGTGTGAAGATCGTGGAGCTTGCGAAAAATTCCGGCCAGCATAATGCTGTGATGGCCGGGCTCAACTATGCAGAAGGCGATACGCTCATCGCCATGGACGACGATATGCAGACCCACCCTTCACAGCTTCCCGTTCTTTTTGCGGAATTTGACAAGGGCTTTGACATCGTATACGGCTACTATCCCCAGAAAAAGCACAGCCTGTTTAGGAATTTCGGAAGCTATGTCAACTACCTGTCCGTGCGGATCCTGATCGGCAAGCCCAAGGATATGAAGACCTCCAGCTTCTGGATCATCCGCCGTTTCATCCGGGACTACGTCATCCAGTATAAGAGTCAGTATACCCATCTGCAGGGACTGTTCCTTCGGACCACCCGCAACATCAGCTGCGTCCCGGTCAAGCATTTTGAACGGGAGGTAGGGTCATCTAACTACACATTAAAAAAGCTGATCGGACTCTGGTCCAATATCATGGGGTACTCGATCGTACCATTACGACTTGCCACTTACTGCGGATACAGTTTCTCATTGCTTGGAATCTTAGGCGCTGCGTTTATCGTGGCCCGGAAGCTCTTAGTCCCCTCAATGGCGATCGGCTGGCCTTCCATGATGGTAGCTATCTGCTTCTTTTCCGGCATAAACCTTTTGTTCATGGGGCTGATCGGTGAATACCTGGGCAGGATGTTTCTCGGCATGAGCCGCTACCCGCAGTTTGTCGTCCGAAAAATATATACGCAAAAGGAGGATTCTTAATATGAAAAAAATTATGATTCTTGGCGCCGGTGTCTATCAGGTTCCGCTAATCAAAACGGCAAAACGTCTCGGCATTTATTCCATCGTTGTCAGCATCCCGGGGAATTATCCCGGCTTCGCCCTGGCGGACAAGGTATACGATGAGGACACTACCGATTACGAGAAGATTCTGGAGATTGCAAAGAAAGAACAGATCGACGGGATCGTCACCGCCGGCACAGACGTGGCTGTGATAACCATCGGAAGAGTCTGCGACGAATTAAAGTTTGCCGGTCTCTCCTTCGAAGCTGCTAAGATCGCCGCCAACAAACTTTTGATGAAGTCAAGATATGAGGCGTGCGGTGTCCGGACTGCCAAATTCCGAAAAATCCCTCTTGACGCCGGCGATGTCTCTGCCCGTGTGTCAGAGCTTAGTTTCCCGCTCATCTTCAAATCCGTGGATTCCTCAGGGAGCCGCGGGATCGTGCGTGTAGACTCTGAAGCTGATTTTGACTCTGCCATCCGAAATGTCCGGGATAACACCAGATCCGATTACTATATCGTAGAGGAATTTATCGAAGGAGAGGAATTCGGCGCTCAGGCATTTGTCTACCGCGGTGAGGTTTCCTTTATCCTGCCCCACGGCGATTACGTATTCAAAGGCGATACCGGCGTTCCTATCGGCCACTTCGCCCCGTACGGCCTTGAGCCTTCCGTAATCGAAGATGCCAGAGAGCAGCTCACTGCGGCCATCCATGCCATGGGACTTGACAACTGCGCGATCAACGCAGATTTTATCCTGAAGGACAAAAAGACTTACGTCCTTGAAATCGGCGGACGATCCGGCGCAACCTGCCTGGCCGAACTGGTATCGATCTACTATGGATTTGATTATTATGAAAAGATACTGCGCTGCGCCCTGGGTGAGGATGTTATTTTCGACTGTGACAAGTCTGCCGTTCCAAATGCAAGTATGCTGCTGCGCAGTGAGGATACGAGCGGCATCATCAAAAGCCAGACTGACCACAATCCAAAAGATCCCCACATCTATGAAGTCCAGTTTGACTATAAGCCCGGGGATCATGTGGAAAAATTCCGGGTCGGTCCTCATCGGATCGGGCATGTGATCACAAAGGGCGATACGCTGGAGCAGGCTGTAACCGCCCTGAATAAGGCATTAGAAAATATAGAAATTCATATTGACCGGGATTGAGCATTTACTTAAAGCAGGGTATGGCCAGATGCCATACCCTGTATTCGTTTTGCTCCGCCAGATGACTTCTACTTCTTAAAATCTTTTACTACCTTCAAAAACTGCGGCAGGATCCATTTCACCGCGAGGACGGTCACAGCAAGAACCACCAGGTATCTGACGTACCATGCAAGGGCGAACAGCTCCATAGTGATGATATTAAGAGTGAGATAGGCAAAAGATATGATCAAGCTCTTTTTTAATGGGACTACCCGTCTCCCGGCCACCCGTTTTTCCAGATAGCCCTGCAGCACCAGCAAGATAAAATAGCTGGCAGCCGTCGTATAAGCCGCCGCCATATAGCCGAACCTGACGATACACACATAATTCAGGATCACATTGACCACCATGGCAGCCATAGTGCCCGCCGCCACATAGGCAGTCTTTTTATAATAATTCTGGATCGCCGTATAGATATAACTGTAAAACCGCAGCAGCGTCCCGGTCACCATCGGGGCAACGAGAAAGACTGTCATGTGGTACTCCGAAGATCCCAGAACCGCCACAATCTCCGGCGCCAGTGCCACGAGAAACCAGGACAGGATACCAAAACCATGCATAAGGACCATCCACGGCCTTTCGATATCCTCTGTCTCACCCGCCGATATCTTCTCGTACATCCAGGGCAGAAACGCATTCCACACCGAATCCTCCACAATCCAGATAATAAAGGAGATTGTTGTGCCGAGTGCGAAGATTCCTGTATGCTCATACCCTGCCAAGAACTGGATCATGATCTTGTCCGCTTGGTTCATGATCTGAATGGAGATCGCCTCTGGAATCAGCGGAAGACTGTACTTAAGGGCATATCTCCAATATTCCGCCTGAAAAAATCTCCCGCCCTGCTTCCAGATGAGTGCCGCCACGATGAGTCCGCCCACAACCTGTGGCACATAAAATCCCCACACCCGAAGCTCCACCAGCTTGTTCAGATATCCATTTACCCGCCCAAGATAGATGAGAAGGATAGACAACACCGTTGCCGGGACGATGGTCACTGTTGTGATCAGAATGCTGGCCTTGTAGCGCATCATCTGCTTTTCCCGCCGCTGCATGAACAGGATGCTGGTATAGCCGAACACATACAAAAATGCCATGAAAAACATCACGTCAGTCATCCCCCAGAACCGTTGCATCTGCGGCCTGAACAGCATGCACAGCCCGAAGAATCCGAAGATTGAGAGAAAGGATAAGGTCTGGACGCTGGATACATATTCGTCATACTTCTCTCCCATGTCGAACTTTGCCCTGTCCACGCTCCGGAAAAGGCTTAAGGACATGATCGGCACCATGATCAGTAGCCACGATTCATAGACCCGTATCTCCCCGTACTGCGCCTTTGACAAAAGGCGGGTATAGATCGGCGTCGTCAGAAAAGTGATCCCCCGGATAAAAAGCTGTCCCACGATATAAAAAATCCCTGCCTTAAACGCAAGCCTGTTTAATTTACTATTCTGCATAGTCCTCCCTCTGAACATGTATTGTAATATTCGCTGTCATTTCTGTCCGCTGAATTCTTCTGCCAAAATGCTGTCATTCTTTTATTATAACAAACCCTCACCGATTGACAACATCTTTTTCTGACACCCGGTTTTTATCTTAGGATAAACGCATCGCATCGCAGTACTGTCCATACTGGCTTGAGTTTCTCACTCAATTATGTTAGAATTGAGTACACTCAGTGTTATCCTAAAGCCAGAAGGATACCTGTATACCATCCGGCAGGATTAAGGAGGAGAATTTACCATGGCATTTGTAATTGAAAAAAAGTTAAAGAATGTAATGACATTTTATTATCTGATGAAACTGGACAAAAAGATTCCTACCGACCGGGCATTCATCCGTAAGCGGCAGGGAAAAAAGGTACATGAACTGATGAAATGCGCCTATAAGATTCCCTTTTACCGCAGACGATTTAAGGAAAATCATCTAACGCCTGACGATTTCCATACACCCGAGGATCTTGCCAAGTTTCCGGTCACGACAAGAGCAGACCTGAGACTTTGGATGCAGGAGGAGTACGAAAAGCATCCAAAGATGCACAAAAAGTGGACAATCCTTTCCACCAGCGGTTCTTCAGGCGTGCCGCTGAAATTCATCCAGACCCAGCGGGAGTCTGCCTGCGTAGATGCCAACTGGATCCGCGTCCTCATGTACGCAGGCTACCATCCCCTGCGCGGGAAGCTCTTCTCCTTCGTCACAAGCCACAAGAAGATCGACCCGAAAAAGGGGGATTCGATCATCCAGAAATTCGGGCTCATGCGGCGCAAGGTCGTCTCAGAGGATAACTGCGTCGGCGACGGCATACGCGATATCATCAATGAATTGAATGTGTACAAGCCGGACGTGCTGTGTTTCAGGCGCAACTGCCTTGTACGTATGGCTCTTTACGCAAAACGCCACAACCTTAAGATCCACAAGCCGAAGCTCTACACGCCGGTGAGCGAGATGGTGGACGACATGACGAGAAAGATTCTCACCGAAGCCTTCGGCGACGGCCTGTTTGACGCCTATGGAAGCTCCGAGACCGGAAGCTGCGTTGTACAGCTCCCCGGCGAGGAACTTTATTATATCAACAGTGACACTCATGTAGTCAACATCTATGACGACAATAACCAACTGGCTGACGACGGCAGCGTGATCGTCACCACCCTGTTTAAGAAAGATTTCCCGTTCATCAATTATGAGATCGGCGACAAAGCCACATCCGTGACGCGAGACGGGGTTCGCTATATCAAGTCGATCCAGGGCCGCGTCAACGATCTGGTGAAACACGAGCACAGTGCCGAGACCTCCGCCCTCTACCTGATGAAGATTCCCAACGGCATCGTAGGGATCGCGCAGTTTAAGTTTATCCAGGAGTCCTACCATGACATGCGGATCCTGCTGGTGAAGGACCCTAACAATAACGCCCACACAAAGGAAGAGATCGAGGCTTTCTTCCATAAAAAAATGGCAGAGCTTTTCCAGGATGAATTTACCCTCCACTTTGACTGGCTGGATGTCATTCCGCCGGATAAGAATGGAAAGATGCGCTGCTTTGCATGTAATATCCCTGACGGGGAAAACTAATACAAAACGAAGAAAAGGAGACATTTCTCATGATAAAAAATATTGGTGTCATCGGAGCCGGCTCTGTAGGCAGCATCCTTATCTCCCATCTGTTTACCGCTTACCCGGACAATTTTTATCTGCTGGCTTCCGGCGAAAGAGCCGAAAGGATGAAAAAAAACGGTCTTTCAATCAATGACTGTACATTAAAGCCCATCATATATTCTGACCCGTCACAGGAGGTTTCCCTTGATCTTCTGATCGTTGCAGTAAAAAGCTACAGTCTGGATTCTGTAATCGCTGATATCCGCCCGCTGATCGGAAACGATACCATTATCCTGCCCCTCTTAAACGGGATCATGGCAACAGAACGCCTGAGGTCTGCTTTTCCGGGCAACCGGGTGCTCTATGGGGTGATGATCCGTACAGACGCGCACCGGACCGGCCACAAGGTCTACTATACTACTCCCGGGGAGATACAGCTTGGCTATGCCTTTAACACCCCGATTAAACCGGAGGTGGAAGATGTTAAAAACTGCCTTGCCGGATCAGGCCTTAACGCCAATATCTATGAAGACATGAAGCGTATCCAGTGGCGGAAATGGATGCTGAACACCGGCGGCTCCCAGGCCGCTGTTGAGATCGGGGTGGAATGCGGATATTTTGAGCAGGTAGATGAGATCGTGGAGATCATCCGTCTGTGCATCGATGAGATTGTAGAGCTTGCCAAAGCGGAAAAGGTGAATATCACCACAGAAGACCGGGATGATATCATTCAATTTCTCTTAGGCTACCCCGCCCACAAGAAGATGTCCATGTTGCAGGATGTTGAAGCCGGGAGGCCCATTGAGATCGAAGAATATGCCGGGACAGTGATACGCCTGGGTGAAAAGCACGGCATACCGACTCCCGCCAACCGGTTCATCTACCTGTCCATCGCGGCAAAAAAGAAGGTATCTGATCTAAAGAAACATCTGTAAGATTATGGGATCTTATTTATAGATCATATGGAGGTATATTTCTCATGCAAGCGCAAAAAAGAAATGGAGCTATTGATTTCTGGAAATTCATATTTTCCTTGGTCATCGTCTGTTTTCACACCTTTCATTACGAAAGCCTGAATGGTATGCAGCCATTTAAAGGTGGAAATTCTGCTGTAGAATTCTTCTTTCTTGTTTCCGGCTTCTTGATGGCGCAGTCCGCAAGCAGAGTATCCTACACAGAAGGAAGCCTGGGCAAAGAGACCGCGCGGTTCATATCACGCAAAATAAACGGGCTTTATCCTGAATTTGCGGTTGCATGGATTATGGCTTTTATCGTCATGCATCTGTCTGCCAGATCATGGGCTGTTACCACATTGATCAAGGATTTCCTGACAGGTATCTGGGAGCTTTGCCTTCTTCGGATGTCCGGCCTAGCCGGATACCGGGCGAATGTAGTAACCTGGTACATCTCAGCGATGATCCTGGCTATGCTGATTCTATATCCTCTGCTGATCAAGTACAAAGATACTTTTTTTGTCATCATCGCCCCCTGCATAAGCCTTTTCCTGCTCGGTTATATGTATCAGGCCTTTGGCAATATGGGCGGAGGGACTGTCTGGGAAGGCTTCTATTATCGCGGCATGATAAGTGCATTCGCAGATATGTCTCTCGGCTGTATCTCCTGGAAAATGTGCCAAGCTATAAGACAGTACGACTATACGAAACTGGCACGAATATTCTTCTCAGCAATTGAGCTGGGCGGATATCTTTTCTGCATTTACTGGATGTTCGGGCATTCCTCTTCTAACATGTCGTTGAACAAAATCGCTGCGCGATGGCCTGCCAGGGCTGTGGCGCAGTTTTTACGTTCCTCTAAATAAAAGCAGTGGAAAAATCTTCCGCAATACGGTATTGTTAAGTTACC
>CAJTDK010000013.1 GCA_910575105.1 Lachnospiraceae bacterium
GAATGTTGCAATTTATCAAGCGGTCTGTACATGGCATTTTAACTCCTCTGCAAGTATATTTTATAAGGTTATCTGCATGAAAAACGAATTCCAATGGTTCATTACCTTGCATTTATTATACGCCTAATTGAAAGAAAAATCAGTAAAATCAAGCATTTAAGACTTAATCAGCAGTCACTATTTAAGGACTATCAGTGATTAAAGAAAGACGAAGCTAACCGACTAGCGATTGGGTGGGATGCTAAGCGGGAACTTTCAAAAATAAATTATCGTATCCATACAGATGCGGTAAAGGAATTTTTGATAACACCAATATTATCTCCGCAGGAAATGGCATATACATACGCATCTGAAGCAGATATTCTTAATATGGCTTTGTTTGGCAAGACGGCGGCACAATGGAGAAATGAAAAAGGAATAAGTGGGAAAACGCCTAATATCAGAGATTTTGCTTCGGCAGAGGAATTAGTTGTACTTATCAATCTGGAAGATACCAATGCTGATTTGATAAGGCAAGGGTTATCTAATATTGAACGATTGAAGATATTAAGGGAAAAGGCATATCGGCAACTTGAGATTTTGAGAAAAAATAAAGATACTATTGAAACATTAAAGAAAAGTTTAATCAAAGATACAGCAAAAAATTAGGTCTAAGTAAATTTGATTGTAATATGTTAGACTTTAATGGAGAGCAGGTGATGTTTCGCTGGTCAGGGAGGAGACAGGGTTTGTGATAGAGAATCTGAGGCTTCGCGGAATCCGTCACTGGTTCATGGACAGCGTGCACGAGATTGTTTATCTTTATTATGCGGACCGGTATACGGGTGAGTTATGTTCGTCAAAAGAGGGAAGGGTTTATTGGATTTCTGAAGAAGAGTCCCTTCAAAAAGAGCTGGCACCGGGGATGGAAAGCGTAATAAAGCTGATCCATGATGATACACTCAGTGAATATTATTCGTGGAATGAAGACGGAATCTGGAAGGGGAAGCTGTTATAAATTGTCCGGCGTATTTTATCATCTGCAATACAGCAATTCGCACATTGGAACACTTCCTGCTTTTATGGTATGTTTAGCAGAAATAAATCTACGGGAAGGGTGAAAGTATGAGGTCATTTTCTGGAAGATATGCTGTTCAGGTTTTGGAACGGATGCCGTGCAGGTGTATAAAGATGCAGAAACAGCATCAGGCCGTCAGAATATTGCAGAGGGAATTCACTGCTGCAGGTGGGATGGAGGTGTCATGGAAGGAATGAAGCTGAAGGATTTTACGATCTATGACACTCCCCTGTGGCTCGGCAGGCTGCTGGAGGAGCAGGAAGAAAGATGCCAGAGGGAGCTTAAAGGAGCCTCCAAAGCGTACAATGAGATATTGGAAGAGAGCAGGAAGCTTATGGATAAGTATCCGTTTATCGAGGATATAGCAGACAATAATGAGCCGCAAGGACCGCTGAAATTGTCGGGTGAAGAGGCAGAAGCTCTTACAAGGTTTATGTATCTGGAGGGCGAAAGGCGGAGCTGGGAAGGGGCAGAGCTGTACCTGATGGAATGCCACGATACACTGGGACTCCTGCAGCTGGTGGATATGCTATAAAAGGTTCTGGAAGAAAACATATTTTTTTGATGTGATTTCTGGGAAGGATAAGGAATGGGTTTAATGGAGGCAAGTAAGTTTTTAAGCCTGATCCTGCGCCATAAGCCGGAAGTGATCGGGGTCTCCCTGGATGAACACGGATGGGCGGAGGCGGATAAAGTTATCTTAGGGGTAGGAAGAACCAGAGAACCCGAAGGAGTTACTGAAATTAATATTGGGATTAATCAGGATAAATAAGATGATTTACATAGCCGGTTGGTTTTCAAAACGAAGACTAACCGGTTATTTTTATACCCGGATATTGTTGTAAATTTTATAAATCCAAGAAAATTACTACAGAAATATCCAATTCAAGGGCAGGAAAGGAGTTGAAGATCATGCCGTATATCGCACCGGATATCGTTCAGGAAGTGAAGCGGATGGACCTGCTGGCTTACCTGAAGAACTATGAACCCCACGAGCTTGTGCATTTCTCCGGCAGCACCTACACAACCAGAACCCATGACAGCCTAAAGATCTCCAATGGCAGATGGATGTGGTGGAGCCGGGGGATCGGGGGCAGGTCCGCCCTTGATTACCTCATAAAAGTGAGGGGGATCCCCTTTGTGGAGGCGGTAGAAATACTCGCAGGACGGGGCATCGCCCAACCACCGGTGCCAGTTCCTGCACGCAAAATGGAGGAGAAAAAGCTGCTCCTGCCAGCGCCGAACCATTCCCATACGCGGGTCATTTCCTATCTGCAAAGCAGGGGGATCGACCGGGAACTGATCGATTTCTGCCTGGAAACGGGGCGGATTTACGAAAGCAGGGATCATCACAATGCTGTGTTTGTAGGGCTGGATGGAGAAGGAAAGCCGCGTTACGGGGCGCTCCGGGGGACGGGGACGGACTTCATCGGAGATGCGAGCGGGAGTGATAAGCACTATTCATTTTCCCTTCCGGCGGGAAAAATGAGCAGGGAAGTCCATCTGTTTGAATCCGCCATCGACCTGTTATCCTTCGCTACGCTGATGAAGCTGGAGGGGAAAGACTGGAGGGAAACGCACCTGTTATCCCTTGCCGGGGTCTACCAGCCGGCCAGGGAAACCGGCCGCAGCAAGGTTCCGGCGGCGCTGTCCCGGTTCCTGAAAGAGCACTCGGAAGTACGGCTTATCGCGCTGCATCTGGACAATGACCGGGCAGGGAGGCTGGCGGCGGAGGCAGTGCAGACCGCGCTTCAGGGACAAGATAAGCAATATAAGACTATGGACCAGCCGCCGCCGGAGGGGAAAGATTACAACGATCATCTCTGTCTCCGGCTTGGGATCAGGCCGGCACAGCGGGCAAAAAAGGGCAGGGAAAGGAGGGAGGGGAGGTAAAACCAGGGAAGAAAAAGAAGAATATATTGCCCGGAGATAGCTTTGCGGGGGGAGAAATTGATGTAAGCGGGCGTATCCGGACGGGGATATGGAACACCAGAGGGGCAGGAGCAGAGGCATTTTTGAATGGGATATGCGGACAGGGGCGCAGATAGCAGGAGAAGCGGTGCAGCCATGTATATATACCAGCAAGCAACGCCTTTGGCTTGCCACACCCTCCGGGAGCGGCAGTTTGTCAGGGGCAGCCCCTGAAACCCCTGTCAGCCTGGAGGGCAGCAAGGATGGAATTGAAAGGAGGAGCAAGGATGGAGCTTGAAGTAACCGGAAAAATGGAGCAGGAAAGGACAAAACGCAGGATGGAGCGCTACATGGCGTTATCAGACAGAAAACTGAAAAGGAAAAAAGGAGGAAACAGGCATGGAAACATTACGTCAGTTTGCGGAAGAGGCCGTAGGGAAGATTAAGGAATACCTTCCGGAAGAATACCGGGATGTGGAGTGCGGGATTGTAGAGCGGATTAAAAACAACGGCGTATACTGGACCGGGATTAGTTTCAAAAAGCCGGCAGACCCCAATTCCATGACCATATATATGGAGGATTGTTTTGGGGAGTATAAGAAGGGAATGCCCTTTGATAAGGTCATGGAGGAGATGGCAGGAAAAATAGCAGATCATCTTGGAATGGGCCCTGAGCTCTATATTGAGAGGACAGAGGATTTTGAAAGTGTCAAGGACTTCCTGGAGCCAGTCCTGATCAATACGAAGGCGAACCGGAAGGTATTGCAGGATACACCCTGTATGACGGCAGCCGACCTGTCTATTGTCTGCCGGGCCGTCCTTCCCATGAAAGACGGACAGGGCAGTATAGAAGTAAAAGGTATCCATTTGGAAAAGTGAGGGATTGAGAAAAAACAGCTTTTTGAACAGGCGTTTGAAAACATGGAAAAGCCGGGGATGTGTACCCTGCAGAGAATGGATCTTTGTATGCTCGGGGCTATAGGAGGGACAGTGGAAGATAATCTGCTGGAAAGTCCGGAGCCCTCAATAAAGAAAGCCGGTCTGCCAAAAGACACGGCCGGGGGTGAGATGTTCGTTTTGACCAATAAGAGCAAAAGTTTTGGCGCAGCGGCGATGGTATGCCCCGGTGTGATGGAAAAAGTGGAAAGTCTGTTCCCCGAAGGATTTTATATCCTCCCGTCGTCTGTCCATGAGTGCCTGATCATACGTAAGGATGAGCAGCTGAAAGTAAAGAAGCTTGAGCAGATGGTGTTTGAGGTCAACCGGACAGCGGTGGAGGCACACGACAGGCTGTCAGACCATGTCTACGAGTATGACCGGGAGAAGGGGAGTATCTGCCTGGTAGCGAAGGCTTTGGAAAAGGAGAGGGGGATGGAGCGTTGAGACGGAGAAATGTAGCCATCCTGTTCCGACTAACTCCCAAAGAAGCACAGTGCCTTGATGAAAAGGTAAAAAGGAGCGGCCTTAGCCGGGAGGCGTACCTCAGGCGTCTGATAAAAGGAGTTGTGCCGAGGGATGCGCCGCCGCCGGATTACTATTCCATGATGAAGGAGCTTTACCGGGCCGGAAGCAGCTTAAACCAGATCGTGCAGAAGGCCCATGCACTGAAAGTGCTAGATGTGCACAGATATGAACGGGACATGGAGGAATTCAGGGAAACCGTAAGGAAGATCACAGAGGCGGTGGTGCTGCCCGGAAGGATTGGGGAGCAAAAAAGGGGAGGCGGATAAAATGGCGGTAACATCCATCTGGAGCGTGAAAGGAGGAACTACCGGAGGGGTGAAGAGCACGGCTCGGCCAGGTGGGGGGAGCCCGCGGGAGGTGAATAAAAAGTACAGTGCGAAACAGTTCTCGGAAAATAAGATCCTGACGCAACATGTCCGCATCAGCTACGACAGCCGCAGGCACCGGAGGAATCTTTTGACGCTGGTGATCGGCGGGAGCGGCGCGGGGAAGACAAGATTTTTTGCGCGGCCGAACCTGATGCAGGCGAACACATCCTTCGTGGTGCTCGACCCCAAGGGGGAGAACCTGCGGGATACCGGGCAGCTTCTGGAGGCGAAGGGGTATGAGATCCGGGTGCTGGACCTGATCAATATGGAGAAAAGCCACTGCTATAACCCCTTTGTCTACCTGAAGGATGATAATGACGTACAGCGGCTGGTGACGAACCTGTTCAAAGCGACGACGCCGAAAGGGAGCCAGTCCCAGGATCCCTTCTGGAATACGGCGGCGAGCATGCTCCTGCTGGCGCTGATCTTTTACCTGAAATATGAAGCCCCCGCGGACGAGCAGAACTTCCCCATGGTGATGGAGCTTTTGCGGGCGGGGGAGGTCAGGGAGGATAATGAGGAATACCAGTCCCCCTTGGACGAACTGTTTGAACGTCTGGAAATGCGGGAGCCGGAGCATATTGCGGTGAAATATTATAAGGACTACCACTCGGGCAGTGCGAAGACACTGAAATCCATCCAGATTACTCTGGCGGCGAGACTGGAGAAGTTTAACCTGTCAGGCCTTGCGGCGCTGACGGCAACGGATGAGTTAAACCTGCTGGCGCTTGGAGAGCGGAAGATGGCCCTGTTTGCGATCATACCGGACAACGATACCAGCTATAACTTTCTGGTAAGCATCTTGTATACGCAATTGTTCCAGTAGCTTTTCTATCTTGCCGACCACAGATACGGCGGGCGCCTTCCTGTACACGTCCACTTTTTAATGGATGAGTTCGCCAATGTCAGTCTGCCGGATGACTTTGACGAGATCCTGTCGGTCATGCGCTCCAGGGAGGTAAGTGTATCCATTATACTCCAAAACCTGGCGCAGTTAAAGGCTTTGTTTGAAAAACAGTGGGAGGGTATCGTTGGAAATGTGGACGAGTTCCTCTATCTTGGCGGCAATGAGCAGGGCACCCATAAATTTGTCAGTGAGCTTTTAGGGAAGGCCACCATCGACATGAACACTTACGGGAAGTCAGGCGGGCGTTCAGGGAATTACTCCACCAACTATCAGATCTCGGGGAGGGATATGACATACTTGTTGGTGAAGAGTTCAGTTGCCTTGAATTTCACATGGACAGGGACACGATCAGCTGGATTCTGAAAAATTGAATACAGGAGGTCGCTTATGGAGAAATTGCCGAAATACACGCATGAGAACGGCATTGACTATGTTCTTGTCGGGGATTACTATATCCCCATGCTGACGCTGCCGGAGGAAAACCGCCCCGGATATTACAGCAGCCTGCTTCTTACTGGTAAGCTGTGGACGTATCTTGCTGACCTGGATGAACAGGCGCAGGAACGGCTGGACAGGATTATGGAGCAGATGAAAGTTGCCGAGGGCGTGACGGAGAAACTGAAGGCGGATGACCAACTCAAATGGATACAGCGTATGAATAGCATCTGTAACCGAGCGGAGGAGATCATCCGTGAAGAAATGATTTACATCTAAATAAAAAATTCATACGGTTTCCTGGTAGGCAGGTTCCTTAAAACGTATTCCGCCGTTTTTAGGTGCTGTCTGCTCAGGATTTATCCAGCAGGTCAGTCAGGATGCTGCTCTGCCGGTACAGCCAGTCCGTGAAGTCTTTCGGGCTGGCTTTTTCTGTTTTGATTGCCCGTTTCCGTTGCAGGGCTTCTTTCCGGAATGCTTCAAAGGCTGTCTGCATTTCCGTCAGCCGGTCTGCAGGGAGGGCGGGGTTTTTCTTTGCCTTGTTGATGATGTTGCGCCAGTGCTGGCATTCGTTTTTGTAGACCAGGTCATAGTTGTTATCCCTGGCTCTCTCGTCAAACTCCCTTTTGTTCTGGAGCGCCTGTGTTTTCCGGCATTTGCTACTGCACAGTTCATACCGCAGGCTTTCAGCAAGGAACAGCCGCCCGCATATTTTACATTTCCGGAAGTGTAGCCCCCAGTCACCCAGCCGGTTCAGGTAATAGGTGACGATCGGATAGAATGATGCATGAGCAGCAACGCACTCCGTGGCTTGTTTGCTGTCCGGATACCAGAGGTCAAGCTTTGTGTCTTCCGCAGGTGCGAAACCAAATACCCGGCTGGAGATATGGAAGCGTTCCGGTCTGCCCGTATCAGGGTCAAACCGGAGCGGGCTTCTTTCCTGGAACATCTGTGTAAAACGGCTCATTTTATCCATGAAGCGGTCACAGGCTTTTTCCCTTTCCCTTGGCTCCCTTGCAAGTAAATAACCGTTCCAGATGCGGAATGCCGCATACATCCTCACCGGATCACCGGTGAGATATTTTTTTGCAAGGAATTCCCCGGCGGAGTGTTCGAGGGCAGGCTGTTTCCAGCGGTTCGAGTGCAGGGCTTCCCGCAACGGTGCAAGGCCAAGACGGTTCCATTCCCCTTCCGGGTCATGCTCAAATTCCGCAAGGAGGGTTCCTAATGGGCGTGTCACATCGCACAGGACATCTGCATCGGTGTTCCCATGCAGGCGGAAGCGGATTTGCAGTTCTTTCCCGATCAGGATACGTTCTTTCTTTTTTTGTCTGTCCAGTGTCAGGACAAGTAAGATCCGGTCATAACACGGCTCGTGCCGCACGAATTCCATATCCATGTTTATCTTCTCCTACAGTTTTATGGTAATTTTAAAATTTAGTAATATCTGTTACACCCATAGTATCGCAGAAGTATTGTGCCTGTCAAGGGAAATCCGATATGATGATTGCACGTGGTAATTTCGTACCATGCAGTACATTGACAGGTAAATGACCGTCTGACAGTGATATGACCGTGAGGGGAAGCAGCGCCGGGAGCCGAAAAACGGGGAGCGTGCCAATACGGGATACGCCGCAGGAATTGGGCTTTGAGGATAACGGCTGGCAGGCAGAACGGCGATAGGAAATATTCAAAGGAAGAACAGGATTTTAAGAGTTTAATAACTTCTCGGAATCTCAATGAATGAGATTCCAACTGAAAATTGACAACTGAATATCGTGCAGGAAAAGAAATTGGAGAAAAATGGACATAAACGTTGGACATAGTGGTACTATGCTTTGAAAAATCATATGGAATCGATTAAGATATCATTATTAGGCGGTGAATCCTAATAATGATTCTTGAAATGCCTTAGTCGATGGCATTTCCCAGGCATCAAGATGTTGTAGCATCATGATGCCGTAGAGGCGGCAGTACCACATCTTAGTCGAGCGGTGCCTGCCGTCTTCTAATTTATAGTCCTCTTTCTCGCGCTTGTTGGAGCGTTCCACGGAAGTTCTTCTGTCATATTCCTTTTCCCATGCTTTAGAGTTCCTTGGCGGTATGTTAAATAACCTTGGATTGTCAATCGGTAACGATATGTACGGTCCTGCCGTATTTAGCCGGTGAACAGGGATGCTCGCAGAAGCAGCCACGTTTACGGTTGGACTTAGGACACCGGTATTTTGCCCGGTGTTTGGCAGCTTCATATCCATCTTTATGCATACGTAAGCCCAACTTACAGACAGGGACACCATCGTCATCGATTGTGAAATCGTCCTTATAGGTAAAATGCCCGGTATGTCCGGGATTGAGGTCGATAAACGGTGTGATATCTTCCCGTCTGCAGTATTCATAAACAGGGTAAGCGTCGTGTGCGGAATCCAGAAGGAGCTTTTCAATCTGGAATTCCGGAAGATACGCTTTCATGGTGAAAAAGGAATGGAGAAAGGAAAGCATATCATGCCTGGAGGCACGTTCTAAAAGAGGGAATACAGGGAGGTCATTGTAGGAATCGGAAGCCACATACATGTAGAGGTGGTAGCCGAAGAAATAACATTCCCGGTGAGAGTCCCATCCCCAGTTACAGTGGGGCTGGGAATAATGGCGTTTACAGTTACAGGAAGAACAGCCTTTCTCCTTACAATGGCAAATGCGCTTTTTCCGCTGCTGTGCGGCAGTACGGACAGGGGTGCCGTCACCGGCAAGAGCCAGGTGCCGGGGATTAACCAACCCCCTGTGGATGGATTGGTCCAGAAACTGCTGATGATAAAGCCGGAAAATAAGGAAGAAGGGATTTTGCGGTTTTAACTGCCAGTGTTCCAGCAGGGGAAGAAGCCTGGAAGCCATGCCGGAAGAGTCGCAGGGAGTCTTATCGACTTTCTTTTTGCCTTTGGGAGTTTTCTTTATCTTAGGGAACCGGTCTTTCGGGGAAAGGTTGTTGGAGTCATCCTGCCAGATGCGGGAAAAGAAATCATAAAAAGTACCGACACCAGGGGTATCCCCGAAAGAGAAACCGCTGAGGATGGCATAAAGGGGAGTTTCCTTAAGCATGCGGCACCAGACAGTGATGGAAGTAACTTTCAGTTTCAAAGCAAGCAGATAGGAGCGCAGCATGCAGGAAGGGAGCCTTGGTTCCGGGCCAAAAACAGAATAGCATTCCTGCAAAATAGAATCTGTCTTTGAAAGATCAAGATACCAGAACTGCACGATATAATCCCAGGTGCCTTTGGGAAGAACAAAGGGGTCGGGGTAAAACTTAAGGAACTGGGATACGAAAGTATCCTGAAAGGCGGCATGACCGCCAGGGTTACAAGGTAACATCAAAAATCGCCTCCAATCAAAAAATGTACTTATTGATCAAGGGGCGCGAAGCGCCGCACTTTTTGACTGGTTTGTCAAGTGTTTTTGGAAAAAAAGTGGGTGATTTTTAAAAAACAGGTTCTGAAAGCCCCATGAAATAAGGGCTGAAGATTCCGAGAAGTTATGAATATGGTGTGGAGGTAACAATGGGCTGAGCCGGCAGCCGCCTGTACAGCCGGAAGGTGAAAATGGCGAAAAAGTGAGATCAGCGGTTGCGGACGGAAGGGAAAGTGTATTATACTGAGAAAAGATACTGGAACTGACGGAGGTATCCCTATATGGAGTATTCCCACGAACTGATCATACCGAATGACGACATCCCTTTCCGCTTGTTCCTTTTTGAGGGGAAGGACGGGCATTACGTCCGGGAAAAGCACTGGCACCGCTCGGTTGAGATCTTCGCGCTCTTCGAGGGCGGGATTGATTTTTACATCAATAATTCATGCTATCCCTTAAAGCCGGGAGAGTTTATGCTTGTGAATTCCAATGAGATACATTCCGTCCATGCGCCGCAAGAGAACAAGACAGTCGTCCTGCAGATTCCGCTGTCAACTTTTGAAAAATATTACACAGATGAGAGATTCATCTATTTTTCCAACAGCAGCCTGATCCAGGACGGGGAGGTCATGGGACTGATCAAAGAAATCTATGACATCTATATGAAAAAGGGATGCGGCTATGAGCTGAAGGTGATGGGAGAGTTCTATCTGCTGCTCTATCTTCTTGTCACAAAATACCGTATGCCGAAGGCGGATGCACAGCTTGTCCGGCAGCACAAAAAGCTGGACAGCCTTTCTTCCATAACTTCCTATATAAAAGAGAATTATACGGCGGAGCTGTCCTTAGAGAGCGTAGCGGATGCCTTCGGCTATTCGCCCGCCTACTTTTCGCGGATGTTCTACAAGTATACCGGGATTAACTATAAGAGCTATCTCGACAATCTCCGGTTGGCATACGCCTATAAAGACCTGGCTAATTCGGATGCGTCCATCGGCGACATAGCGGCGAATAACGGGTTTGCCAGCAGCAGGTCACTGGCAAAGCTGTTCAGAAAAAAATACGGGATTTTGCCGAGCGAATTCCGGAAGGAGAAGAAGGGATAGCAGGCAAGGAAAAGACAGCGGGAAAGGATAGCGGCATCAAAATATAAAGATAAAGGAGTATATGGCTATGGGACAATTTTACGCACGGAAAACAAATGAGGTTACCGCACTTGAGCGGGAGAATCAGCAGGAGGTAAGAAAACTTGCCGGGGAGTGCATGGTTCTTCTGGAAAATGACGGGGCGCTGCCCTTAAGAAGCGATGAGAAAAGAATCGCACTGTACGGAAACGGGGCGCGGCATACCGTAAAGGGCGGCACCGGCTCTGGTGATGTGAATACAAGAGAGAATATCCATGTGGAGCAGGGGCTTTTGGATGCCGGGTTCGATATCGTGAGCGGAGAATGGCTTGACCGCTTTGATGCAGAACTTTCCAGGGCAGAAGAGGAGTATATGGAGAGTGTGGAAAGAGAAGTGAAAGAGCGGGGAGTGCCGGTGCATATGGTGCTTTTCGAGCGGCCGTTTGAAGACCCGCAGGCTCCTCTGATCGACAGGAAGGAGGACGCCGACGCAGCCGTCTACGTGCTGTCGAGGAATTCCGGGGAAGGGAAGGACAGGGAGTACAAGAAGGGCGATTACCTTCTTACAGACCGTGAACTTGACAATATCCGCTTTCTGGCAGAGAACTACGAAAAGACGATCCTTATGTTAAACATCGGCGGAGTGATCGACACGGCGCAGATCAAGGAGATCAAGGGGCTTAATGCCATTGTCCTTATGGGTCAGCTTGGGAATATCGGCGGCTATGTGGCGGGGGATGTGCTGGCAGGAAAGACTTATCCTTCCGGCAGGCTTACCGATACATGGGCGAAAGATTACTATGATTATCCCTCTTCCAGGGATTTCAGCCATAATAATGGAAATGTGGATGATGAGTATTACACGGAGGAGATATTTGTGGGCTACCGTTACTTTGATACCCACAAGATTGAGCCGTCCTACTGTTTCGGATACGGGAAGAGCTATACTCAGTTCGCGGTGAAGACGGAAAAGCTGTCTATAGGGGATGAGGGCGGGATATCGCTTGAGATCGCCGTGACCAACACCGGCACGGAATTTCCGGGCAGAGAGGTAGTGCAGGTATACTATTCTGCGCCGGAGGGTGAGCTTAGCAAGCCTTATCAGGAGTTAGCCGCATTTGCCAAGACCAGGCTCCTTAAGCCGGGCGAGACGGAGAGGCTTGCGGTATCCTTTAAGCGTGCGGATATGGCATCCTACAGCACGGCGGACGCGGCGTGGGTGTTAGAGCCTGGCGAGTATACCATCCGTGTAGGGACAGACTGCGCCCACACAGGTGCGGCGGGAACGGTGAGGGTGGAAGAAAAGACTGTCACAAGCCAGCTTACGAACCGCCTGACCGAAGACAGCGGCGGAAAGGACGGCGGCGGAAGGTACAAGGAACGCCCGGCCCTTGAAGACAAACGTCCGAAGGAGCATCTGATGCTTTCAGATGTGAAGGAAGGAAAGGCGTCGATCGAAGAATTAGCGGCACAGCTCACCCTGGAGGAGATGGCGGAATTATGTGTAGGCATCGAGAGACGGGCAAAGAACGGGACGCAGGTGGTAGGCAATGCGGCCGTACTGGTGCCGGGAGCAGCCGGGGAGACAAGCTCCGCGCTTCTTCGCGACAGAGGCATATTCCCGCTGATTCTCGCAGACGGGCCGGCAGGGTTAAGGCTCCAGCCGCATTTTAAGGCGACGAAAGATGGGGAGATCCTGCCGGGCGGGGAAGTGTTCGGTATGAACCGCATGCCGTTTCCGGAGGATACCCCGGAAGGAGCAGTAGATTATTACCAATTCTGTACGGCTATCCCTATCGCTACAACACTGGCCCAGTCCTGGGACATGGACCTTATGGAGAAGATGGGCAGAATCGTAGGGAAAGAGATGAAAGAGTACAACATCCACCTGTGGCTTGCGCCGGGCATGAACATCCACCGGAACCCGTTGTGTGGGAGGAACTTTGAGTATTATTCCGAGGATCCGCTGCTTTCAGGCAGATGTGCCGCTGCGGATACAAAGGGCGTACAGAGCTTTGGCGGCCAGGGGACGACCATCAAGCATTTTGCAGCCAATAACCAGGAAGATAACCGGATGTTTACCAACGCCCATATCAGCGAGCGGGCGCTTCGGGAGATCTATCTTAAGGGTTTCGAGATCGCGGTGAAGGAAGCCAAGCCTTATTCGATCATGACCTCCTACAACCTGATCAACGGAATTCACACGGCCAACAGCTATGATCTTCTGCAGGCAGTGGCGAGAGACGAGTGGGGATTTGACGGCGTGATCATGACAGACTGGTGTACCTCCCAGGATACAAGCTACATGGGGCTTTCCTCCGACAAGTACCCGTGGTCTTCAAGCGAATGGTGCATCAAGGCGGGCAACGACCTGCAGATGCCGGGCTGCGAGGAGAATATCGCAGATATCGTTGACGGCGTGAAGGGCGGGGAGATCATTACCCTCGGCGACCTGCAGTTCTGCACCTGCAATCTGCTTAGGGTCATACTTAGATGTATGGCGTAAGATGTCAAAAAAATACCATAAACTTCATAAATTTTTGAACGCATTCTGCCCTGAAAATTGGTATGATATAAATATCATTTTTCAGGGCAGCAGTAGATAAAGGAGGATGACTATGGAGATCAAAAAAGTGACAGACGCTTCTTTTTCGGCTTATGGAAAGGTTCTTGACGGGTATGATCTTTCGGGGCTTTTAAAGGCGGTGAAGGATGCACCTCTTCCAGAGGATGTGATCTATGTGCCGGAGGACGAGAGACTTATGGCAGAGCCTGAGACAGATGTGCTTAGGCGGAAGGCTTACGGCGGTCTGCCCATACAGGTGGGCTACTGCAACGGGCATAATCTGAAGCTGAACGCGCTGGAATATCACCGCTCATCGGAGGTAGACATTGCCGCCAGCGACCTGATCCTGCTTCTCGGAAGGCAGCAGGATATCCGGGAGGATCTTACCTACGACACGGAAAACGTGGAGGGGTTCTTCGTCCCGGCGGGGACAGCGGTGGAGCTTTATGCCACTACCCTGCACTATGCGCCGTGTCAGGCGTCGGCAGAGGGCTTCCGCTGTGTCATCGTGCTTCCGGCAGGGACGAACCATGAGCTTGACTTTGCCGTGGGCGCCGAGGGAGAAGAGAAGCTGATGACGGCGAAGAATAAATGGCTGATCGCCCATGCTGATGCGAAGATCGAGGGCGCTTTTTGCGGGCTGAAGGGTGAAAATATCTCGCTGCAGGATAGGCCGTAAGAAGGGAAAGGAGCCTTTGGCCGGCCCGCAGGCAGTGAGAGATAGGACGAAAATGTATAGCATGATACCAGAGCCAGCAGGCATTCAGACTCTGGCGTCATAGTAAAAGGAGGTTTTTATGATGAGCAACATGCCAGAGGTAAAAATTGGAGTAGTGGCAGTAAGCCGCGATTGTTTCCCGGAGAGTCTTTCTGTGAACCGCAGAAAGAATCTGATAAAGGCGTATACGGACAAATACGGCGCGAAAGGGATCTATGAATGTCCGGTCTGTATCGTGGAGAGCGAGATTCACATGGTGCAGGCGTTAGAGGATATAAAAAAAGCAGGATGCAATGCCCTTGTGGTATATCTTGGCAACTTCGGGCCGGAGATCTCAGAAACATTGCTCGCAAAGCATTTTGACGGGCCGAAGATGTTCATCGCGGCGGCAGAGGAGTCCGGGGACAATCTGGTGCAGGGCAGGGGCGATGCATACTGCGGGATGCTGAATGCAAGCTACAATCTTAAGCTGAGAAATGTGAAGGCTTATATTCCGGAATATCCGGTAGGCGACGCGGAGGAATGTGCGGACATGATCCACGAGTTCATCCCTATCGCCAGGGCTGTCGAGGGGCTTAACCATTTAAAGATCATCAGCTTTGGGCCAAGGCCGCTGAATTTTCTGGCGTGCAACGCGCCGATCAAGCAGCTTTACAATATCGGCGTAGAGATTGAGGAAAACTCGGAGCTTGACCTTTTTGAGGCGTTCAATAAGCATCAGGGCGACGAGCGGATTCCTGCTGTCGTGAAGGAGATGGAGGAAGAGCTTGGCGAAGGGAATAAAAAGCCTGAGATCTTAAGCAAGCTTGCCCAGTATGAGCTGACGCTTAAGGACTGGATCGAGGAGCACAGAGGATACCGCAAATATGTGGCGGTCGCCGGAAAGTGCTGGCCTGCTTTCCAGACCCAGTTCGGCTTCGTGCCGTGCTACGTTAACAGCCGTCTGACGGCCCAGGGCATCCCGGTATCCTGCGAGGTGGATATCTACGGGGCGTTGAGCGAGTTCATCGGAACGGTAGTAAGCGGGGACGCGGTAACGCTTCTTGACATTAACAATACTGTACCGAAGGATATGTACGAAAGCGAGATCAGGGGCAGGTATAACTATACACAGAAAGATACCTTTATGGGCTTCCACTGCGGCAATACCGCGTCCAAGAAGCTATCCTCCTGCGAGATGAAATATCAGATGATCATGGCGCGCGCACTGCCGGAGGAAGTAACACAGGGGACGCTGGAGGGCGATATCGTTCCGGGCGATATTACCTTCTACCGTCTGCAGAGCACGGCAGACAATATCCTGCGCGCTTACATTGCCCACGGCGAGGTGCTGCCGGTGGCGACCAGGTCTTTCGGTTCTGTAGGCGTGTTTGCGATTCCTGAGATGGGAAGATTCTACCGCCATGTACTGATCGAGGGGGGTTATCCCCATCACGGCGCGGTTGCTTTCGGGCATTTCGGGAAAACGTTGTTCGAGGTGTTTAAGTATATCGGCATCCCGGTGGAGGAGATCGGTTATAACCAGCCTGCAGGCGTAAGGTATCCTACGGAGAATCCCTGGGGATAGCACGCGAATATTAAGTAATCGGCAGTTTGGCTTGCCTATTTTCCTGAGAGCACTACTTCCCAAGCCCCGACGTAGCTACCGCTACGCCTGCGTTTGTGAAGCAGCACTCTCAGATTAATATTCTGCGTCAAACTATCCAAAACCTAATTTTCGCTGTACTAGTGAAAAAGCAGTTAATAGTTAAGGAGTAAGAGATGTTATATATAGGTGTAGATTTGGGAACCTCTGCGGTGAAGCTTCTGCTGATGGACGGACAGGGAGAGATCAAAAAGATCGTATCAAAAGAGTATCCGCTCTTTTTCCCTCATCCGGGCTGGTCGGAGCAGGATCCTGAGGACTGGTTTCATCAGTCCATGGAAGGGATCAGGGAGCTGACTGCGGATTGTGAAAAGGAACAGGTGGCCGGGATCAGCTTTGGCGGGCAGATGCATGGGCTTGTGGCGCTGGATGATGGGGACAGAGTGATCCGTCCGGCGATCCTTTGGAATGATGGCAGGACCGGGGAAGAGACAGATTACCTGAACGAGGTGATCGGAAAAGACAGACTTTCGGGCTATACGGCAAATATTGCATTTGCAGGGTTTACGGCGCCGAAGATTTTGTGGCTGAAAAAGCATGAGCCGGAGAATTTTGCGAAGATCTGCAAGATCATGCTGCCGAAGGATTTTCTGGCGTACCGGTTGTCCGGCGTTTTTTGTACAGATGTGTCGGACGCGTCAGGGATGCTCCTGATGGATGTGAAAAACCGCTGCTGGTCGGAAGAAATGCTGGAGATCTGCGGGATCAGGAAGGAGCAGCTCCCGAAGCTTTATGAGAGCTATGAGGCAGTCGGGACACTGAAGGCGGATATCGCAAAAGAGCTTGGCTTGCCGCCGGAGGTAAAGGTCATTGCCGGAGCCGGGGATAATGCCGCGGCGGCAGTAGGAACCGGAACGGTCGGCGACGGGATGTGCAACATATCCCTCGGGACGTCAGGAACCATATTTATCTCAAGCAAGAATTTCGGCGTGGATGAGCATAATGCGCTCCATTCCTTTGCCCATGCGGACGGAAGGTACCATCTGATGGGCTGTATGCTCAGTGCGGCGTCCTGTAATAAGTGGTGGAACGAGGAGATACTAAAGACCAGTGACTTCGGCGCGGAGCAGGCGGGGATCAGTAGGCTTGGTGAGAACCAGGTGTTCTATCTTCCATATCTTATGGGGGAGCGTTCCCCGCATAATGATCCGGATGCGCGAGCTATGTTTATCGGGATGTCCATGGATACCACAAGAGAAGAGATGACCCAGGCCGTTTTAGAGGGCGTTGCCTTTGCGCTCCGGGATTCCCTGGAGGTGGCAAGAAGCCTCGGAATTCAGATAGAGCGGACGAAGATCTGCGGCGGCGGGGCAAAGAGCCCGCTGTGGAAGAAGATGATCGCCAATATTATGAACCTGAAGGTGGATGTCATCGAGAGCGAGGAAGGCCCGGCTCTTGGGGGCGCTATGCTGGCGGCTGTCGGGTGCGGCGAGTATCCGAATGTGGAGACTATAGCGGCAAAGCTTGTGAAAGTGGTGGATACCGTGGAGCCGGAAAAGGAGCTGGTAGCAAAGTATGAAGAGAAGTACCAGAGGTTTAAGAAGATATATCCGGCGGTAAAGGGGTTGTTCTGATGTAGTAATTGAAATCTTTTGATGCATTAGAAAATTCCCCCTTTGACTGCCGTGGGATGGAAAAGAGTAGCTGCTTATGCCTTCTTTAGGAAGGCGGGCGGTTACTCTTTTTTGGGTCTTATGACCGAACCAAGCTCACATGCCCAGATCTCCTGATGGATCTTCCGGCTTTCGTCCCATTCATTGTAAAATTCGCTGCCCGTCCGCTGAAAGCCGAATTTTCTGTAGAGGTGCCGTGCCGGCTTCAAGATATCGAGTGTAGACAAGGAGAGGTGGATATATCCTTTTTCCCGGCAAAAATCCAGGGCTGTTGTAAGCAGCCTGCTGCCTAAGCCCTGGCCCTGCAGGCTGGCGCCCACGCCGAACCACCGGAGCCTGGCGCTGTCCGGCCCCTTTTTGATGACGGCAATGTCCCCGACGATCTTTCCGTCCAGCTCGGCGATCCACATCTGGCTTCCCTTCAGGTCATCGTAAAGCTCGGCCATACCGCCCAGCATCTCTTTTTCATAAAATCCGTTAAAATGATACTGCTCTTCGTAGAGCTTGTACTGAAAGTAGCAGACCAGACTGGGGTCGCCCGGATGGTAAGTGCGGATAGTGATCTCATCCTTCATTCAGTATCTCCTCCTTTTGCGTCATTGCCGCGCAGAAAATTTTGACAGATGTCATTATCGCGCAGTGTATTTTCGATAAATGTCATTGCTTCACAAAGCTTTTCACAGGTCTCGCTGTCTATGGCCGAGAGCTTGTCTATGATCTGCCGGGTGCCGCTCATGTCGATGTTTTCGGCCTCTTTTTTGCCCGCTTTCGTTAGCCACAGCTTTTTTAAGCCTTTGCTGCCCGGTACCAGCTCCCGGGTGATCAGCCCGTGCCTTTCAAATTTCCTGAGGATTCTGCTGACGTAGCTTTTATCCATGTTCAGACGCCCGCAGACCCCTGTTGCGCTGATGCCCTGACAGAGGTAGATCTCAAACAGCACCCGTGATTCAGGCCACGAGAAATCTGTTCCCAGATAGCCTTTATTCATCACATCCAGCCATACGGTGTAATAGCGGTTAAACTGCCGGATCCTCTTGATCATATCATTATCCAAAATATCTCCTCCTTCCAGGTCAGATTGTTGTAAGTGATCAGAGTTGTAAGTGATAAGAGTGGATATTATCAACTCATATGATAGCGTAGAGAGTTGAAGATGTCAACACTTAATTTGCTGCACAGAACGTGAGAAAATGATGCAAGGTTACTGTTCATGGTTCAGGAATGCGCACTGACTGCGCATTCCGTAAGAACATGATACAAGAGTGCAAAAATATAATAGAAAAAATCTATAAATAAGAAAGTATATTTGCAATATCAATTATACAGCCCAATATGGAGATGCTATAATGAAAAAAATATGAAATCAGGGTATGGGCATGAAGAGTAAAAAATTGTGGTCTTTTTTCGGCATTATAGTATTAGTCTTGATCTTAAATCACATATTTGGCTGGTCGTCATTCATCGGAGATCCGGATAATCTCAAATTTCTTGAAGAGATCCTGGCGGATAATCTCATCTTAGCAATGCTGATCTATATGGGCCTGACGGTCATTGGATGTGTTGTGCTTGCGCTTCCCGGCGTGACCTTTGCTATCGTGGCAGGGTTGCTGTTCGGTCCGGTTCTCGGGACGGTCTGCTGTTCTGCGGCGACGACGGCCGGCGCTATGATCGCCTTTATCGTAGGGCGCTTTTTCTTGAAAGACAGTATAAAACCTATGGTGATGAAGAATAAATATTTAAAAAAATGGTTATTTGACGAGAAGGGGAACAATGGGATATTTATCCTGATGATCACAAGGCTGGTTCCCATTTTCCCATACAATCTTCAGAATTTTGCCTACGGGATAACGGATATCCGGTTCGGCACCTATTCGGTGTGTTCGTTAATCTTTATGCTCCCTGGGACTGCCATGTACACGGTAGGTACGGCGGGGCTTGCAGATAAGGAGAACAGGCTGCTGTATCTGGGGATTGCCCTTGCCCTGGCGGCAGTCGTCATGGGAATGGGCGCATATCTGAAAAAGCATTATATCAAAGAGGAACAGGTGGATGATGGAGGAACAACAGAACTGGACGATTGATACGTCAAAATGTGTACATTGCCATATTTGCCAGAAGAACTGTGCGTTTCTTGGCAAGTACGGCATAGATATCGGCGATACGAAGCGGCTGGACGAGCTGGCCTATCACTGCTTTCTCTGCGGGCGCTGCAGCGAGGTATGCCCGGTGAAGATCGACGGGCGCCGGGTGGTTGCAGAGATGAGGCGCAGCCGGGTGAAAGCGGACCAGGGCGCATTTGTGAATAAAAAATATAAGCGGATGATCGCGGAAAAGAAAGATTACCTGTACCGGAATTACAAGCATGCCACCGAAAAGAGCGTGCTGTTCCCGGGTTGTAACTTTCCGTCAGTCTATCCGAAGACGACAAAGAAGCTTGCAGAGCTTTTGTTGGAAAATGCAGGGATAGGGATCGTCTATGAGTGCTGCGGCAAGCCGGTGGCGGATATCGGTATGGAGGATGCGGAACGGGCGGTCATCCGGGAGATCGAGGGCCGGCTTTTGGCAAAGGGTGTAAAAGAAGTGATCCTTTTATGCCCTAACTGTTATGCGTATCTGGGAAAGCATCTGTCTGTCAGGGTAGTCAATATCTATGAAAAATTAAGGGAATTAGGGATCGGTGAGAAGATAGCCGGCGGCGGGCGGATGTTCCGGCCGTGTCCGGACAGGGAAAAGAAGGAGTGGCTTTCGGACATTGCATATTTTATGGAGGAAAAGAGCGTGCAGATCGAGGATGTCCAATGTTGCGGGCTTGGCGGAAACGGGGGCGTGCTTGAACCTGAGCTTGCGAAGGGATTTTCGCAGAAGCTTAAAGACGCGCCGGAGACGATCTATACTTATTGCGGCTCATGCGCGGGCAATCTTACGCGGAATGGATGCCGGCAGGTGCGCCATGTTCTGCCTGAGATACTTGGAACCTATGAAAAGCCGGACACGGTAAAGTCATTGATTAACCGGATGAGGACAAAGTATCTGTAAGGAATTGTTAAATAAGCTCTTAACAGTCCGGAATACCAGAAAGGAACAAAGATAAGATGGAAAAAAGAGCACTGATCATATTTACCCGTGTGCCGGTTCCGGGGCAGACGAAGACGAGGCTGATGCCTTACTTTACGCCCCGGCAGTGCGCGAAGCTGCACACCTGTTTTCTGAAGGATATAGCGGCCGAATGCAAAAGGGTAAGGGCGGATCTTTACGTATGCTTTACCGGGGAGGACAGCCGGTGCGGGTGCCCTTCGGAGGATAAGGGAAATATGCTCTATCGGATATTCGGAGAGTGCGCAGGATATATTCCCCAGGAGGGCGCGGATCTTGGACAGCGGATGTACCGAGCGATCGGGCAGGTGCTGGCAAAGGGATACGCTTCCTGTGTCCTGATGGGGACTGATGTGCCGGAGGTGCGCAGCGGGGATATCCATCAGGCATTTGATCTGCTTAAGACTAAGGACATCGTGTTCGGTCCTACGGCTGACGGGGGCTATTATCTTATCGGCATGAAAAAGGCAAGAAAGGAAGCATTTGAAAAGCAGACATATGGCCACGGGAAGGTTCTTCAACATACGGTCCGCGGGCTGAAAAGCAGGAATCTGTCGGTCGGGTTAGGAAAAAAGCTTCACGACATCGATACGAGGGGGGATATCGCCGGCTACAGGGACAGGCAGAGATCTGACAGACGCCTCCAGAAGACAGAGACAGGAAAGTATCTGATGCGGACATGCAAGGTCTCCGTGATCGTACCGATCTATAATGAAGAAAAAGTGATCGGAGATCTTCTTGAGAGCCTGAGAAGGATAAAAGACCGTTGTGAGGTCATCCTGGTAGACGGGGGAAGTACGGACAGGACGCTGGACTATATTGATTCCGGGTTTAAGCTCCTGCATTCCCCCAAGGGGAGGGCGCATCAGATGAACCTGGGCGCGGAAGAGAGCACTGGGGATATTCTCTTTTTCCTGCACTGCGACAGTGAGCTGCCAAAAAAGCCGTTGGAGCAGATCCGTTATGTGATGAAGGATTACCGGGTGGGATGCTTTGGGATCGCGTTCCATTCCGCTAATTTTTTTATGCTCACCTGCCGTCTGATCTCCAATCACCGGATCAAGGACAGAAAGGTGGTGTTCGGCGACCAGGGCATTTTTATTGACCGGAAGCTGTTCTTCGATGCGGGAATGTTCCCGGAGCTTCCGGTTATGGAGGATTACCAGTTCTCGCTGAACTTAAAGTCAAGGGGAGAGAAGATCGGGATCACGAAAAGCAGGATCTATACATCCGACCGGAGGTTCCCAGAAGGGACGGTTCCCAAATTGCGCGAGATGTGGAAGATGAACCGGCTGCGGAAAAAATACCGGGACGGCGTGGATATCGAAGAGATCGCAGATATGTACGCGGATGTGCGGTGAATATTATTGAATATCAGAAGAAAAGGAAACAGGATATGGACAGGATCAAAGGATTAAAGGAATATGTACAGGTGGGCGCTTACCGGGAGGCGTTGGAGCTGCCCGGGGAGGCCTGCGAGGAATATAAGCTGCTGGCCCAGGGAGAATACAATATCAATTATATCTTTACCCACCCGATAAATGGGAAGAAATTGCTTCTGCGGGTAAACTGCGGGAGCCAGATGCATCTGGAAGACCAGATCGGATATGAATATCATGCATTGGAATTACTGGAAGGTTCGCAAAGGACGCCGAAGGTATATTATGTAGACGGGGGGAAAGAAATGCTGGATCACGGCGTGCTTGTGATGGAGTATCTTCCGGGCGTAAGCCTTGACTACCGCAGGGATATGGTGCTTGCGGCTCAGTGCCTTGCGGATATCCACAGCGTACCTATCCCCGAAGGTTCGGGGCTTTTATGTCCGGGGAATCCGCTGAAAGCCATTCTGGAGGAATGTGAGGAGATGGTGAAGGTATATATGGATTCGCCCTTAGGAGATGAGGGGACAAAAAAAAGGATACGGATCCTTCTTGATGCCGGCTGGGAGCGGATCAGGACGATAAAGGATCAGGACGTATACAAGTGCTGTATCAATACCGAGCTTAATTCGACGAATTTCCTGATCAACGGAGAGGGAAGAGGAAACTATCTGATCGACTGGGAGAAGCCGCTTTACGGGGATCCGGCACAGGATCTGGGGCATTTCCTGGCGCCGACGACTACATTCTGGAAGACAGATGTGATATTGAAGCCGTCGCAGGCCGATGCTTTTCTGGAGGAGTATATAGGGGCGGTGAATGGGAGATTTTCTGTAGAAGGGCTGAAGGAGAGAGTCTATACCTTTATCCCCATTACTTGCCTAAGAGGAGTGACCTGGTGCGCTATGGCATGGGTTCAGTACCAGCAGCCGGATAAGTTGATCTTTAACGAATCTACCTATAAAAAGCTTGAGGCATATCTGTCCCATGATTTTTTAGAGATGATATCCCGGGATTACTTCGGGGAGCAAGGCAGCCTGCGGCCAGAGGCGGCCAAAGACGGGAAGCCGGAATGGAACAATTAGATATGGTAAATGTTATAAAATATAATAATGTGGCAAAAATATATAAAAATCCAAGGAGGGTGAATCGTATGAAAAGAAATGCGCTGATCATGCTTCTGCTGTCGGCTGTCCTGGTGCTTGGCGGATGCGGCAAGGGCGAGGAGAAAGCAGCAGAAGACGAACCGAAGACAGAAGATGCTACACCAGAAGAAACCGTGTCAGATGAGGCATCCGAAGAAGATGTGCTGGCTTATATCAAGGATACAGATGAGAACACAGTCCTTGTAGATGCAAGGAGTTCCGATGCTTATCAGGGTTGGGCGCTTGATGGAGTATCTGGGGGCGGCCATCTTGAAAATGCGGTGAATATCTCCGCCCAGTGGCTGGACTGCGAGTATTCGTCCAATGAAAAAGAGAATAAGACCCGCGAGGAATCGATTCAGAAAGAGCTGGACGCTAATGGAATGACTACGGAGAAATCCTACATTATCTACGATACAAATGGAAAAGATGCCGCTGCGGTAAAAGAGTATCTTGAGAAAAATGGTTATAAGAACCTTTCTACCTTCAATGCCGCAGAGCTTATCAACGCCGGCTCGCAAAAGCTTGTAAGCTATGATAATTATAATATGTACATGCCTGCCGAGATTGTCAAGAATATCTCCGATCATATCGTGGACGGTGCAGAGCTAGAGGGGCAGGCGGCTGAGATCGTCAAGGATTCCCCGGTTGTCCTTCTGGATGTATCCTGGGGAGACGAGACGAATAATGAAGAGACGGGCTCTGGCTACGAAGACGGCCATGTCCCGGGTGCAGTTCATGTCAATACGGACGAGTACGAGACGCCGAAGGTATATGTTGAAGAGAAGGATGAAGATTACCGGAGTGAATGGCGTCTGATCTCTGACGATGAGCTTATCGCGCTTGCTGAAGCGAAGGGTGTAACGAAGGACAGCTGTGTCGTTATCGTTGGAGCTGAACCTATGGCAACGACACGAATGGCGGTCATCCTTAGATATCTGGGCTGTGAGAATGTCCATGTCATGAGCGGGGGATTAGTCGGCTGGAATGCAAAAGGCTATGAGATGCAGACGGGCATTATCACGCCGGAAAAAGCGGATTTCGGCACAGACAAGCCGCAGAATCCTGATCTGATCGACACCATTGATGAAGCGGCGGATAAGCTTAAGAATGACCCGGATTATCAGTTGATTGACACACGTACGCTTGAAGAATGGAACGGCGAGGATTCCGGATATGATTATCATGAGCTGATGGGAAGGATCGACGGTACGATCCATTCTGAATCGGGAGTCGGATATTCAAGCTCTATGTATTATTACCGGAACCCGGATAAGTCCATGAGGAGCAAGGAGATCCTGGAGGCCATGTGGAAGGAGCAGGGAATTGACACAGGTAAGCATATGGCATTCTTCTGCGGCAGCGGCTGGAGAGCGGCGGAGGAAGCGTGGGATGCGATGGTGCTCGGATATACCGACGTGTCTCTTTACAGCGACGGCTGGATCGGATGGAGCAATGAGGGACATCCGTATATTGACAAGGACGGGAATACGGTTCGGTATGATAAAGAACAGAACAAAGTCGTTCCGGCTAAGTAGACAAATTGAACAAGAACGTAAAGGGGAGAATGGAATTGTCTGTTCTCCTTTTTACAGTGTGGCCAATATATAGAAATATTCAATAAATGAATGTATATATCGAAGGAAATGATTGGACGGAAACCATGCGATAAAATATAATATTCATAATATATCATACGAGGAGGATAAAGTCATGAAAAAAATGAAAAGACTTGTTGCAGCTATGATTGCTCTAATTGTTGTTGCAACAGCCGCAGGGTATAGTGTTCCCGCAGAGGCGGCAGCAAAAGCACCGAAAAAGATTACCCTGACGACTACGGCCAAGACAGTAGACATCAAAGGAAAGGTAACAGTTTCTGTAAAATCGGTGAAACCGTCGGATGCGAGTAAATCAGTAAAATTCAAATCCAGCAACAAAAAGATAGCTACGGTATCCTCAAAAGGAGTAGTTACAGGTAAGAAAGCTGGAAAGGTTACGATCACAGTTACATCCAAAAAGAACAAAAAAGTGAAAAAATCGATCAAGCTTACGGTAAAACAGTTAAAACCGGCAAGTCTTCGTCTGAGTGCGTCTGAGCTTGCTCTGAATGCTGGGGGTCAGGAGACGGTAACAGCAAAAGTAAAGCCGGCAGGAGTGTATTGTCCGGTTTCCTACCAGTCAAGCGATACGTCCGTAGCAACTGTTGATGCAAAAGGAAAGGTTACAGCAAAGAAAGAAGGAACGGCTGTTATCACGGTAAAGACAAAGGAGAAGACAGCGAAAAAGAAATATTTGTCAAAGACCTGTAAAGTTACAGTGACCAATAAGCAGAATGGATTTCCGTCTGCAACGGACGAACAGGTTAACAGCTATATTGGAGACAGTGATGCCAATACAGTTCTTGTCGATGCAAGGCTTGCGGATGTATATCAGGGCTGGGCGCTTGAGGGTGCACAGAGAGGAGGGCACCTTAAAAATTCCGTGAATATTTCCGCGCAGTGGATCGATTGCTCCTGGTGGTCAAATAAAAAAGAGAATAAGACACGTGATGAAGTAATCCGGCAGGAATTAGATGCAAACGCGATGACAGCGGGAAAGCAGTACATCATTTATGATACAAACGGCCAGGATGCCGTAAAGGTTGCAGAGTATCTGAATGAAAAAGGATATAAGAATCTTTCCGTATACAATGCGGCAAATATGATCAATTCTGGTTCTGCCGAACTTGTAAGTTATAAGAATTATGATCTTTATGTACCGGCAGAGATTGTAAAGAATATTTCTGACCATGTGGTTAATGGGACAGCACTTGTCAGCCAGGCAGAAGCGGTCGTAAAGGGAGCCCCGGTTACTCTTCTTGATGTATCGTGGGGAGATGAGACGAATGACCCCAACAATGGCTCAGGTTATGTGGATGGGCATATTCCAGGGGCCGTCCATGTCAATACAAATGAATTTGAGACACCAAAGGTATATGTGCCAGAGAAGGATGAGGCTTACAGAGAGGAATGGCGTCTGAATTCAGATGAAGAGCTTATTAAGCTTGCCGGCGATAAAGGCGTTACAAAAGATAGCTGTGTTATTATCGTTGGAAGTGATTCACTGGCAACAACCCGTATGGCAGTAATCCTGAGGTATTTGGGCTGTGAAAATGTTCATGTCATGAGCGAACGTTTAGTTGGCTGGAATGCCAAGGGGTACGCGCTGGAAACAGGAATTAATAAGCCTGTAAAAGTCGACTTTGGCGTTACTCAACCGCAGAATCCTGACTTGATCGATACCATTGAGGAGGCGAAGGAAAAATTAGCGAAGGATACAGATTATCAGTTGATTGATACCCGTACGATCGAGGAATGGAACGGAACAAGCTCCGGGTATAGTTATCATGATCTGATGGGAAGAATTCCAGGAACGATTCATTCACCATCGGGAACAGGATATTCCAGTTCTATGCTTTACTATGAGAATCCGGACAGATCTATGAGAAGCAAAGAAATCCTGGAAGCGATGTGGAAAGCTCAGGGTATTGATACAAGCAAGCATATGTCATTCTTCTGCGGAAGCGGATGGAGAGCTGCCGAAGAAGTATGGGATGCTTTAGTGCTTGGATATGAGAAGGTGTCATTGTACAGTGATGGCTGGATTGGCTGGAGCAATGAAGGTCATCCTTATGTTGACAAAGATGGCCGGACAGTTTTCTATGACAAAACACAGAATAAAGTGGTAGAAGCAGCCGCAGTAAGCCAGAATATGGAAGATCAGGCAGATACAGAAAAAGCTTTATTAGACGGACAGGCTGTTAAAGCAGCGGAGGAAGCAGCAACGCAGGGACAGGATGCAGCTTTAGAAGCGGCAGATGGTGCAGAGGCAGACGATGCTTCAGAAGATACCGGCGATATGAGAGAAAACACTGATTTGGCAGAATAGTTACATAAGTGATTAAAAGAGGGACTGGTAACTTCAGTCCCTTTTAAGTAATAGTTTTCTTATTTTACGGTAAAGCTAATGAGACAGCAGGAGCTGGGTGGAAGGAATTATGGAAGATAAAAGAAAACTTGCAGACAGCAAAGAGATATGGGTGATAAAAGCAGGATTTCCGGATACTCCTGCCAAAAAAAACTGGTCGGATTATGCCTTCGCACATTCGCTGAAAAAATATCTGGAAAGGCTGGGCCATTATGTCCGGATAGAATCCTGCGACGAATGGCTGAACAATGATGACGCAGATGTTGTAATTGTCTTGAGAGGCACAAAGAGGTATATACCGGACAGGACGCTTGACGGGCGGATCTATGTGATGTGGAACTTAAGCCATCCAAGCCAGGTTACGGACGAGGAATACAGTTCTTATGACCTGGTGTGCATAAGCTCTGAACCATACGGGGAAAAAGTGCGGGAGAGAATCCATGTTCCGGTAAAGGTTCTTCCTATGTGTGCAGATACAGAGATCTTTTATCCGGACAGCGGCTCCTGCCGGGAGAAGGAATACGATTGGGTATTTGTAGGGAATTCAAGGCATATGCACAGGAAATGCGTCACATGGTCGGTCAGGCACGGCATCCCGCTGAAAATCTGGGGCGCGGACTGGGAAAAGTTCGTGCCGGACAGTGAGAGATATGTGGTGGCAGAAAATATGCCCAACGATGAGCTTCCGGATCTCTATCGGAATGCAAAGGTTACCGTATGCGATCATTATGAAGATATGATTGAGAATGGATTTATCAATACAAGGATCGTCGAGGCGTTTGCCTGCGGCCTGCCGGTGATCTCCGATTACTCCGAGGTCCTCGAAAAGATGTTCGGCGATGCGATTCTATGCTATCGCGATGAGGAAGAGTTCGCAGAGCAGACAGAGCGTATCGTCAATGAGTATGAAGTGATTCAGGAAAAGGTGCGGTCTTTGTGGCCGGTGATCAGAGAAAAATATTCATTTCAGGCATGCGCGCAGCAATTGGACCGATTTGCAGCGCAGCTTCGGCAATACAGGGAGAGCTGCAAAGAACAGGTGCAGGCTCTCTCCAGAGACTGCTGTTTCGGAGGCCAATATGAAGATCCCGGCATCATGGCACCTCAGGACAGGATAGGGAGGGTATACCGAAGCTTTTATGAGCTGTCCCTCATGATGGCTTCTGTGGGAGAAGGGCTGCAGGATGAGGAAAGATCCTATGGCGTACTGGCAGACAGACTGTATGGCCTGCGGAAGGAATACGGGAAATTAACTTTTATGGAGCAGCAGGCATTTAAAGAGCTGACAGGAAGGGCGAGGCTCGGATTTGAACTCTGCGTACAGTCGGGGGCAGGCGCGCCCTGTGAAGCCGGAGCGGCCTGTACCGAAGTATTATATGAAGAGCTTGAACAGGCAAAAGAGAAACTTAGAGAGCTTGAACAGGCAAAAAAGAAGCTTATAGAGCTGCAGCTTGAAAAGGATAAGCTAAGAGACAGGCTCAGTAAGGCCAGTGAGGAGAAAGCTGAGATCAACCGGAAGCTTCAGCAGACCTATAAGGAGAAATCCGAGATCAACCGGAAGCTTCAGATAACCTACGGAGAAAAATATGACCGGGGACTTCAGATAAAGAGTCTGGAGAAGGAATTGGCGGCGGTCAAAAGATCCCGCACTTACCGCCTTGCCAGGATCATCGGATTCCCGGTGCGCATGCTGAGAAAGCTAAGGAAAAGGATGAAGGAGTAAAGAGTTGGAAAGCAATAAGAATACAGACATATCAGTGGTCATGCCCGTGTATAACAGCGGCGCTTACCTGAGAGAAGCGCTTTGCGGTCTGGTGAAGCAGACATTGAAAGATATAGAGATCATCTGTGTCGACGACGGTTCTGTGGATGATTCCCTGCAGATCCTGGACGAATTTGCAAAGGCGGACGAAAGGATACGGATCCTTAACAGGGAGCATACCGGGGCAGGGGAGGCGAGAAACGCAGGCTTGGCGGAAGCATCAGGGGAGTACGTCTTGTTTTTGGATTCGGACGATATATTCGATGAAACGCTTCTGGAAAAGATTTTCCGGAAAGGAAAGAAGACAGAGGCGGATGTTGTCTTGTTCGGCGCAAAGAGATATGACAACAGGACCGGTCAGGTGGTAAATGCGCCCAGATATCTTTGGAGAAAGCTAATCCCGGAAAAAGAAGTCTTTTCGCGGAAGGATATGGATGGCAGGCTGTTCGGGCTGACCATCACATCACCGTGGACAAAGCTGTTCAGGCGGGAATTTGTATTGGAGCACAAGATCAGTTTCCAGAACCTTCCCAACAGCAACGATGTGCGGTTTGTCCTTGTTGCCATGGCAGAGGCCGGGCGCATCAGCATCGTGCGGGAGGATCTGGTATACTACCGGGTGTTTCGCAAGGGCAGCCTTCAGAATAAGAAGGATAAAGATCCCCTTTGCTTTTTGACGGCATATGCGGATACCTACGATGAATTACGCAGGAGAGGGATTTATGAGGACGTCAGGAGAGGGTTTGCGGATCTGGTGCTCTCCGGGTGCGTGTTCAATCTCAACACCGTCCAAAGCGAGGAGGCGCGCTGGACGGTCATACAGGCGCTGTGCAGTGAACGTTTTCTGCGCATGAAGCTTCTTGAGCTTCCAGAGGATGAGTACGATATGCCGCAATATTTCCATAAGATCAAGGGACTTCCCTATGCGCTCGGCGTGCGTGAGGAGTTGAAGAAAAAGGAAGATCCCCCGTCGGAAACACGGATAGCGACAGGCAGCCGGGAGGCGGTAGCCGAAGCTGAGCCCAAAGTCTCTGTGATCATTCCGGTCTATAACACGCAGGCGTACTTAGCGGAATGTCTGGACAGCATCACCGGGCAGACGCTGAAAGAGCTGGAGGTTATCTGTATCGACGACGGCTCTAAGGACAGCTCCTTTGACCTGCTGCTTTCCCGGGCGGAGAAGGACAGCCGGATAAGGGTATACCGGCAGGAAAACTGCGGGCTGTCGGTGACACGCAACCGGGGACTTTCCCACGCTTCGGGTGAATACGTCTATTTTATGGACAGTGATGATACCTTGAGGAAGGACGCCTTAGAGAAGCTGTATGAAAGAAGCCGGGAGAATGGGCTTGAGGTACTGTATTTTGACGGCATGGATGTCTACGAGCGGGAGGAGCTGCGAAACCAGCATCCCGAATTTCAGGACTTTTATCTTCGGAAGGGCGATTACCCCGTGGTTTGCGCGGGTACGGAGATGTTCATGCAGATGCGGGGCGCCGGCGAGTACCGGACGAATGTGGGCATCGCCTTTTTTCAAAGGGCGTATCTTGTGAATAATGATCTTGCCTTCGAGCCGGGGATCCTCCATGAGGACAATGATTTTACATTCAGAGCCATGCTTCTGGCGGAGCGGGCAGGCTATGTGAAGGAGACGCTTTTTCAGCGAAGGATCAGAGAGGCGTCGATTATGACCGCGGATACTGGATTCAGGGGAAGCTATGGCTATTTTAAGGGATTTCTGAATATGCTCGCTTTTCTGAATGCCCACAGCTTCCCAGAGGAGATGACAGAGCTTCTTTGCGAGACGCTGTGTGCTGTCCTGGATCATGCGAAGATCCGGTACTCGGCGCTTTCCGGGGCGGAGAAATGTGCATCTATGGGGCTTTTTGGAGCCGAACAGATCGCTTACCGGATAGTTGTAGAGGGCGAGGCGCTGACCCATGCGAAGATGAAGCGGGCATTTCAGGAGAAATCGGAGATCAACAGTAAGCTTCAGATCACCTATCAGGAAAAATACGACAGGGGGCTTGAGATCAAGCGCCTGAAAAAGGAGCTGGAGGCAATAAAGAGTTCGGAGACGTACCGGCTGGCCAGGGTGATCGGATTCCCCGTCAGGGCTTTGCGCAGGGCGCTGAGAAGGCTGAAAGGACAGGAAAAGCCATAGCTATAGATAGCGCCTATATACATATTGAAACAAACAATTATACAGATAAAAACCGTAATGTTATAATAATATTTAGTAATTATTACCAAATATCAGGCGGCAGAATTCGATACATTATAGTTTAGGAGATAGGGAAATATGGAGAAAAAGAAGACAAATAAATGGGCGGGGAAAATTGCAATTATCGTGCTGGCGGCGGCGGCCTTTCTTGCATACTATTTTATCCCGTCGGTGAACAGGGTGATGAAGGAGATACTGGCGGCCTTTGCAAGCGGTGACTTTACTGTAGTGGGCGAATTCGTACAGTCATATGGAATATACGCTGCGGCAGTGTCGTTTCTGCTGATGATCCTGCAGTCGATCGCGGCGCCGCTGCCTGCGTTTCTTCTGACCTTTGCCAATGCCAACCTATTTGGCTGGTGGAAGGGCGCGATTCTTTCCTGGTCCAGTGCCATGGCGGGAGCGGCAGTCTGCTTTTATATCGCAAGAATCCTCGGGAGGGATGTGGCAGAGAAGCTGACCAGCAGGAGCGGTCTGAAGCAGATCGACGAGTTTTTTGAAAAGCACGGAAGAATGAGTATACTGATCGCAAGGCTTCTGCCTTTTATCTCCTTCGATATCGTAAGCTACGCGGCGGGACTGACGTCCATGTCCTTCGGAAGCTTCTTTATCGCTACGGGAATCGGGCAGCTTCCGGCGACGATCATTTACTCTTATGTGGGAAGTATGCTGACAGGGGGAGCAAAGCTGTTCGTCACAGGACTTCTCCTTCTGTTCGCAATATCGGCATTGATTGTTTTATTTAAGCAATTATACAGTGAAAGGCAAAAAAAGAAGAAGGAGGAGATTCAGTAACTGGTATGAAAAAGAAGATGAGATGGTTTGGTGTTGTACTTATGGCGGCCCTGCTTGCGGCAGGCTGCGGAAGCAAAAATGAGGGAGTGTCCGATGATGAACTGGTGTCTAAGGATACGTTCGAGGGCCAGTATCTTATGACAGCCGAAGAGGCAAAGGGAAAGATCGGCGATGAGAATGTGCTTTTTGTTGACTGCCGGGGAGTGGATAAGGCAAAAAAAGAGACGATCGAGGGCGCTGTTGCAACGGACTGGAAAGAGCTTTGCACATGTGACGACAGCTATGGAAAAGAGGGCGACGAAGGCTGGGGAAAGATTCCGGAGGCTTCTGAGCTTGCAAAGAGGCTTGGGAAGCTTGGAATGACGAAGGACAAAGAGCTTATCCTGCTTGGGGAGACCCTGGACGGCTGGGGAGACGACGCGAGAGTGCTGTGGGAGCTGGCGGCCGCCGGCTATACGGATGTCCGGATGGTAGACGGAGGTTATTCCGCGCTCAAGGAGGCAGGCGCTCCTACGCAGAAAGGCGCTTCCGAACCGAAGGAAGCAGAAGTATCCATTGATTCCATAGACATGACCCATGTGATGGAGACGGAGGAATTGATGAATAATTATGATTCCTACAAGGTGGTAGATGTCCGCACAGATGAGGAGTACGAAGGAGCGGTCAAGTATCATGAAGCGCAGGGAGGACATCTTCCCGGGGCGATCCATATCCGGTATACGGACCTGTTCCGGGAGAACGGGACGTTAAGATCCAAGGCGGATATCGAGAAAGTGCTTACCGATGCCGGTATCTCAAAAGAGGACAAGATCGTAACCTACTGTACCGGAGGAATCCGTTCCGCATATTCCCAGCTTGTCTTTGAGATGACGGGCTATGAGAACACCTGGAATTACGACCAGTCCTACTGGAGATGGGCAGTGGCCGGAGAAGTGGAAAAATAAAATTCAGCCTGTACACAATATGCGGGATGCAATTTTATTTATAAAAAATCATATGACAAAAGGAGGAGAAACATGAGAGTAACAAAGAAACTGGCTGCAGTTATGATTGCGTTGGTAACAGTCATAGCGGTTGCAGGGACAAGCATTCCTGTAGAAGCGGCAGCAAAGGCACCAAAAAAGATTACTTTAAAGACTACTGCGAAGACAGTAGATATTAAAGGAAAAGCAACGATCTCTGTAAAATCCGTATCACCGAAGGGTGCGGACAAAGGAGTGAAGTATCAGTCCAGCAACAAGAAGGTTGCGACGGTGTCTTCTAAAGGTGTGGTAACAGGTAAGAAGGCCGGAAAGACGACGATTACCGTAACATCTAAGAAGAACAAAAAGGTAAAAAAGAAAATCACGATCACGGTAAAACAGCTTAAGCCGACCAGCATCAGCCTGACGTCAGCGGTATCCTTGAAGGCAGGCGGCAAGCAGGCGCTTAAAGCGACAGTTAAGCCGGCAGGAGTATATTGCCCGGTTGCATGGAGTTCCAGCGATGCTTCGGTAGCTTCCGTTGACAGCAAGGGAAATGTACAGGCAAAGAAGGCCGGAACTGCAGTGATTACTGTGAAGGCAAAAGAGAAGAATAAGAGCGGCAAGTATATTTCCAAGACCTGTACAGTGACGGTTGCGGCGGATGCGGCAGAGCCGGAATATAATTATGTTAAGAGTGCAAACTTATTAGCAAATAGGGATCAGTTTATCGTTCTTGATACCCGTCCGGATACGTTTGATGATGAAGCTGTTGGTTATGATGATGGACATATTGAGGATTCAATATGGGTACCTTCATGGCCGGTTAATACAAAAGAAAAAGAAGATATGTTAAAGTCCAAGGGACTTTTGCAGCAGCTCAAGAGCAATGATAAAAAGATAGCAATTGTCTGCAGATCAGGGCAAGGAGGAGCTAAAAACGCAATCAAAATTTTAAGTGGTCAGGGGATTCCGGTTTCCAGACTGTTTATTTTAGAAGGTGGTGGAAGAGAACTACTTAAGAACTATAAGAATGAATTGGTAAAAGTAACAGAGACAAGTCTTACCGGGAAGTACGTGATCAGTGCTACCGAAGCAAAAGCTAAGATTGATGCAGGCGCCATAGTGGTTGATGCAGACTACAATTCAGGTGAAACCGTTAAAGGTGCGATTTCCCTGAAGTGGAAAGAAATCTCTCAGTCTGATAAGCAGCAGGATGAGGCTAACAAAAAGAATATTGGAGACCAGGGATTTGCAAGAACTTTGGATAAAGATGCGATAAGCAAGGTTCTGAGTACAAAAGGCCTCGGAATTAATGATGAGATTGTTGTATTCGGTAGAGGCCATGAAAATGGCGGCTGGGGCGATGATGGCCGTATCGTATGGCAGTTGAACCAGTGTGGATATACGAATGTACATATGGTAAACGGTGGATTTAACGCATTGGCGGCAGCAGGAGTCGCTAAAGATAATAAAACGTCTGATCCACAGCCCAAATCTGTAACAGTGGCAGAAGTTGATACAAAATCACACGATATTACAACAGAAGAATTATTGGCGGATTTTGATCAGTATAAGATTATCGATGTACGTGATAATGAAGAGTATGAGGGCGCTACGCTTCACGGTGAAGCATCTGGCGGACACATTCAAAAAGCTATACATATCCGTTTTAGTGATTTGTTCAAATATGACGGAACGCTTAAGGGTGAGACAGAACTTAGGAAGATATTTGAGGCAAAAGGCCTTGCGAAGTCAGATAAGATTGTTACCTACTGTACAGCAGGAATCCGCTCCGCATATATGCAGCTTATACTTGAGATGCTTGGCTATGAGAACACTTATAACTATGCCGAGTCTGCGTACAGATGGTCCAACACAGCAAGCGCCGGAACAGCGGCACGCTGGGATGATCCGAAGAATGATATTGCATTTGGAAGAGAGAAGATTTCAATAGATGCAGACGGACACAGACTGACAGCAGAAGGCGCTGTAGCAGATACGAATACGCTGAAAAATCCGTCAGGCTTGAAGGTTACCTATGCATCTTCCAATACAGAGATTGCTACAGTAGATAATAACGGTAAGGTAACAGTTGGAACAAAAAGAGGTGATGTAATAATCACTGCAACAGCAAGTAATGGAAAACAGGCAAGTTATACGGTTGTAACAACAGACCGAGCAAATGATCCTATTGACTGGGACAGCAGGGCAAAATCTTCAGAAGATGTGATTAACGAAGCGGCGGCAGGCACATTGATTGTATTAGATACCCGTCCAAAGAATATTCCGATGGATGCAGGTTCTGCAATTCCAGATGTAGGATATGAAGCAGGCCATATTAAAGGCTCTATATGGCTTGAGTCTTGGCCTGTTAGTAAAAAGGAACAGGAAGACCGACTGAGAGCTAAAGCAGACGAATTAAATGCGACAGGTAAACCTATTGCAATTATTTGTCGGTCTGGTGCAGGTGGTGCAAAGCATGCAATATCTGTGTTGAAAGATGCAGGAATTGACGTATCGAGATTGTTTATCCAGACGGGCGGCGGAACGGATTTAATTAAAAACCACCTCGACAAACTTGAAGTAGGTACAGGCGTTTCCGCACAGGCTGCAACTGTTGAAGAGGAAAAAGACATAACAGTAACAAGTCAGGGAGAAGCATCCGAAGCGGCTGATGAAGCATCCGATACTGACAAAGCATCCGAAGATGAGAATGCGGATGTCCAGGAGGATGAAGTATCCGGCGATAGCACAGGTGTTGACGAAACAGCAGAAGAAGGTTACAATGGTGAGCAGACACCAGATGCAGAGCCTTCAGCAGAGTAATTAGTTAATGTAAAATAGTAATAGTCATATAAGGTATTCCCCCTTTGCAAGTGGAGTAAAGGGGGATGCTTCTTTATCTATAAGGAGGACAGACAATGAACACATATTACAATCCGGAGGATCTGGCAAAATTTGGTACAATGGGAGAGGAAGCGCCGCAGCTTTGGGAGAATTTTATGCAGTATTACGGCTCAGTATTCGCAGAGGGCGCGCTGACAGCCAGGGAGAAATCCCTGATCGCACTGGCGGTGGCACATGCGGTCCAGTGTCCGTACTGTATTGATTCCTATACCAATGACTGCCTGTCAAAGGGAGTTGACGAAGAGCAGATGACAGAGGCGGTTCACGTTGCGGCAGCGATCAGAGGCGGCGCAACGCTGGTTCACGGCGTTCAGATGAAAAATATCGTAAAGAAACTGGAGCTTTAATTATGGACGCAAGAGAAGAATTTAAAAAATTAGTGCAGATTCCTGAGTTTGAAGACAGTGTGAAAGAGAAAGAATTATTAATGACAGATAAGATGTCAGTGCTGCAGATCAATGTAGGAAGGCTTTGCAACCTTGCCTGTAAGCACTGCCATATGGAGGCAGGGCCGAACCGCACGGAAGTGATGGGAGAAGATGTGCTGAAGGACTGCCTTAAGCTTTATCAGCAATGGGGCTTTGATACGATCGACATCACCGGAGGCGCGCCGGAGATGAATCCGCATTTCCGCTGGTTTGTAGAAGAGGCAGTGAAAGTGTGCAGCAAGGTGATGGTCCGCAGCAACCTGACGGTCATGCTGGAGGACGGATACGAAGATCTGCCCGAATTTTATGCGGCAAATAAAGTGACGGTGATCTGCTCGCTTCCCCACTACAAGGCAAGGAATTCCAATAAGCAGCGCGGGGAAGGTACATTTGAAAAATCCATCCAGGTGCTGAAAAAGCTGAACGAGCTTGGATACGGCCAGGATCCGGAGCTGACCCTTAATATGGTATTTAACCCGGGAGGTGCGTTCTTCCCGCCGGAGCAGGCGGCGATGGAAAAGGAGTATAAAGAGCATCTGGGAAGTGAGTACGGCATCGTGTTCAACAATCTGTTTACGATCACCAACAATCCGATCGGCAGATTCGGCAATTTCCTGGCCCGGACCGGCAATATGGAAGGATATCTCACCAAGCTTTATGACGCCTTCAATCCAGGGGCAGTGGCAGGCATGATGTGCAGAAGCCAGCTGTCTGTAGGCTGGGACGGGCAGGTTTACGACTGTGACTTTAACCAGGCTGTGGATATGCCGGCAGAAGGTGGGGCGAAGATTGAAGATCTGGTCAAAAGGCCATATGAAAAGAGGAAGATCTGCTTTGACAAGCACTGCTATGCATGTACGGCAGGGCAGGGGTCGAGCTGCGGCGGAAGCACAGCGTAACAGTGAATCCGGCCTTTTGTTTTAGCAAATACTTAACCGGCTTAAATATATCGCGGGGCCAAAGGTTCCTTGGCCCTGTCAGCATACAAGATGAAAGATAGGGAGAGAGGAAATGGATACGAAACAGATTGCAGAAGAATTTATCAAGGGCTATGACTGCTCGCAGGTAGTTTTGAGACATTTTGCAAATAAACTTGGAATTACGGCAGACGAGGCAAACCGTGTGGCGGCCTGCTTTGGCGGCGGTATGATGCTTGGGTCTGTGTGCGGGGCGTATACAGGAGCTTTGATGGCAATCGGCTTAAAGTACGGGCACAGTGATCCTGACGGCCTTTTGCAGCAGAAGGATATAATGATGGCAAAGACCGCTCAGTTTAAGGAGAAATTTGTAGAAAAATTCGGCACGGTAGAGTGTAAGGAGCTGATCGGCTATGATGTGTCTACGCCCGAGGGGCTTAAAGACGCCCTGGACAGCGGAAAGCTGCTGGAATATTGTCCGGGGCTTGTCGATCAGGTAATCGGGATGGCGCAGGAGGTTCTTGACGGGGAAGCGTAGCGCTTCAACAGGTTAGGACAAAAGGGCGGGATGGACGGTTTATATGGTGAAAGTGTCAATTATTATACCAGTATACAATGTAGAACGGTATCTTGAAGAATGTATGGAAAGCGTCCTTGGACAGACGCTTAAGGAGATAGAGATTATTTGTGTCAACGACGGCTCCAGTGACGGTTCGCCCGGCATACTCAAGGAATATGCGCGGCGGGATAAGCGGGTGATCCTGATCGATCAGGAGAACTGGGGATACGGCTATGCCATGAACCGGGGAATCGAACGTGCGTCAGGGGAATATATCGGGATCGTTGAGCCGGATGATTATGTGTCCCTGAGCATGTATGAGGAGTTGTACCAGAAAGCAAAAGAATACAGCCTGGATCTGGTAAAGGCGGATTTTTACCGCTTTAAGCGGGACCGCAGCGGGAGCATGCAGCTTTATTATAATCATCTTTCCCCGGATATCCGGGATTATCACAAGGTATTTAATTCCAGTACAGACCCAGATACGCTCCGGTATATCATGAATACCTGGAGCGGAATCTACAGGCGGGAATTTATCGTGCAGAACCATATCCGGCACAATGAGACTCCCGGAGCGTCTTTTCAGGACAACGGATTTTTCTTCCAGACCTTCATCTATGCCAGGCGGGGGATGATTCTTGACCGGCCTTATTACATGAACCGGAGGGATAACCCGGATTCCTCCATCAACAGCCCGGAAAAAGTGTACTGCATCAATGTGGAATATGATTATATCCGGAAGCTTCTGCTTAAGGATTCTGAGATCTGGGAGCGGTTCAAATATATGTACTGGTTTAAAAAATACCACAATTATATGGGAACCTTGCGGCGGATAAAGGAAGAATATAAGCGGGAGTATCTCCTGCGCTTCAGTGAAGAGCTTAAGCGGGGTATGGCGCTCGGGGAGCTGGATAAGCATTTATTTTCCAAGGCTTCCTGGAGGAATATCCAAAGCATTACCGCAGCCCCCGAGCAGTATTATCTTACGAGAGTCTATCCGGAGACAATGAACCGAAAGGTATTTGAAGAGATGGAGGCGCTGGCGGTACAGAACCAGAAGCTTAAAGACGAGATCGCAAGTATCCGCCGGTCTAAGACCTTCCGTATAGGTAAACTGTTTACGTCCGTTCCGGGGAAAATGTTAAGGCTGATGGGCAGGAGGAGATGAGATGGCAGCTTGCAAGGTATCGGTGATCATCCCGGTCTATCAGGCCCAGAGATATCTGCGCCAGTGTCTTGACAGTGTCACTGGGCAGACGCTTAAGGAGATAGAGATCATCTGTGTGGATGACGGCTCTGTCGATGATTCGGCGCGGATCCTTGAGGAATATGCGGCCAGAGACGATAGGATCCGGGTTATCTCCCAGGAGAACGCGGGAGCCGGGGCGGCAAGAAACAGAGGGCTTTCAGAGGCTTCCGGGGAATATCTGTCCTTTCTGGATGCCGATGATTTTTTTGAGCCGGATATGCTTATGCGGGCGTATGAAAAAGCCAGGATAAGTGCGGCGCAGATCGTGGTGTACGGCGCCGACCGTTACAGGGACGATACGGGAAGCTTCCAGAAGATGTCCTGGTCGCTCCGTAAGAATGCCCTGCCCCCGTACCGTCCCATGGATTGCCGCACGTTTACGGATAATGTATTCAAGGTGTTCGTCGGATGGGCGTGGGATAAGCTTTTTGAGCGGGAATTTATCTTGAGGCACGGGCTTTTGTTTCAGGAGCAGCGGACGTCCAACGATCTGCTGTTCGTGTTCATGGCCATCGTTCTGGCAGAGCGGATCGAGACAGTGGATGAAGTTCTTGCCCATCAAAGGTGCCAGAACCCGGATTCACTTTCCAGTACAAGGGAGAAGTCCTGGCAGTGCTTTTACGAAGCGCTGCGGGCGCTTAAGGAGCGTCTGGAGCACTTCGGGAGATACCGGGAGCTTGAGCAGGACTATGTTAATTATGCCCTTCATTTTTCCCTGTGGAACCTGCATACGATACAGGGGGAGAAAAAGCGGGAGCTTTATCAGAGATTAAGGAAAAAGTGGTTTAAGGATCTTGGAATTGCGGGGCGTCGGAAAAGTTATTTTTACGATCTGGGAGAATACCGGCAATACGTGAAAATCATGAGGACAAGCTGGAGAAGATATGAAAAAAGCGAGTAATAAAACAGCGAATAATAAAACAGGAAGAAGATCAGGAGATAAGCCGTTGGTATCAGTGATCGTGCCGGTATATAACGGGGAAAAGTATTTGAAAGAGATGCTGGATTCTGTCCGGGGACAGACTCTTAAGGAGTTGGAGGTGCTCTGTATCAATGACGGTTCAGAAGACCGTTCAGGAGATATCATACAGGATATAGCGAAAAGAGACCGGAGAGTCAGGTATCTTGAGCAGGAGCATGCGGATGCGGGGGCGGCAAGAAACCGGGCGCTTAAGATGGCGCAGGGCAAATATGTGGTGTTCTGGGATGCCGACGACAGATTTGACCGGTATGCGCTGGAGAGGATGTGCCGGAAGATGGAGAGGCGCAGGGCGGACGTCTGTGTGTGCGGCGTCTGTGAATTTACGGATACGGGAAAGGTATATGAGGCGGAGGGGTATCTGAGGATGGATATGCTGCCGGATAAAGACCCGTTCAATAAATTCGATATCCGGGAGCGCCTGTTCTGGTTCGGCTCTAATGTTCTGTGGAATAAAATGTTCCGCAGGCAGTTTATTCTGAAAGAGAAGCTGCAGTTTCAGAGCATTCCTCAGGCAAATGACACGGCGTTTGTCATGCTTGCCATGTATCTGGCTTCTGCGATTACCTGTGTGGATAAGAAGCTGGTATATTATCGGACCAATAATGCCGACAGCCTTACCGGCAGATCCTCGCAGACGGCATTCTGCCCGTACCAGTCTTTTTTGTATACCTTCGGGAAGCTGAGAGAATATCCGAACTTCGGGAAGTTTAAAGGCAGCTTTTGCAGTAAGGCGGCCAGAGGCATATTCCGGGGGATGAATAACCAGACCTCTTTTGACGCGTATGCGCAATTATATGATTTTCTGAAGCGAGAAGGTCTTGCTGCTCTGGAACTTGATGAGTGCCGGGCGGAGGATATGGAGGAGAAGTGGATCTATGAGGATCTGGAGCGGATGAAGACATTTTCCGCGGGAGATTTTCTTCTCTATAAGACCAATGAAAGAAGAATGGACAGGGATCAGCTTAAGCATACCCTTCGGAGAGTGAGGAAAAAGCTGGCGGTGCTGCTGGCAGTGAATGAGCGGCTGAAGCAGATAAAACGATTGGCCGGGAGAAGGATGAATTAAAGCTTTCGCTGAGAACTTAAGATAAAAAAAGTATCAGGCCGGGGAAACCAGCCTGATACTTTTTTGAGGATATCCATAAACGGTTCAGTTATCTTCTCAGTTATATCACTTTACTATACTATACTTTAGGAGTTGTCTGTTTTACTTATGGTTTAGTTATCCTTCGCCGCTTCCTGCATCTTCATCGCGCGGACCTTGAGCGGCAGTCCGAACAGATTGATAAATCCGTCCGCGTCGTGATGGTCGTAAAGGTCTCCGGTAGTAAAGCTTGCCAGCGACTCACTGTACAGGGAATACGGAGAGGCGGTTCCTGCCTTGATGATATTGCCTTTATACAGCTTGAATTTCACTTCACCGGTCACATACTCCTGGGTGCTCTCGATAAATGCCTGTACAGCCTCGCGAAGCGGTGTGAACCATTTGCCTTCGTACAGGATCTGGGAAAGCTTGTTGCCCATCTCTTCCTTCACTTCATATGTAGCACGGTCCAGGACAAGCTCTTCTAACTGCTGGTGCGCCTCGTAGAGGATCGTTCCGCCGGGCGTTTCGTAGATGCCGCGGGACTTCATGCCGACTACACGGTTTTCCACGATATCACAGATACCTACGCCGTGCTTCCCGCCCAGCTCATTCAGCTTGCGGATGATATCGGATACCTTCATCTCTTCGCCGTTGATGCTCTTAGGTACGCCCTTTTCAAATGTCATAGTCACATATTCTGCTTCGTCGGGAGCCTTCTCCGGGGAAACGCTCATGACAAGCAGGTGGTCATAGTTCGGCTCCAGGGACGGATCCTCAAGCTCAAGCCCTTCGTGGCTGATGTGCCAGAGATTGCGGTCGCGGCTGTAGCTGTGGCTGGCATCGAAAGGGAGGTTGATGCCGTGGGCCTTGCAGTATTCGATCTCGTCCTCACGGGACTGCATAGTCCATACGTCAGTCATACGCCACGGAGCGATGATCTTGATGTCCGGAGCCAGCGCCTTGATGCCAAGCTCAAAACGGATCTGGTCGTTGCCCTTGCCGGTAGCGCCGTGGCAGATGGCCGTAGCGCCTTCCTTCCTTGCGATATCTACAAGGCATTTGGCGATAGCCGGACGCGCCATGGAAGTTCCGAGCAGGTATTTGTTCTCATAGATCGCGTGGCCCTGGATACAGGGTACGATATAGTTGTCACAGAAATCATCTACCACATCTTCAATGTATAATTTGGATGCGCCGGAGAGCTTCGCGCGCTCTTCAAGTCCTTCAAGCTCCTCGCCCTGGCCGCAGTCAACGCAGCAGCAGATGACCTCATAATCAAAATTCTCCTTTAACCACGGGATGATGGCTGTAGTATCAAGCCCGCCGGAATATGCTAATACAACTTTTTCTTTCATCTTCAATATCCTCCTCAGTAATATATCATTTTATAATCAGAAATGTTATTTTCTTAACCGCAAGGACTACTATACACCATATCTTATAATTATGCAAGAAAAAAATGAAAAATAATTAAAAATATACGAAATATACAATTGTTATGCATAAAGAAGTGGGTATATATAAGAAATGTATAGTTGCTGGACTGCTGTAAATGGGGCGGGAGTCGTACGGGCTGCGGATTTCGCATTTTGCATTCCATATTTTATATTTTGCATTTTTTGGAATTTGCGGTTGACTTATGTAGGAAATCTATATATAATGTAGATAACCGATATATAGATGAACTACATAAGAGGGAGGGATACAGGATGAAGATCATAGTCAGGATAGTTAAAAGCAGCATAAGAAGGTGCCTGCCGTGCTTGATGAGTGTCATACTGGTGTCGGCCGCATTGTTCTTATTTGAAGGGATCAAGGAGATGTTTCTTGGAATCATGAGCAAAGCAGAGAGGCTTAGGTCCTCTCTTGGTATATCCGCCCATCTGTATATCTATGTACTGCTGTTTATCGGCATTATCCTGATCCTTTATACGGTGAATAATTACAGCAGGATCAGGCTGCGGGATTACGGGACGCTTTTGGTGCTTGGCAGCGAGAAGGGCGCCGTTATCCGAATGATGCTCGCAGAGTACGGGATGATCAGCGCGGTTTCTTATGCGGGGGGGATGTATATGCGGGACGATTTCCCTGTTTGCAGTAAGAGCCGTGATTCTTTCGGAGGGCATCCATATGGTACTGGACGGGCAGATGTATCTGTGCGTCGTGTTCAAGACCCTGTTTTACATGCTGGTGGTGTATGGAGCCGCAGTGTTTATGAATATGGTGTATCTGCAGGGCAGTTCGCTGGCCGCTTTGATGAGCTATGACAAGAAAAAGAGCAGGCTGCTTTCCGCAAAAGCAAGTATGGCCGGTACGTTATTCCAGGGCGGAACTGATGCTGCGGGACAGGAAGGAAGATATCATGCCACTGATCTTTTACCTCTGTATGGGTATATTTCTGCTGATCAGCAATATGGCGGTCCTTTCGGTCAGGATGTGGACAGAGATTCCGGTGCTCAGCGGCAAATACGGTTTCCTCAGAAAGCTCGGGATGGATGACGGGGATATAAAGAGCAATGTGAAGGGCGAGCTTTCCGTCTGTATGACGTTTCCCTTCGTGCTGTCATCCGTCATGGGGATATGGGCGCTTATAGGGCTGTTTGGCAGCGGAGGATACAGCCTGGATCTGAGGATTATAGCCGTGTTTGCATCGCTGGTTTTTGTGCAGGGAGGCATGGTCGCCGGCATAAAAAATTATGGGTATCGTTTGGTTAAGGACAGGATAGAGGAAGGAAACGGGGTGATGGTATGGAACTGAACAGAGCAGAAAAGGTGATCAAAAATTATCCGGATACGGAAGTGCTAAAGGGCATGGACCTGACGGTCAGGGAGGGAGAGTTTATCGGGATAATGGGTAAGTCCGGGAGCGGGAAGACGACGCTTCTTAAGGTCATGGGGATGATCGAACCGGTGACGGACGGAAAGGTTTTCTATGAGAAGGATAATGTGGAGAGGATCTCCGGCAGGGAGGCGGCAAGAATTCGGCGGGAGGAGCTGGGATTTATCTTTCAGGAATTTTTCCTGATGGACAGCTTAACCGTCCTGGAAAATGCGATGTTGCCCCTGCTGATCGGGAAAAAGGCTGATACGGCCGGGAAGGAGAGAGCCAGAGGGTTTATCCGCAAATTTGGCATAGAAGGGCTTGAGGAGAAGATGCCGTCTGAGCTGTCAGGCGGAGAACGCCAGAGAACTGCCATATGCAGGGCGGATGATCGACCTGTAAGACGGGATAGCAAGGCGCAGAAAGACAGGATAAAAAGCCTAATAAGACGGGATAGCAAGGCATAGAAGGAGGGAGACGGGAATGAACAGACAAGAATATATGGAGATTCTTAGCGGGCAGATCCGCTGCAGGCAGGCGGTTCCTCTGGTGATTAAGGAACTGGAGGTACATATCGAGGAGCAGAAGGCGGATTTCCTGGCGGAGGGGATGCCGGAAAGTGAGGCGGAGGAAATGGCGGTTAAGGAGATGGGAGACCCGGTGGAGGTCGGCATCTGGATGGATGGAATCCACAGGCCGAAGATGAACTGGGGGATTATCCTTCTCATCGGCCTGTTAAGCGCGGCGGGGCTTATGGCGTGGTACGGCTTAAATATCCGGGCCGCAGGAAGCGCAGGGCAGACGGCAGGCAGTACCGGTTATTTGTTTATCCGGTATCTGGCTTACACGGCAGCAGGATTTCTGGCTATGGTGGGGATTTGCTACATGGATTACACCTGGTTTGCAGCAAGGGCGAAAAAGATCATGCTTGTATATTGCGGGGTGATTTTGTTCTACCTGTTCTTTATTGACTTTGGCCGGTTAGGAGACGTTTTTGCAGATGGAATCCGGGATGCGGTGTGGCTGATGGCTTTTCTTTTTCTTCCGCTGTACTGCGGGGTGCTCTACAGCTACCGGGGCCAGGGGATTTTGGGGTTTGCTAAGGGCGCTGCGTGGATGATTCCCATCGTGGTATCTCAGTTGATTTACCGAAACAGGCTGGAGATGCTTATCTTTGTCTTCGTGCTGGCGGTGGTACTTTCTTATGCGGTGGGCACAGGGACGTTCTGCATCCCGGTGAAGCGCACGCTTTTGGGAATCTGGACTGCGGCTGCGCTTTTGTCGGCAGGGATCATGGGGACTGACGGGCTGACGAGCTATGGGATCATACCGGAAATGTACGGAGATTTCATGGCACACAGCCAGAGCATGCTGCGGGAAATCCTGGCAGGCAGCCGTGCTCTGGGAAGTGCAGGGGAAAACATGAGCATACAGGGAGAATTGCTGGAGGTTACCGAGATCTTTCCGGTGGGCAGCGAATTTTTGCTGACTTATACGGCGGTGCATTTCGGGATATTTGTATCTGCTGTGGCAATCCTGGTGACCGGGGCGCTGCTTCTTAGGCTTCTTTTGCTGTCGGTGAAGCAGAAGAACCGTCTGGGGAGACTTATGGGGTTTGGGTGCGGCATGATGCTTCTTGTACATGGAGCCGGATACGCGCTGGGGAATATGGGCGTTATCATGCCGGAGAAGGTGTACTGCCCGTTTGCCATGGACAGACTGGGCGTGATCGTAACTTATGTGTTATTTGGAATTATGCTGAGTATCTACCGGTATCAGAACATATCGGAGGCATATTAGTATAAAAAAGGAGGTAATTAAAGATGGCAGTTGATAAAAGTCTGGTTTCGGGGAGCACGTCGATGCTGATATTAAAGCTCTTATCGGAGAAGGATATGTACGGGTATGAGATGATCGAGACCCTGAGGGAGAAATCGGAGAATGTGTTCGAGCTTAAAGCCGGGACACTTTACCCGCTCCTTCATTCTATGGAAGAAAAAGGATTTTTGGAGGCGTACGAACAGGAGGCAGTCGGGAAGGTACGCAAGTATTACCACCTGACGAAAGCCGGAAAAAAGCAGCTTAAGCTTAAGGCGCAGGAGTGGAAGGAGTATTCCCATGCGGTGGTAAATGTTATGGGAGCTATGGGGGTTGACGGAGGGAGTGCATGTTATGGACAGGCGTAATTATCTGGAGATTTTGTCAGAACAGATCCGCTGTAAACGGGCGCTTCCCCTTGTGACGGGAGAGCTGGAAGTCCATATCGAGGAGCAGAAGGCGGATTTCATGACGGAAGGGATGACAGAACGGGAAGCGGAAGAAGCGGCCGTCCGGGAGATGGGCGACCCTGTTGCGGTGGGCGTGGAGATGGACCGGATCCACAGGCCGAAGATGAACTGGCGGCTGATCTTTGGGATCGGCGCCGTCAGCCTGCTGGGGATGGTGTTTTTGTGCATGCTTGATGTGGCTGTTGAATCGAAGGATATGCCGTTTTTTTATCTGGCGGGCCATTTGTTTTATCTGGTCATCGGGTACGGGGCGATGATCGTGATCTGTTACGTTGACTACACCTGGATCGCCCGGAGGGCGAAGGGGCTTCTGGTTGGATATATCCTGCTGCTGGTCGTGGGGACATCCGTCTTTGGAACGACAATTAATGGGGCGAGGTTTTTTGTGAATTTCTTTGGACTGGCGCAGGTCAATATCAATCAATGGATGCTCCTTTTGATCCCGCTGTGCTGCGCGGTGCTCTACAGCTACCGCGGGCAGAGCTTTTGGGGGCTGGTAAAGGGAGTCTTGTGGATGGCTCCTGTGGTTATTGCGCAGCTGATTTTCCGTGCGGCAGGGATCATCGTGCTGATTCCTGCGCTGGCGGTGATCCTGTCTGTGGCGGTCTGGAAAGGGTATTTTCAAGTGCATGTGGGAAAGACCCTTGCAGCAATCTGGGGCGTGACGGCTTTGTTTCCCTGCGGGCTGTGTCTGTGGCTTCTGCGCTCTGGCGCCGGGTATCAGACGAGGCGGATCGAAGCTATGTTTAACCCGGGGAAATACGCGCAGGCGGAAGGCTACCAGCTCCATTCGCTGAGAAAACTGTTAGAAGGGAGCAGATTTATCGGAGAGGGGAAGAATTTTGCCGAGTACTCAGGCATGGTTCCGGACAACTCAAGCTTTGCGCTGGCCTATATCATGTCCTGTTTTGGCATACTGGCAGCAGTCTGTGTCATCAGCATGATCGCCATACTGGTGTTTAAGCTGACGGCCGTGACGGTCAGGCAGAAAAACCGGCTGGGATGCTTGATGGGCGCAGGGTGCGGCGTGACTATCGCTTTGCAGGCGGTCTGGTATGTGATGACGAATCTTGGGCTTGTGTTGGTTGGGCCTGTCTATTGCCCATTTATTACAAGAGGAGGCAGCGGGATGGTCATTACTTACATTCTGTGCGGGATCATGCTCAGTATATACCGGTATCAGAATGTGGCGGCGGAAGTGCCGTTGAAGAAAGATACTTTGCTGCACTTTAAAGGCTTAAATAATATAAATCACAATTGAAAAAATAGAACATATGTGCTAGAATCAAGTTATTATTGACGGATTGAAGAACAGATATGAGTGGAATAAAAGTGATCGTTATTCCGGATGGAAAAATATGTGATTATATAAACGGCAAATTCCGTAATGATACCCCAGAGGAACATGTCAGGCAGACGATTGAAAAGCGTCTCGTTAATGAACATAAATATTCGCCGTCGCAGATTTTTATTGAATACACTTTACAGCTAGGCTCGCGAAAGCCCCGGGCAGATATCGTTATTTTTGATAAAGACTGCACCAGCCCGACACAGGAGAATGTCAAGCTTATCATCGAATGCAAAAAAGAGACTGTTGATGCCCGGAATGCAAAAGATAGTGTAGAACAATTAAAGTCATATATGTCAGCGTGCCCGAATTGCGAGTGGGGGATGTGGACGAGTTGAAGATTCTAGAGTTAGTAAAGCTGTCATTTTAACAGGCAGATTTAAGCGTATATATGTAGAAGAGGGATATGGACGTGTATTTATTGGCGGAAAGCAGCTCGGAGAATTGGACCCGTCTAATAAAAAATATTTATCGCCTGTACATCATGGGAATAGAATTTCCGAACAATTAGAGCTGCATGAAGACATGACGCTGATAACCTGCAGCGGTACGATTGGGAAAGTTACTTTAGTTGGGAGGCAGTGGATCACACCACTGCCTCTATCAGTATATGGCCATTCAGCTGAATCTCCTTCACGCCAGTCTGTTTTTTCTTTTCATAATTGAAGCTGAGCATATAGCCCTTCTGCAGATGATAATACTCCAGATAGTCAAGAAGCTGCTCCTCGCCTCTTGTGTGGTATGCATTTCCACGCCAGACCTTAAGCTCCACGATGAACTGTTCCTCGCCGTAGTCAATGATGATGCCTGTGCGCTCCGTATCGCGGGTGCAGGATTCGATATAATAATTTCCTCCTCCGTTGATGATCGGCTTCAGGTACAGCAAAAATAGCTTGCGTCCCTCCTCTTCGTAAAAGGTCTTGTCCTTATCCCCGTAAAGCTCATCAAAATGCACCGTGAACCGTTCAAGGATCAACTGCATATTCAGCCGTCCGCCTGAGATGAACTGGCTTTTGCTCTGGAGGGCGGCCTTGTACAGATCGGTATTCTGCATATCCGTCGTTGTGAGGAAATAGTTGTACACCCTTGTCTCAAATATTCTGTTGGCGATCACGACCTTATTATCCACGATCTTGATAAAACCGAACATAAGTGCCATGTCGATCAGGCTGTCGTCCGGATTGTATACGATATTCTGCCCGTAGAACAGCAGGGCGTGCAGGGTGGATTTAAGCTCCGGATAGTCTCGGAGCTTTCCGATTACCGATTCAAACAGCGGCGTCTTCTCGGCCAGCAGCATATTCACCGCTTCGGAGATGCCTCTTTTTGTCCAGACACTGCTCCTGTCCGGGAATCCGGGCCTTCCTGCCGTCTGTTCATCCAGCAGCTTGCACAGCTTTGAGACGAGGAACGGATAGCCGGAAGTGTAGTCATAGAGAAGCTCTGCGATCTTTGCGGTGTCCATCCCGGTGTGGTAATCCTGCTCATATTCATCCAGCATCCCCTGGATATCTTCTGCGGAAAAATTCAGGTCGATCAGGAAGTCAGCAGCGATGTTCCATGGGCTGTTCGCCTTGTGCCCGTCATTGGTCACAAATTTCCTCTTCATATTCTGGATATCATAAACGCCCGTAAGGATGACGGAATGGAAGGCCGCCTTTTTCTTCTGGATATAATAACCCCGAAGCTGGGTGAGGAAATCAAGGAATACCTGGTTGTTGGCCGCACTGTCGATCTCGTCGATCATCAGCACGATCCGCCTTGCGGAGAGCTCGCACCACTTGCTCAGGCAGCGGAACAGCCGGGAAAGACGCGCGTTTTCCAGCCTGCCGCCGGCAAACTGTTTCAGCCGGTTTTCAATCTCCGCCGGAAGATCATCTGTACCGCAGACGGAATCTAAGATCTCCCCGGAAAATGCTTCCACAAAGGTGTGCTCGTTTTCAAAATCTGCCGAGCTGAGCAGTTGGAAGTCAAGGTTAATGACGATATAGTCTTCTTGCAGATATTTTTCCAATGCGTGCAAGGTTGTAGTCTTTCCGTACTGGCGTGCGCGGTTGATCGTAAAATACTGGCCCTTGTCCACCATCTGGCCGATGGCCTTAAGCCTGGAGCTGATATCGACCATATAGTGGATCTCGGGGTTGCAGTCAGCATTTATATTGAATGTTTTCATGAGCGGACATCTCCTTTCGTCTCGTGCCAATCTCTGTATGTTTTGCGATATTCTAGTGCCGCATTTATCTGTTGCTGGTCATTCCGTGATCAGTAACATTTATTTTACTATAATATGGCGGATTTTTCAATAGAACGAGAATTTTCAAGAAAATAGGCAATAAAATTGTACACATACAACTATGGCGACAAGTAAATATCAAGTTTTAAATTTGCACAAAAAGTTGTACTCATATTTGTGACATATTACGTCTTGAAAATCAAAAATTTGTACAGTACAATATTTATATCAAATAAAGATGTTTGAAAGAAAAAAGCATCAAAAAGGAGGTAGAAAGGATGAAAAAAAGGATTCTCAGCGTGGCTCTTATTGCGGTCATGATGCTTTCTTTCACACTTGCAGGATGTGGAAGCGATAGTTTGAGTGACGGTGGGGAAAAACAGGGAGGAACAGGGAGAAAGGTCGGTGTGGCCATGCCGACGCAGAGTTCGGAAAGGTGGATTAAGGACGGCAGCAATATGAAAGAAAGGCTGGAGGAGATGGGATACGAGGTGTTCCTTCAGTATGCAGAGGATGATGTACAGGTACAACTTGCGCAGATCGAGACGATGATCGCTAAGGACGTGGACTGCCTGGTAGTGGCGGCAGTAGATTCCTCCGCCCTGATCAACGCTTTGCAGACAGCCAGAGATGTAGGCATTCCGGTCATTTCCTACGACCGTCTTCTGATGAACACTGATGCGGTCAGCTATTACGCATCCTTTGACAATGAAGGAGTCGGAAGGAAGATCGGGGAATACATCGAGGAGAAGGCCGGCCTCAAGGACGCGAAGGAACCGCAGACTATCGAGTTTTTCATGGGATCGCCTGATGATAACAACGCAGTCCTTTTATACAAAGGCGTGATGAGCGTGCTGCAGAAATACCTGGACGACGGGACCCTGGTATGCAAGTCAGGGAGGACGTCTTTTGACGATACTTGTATCCTGAGATGGTCCCAGGAGGTAGCGCTGCAGAACTGCGAAAATTATCTGTCGGGCTTCTATTCGGATGACAAACTGGACATCTGCTGCTCCGCATTTGACGGATTTGCCTACGGGATCAAGGCGGCGCTTGAGGCAGCCGGATATACGGAAGAGGATTGGCCGATCATCACCGGGCAGGACGCGGAGGTCATGGCGGTAAAGAATATTATCGAGGGCAAGCAGACGGCCACGATCTTCAAGGACACCGGGCTCCTCGCTGAAAAGTGCGCGGGCATGGTGAAGGCGGTCAGCGAAGGCAGCGAGCCGGAGATCAATGATACGGAAACCTATGATAACGGGAAGATGGTCGTACCTTCCTATCTGTGCGAGCCATTGTCACTGGATAAAGAGAATTATAAAGAGCTGGTCGTCGACAGCGGCTATTATAAAGAAGAAGAGATCATGAATGCAGAATAAAGGAAAGGAGTTGAAAAAATGTCTGATTATATTCTGGAGATGAACCATATTGTCAAAGACTTTTCGGGCGTAAAAGCATTGAATGATGTCAACCTGAAGGTAAAGCGCGGCGAGATCCATGCACTCTGCGGCGAGAACGGCGCCGGGAAATCAACGCTGATGAACGTGCTGTCCGGAATCTATCCGTTTGGTACATACACTGGGGATATCGTATACAACGGGGAAGTGGTCAAGAACCGCAACATTAAAGACAGTGAGAAAAAAGGGATCGTCATTATCCATCAGGAGCTGGCGCTAAGCCCCTATCTGTCAGTCGCGGAAAATGTATTTCTGGGCAATGAGCAGATGACCATAAAGGGGGTCATTGACTGGACGCAGACCCGCAACAAGGCTCAGGAGATGCTGGAGAAAGTAGGACTTGGCAGTGAGAACCTGGACGCGCCGGTCAACACCTTAGGCGTCGGCAAGCAGCAGCTTATTGAGATCGCGAAGGCGCTGGCGAAAAAGGTAGACCTGCTGATCTTAGATGAGCCTACGGCCGCCCTCAATGACGAGGAGAGCGCCCAGCTTTTAGAGATCATGCTCAAACTAAAGAAGCAGGGGATCACCAGCATCATCATTTCCCATAAGCTCAATGAGATCAGCTATGTGGCGGACGCTATTACCGTTATCCGCGACGGGCAGACCATCGAGACACTGACCAAGGGCGCGGATGATTTTTCCGAGGATCGAATCATCAAGGGGATGGTCGGCCGTGAGCTTACGAACCGCTATCCGGAGCGCGTAGACTGCCCTATAGGCGATGTGGTGTTGGAGGTGAAGGACTGGAATGTATACCATCCGGAGGATCCCCACCGCCAGGTGCTTAAGAATATCAATATCAAAGTGCGTGCAGGCGAAGTGGTAGGGCTTGCGGGACTGATGGGCGCCGGGAGGACGGAATTTGCCATGAGCTTATTCGGGCAGCAGTACGGGCAGAAGATCTCCGGGGAGATCCTGATGCACGGCAGGCAAGTGAAGATAAAGAGCGTGAAGGATGCCATCGACCATAAGATTGCCTACACCTCCGAGGATCGGAAAAATTACGGGCTTATCCTTTTTAATGACATCAAGTGGAACATGTCGCTGGCCGCCCTTAGAAGCTACTTCTCTCAGAATGGTGTGGTGGACGCCAACAAGGAGGTTATGGAGGCCGAAAAATACAAAGAGCTGATCAACATCAAATCCAATTCCGTACATCAGGCGGTGGGAAGCCTGTCGGGAGGAAATCAGCAGAAGGTGATCCTGGCAAAATGGATGCTCACAGAGCCGGACGTACTGATCTTAGATGAGCCAACCCGCGGTATCGACGTGGGCGCCAAATATGAGATATACTGCGCGATCAACGATCTGGCAAAGTCCGGTAAGGCGGTCATCGTCATATCCTCCGAGATGCCGGAGATCCTTGGCACCTGCGACCGGACCTATGTGCTCAATGAAGGCCGGATCGCCGGTGAGATCGATAGAGAGAACTTATCTCAGGAAAGAATTATGAAATGCATTATGCAGGATAATAACAGGAAAGGGGAATAACAATGGAAAAGAAAAAAACGGTAAATCTTAGTTTAAAGCAATACGGCATGGTCTTTGCGATGCTGATCATCTTTATTATATTCTACGCACTGACCGGAGGCGTCAATGCTACGCCGATGAACATGAACAACCTGATCATGCAGAACAGTTATGTTATTATCCTGGCGACTGGTATGCTGCTGTGTGTACTGACCGGTAACGTAGACTTAGGCGTCGGCTCCTACGTGGCGCTGTGCGGCGCGGTTGCGGCAAAGCTGATTGTAGAGCAGAATATGAATATCGTACTCGCATTTATCATCACGATTCTGGTGGGCGTTGCATTCGGCGCGTTCAACGGCTTTTTCATCGCCTATTTAGGCATACCGCCGTTCGTTGTGACACTGGCGGGCATGCTGATCGGCCGCGGACTTACCTACACGCTGCTGGAATCTAAGACGGTCGGCCCGCTTCCGGGAGCCTATGTGAAGGTTGGGGCAGGGTTCTTCCTGACCAATAAGATTGAGTTCGGGTCCGGCACACTCGACCTGATCACTATCCTCGTAGCAGTAATCGCGACTGTCCTGGTGCTGGGCGCAGAATACCGGACCATTAAGACACAGCAGAAATACGGCTTTGCCATGGTCCCTACATGGCAGACGGCGATCAAGCTGGTTGCTACCCTGGGCATTCTCTGGTTTTTCTTCTTTAAGATTGCCGCGTACAACGGTATCCCGATCATTCTGATCCTTATGGCAGTGATCGTGGGCGTTTACCACTTTATCACGAGCAAGACTGTTGCCGGGCGTCAGGTGTACGCGCTGGGCGGCAATGAGAAGGCTGCAAGGCTTTCTGGTATTGACACGAAGAAGGTGTATTTCTGGGTATATACCAATATGGGCTTTCTTGCCGCTATCGCAGGTATTGTGCTGTCAGCAAGAAATGCCTCTGCCACACCGAAGGCCGGCGACGGCTTCGAGCTTGACGCGATCGCTGCCTGCTATATCGGTGGGGCTGCCGCATCAGGCGGTGTGGGTACGATAGTCGGAGCAGTGATCGGAGCATTTGTTATGGGCATATTAAATAACGGTATGTTCCTGATCGGATTACCCACAGATCTTCAGAAGGTGGTAAAGGGACTTGTCCTTCTCGGAGCAGTTACCTTTGACGTATTATCAAGCAAAAAGAAAAATTAACTGGATACTGGATATTAGCTGCCGGCTGTTGCCCGTATGGGAACAGCCGGCAGCTTTTTCTATACGCCGCATGGTGTGTTTTTGTGGGATGAAGCGTCTTTGGAGGATGCGGGAATATGTATATCTACACAAAGCTTGTATATGTTTTTTGGTACATTTTACGGATTGTAAAAGGTAAAGTTGTATTGTATATTAAGGAATAGTTGTTTGGTATGCATTACAATTAAAGTTTGGAGGCGGATATATGGATGAACCAGTTGCAAAGTATAAGGAGATATGCCTGTGGGTGAAGAGACGCCTTGACAGCGGTGAATTAAGGCCGGGGGATAAGGTGGAGTCGGAGTACAGGCTGTGCGAACAGTTTAAAGTCAGCAGGCAGACGGTGCGGCACGCGATCGCCGTGCTTGAGGAAGAGGGGATCGTGAAGAGGTACCGGGGGAGCGGAACCTACATCAGCGAGGGGCAGCAGGCCGCCCCTCAGAGGGAAAAGACGATGCAGATCGCGGTGATGACTACATTTGTACAGGAGTACATCTTTTCTGCGATCATCCGGGAGCTGGAGGCACAGTTTTCCGGCGCAGAGTACAGCCTGCAGATTTTTGTCACGAATAATTCGGTTGAGAAGGAACGGCTGATCCTGAAAAATATCCTGAATAAAAATACTGTGGACGGACTGATCGCCGAGACGACGAAAAGCGGTCTTCCTAATCCTAATCTGGACATTTACCGCAGGATCATGGAGCAGGGGGTTCCGGTGCTTTTTATCAACAGCTATTATCCCCGGTTAGATGCGCCGCATGTCAGCCTTGATGACAAGATGGCGGGAAAGCTGGTGACCAATTACCTACTGCAGTGCGGGCATCGGAACATCGCCGCAGTTTTTAAGGGAGACGACGGCCAGGGACACCAGCGCTATGCGGGATATCTGGAGGCACTGATGGAGTCTAATGTAAAGATCAATGACCGGTGGGTCGTATGGGTGGACACGGATATGGTGACGGACCTGCTGTCTGATACCGGCCAGGGCGCCGGGTGGCTTTGCCGGAGGCTTAAAGGCTGTACGGCCTGCGTATGCTACAATGATGAGGTGGCCAGTAAGCTTTTGGCTGTCTGCAAGGAAAATGAGATCAGTGTGCCGGATGACCTGTCGTTGATCAGCATCGATAATTCTGATCTTGCAAGCTACAGTGAGGTGCCCCTTACCTCTGCCAACAATCCGATACGGGATATGGCAAGGATTGTGGCCCTGCAGATGCTGGATATGATCGGAGGGGATAAGAAGCCTGAGTCAACGGAGCTGGAAGCACAGATCGTAGTCCGGGATTCGGTGGCAGTGCTGGAGGCGGCCGAAAAGATATTTTAGAAAACACTTGCATAATATACAGAAAGGATGTATAATTATGCAAGTGTTTTTCTTATACGGCAATATCCCCTGGTTATGCTTTACAACTTTATCGAAAAGGTTTATGATAACCGGGTATTGTGCTGATCAATATTATGGAGGCTGAAGAGATGATAAAGGTTGGAATTATCGGGGCGACAGGCTATGCAGGAGGCGAGCTGGTAAGACTTCTTGCGGGTCACAGGGAAGCTGAGATTGTATGGTACGGCTCCAAAAGTTACATAGACAAAAAATATGCGGATGTATATCGGAATATGTTTGAACTTGTGGAGGACAGTTGTCTGGATGACAACATTGAGGAGCTGGCGAAAAGAGCGGATGTGATCTTTACCGCTACACCTCAGGGTTTCTGTGCATCGGTGATGAGTCAGGAGATCCTGTCGCAGGCGAAGATCATCGATCTGAGTGCGGACTACCGGATCAAGGATGTTTCCGTCTATGAGAACTGGTACGGGATAGTGCACAAAAGCCCGCAGTTTATCAAGGAAGCGGTCTACGGGCTCTGCGAGGTGAACCGGGACGCGGTGAGAGGGGCCAGGCTGGTGGCTAACCCGGGCTGCTATACGACCTGTTCCATCCTAACGGCGTACCCACTGGCGAAGGAAGGCATGATCGATATGAATACGCTGATCATAGACGCTAAGTCGGGAACCTCCGGGGCAGGCAGGGGGGCGAAGATTCCCAACCTGTTCTGTGAGGTAAATGAGAATATCAAGGCGTACGGCGTGGCGTCCCACAGACATACGCCGGAGATCGAGGAACAGCTTGCTTACGCGTCCGGGGAAGATACGGTGATCAGCTTTACGCCCCACCTTGTACCTATGAACAGAGGGATACTTGTCACAGAATACGCGTCCCTTAAGAAAGCAGTGACATACGAGGAAGTGAAAGCGGTTTACGATCATTATTATAAAGAAGAGACCTTTGTCAGAGTGCTGGAAAAGGATGTCTGCCCGGAGACAAAGTGGGTGGAGGGAAGCAATTACGTGGACATTAGCTTCAAAATCGATCCCAGGACGAACCGCGTCATTATGATGGGGGCCATTGACAATCTGATAAAGGGAGCGGCCGGCCAGGCGGTCCAGAACATGAATATCCTGTTCGGGCTTAAGGAGAGCGAAGGGTTGAAGCTTGTCCCTGTGTTCCCGTAATGGAGCAAGGCTATGCGAAAAGGATAGAGGAGAAGACCATATGTTAAGGATAATGACAATTGATGATTATGAGCAGGTCTATGCGCTCTGGAGGCAGATTCAGGGCTTCGGCATCCGCAGCATTGATGATTCCAGAGAGGGTATAGAGAGGTTTTTGCGGCGGAATCCGGACACCAGCGTTGTAGCTGTGGAGGACGGAAAGATCGTAGGCGCGATCCTCTGCGGCCATGACGGCAGGCGCGGCTGTCTGTACCACGTATGCGTGGACGAGGCTTACCGTATGCGAGGGATCGGGAAGTCCATGGTGGTCTTTGCTATGGAGGCGCTCAAAAGAGAGCAGATCAGCAAAGTTTCTCTGATCGCATTTATGAAAAATGATATGGGCAATGCATTCTGGAAGGAGATTGGCTGGACAAAGAGACAGGATCTGAATTACTATGATTTTACGCTGAATGAAGAGAATATCACGGCATTCAACCAGTGACCGCGGTGAAGCAGAAGGTTAAGCGTTACCGTTCATGGAGCGGACAGCAGCGGGTAAGCAAAAGAAAGTGAATAACGGCGGAAAGGATAAGACAAAATTTAGAAAGGAAGCGGATAAGATGAAACAGATAAAAGGCGGAGTAACGGCGGCAAAGGGATTTGAGGCGGCAAGCACGGCAGCAGGAATCAAATACACAGGACGGACGGATATGGCGCTGATCTACAGCCAGATGCCGTGCGCAGCGGCAGGGACATTTACGACGAATGTAGTAAAGGCGGCCCCAGTAAGATGGGACCAGCAGGTAATCGCAGGGGGCGGGCCGGTTCAGGCGGTCGTGGTCAATTCAGGGATTGCCAATGCGTGCACGGGCAAAGAAGGCTTCGCATGCTGCCAGAATACGGCAGAGGCCGCAGCCAGGGTTCTTGATATCCCGCCGGCAGGCATCCTGATCGGCTCCACGGGAGTCATCGGAAAGCAGATGCCTGTTGATAAGCTGACGGCGGGAATCCAGGTGATGGCAGAGAAGAAGGGTGCTTCACTGGAGAGCGGTACGGAGGCGGCCAAAGCCATTATGACGACGGATACCTGCGTTAAGGAGCTGGCGGCTGAGATCGAGATCGGCGGGAGGACCGTTACCATCGGCGGCATGGCTAAGGGATCGGGGATGATCCACCCTAACATGTGCACTATGCTGGCATTTATCACCACAGACGCAGTGATCTCCAAAGAAGCGCTGCAAAAGGCGCTCAGCGAAGATGTAGGCGATACGTATAATATGATCTCCGTAGACGGGGATACGTCCACCAATGATACGGTGGTCCTTCTGGCAAACGGCATGGCCGGTAATCCGGAGATTACATACGGCAGCGCAGATTATCAGAAGTTTGCAGAGGCGCTTCATGCCATCAATGAGTATCTGGCGAAGAAGATCGCCGGGGACGGAGAGGGAGCTACCGCGCTTTTTGAGGCGAAGGCGGTCAACTGTGGGGACAAAGAGCAGGCGAAGACCCTGGCAAAGTCCATCGTATGCTCTAACCTTACCAAGGCGGCGATCGCCGGACACGATGCCAACTGGGGAAGGATCCTGTGCGCGATGGGGTATTCCGGCGCGCAGTTTGACCCGGAGAAGGTGGATCTGTATTTCGAGAGCGAAGCCGGAAGAATCCAGATCATTGAAAATGGAACGGCGCTTTCTTACAGCGAGGAAGAGGCCACAAAGATCCTGTCAGAGCCTTATGTTACAGCGGTTGCGGATGTGAAGATGGGAGATGCCTGGGCAGCCGCGTGGGGATGCGACCTGACCCACGGTTATATTGATATCAATGCGGACTACCGGAGCTGATGGGGCAGAAGGGTATCGGCCTTGGGCAAGATGTGCTGCAGCAGAGACAGAGATAAGATATAGGAGGAAAGAGGTTAAGAGCAATGAATAAAGATATGCAGAAATACCTGGAAAAGGCGGAGGTGCTGATCGAGGCGCTTCCCTATATCCAGCGCTTTAACCGCAGAGTCATCGTGGTGAAGTACGGCGGGAGCGCTATGGTAGATGAGCAGCTAAAGGAGCAGGTGATCCAGGACGTTACCCTTCTTAAGCTGGTGGGATTTAAGCCCATCATCGTCCACGGGGGCGGCAAGGAGATCAGCCGCTGGGTAGGCAAGGTGGGTATGGAGCCTCAGTTTGTGAACGGCCTGCGTGTGACGGACGAGGCGACCATGGAGCTTGCGGAGATGGTTCTCGGTAAGGTGAATAAAGGGCTTGTCCAGCTTGTGGAAAGTCTCGGTGTGCGCGCCATCGGCATAAGCGGTAAGGACGGAAAGCTTCTTTCGGTCAGTAAAAAACTTTCCGGGGGAAAGGATATCGGGTTTGTGGGAGATGTGAAGCATGTAAACGCAAACATCCTGTATGACCTGCTGGAAAAGGATTTTCTGCCCATTATCTGTCCCGTCGGCCTGGATGACGATTATCATACTTACAATATCAATGCAGATGATGCGGCTTGTGCCATCGCAAGAGCCATGAGGGCGGAAAAGCTTGCATTTCTGACGGACATCGAGGGCGTGTATAAGAATCCGGATGATCCCTCGACGCTGATCTCGGAGCTAAAGGTCTCTGAGGCCAGGGATCTGATGAATGAAGGCTATATCGGCGGCGGGATGCTGCCGAAGCTTCACAACTGCATCTCTGCTATCGAGCACGGTGTGGCCAGGGTGCATATTCTGGACGGGAGGATCCCGCACTGCCTGCTTCTTGAGATATTTACCAATAAAGGGATCGGGACGGCCATTATCAATGACGGCGAACCGAGGTTTTATCTGGGCGAGTAGCCCCGGAAGATTAAAGTAACAGCGAAAGGGATGGTGAAATATGACACCGAATGAATATATGCAGACAACGGACCGTAATCTTGTGCATACCTACAATCGTTTTCCGGTAACCCTGGATCGGGGGGAAGGTGTATACCTTTATGATACGGAAGGAAAAAAATACCTGGACTTTGCGGCAGGAATAGCCGTGAGCGGCCTCGGGTACGGCAATCAGGAATTAAATTCAGCGCTAAAGGATCAGATCGACAAGCTGATTCATTCCTCGAATCTGTACTACAATACAGCCTGCGGGGAGGCGGCAGAGGCGCTGAAGGGGGTAACGGGGATGGATCGTGTGTTTTTTACCAACAGCGGGACAGAGGCTGTCGAAGGAGCGCTGAAGGCCGCAAGGAAGTACGCGCGGAAAAAAAAGACCGGGAGATATGCGTATATTGCCATGCAGGACTGCTTTCACGGACGGAGCATGGGCGCGCTGTCGGTGACGGAGCATGAAGCTTACCGGGCGCCTTTTAAGCCGCTCATCCCGGGCGTTAGCTTTGCGAAGTTCAATGACCTGGACAGTGTGAAGGAGCTGGTGACGGATGAAACCTGCGCCATTATCTTGGAGCCGCTTCAGGGAGAGGGCGGGATCAATATGGCAACTCAGGAATTTATGGAGGGCATCCGCAGGCTCTGCCATGAGGAAGGCATCCTGATGATCTGCGACGAGATCCAGTGCGGTATGGGGCGCACAGGCGAGATGTTCGCCTGCCAGTCTTACGGGGTCAGACCGGATATCATGGTTATGGCGAAGGCCATCGGAAGCGGTGTCCCGGTGGGGGCGTTTGCCATGACAGAAGACGTGGCGGAATATTCCCTGGAGCCTGGAGACCACGGCACGACCTACGGCGGGAATCCTCTTGCCTGCGCTGCAGTGGCAAAGACCATCGAGATATTTGAAAGGGAAGGGATCGAAGCTCACGTGAAGGAAGTGGGCGCATATCTGGCGGATAAGCTGGATGAGCTGGCCGAACGCTGCGATGCGGTTCTGGAAAGAAGAGGAACCGGGCTGATCCAGGGACTCCGCCTGGACCGGCCAGTCAGTGAGATTACGAAAAAAGCGCTTGAAGAAGGGCTTTTGATTATCAGCGCAAGAAGTGACGTGATCCGTCTGGTGCCGCCTTTGGTGATTGAAAAGGAGCATGTGGATGAGATGGCGGATGTGCTGGGGCGTGTGCTGGCGTCCCTGCAATAGAGCGGCCATCTATTGATCGGATTGCCGCTATTGGTTATTGATAGAACTGGATTAAGCGGTCAAGCCTTGACGGCATATTCATCATGAGCAGATCCGCGACAGTCAGCGCGGCCATGCTTTCTACCACCACCACCGCTCTGGGGACGATGACCGGGTCATGGCGTCCGGTGATGGCGATGGAAGTATTTTCACCGCAGTTAGTTACGGTGTCCTGCTCTCTGGCGATAGAGGGGGTAGGCTTTATGGCGGCGCGGATGATGATGGGACTTCCGTCGCTGATGCCGCCGAGCGTCCCGCCGGAGTGGTTCGTCTTCTTCCTGATGCTTTCCTCTTCGGCGTAAAATGCGTCATTATTGGCGCTGCCAAGGGCGTCTGCCGCCAGGAAACCGTCCCCGATCTCTACGCCTTTTACTGCGCCGATAGACATGATGCCTGCCGCGAGGGCCGCATCCAGTTTCTGAAAGACCGGCTCACCGATACCGGCACAAACCCCGGTGATCCGGCACTCGATGATGCCGCCGGAGGAGTCTTTATTCTTCATGCATTCCTCCAGATAGGCAGAGGCTCTCTCCGCGCAGGCGTTGCTTGGCATATACAGCTTGTTTTCCGTAATACAGGAAAAATCATATTCCTCCTCGGGAACGGTGATCTTCCCGATAGAGCGGGTGTAGGCGGTCAGGCTTATGCCGAGCTTATCAAGCAGCTTTGCGGCAACAGCTCCGGCAGCCACCCGGCCGATGGTCTCGCGTCCGGAGGAGCGCCCGCCGCCGCGGTAATCCCTGAAGCCATATTTGGCATCAAAGGTATAGTCGGCATGTCCGGGACGGTAACAGTCCTTGATCTGGCCGTAGTCCTTAGAGCGCTGATCCTGGTTTCTCACCAGGATAGAGATGGGCGTGCCGGCAGTCTTTCCTTCGAATACGCCGGACAGTATCTCGGCCCGGTCAGACTCCTGCCTTGCGGTAGTGAACCTGCTCTGCCCCGGTTTCCTGCGGTCTAAATACTGCTGTATATCATCCTCGGACAGAGGAAGCCCTGCCGGGCAGCCGTCGATGACGACGCCGATCGCGGCGCCGTGGGATTCTCCCCATGTGGTGATCTTAAATAAAGTTCCGTAAGTTGAACCAGCCATAACAGTATCTCTCCTTTATAAACGATATACAGTAATGATATCACTATATGGGCCGAAAGGGTAATATTTTTTTATCATTGATATACTTGCACAAATAAATAGGAAAATAATGTAAAAATGGTATAAAATTTACTGGTTTTCTCACAAAATGATAGTAATATTTTCCCGCGGGTGCTATAATATACTTAATGATGAATATGCTGCAGTCAGCAGGAGAAAGGATGTGGGAGAGCATGAACAAAGTAGAAGAGATCATCGCAACAACCAGATTAAATGAGTTATTGAATAAAAAGGAAGAAGAAAAGCAGGCAAAGACCGTATTGTGGATACTTGCAATTATCGGCGCTGTGGCGGCTGTAGCTGCAATCGCCTATGGAGTATACTGTTTCTTTACACCGGATTACCTGGAAGACTTCGAAGAAGACTTCGAGGATGATTTTGATGATGACTTTTTTAATGACGAGGATCAGGTTTAAAAGACTATAATTTGTTATCGTGCAAAAGCAGGCTGACAGCCTGCTTTTATCATGGAGATAAGGAGTTTGGAGTATGGATGGACAATGCTATGCATTACTGATTGACGCGGACAATGTGTCGGCAAGGTATATCAAGCCTATATTGACAGAGCTGTCGAAGTATGGCAATATTACCTACAAAAGAATATACGGGGACTGGACGAATACCCAGCATTCCAGCTGGAAGGACGAGCTTTTGAAGAATTCTATCATGCCGATCCAGCAGTTCAGCTACACCCAGGGGAAGAATGCTACAGATTCGGCTATGATCATTGATGCTATGGATATCTTGTATGCCCATGATGTGGACGGGTTCTGCATCGTATCCAGCGACAGTGATTTCACCAGGCTGGTCAGCAGGCTCAGGGAGAGCGGGAAGATGGTGATTGGCATGGGCGAGAACAAGACGCCGGAGCCATTCCGTAAGGCGTGTGATAAGTTCACGATCCTGGAAAATCTTTTGAGCGAGCAGACTATAGGAGCTACCTCGGGGCAATCCCAGAGCGCCATCAGTAAAGAGCGCATCGAGGATGAGGTAGTGCAGATGATCCTGGAAAACCAGGACGACAACCGCCAGACCGGGCTTGGAGAGGTGGGCAGCCGCCTGGTGAGCCTTCACCCGGATTTTGACGTGCGAAGCTACGGTTATAATATGCTTTCGAAGTTTTTGGAGGAATTCAGGCGGATCGAGCTGGTGAAAAAGGGGAATTTCGTGTCGGTTACCCTAAAAGAGGACCGGGGACGGAAGAAGGATATCGACAGATATGTCATTTCCCTGGTGAAAGAGGCCGGGAAAAACGGGATCGAGCTCAGTGTTCTTGGCAATAAGGTTTATGAGAAATACAAGGATTTTAAGATAGGAAGTTATGGATATTCTCAGTTTAACCAGTATGTGAAAAGTATCCTTCATATGCAGATTGAAAAGGACGGGACAATCCTTAAGGCGAAATATGTGGAGTAGGCGGCCTGAGCCGGCGGGGGCCGATGTGGAGATGAGTGAAGCAGACGACCTGCTCGGCGGGTGTTCATGTGGAGATAGGTGAAGTGGAGTACCTGTGTCAGAGGGTGTCTTTGGTAATTTATTTGTATAATGATGTCTGGGGTCAGAGGGAAGCAGAATGACAATTGTATTTATGTTGCTGTTCTGAATCATGCATCAGACCCCGTTATTGCAATGTTCAAAAACAGAAAGGGCGGCGGTTATGAAAAAGGGGAAGATATACGAGGGAGTGATAACGGCGGTTGATTTTCCGAATAAGGGAAGGATCGAGCTGGCGGATGAGGGTATAACAGTGACAGTGAAAAACGGAGTGCCGGGGCAGAGGGTTAAGTTTTCTATTAATAAGCTCCGTCAGGGAAAAGCAGAAGGAAAGATCCTTGAGGTAATTGAGCGGTCTCCGGAAGAGGTGGAGCCTGCCTGCATACATTTTGGCCAGTGCGGCGGATGCACTTATCAGAACCTTCCTTATAAAAAGCAGATTGAGTTGAAGGAAGCACAGATTAAGAAGATGATGGATGCCGCTGTTAAGGAGCCTTATATCTGGGACGGGGTGAAGGAAAGCCCGGCCAAGGAGGCTTACCGCAATAAGATGGAGTTTTCCTTCGGGGATGAGTATAAAGACGGGCCGCTTGCCCTTGGTATGCATAAAAGAGGAAGTTTTCATGATATTGTCAATGTGGGAGGCTGTCGGATCGTAGACGGGGATTTCCAAAAGATCCTTGCCTGCACGCTGGCATTTGCGACAGAATCAGGGCTTCCCTATTATCACCGGATGAGGCATATCGGCTTTTTTCGGCATCTGCTGGTGAGAAAGGCGGCGAAGACAGGAGAGATCCTGATCGACCTGGTCACCACAAGCCAGATGGAATGCTCCTTCGGGGCGTGGACAGATGCGCTTCTGGCCCTGCCTCTTGACGGGAGGATCGCGGGCATCCTTCATACAAGAAATGACGGAGTGGCGGATATCGTTAAGGACGAAGGGACTAGGGTTCTTTACGGGCAGGACTGTTTTTATGAGGAGCTTTTGGGTCTGCGGTTTAAGATTACGCCCTTTTCTTTTTTTCAGACCAATTCTCTCGGCGCGGAGGTGCTCTATGAGACAGTGAGGGAATATATCGGGGATACGAAGGATAAGGTGATCTTTGACCTGTACAGCGGGACCGGGACTATCGCACAGATCCTTGCGCCGGTGGCGGACAGAGTGGTCGGAGTGGAGATCGTTGAGGAGGCTGTGGAGGCGGCGAAGGAGAACGCAGGACTTAATGGGCTTGATAACTGCATGTTCTGGGCGGGAGATGTGCTGAAGGTGATCGACTGCCTTCCGCAGTTCCCGGATCTGATCGTGCTGGATCCGCCGAGGGACGGAGTGAATCCGCGGGCGCTTGAGAAGATCATTGGCTTTGGTGTGGAAAAGATGGTGTATATCGCCTGCAAACCTACCAGTCTGGCGAGGGATCTTGAGATGCTTCAGGGGCGGGGGTATCGGGTGGAAAGGATAGCATGCGTTGATTTGTTTCCGGGGACGTATCATGTGGAGGCTGTGGTCTTGATGTCACGAGCGGACAGATAAATGCGCCGAAAAAGGCTTGAATAAAGGGATTCCGATAGATTGCCCCCTGAGAGGGCGCTCTGCTGGAAGCCCTTTTTTCGTTCTGTGACAATAGCTCTTACCACTGGGACTTCGGGTATGTGTAACAAGAGAACTGCATTTTGCCTTTGGTGTAACAAGGCAACTATTGTCAAAGGAGAATTTTACAAGGGTGTGGCAAGAAAACTGCTGTCAGCCCTACGAGATATTAATTACTTGGATTCTTTTACTTCGATTTCTTTCAGTGTTTCCCCATCCTTATTTCGCCAATTTGCCGGTCCGCTGATGCTGTATCCTGTAACAAAATCTGCGGCAGCAGATGAACTTGAAAAGATAATATCCTCGATTGTAGTCAGATCCTTAACCTTGCCTGCGTCAAAGTGTTTTTTGCGGAGGGCAACAGCACCTTTGCTTAGAGATTTTTCAGAAGTCTTTTCGTTGACGGTTGCACCAGCGAACAGAACGAAACCTTCCGTTGTGACAACACCTGTGGCCTTTGCATTGCCCATATTTAAATATAGCAGTTCACTGTCATCAGAGGAGCTAGGATTGCTCTGAACTGTAGGCTCAAGAACTTTATAGCCCAAAGCGTTGATAATCACTTTTACATTGTCTATGAATTCTTCCATTGCGGCTGTTTGGGATTCCTTCATTACGGTTTTTCCATAGGTGTTCTTTGTGAGGACCTTATATCTTTTGCTGTCACGTGCAATCTGAACAAAACGATCTTCAAGATAGCGGATCAAAGCTTTGTTTAAGTCCCGTCCCAGAAAGATGATGGCAGTGGTCCAGTAAAACTTTTCTTTTTCAGAACTGTAGTCACGCAGGTGCTGAAGAAGTCTGTCATGGACGGATTCAGATTCTCCAATGTAAACAGAATCAGAATCGTCTTCCTCCTTACAAAACAGAAAGTACACACCAGCGCCTTTAATATCTGTTCGCTTGCACTCTGCAACTTCAATTCTGGGAATCTTAATAGCCTTGCCATTCCAGTTTGAAAGTTCAGCTGTGATTAAGCTGTCTGCTGTGCCGTTGGCGAGAAACAACTCGATTGATTTTCCATATGCCATAAAGTGACCTCCTAAATCATGTCTCAATTCAGACCATTTCACGATGCATTCTATCATAACCCACCACACAAAACAACAGAAAACATGAAAGAACCGTTGAAAAATTCATAAAACTATAGTATCATAGAACACGACGTGGCATGCAAATTTGATGTACGAGGTGAAACCATGAGCGAATACATTGAAGAAAGATGGATAAACATTGATGAAGCAGCTGACTACTTTGGAGTGAAGCCCGCAACGATCCGGGACTGGATTCGTAAGGGCAAGGGTATCCCGGCTCAAAAAATAGGAAAATCATGGAAGTTCAAATATTCGGAATTAGCTGAGTGGGCTAAGACCCAGGAAAGCTCTAATTGACAGAGCCACAGATAATTTCATATGTAAGTAATAAGACAGGAGATTGAAGAGGTTATGGCTGTGAAAAAATCTGAACTATATTCTCTCCTTTGGGAGGCTTGCAATAAACTGAGAGGCGGCGTGGAACCAGCAAGGTACAAGGATTATGTGCTTGTCCTGCTGTTCTTCAAATATGTGTCGGACAGATACAAAGGTCAGCCGTTCGCTGAATTTACCATCAGCAAAGGCGCATCCTTTGAGGATTTGATTGCCGCTAAAGGTAAGAGTGATGTCGGAGAACGTGTGGACATAATTATCCAGAAATTCTTGGAGGATAACAGACTGCAGGGTTCTCTTCCCGACGTCAGCTTCAACAACCGCGATGAGTTGGGTACCGGCAAAGAACTGGTTGATAAAGTATCTGGCTTGATTGGTGTGTTCCAGAATCCGGTGATTAACTTCAAAAATAACCGTGCCAGCGGCGATGACATCATCGGCGATGCGTATGAGTATTTCATGATGAAGTTTGCGCAGGAATCCGGCAAGAGCAAAGGACAATTTTACACGCCGAGCGAGGTTTCCCGTATTATCGCACGGCTTATCGGTATCAGCAATATCAAGCAGATGCCCACTAAAAAGTGGACTCTGTATGATCCAGCTGCAGGTAGCGGAAGCCTTCTCATCAGAGCTGCAGACGAAGCACCTGTGGATGAGAACGGTGATTCCATTGTGACCATTTTCGGTCAGGAGAAAGACCATGCTACAGCAGGCTTGGCAAAGATGAACTTGATCCTTCACCAGAAAGGCACCGGCGAAATTAAACGCGGCAACACGCTGGCTGACCCCGCATTTACGGACGATTTTAGCGAACTGAAGAAGTTTGACTTTATCGTCATGAATCCGCCTTTCTCCGACAAGTCCTGGAGTGACGGCATCAAGACCTCGGAAGATCGATATAAGAGATTTGATGGTTATGGTATCCCGCCCGAAAAGAACGGAGATTACGCTTGGTTCCTCCATGTGCTGAAATCTCTGGACAGCAAAGGCAAGGCCGGAATCATTATGCCGCACGGTGTTCTGTTCAGAGGCAATACAGAAGAAACCATCCGTATCGCGGTTCTGAATAAGAAATATATCAAGGGTATCGTCAGCCTCCCGGCCAACCTGTTCTATGGAACAGGAATCCCTGCCTGCATTGTCATCATTGATAAGGAAGATGCAGAAACCCGCGAGGGCATTTTCCTGATCGATGCCAGTCGTGGCTTTAAGAAAGACGGAAACAAGAACAGGCTGCGGGAGCAGGACATTGAGAAGATCGTCCGAACCTTCCTCAACGGTGATATTATCAAGGGTTACTCCCGCTTTGTAAAATATTCGGATATTCTGGTGCAGAACGCTGGCAATTTGAATGTGCCGCGCTACATACAAAAAATTGATGATACTCTGCCACAGAATATTGCCGCGCATTTGAAAGGCGGTATTCCTGGCCCAGATATTGAATCGCTGAAAAAACTGTGGGATATTTCCCCGGCCTTGAAGCAGGATATTTTCACCTGCGTGGATCAGGCACACGATGTATATAACCTTGCAATGGCGTCTGGCAAGATCGAAGGTGTGATTGGGCAGGACACAAGCATCCTGGCAGAAAAGCGAAACGAAACGGAGACGATCTTTACACAGTGGAGAAACTCCGTAAAGGACATCCTGCTCGGCATTGAATCCGATACCGAGCCGAAAGAACTGATCCGCACAATTGCCGGTATGTTTCTGAAAGCATATGAATCTGCAAGGTTGCTGGATAATTATGATGTTTATGATTGCCTACTGAACTATTGGAACGCCAAACTGCAGGATGATGTGTACGTCATTAAAGCCAGTGGCTATGAAGTCGGCAGAGAGATCGAATATGAGTATGTGCAGAAGAAAGAAAAGGGTGAGAACGGTGAGACCATCTCTGTGAACGATACTTCTAAAGTAAAGTCTTTTGATGGTACGCTCATTCCGAGGGAAATCATCGAGGCAGTGTATTTTGCGGACGAACTGGCTACCATCAATGCACTGATGGAACAGTCTGTTGCACTTGAGGTCGAACTGGAGGAGATGCGTGAGGAAGAGTCAGGCGATGAGGGCCTGCTAAAGGAAGTCCTTAATGAGAAGGGTGACAGTATCCCAAAGGCAAATCTGAATAAGCGGCTCAAGGAGCTGGAGGGCAAAAAGACCTCCCCGGTCATGGACGCCATGACCAAGTTGGTGGCACTCTTTGATGAAGGCAAGACGGACGAGGTGGAGACGCTGGTCCGTGAGATGCCGGAACTGGCTGAGTTCGATATCCGTAACAAGAATGGAACATTCAGCAAGGCGAAGCTGAAAGCCGCGTTGAAAGCTGCCGCAGATACCGCAGTCGTGCCGGATATTTATAAGGATGAGTATGACGCACTTACTGCCTATGCCGCAAAATCCGCCGAAAAGGATGATGCTGACAAAGCTTGGAAAGAAGTCCGTAAAGCCCTAGACGGAAAAGTCGAAACAAAATACAGTGAATTGACCGTAGACGAGATCAAGCATCTCCTTTTTGACATGAAGTGGATGGCAAAATTGGAGGCTGATATCCGTGACGAGATCGAGCAGGTGCTGAACGTCCTGTCCTCCAAGGTTCTGTTGATAGCCAAGCGGTATGAGCATACACTCGGTGAGATTGAGGACAGAACTGCGAAATCAAGGGAGGCGGTAGTGGCAGCTTTGGAAAGGATGGGATATAAATGGTGACTTATCCGCAGGAATGGACAGAGAAGCTGTTCAATGACTTCATGAAGATAAAGCGCGGAGCATCACCACGTCCAATTGAAAGCTATCTGACATCAAGCACAGATGGAGTGAATTGGATTAAAATCGGCGATGCTCCGAGATACGGAAAATACATTACTTCTACGGCAGAGAAAATAACTCCGCAAGGGGCAGCTCATTCTGTAAGCGTATATCCCGGAGATTTTATCCTTTCCAACTCAATGAGTTTCGGAAGACCGTACATATTAAATATCGATGGGTGCATTCACGATGGATGGCTTCGTTTATACGATTTCCAATCTGAGGCAAACGATGAGTTTCTGTACTATTTGCTGTCTTCATCTTTTGTACAGAAACAATACAAGGCATTTGCAGCTGGGAGCGGCGTTCAAAATCTGAATAAGGAAGTAGTCAAGAAGGTTAAGGTATACCTTCCCTCACTACCCGAACAAGAGAAAATCACCAAGGTGCTTTCGCAGTTTGATACCTACATCGATGACCTTGCCGAGTTGATTGAGAAGAAACGCGGTATCCGTGATGGTGCGTTAGAGGATTTGATATGTCAAAGATCACGCCTTAATGGAGTTCATGACGAATGGACAAAGGTATCCTTTAATCAGGTCATCACTCCAAAGGCGCGCATTGGCTGGCAGGGATTGAAAAAACACGAGTATTTGCGCAGCGGCTATAGTTATCTGATTGGTGGCACTGATTTTCATCGTGGAACAGTCAGCCTTGATAACATTTGGTATGTATCCAAAGAACGTTATGATATGGATGCAAATATTCAAGTAGCGGCAAACGATGTACTTGTTACGAAAGACGGGACCATCGGCAAGGTCGCAATTGTTCCTAAACTTAGCAAACCAGCAACGCTCAACAGCGGTGTATTTGTGTTTAGAACGAATGATAGATTGTTGCCGACTTTCCTATTCAGAGTTTTGTCTTCGTCTGTGTTTAAGGAGTTTATTGATACCCTTTCAGCAGGCTCTACAATAAAGCATCTGTATCAGAAGGATTTAAAGAACTTTGAATTTGAGATTCCAACAGACAAAAAGGAGCAAGACGAAATCGCTAAAGTTCTAACCGCAATGGACGAAGAAATTGAAGCACTGGAAACCGAACGGGATAAAATGATTCAAATCAGAGAAGGCGCAATGGACGACTTGCTGACTGGTCGTGTTCGCCTGAGTGTACAAGGAGGGGTAAGATGGCAACAGTAGATGCTGAGAAAAAATTGCAAAACAGAGTCCTGCATTGGCTCGTTGATGATTTGGGCTATACATACCTTGGCAACCTTGAGGACATCGACAATACGCCCGTGAAGGAAGAACTGCTGGAAGTAAATCTGAAAAAGCGCGGCTATTCTGATGACCAGATCAAGACTGCTGTTAGCGAACTTGTGGGCAAGGTCAATAACCAATCCGACACGCTTTATCAAATTAATCGCAGTGTATACTCCCTTCTCCGTTACGGTAGACAGGGAGTAAAAGATGCAAGCGGTCATCGCCAGACTGTCCACTATATTGATTGGGAAGATATCGACAAGAACGACTTCCTCGTAGCCGAAGAGGTATCAGTCCTGCGCTTTGACAAGGTGACGAGAAAGCGCCCTGATGTGGTGCTTTATATCAACGGTATCGCTTTCGGTATTTTTGAACTGAAGAGTTCCTATGTCAGTGCCGGAAAAGGTATCCGTCAGCTTTTACAGAATCAGAAAAAAGAAAATATACTGGGTTTCTTTTCTACATCGCAACTTTTATTTGCTGGAAATGAAGCTCAAGGTCTGTTCTACGGGACTACTGAGACAAAAGAAAAATACTTTTATCAGTGGAAAGAGGATCAGAAAGCGACCGATGATCTGTCTACGGAAATCAAACTGTTACAGGTCACAGAGACCAACCATCTCCGTGATGGAGTGGTGTCTCTCTGTCAAAAGAAACGGTTTCTCTCTCTCATACACGACTTTGTGATTTATGATGCGGGTATAAAGAAAGTGGCGAGGCACAATCAGTACTTTGCCAATATCGCTGCCCGCAAGCGCATCCAGGACGGCGAGGGCGGTATTATCTGGAACACGCAGGGCTCCGGCAAATCGCTTATCATGGTGTGGCTCACAAAATGGATTATTGAGAATATCACGGACAGCCGTGTGGTTATCATTACCGACCGGGATGAATTAGATGATCAGATAGAGAGTCTTTTTATCGATGTGGATGAAAAGGTGCGAAGAGCAAAAAGCTGTGCCGACCTGCGTTCTATCCTGGATAAAAACGAGGATTCTATTATCTGCTCCCTCATTCACAAGTATGGTCATAACGCTGGTAGCCAGTCAGACATAGACCAGTACCGTAAGGAACTGCTCAAAGACCTGCCGAAGGATTTCAAGGCAAAGGGCAATATTATCGCTTTCATAGATGAATGCCATCGAACCAATTCCGGCAAGTTACATGAGGCAGTAAAGGTGTTGATGCCAGACGCCATTCTGATCGGTTTTACCGGAACTCCGCTTCTGAAGACCGATAAGAAATCCAGCATTGAGACTTTCGGTACATACATCCACACCTATAAGTTTGATGAAGGTGTGGCGGACGGTGTCGTTCTCGATTTGCGCTATGAAGCGAGAGACGTGGATCAGGATTTGTCCAGCCAGGATAAGGTCGATCTGTGGTTTGAACAGAAAACGAAAGGCTTGACTGAACGAGCGAAACTGCAGTTGAAACAGAGTTGGACTTCTATCAATAAATTGTACAGTTCAAAGCAGAGATTGGAGAAAATTGCGTCTGATATCGTATTTGATATGAGTCTGAAGCCGAGACTCAAGGATGACCGTGGAACAGCTATGCTCGTGGCAGGTAGCATTTATGAAGCCTGCAAGTATTGGGAAATCTTTATGAGCATGGGCTTTACCAAATGCGCCATCGTGACTTCCTATGAGCCAACCACACAAAGTGTCAGAACGGCTACCACTGACCTTTCACAGGAGAGTGAGGAAGAATACAAAAAGAAAATCTACGAGCAGATGCTCGGCGGTAAAAAACTGGTCGAGTTTGAAAAGAAAGTCAAGGAACAGTTCAAGGATGCGCCTGCGCAGATGAAGCTGTTGATTGTGGTGGACAAGCTGCTGACGGGTTTTGACGCTCCGAGCGCGACCTATCTGTATATTGATAAATCCATGCGTGACCATGATTTATTCCAAGCTATTTGCCGCGTTAATCGCCCGGACGGAGAGGACAAGGATTACGGATATATTGTGGACTATATGGACTTGTTCCGTAATGTCCAGCTTGCCGTTGCCGATTACACTTCCGAAGCGTTTGACAGCTTCGACAAGGATGATGTCGAAGGGCTTATCAAGAACCGTCATGATGAAGCAAAGTCCGAACTGGAAGGAACGCTCACATCGCTGGAAGCATTGATTGAAAATGTACCCGCTCCGCAAGCTGATACCGATTTTATTGAATATTTCTGCGGCGAGGACAGCGAAGATGAGGAGAAGACAGCACGGAGGGACACCCTCTATGCGCTGACAGCCTCTCTTTCTCGTTCATTTGCAAACTGCTGTGATCGTCTTGTTGCTGACTATGGCTATACCGAGGATGATCTCAATCATCTGCGTGGCGAGATTTCCGGCTATAACAAAATTAAGGAAATGATTAAGCTTGCAAGTTGCGACTATATTGATCTCAAGCCCTACGAGGTGGATATGCGCTATATTCTCGATACATACATTCGTGCCGAGGACACCAGAGTTATCAGTGAACTTGGAAATATGTCTATCGTAGAACTGCTCCTCCGGGGCAAGACCACCACGCCTGTCGACTTGGTAAAAGACCTACCTGGTAATAATGAGGCAAAAGCAGAAACGATTGACAACAACCTGCAGCATGAGATTGTAAAGAAGATGAGTTCCAACAGTGTGTATTATGGCAAGCTGTCGGAGATGCTCAAAAAAATCATTATGCAGCGCAAAGTCGAGGCAATGAGCTACGAGGAATATCTGCGCCAGGTCGTGGAACTGGCCGAAGCAATCCTTCACCCGGAGACGAACGGAAGTTATCCCGATGAAATCAAGGACAGTGCAGCGAGGCGTGCACTCTACGACTATTTCGAAGAAAATGTCGAACTGACGATAGATGTGGACGGTGCAATCCGTGTTTCCATTCAGCCGGACTGGAAAAGAAATTTTCAAAAACAGCAGCGTATAAGACTTGCTATTTATAAAAAATTATTGCTTCATAGGTATACCGAAGACCGAGCCACCGAGGAAACTAACAACGTCTTCGATATAGCACAAAAGCAGGAAGAATACGATGCGTAATGAAGAAATGACAATCGGCGGATTACCGATAGAGGTTATTAGAAAGAAAAATCTAAAAAATCTCTATGTTCGTGTTAATCCGCCGGAAGGAAATGTAACGGTAAGCACACCAACTGAACTATCGGATGAGGACATCAAATTGTTCGTCCTTAAGAAACTTCCGGAGATTACAAAGGTCAGGGACAGAATGCTCTCACAGGAAAGGCAGAGTAAGCGAGAATATGTATCAGGTGAATCCCACTATTTGTGGGGCAAGCCCTATCGCCTGCAGGTGGTGTATGAGGGAACGCAGCACAAGGTAGTAAAAACGCCAACCAAGATTATCATGACTGTACCGGTGGGAGCAGATATTGAAACAAGAGAACGGCTGCTCACTGAATGGTACAGACAGGAATTAAAGCGTGTGCTTGAATCCGTGACAATCGGATGCGAAAAAAAGACAGGCGTCCATGCGGATGAGTTCCGCATAAAAAACATGAGAACCAGATGGGGTACTTGTAATATCGAAAAACGCAGGATATGGATTAACCTCCAGCTTGTCAAAAAACCGATGGAATGCCTCGAATATGTGGTGATTCACGAACTGGTGCATTTGCTGGAAAAGAACCATACACACAGATTTAATGCTTTGGTTGAGGAGTGTTTCCCTACATGGCGAGAAGCGAAGAAATTGCTGGTCACTATGCCGCTGGATTATATGAATAAAGGAGATACAGATACGGATGATGAACAAGCCGACATCGAGCGATATCTTTGATATAAACAAGAAAACCGGGGCCTTGATTCTTGGAAAGAACCGCCTTGAGGACTATGCAACTAAATATCTGGCAAGGCATTGTAAAGAGGCTTTGGAAACGCCGATGCCGTTGCCTGTTGATGAAATACTGCAGAAGGCGAAACTGACCGTTCAAGAAGTATCTCTGTCGCGGAACTTGGATGTCTTCGGATGTTGCCTGCTTCTTGATGGAGAGGTTGAGGTTTATGATCGCGAACAAGGCACATTTGAAGCTGTATCCTTCACGGCCGGAACGATTCTGATTGATTCAGATTCCGAGGCAATGTATGGAGAGGGTGCTAAACGAAATACACTCATACATGAAGCTCTCCATTGGGAAAAGGATAAAACATTCTTTGAAATCCTGGCGGTGAAAAATGCTGCGGCATCAGAGAAACTTTATCCAATTATGTGTCGTCAATCCGAGACTTTCTATGAGCCTCCAGAAGGGAAAAAGACCAGGGAAAACGAGGTAAAGTGGCTGGAATGGCAGGCTCACAGGTTAGCACCAAGAGTGCTGATGCCCTTCGAGATGTTTAAGAAAAAGGCTCTCGAACTAATCGAAAGTTATCAGAATCCGCAAAATGACATCCTTCCATCCTGCGATACCCTGATTGAGGATTTGAGTACATTTTTTATTGTGTCACGGATATCAGTAAAGTATCGTCTGATTGAAGTCGGCCTGCTCGATCGAATATCTAATTTTAATGATTTTGATGCCGTTTTTTCTGAAATCAACAATAGTAAGGAACTGGTAGCCCTCACTCCTGTTGAAGCATATCAGTTAATGAATTTAGATTCCTCTCTGCGGGAATGGGTTAGTGGTGGTCAGTTTGTGTTCGCCGATGGATATTTTGTACTTGCTGAGGAGAAATACATAACTGCCAAGGAAGACGGTCTGCATCTGACGGCCAGAGCAAAGAAGAACTTGGCACAGTGTGTTATCAACATTCATGAGCAAAAATATACTACCTATCAGAATATACAAAAGGACTTTTTAGGTTTTGCTGTTCTGCATAAGGTTGAAGGAATCGATCAGCGTATGCTGACCTTCCACCCGAAGTATCAGGCGAATTTTCAATACGAAGCGGATGATGTATACTCTACATTTCGAGACCATATTCTCGCCTACGATACAAACGAGGAGATTGAACTGGTAAAACGACTGAGTGATCCGACAACTACACTCTGCCAATGCTTGTGGTTTTTAATGGAGAGGAGAAAGTGGACATATCCTGAAACCTTTTATGACAACACAGGTCTGCACAAGAATTATCACGGCAAAATAAAGAACGATAAGTACAACAATATGGGTACGGATGTTTTGATGGCTATATGTGTCGGTTTGAAACTGAGCCTCCGTATCGTAGAGATGATATTTGCGAAGTCCAATAACAAGTTGAATTATTATAAAGATCCAGACAAGACTTATATCCGTATTCTCGAATTTATGCCTGGAATTTCTCTGCAAGATTTCAATGGGATTTTGCAACAGACAGGCATCAAAGAACTTGGAAGTACGATAAAAGATGATTCCAATTAAATTTTTGATAACTCACTGAGTTGGCCTTGGACCCCAAAAGGGGTCCTTTTTTTATGCTCTAAAACAGGAAAATACCAAGATTATAGCGTTCCATGACCAACTTGGTGAGTTGCTCTTTAAAAAGTGAAAAAGACGATAATCAAAAAGGATTAGCCAGAAGGTTTTCCATAATATTATCTCAATTGTCCGAGATGGCCATTAGGACGATGGGATGCATAGAGAGTTTAGGCAGCGGTAATAAAGACCGCTCCGGAAACGAAGATGCACCCACCGTTAGATTTCTGCGCCCATTTTCGGATTTTCAGGAGTCAGTGGACATCTTCACCACAGGCTCTTTCTGCGTTCCATCGTTCGCGGTCGAGGACGGAAAGGAACGCAGACATGAAATTGAAGATTCGTTACGAGAACGAGTACCAGACAATCACGCTGGACGCAGAAACAACGGGGGAACTGTGGGTATCCCTCTCGCTTGAGGGCGAGGGATTATCGCAGGAGGAGCGAGAAAAACTGATCCAGGAGGAATGGGAGAAGCAGTTCAATCGTCCTGATTATAACTGCTGGCACAAATTCTGGCGGCATCACGGAGAGTCCAAGGCGAAACCGGGCGATGAAGATGATGAGATTGATACCTCTGAGCCGCTGATGGATGAAGTGGCGGATGATTGTATTTTCAGAAAGGACGAGCTTGGTCAAGAAGAACGTGAAAGTTACGAGGCAGTCTGTCAGCTTGTCAGAGAAGCCTGTGGCAAGAAGGCTGACTGGGCAGAGATGTTCATTGCTATCCGCATCGAGGGTGTAAGCATTAACGATTATGCCCACCAGATTGGAGCCGATTCGAGCAACATCAGTCACAAGTTAGACCGTGCGGCAAAGAAAATCGAAAAATTTATGCAGAACCGTCAGATTTGACTGTTTGCCGGGGCTACCTCTTAGAGGCACAGCCTCGGCAAATTTTTATAAGGAGGCAGTTGATATGTCAAACAAACCGAAAAACCGGACATACAGACCGCTTGTCTATATCTGTAGCCCACTGTACGGCGATGTACCCGGCAATACGGAGAGGGCAAGAAAGTTTTGTAGATTCACTCTGGAAAGAGGACAGATTCCGCTTGCTCCGCATCTCATGTTTCCCCAATTTGTAAATGATGACGATCCGACCGAGCGTGAGCTTGCAATATATATGGACGTGATCCTTCTTGGGAAATGCGACGAGCTTTGGGTGTTTGGGGACCGTATTTCAGAAGGCATGGCTGTTGAGATAGAAATTGCAAAGAAGCGCAGACAGCCGATCCGTTATTTTAGCAGCAACTTGGAGGAGGTGTCCGAGCATGAGTGAGATTAAAGCAATCCAAACGGAATATAAAGGATACCTCTTTCGATCCAGACTGGAAGCAAGATGGGCTGTGTTCTTTGATGCCTGTGGTGTGGACTGGGAGTATGAGCCTGAAGGTTACGACTTGGGTAATGGACTTTACTATCTGCCGGATTTTTTGCTTCATGGTGTAACTGTAAATCATGGGTATTTTGAAAAGAACTGCGATATCTACGTTGAAGTTAAGGGACGGATGAACGATGTCGATGCGGAAAAGATAAACCGTTTCTATGCAGCTGGATATCTGGAGGATAACGGATGGGGTGTTTCGCAGACAGCGGTTTTGGTAGTTGGAAATATTCCCGCTGGCGATAGTATGGACGAGATATTAGATTGCCTGCAGACCGCAGCCTACCGTGACCATCATAACTGGCCAAACTTTTATAACTTCGAGACGGTCGATGGCGATTATTTTGGGGCATATCCCGGTGTAGACAAACATGGTGTTTTCAATTTGTTCGGCGATGACTGCAACTATCTTTGGAGTATGAACGCGGCAGCAACGGAACATGCCTATCGCTTGGCAAGGCAGGCACGGTTTGAACATGGTGAGACTCCCAAGGTAAGGAGGTTCATATAATGCGGGATTTAGCGATAGCCTATGGGAATAACCGTCAGGCAAAGAAATGGGTCAATAAGACCACGAAATATACAGATTTAAAAGAGCGTCTCAAAGTTACGACCCGCACAACAGAGTCGGCTGAAGAATACGCAAAAATGAGTAAAGCCCAGAGGGATGCTGCCAAAGACCACGGTGGTTTTGTCGGCGGCATCTTGGTCGGCGGCCGTAGAAAGATAGATACGGTTGAGTCCCGCTCTATGATTGCGCTGGACGGGGACCGCATTGATAAGGATTTCCTTGATGATTATGAAACCAATGCGCCGTATACATCTTTCCTTTATACAACGCACAGCCACACACCGGATAATCCAAGAGTTAGGCTTATCTTTCCGCTCACAAGGAATATCATGGCAGAGGAGTTTGTCGCGGTATCCCGATACTTGGCGCAGATGCTTGGTATCGACTATTTTGATGAATGCTCCTATCAGCCCAATCAGCTGATGTACTGGCCGTCCTCTTCGCAGAACGGCGTGTTCATGTATAAGGAAGTGGAGAAAGACTGGCTTGATCCGGACGATATCTTATCGGCGCACCCGGAGTGGACGGACCCAACAAGACTGCCAACATCCTCCCGTGAAAGCAAAGCCAACCAGGTCTCACAGCAGAAGGTGCAGGACCCACTTACAAAGGAGGGCGTGGTCGGTCTGTTCAACAGAGTATTCTTCCCTGTTTCAAAAGCCTTGGATACTTTTCTTTCGGATATCTACGAGCCAACTGACAACGAGAACCGCTATCACCTGATTGAGTCGAGCAGTATGGCAGGCGTGGAGATCAAGGATGACAAGTTCGTGTATTCCTACCACGCGAAAGACCCGGCGTACCTCAGACTCTGCAATGCCTTTGATATCGTCCGTATCCATAAATTCAGCGACATGGATGACAAGACGTCCTTTCAGGCAATGTGCGATTTTGCCATGCAGGTGGATGATGTGAGACTCCTTGCGGCGAATGAGCGCCTTGCCGGAGCCGAGGCGGATTTTACTGCCATCGGGGATGATGACTGGAAGAAGCGCCTCAAGTTCCAGCCAAGGACGAGCCTTCTGGAAAACAGTGTCTATAACTTGAACCTCATCCTTGCCAATGATCCTGATTTCCAGAACTTTGCCTATAACGAGATGGCAAACCGCATCCAGGTGACGGGACCGCTGCCTTGGGAGCGGCCGGAGGGCAACGTTTTCTGGCGGGATGCGGATACGGCGCAGCTGAAGTCTGTGATCGATATTCGCTATCTGCCGTTCTCCAGCCGGAACCACGATGTGGCATTTATCAAAACTGCCGATGACAGGCATTTCCATCCTGTTCGCGATTACCTTGACAGCCTTCCCGTGTGGGACGGCATTGAAAGGGTGGAGGACTTGTTTATCCGGTATCTGAAGGCGGATGATACTGAATATGTCCGCACGGTTACACGGAAGACCTTTGCTGCTGCTGTAGCGCGTGTCTATGTTCCTGGCACGAAATTTGACTGCGTTCCCGTGCTGGACGGTGACCAAGGCATCGGAAAAAGCACCATCATAAAAGACCTGGTTACGCCGGATTATTACTCTGAAACATTGTCCCTTACTGATATGGACGACAAATCCGGCGCAGAGAAGCTGCAGGGTTTCTGGGTAGTGGAGATTGGAGAGCTTGCCGGGATGAAGAAGGCAGATATTGAGAAGGTCAAGGCATTCCTGTCCACTTCCGATGACAAGTACCGCCCGTCTTACGGCAGGGTGGTGGAATCGCATCCGAGGCAGTGTATCATCATAGCTACAGTCAACGGTGAGAGAGGGTATCTGCGTGACATCACGGGCAACCGCCGCTTTTGGATCATCAAGGTCTATCAGAAAAAGCAGAAAAAGACATGGGATTTCGATGAACAGTTCCGTCAGCAGTTCTGGGCGGAGGCAAAGGAGATTTGGAAGTCCGGCGAAAAGCTGTATCTGGAGGGAGACATTCTCGAAGAAGCAGAAGAAGCGCAGCGCGGGGCTATGGAGACGGACGAGCGTATCGGCATGATTGAGGAATACTTAAATACCGATCTGCCAGACGACTGGGCGGAAATGGATCTTCTTGCCCGCAGGAACTTCCTCACGGGTACGGAGTTTGGCAGACCGGAGCATGATGGGAAGTCCATCCGTACCGATGTCAGCAATGCGGAGATATGGTGCGAGTGCTTCGGAAAGAGCCTGCAGGAGCTGAAGCCTTCCGATAGCTATGGGATTGCGGCGATGATGGCACAGATTCCCGGCTGGGAGCGGACTGCTGTGATCCGGCGTCAGCCCATATACGGCAGGCAGCGGCTTTACCAGAAAATCATGTAAGCGAGACACACACAACACAACTGTTTCCCTTATATTCAAAATGCTTTTTATAAGGGTCAGTAATGAAAACCTGTGAGTGCGCACCCGCGATAGTAAATATAAGGGAGCAGCTGTGATTTTGTGTTCCTGTGTCATATGGAGGCAAAGATGAACGAAAAACAGATTGAAAGAAAACTTGTGGAGGCAGTAAGGTGTGCAGGCGGTCTTGCGCCGAAGTTCGTAAGTCCCGGTTTTGATGGTGTGCCGGACCGCCTGATTCTCCTTCCTTCCGGACACATGGCATTCGCAGAATTGAAGAGTCCCGGCAAAAGGATGCGTCCCCTGCAGGTCAGGAGGAAGAAGCAGTTGGAGCGTCTTGGCTTCCGGGTTTACTGCATAGATGGGACGGAACAGATTGGAGGTGTCATTGATGAGATACGATCCACATGATTATCAGAAATACGCTACCGACTTTATCCTGACGCATCCGATAGCGGCGGTATTTCTGGAGATGGGGCTTGGTAAGAGCGTGATCACGTTGACGGCGCTGTTTGATCTCATCTTGGATCAGTTCCTTATCCGAAAAGTGCTGGTAATCGCGCCGCTGCGAGTGGCGAGGGATACCTGGCCTTTGGAAATAAAGAAGTGGGATCACCTGTCGGGGATGACCTATTCCGTGGCGGTTGGAAATGAGTCAGAGCGGAGGAGGGCACTGATGCGGGCAGCGGATATTTACATCATCAACCGGGAAAACGTGGACTGGCTGATCACAAAAAGCGGCATTCCCTTTGACTTTGACATGGTGGTGATCGATGAACTGTCATCCTTCAAATCCCATCAGGCAAAAAGGTTCAAGAGCCTCTTAAAAGCCAGACCGTCCATAAAGAGGATCGTAGGACTTACAGGAACACCGAGCAGCAATGGGCTGATGGATTTATGGGCGGAGTTTCGGCTCCTTGACCTGGGGCAGCGGCTCGGAAGATACATCTCCCATTACCGCGCAGCCTACTTTACGCCGGACAAGCGGAACGCCGAAGTCATCTTCAGCTATAAGCCGTTGTCGGGTGCGGAGGATGCAATCTACCAGAGGATATCCGACATCACCATTTCCATGAAGTCCTGCGATTACCTGAAACTGCCGGAATGTGTGATAAATGAAGTGCCAGTCGTCATGGACGATAAGGAAATGGCGGTGTATGACCGGTTCCGGGAAGACATGGTGACAAAGATCAGGGATAAGGAGATAGACGCCGCCAATGCAGCAGTGCTTTCCGGCAAACTTCTGCAGATGGCAAACGGCGCGGTCTATGACGAGGAGAAAGTCAGCTGCCACATACATGATCGTAAGCTGGACGCTCTGGAAGACTTGATCGAAGGCGCAAACGGCAAGCCCGTACTGATTGCCTACTGGTATCAGCATGATGCCGAGCGTATCAGGGCAAGATTCCCGGTCAGGGAGATCAGGACGTCTAAGGATATCGAAGATTGGAATGCGGGAAAGATTTTTGCGGCAATCATCCATCCGGCATCGGCGGGACACGGTCTGAACCTGCAGGCGGGCGGCTCCACGCTTATATGGTTCGGGCTTACATGGAGCCTGGAACTGTATCAACAGACGAACGCAAGACTCCACCGGCAGGGACAGAAGGACACAGTCGTAATCCACCATATCATCGCAAAAAGTACGATTGACGAGGATGTCATGAAGACGCTGCGGAAGAAAGAGAAGACACAGAATGCACTGATCAATGCGGTCAGGGCTAACCTGGAGGTGGGGTGATGACCAATCCTTATGAAAAACTCGTCCAGGCGGTGATTCTGCAGGCAGTGAAAGACTACCGCACGGCGAGGAAGGAACTGAAATATCATCCGAAGAACAAAGACACGAAGCTCATGGTAGAGGATTGTGAGAAGTTCTTTCGTTCCAACTGGTTCGGAGTGCTGACATCAGTCGATGGACAGATGCTCCTAATAAGATTACAGGAGGAAAAACTATCATGACAGCAAAGGAATATTTACAGCAGGCATACCGCCTGGATCAAAAGATAAGCAGCGATCTGGAGGAGGTGGCATCGCTTCGAGAAATGGCCACAAGCGTATCCTCTCCACAGCTGGCTGAGCGGGTACAGACTTCAGGAAATACAGATGCGTCGTTTGTGCGGGCCTTGGAAAAGATTATGAATCTTGAGGCGCAGATTAATAAGGAAATTGATCTTTTGATGGAGCTTAAGAAAGAGATTCGGATAGTCATTACAACGGTTGAGGATACGGATGAACGCATGGTTCTTAAATACCGCTACGTTCATAACTATACTTGGGAGCAGATCGGCAATGAGCTTCATGCCGATGCGAGAACGGTACGCAGATGGCATGGGAAGGCTCTGCAACATGTGATTTTACCTGATAATTCCATTACGATATGAAATGCGCCCTAAATGTCCAGGTTTGTCCTAAGACGTCCATGTGTACATTATGATATAGTAAAATCAGCAAAGATAGATGAGCTGAGCCTCATGGGAGCAATTCCGTGGGGCTTTTCTTATGTCCGGAAAGCGAGGTGACCAAGTATGCCGAGAAAACCACAGCGCGGGTGTGCGTATGGAAGATGCGGTCGGCTTGCCGTTCCCGGCAGTCAGTACTGCGAGGAGCATAAAGCCCTGGTGAACAAACAGTATAACACTTTCGAGCGCAGCCCTGACGTGAACAGAAAATACGGGCGAGCCTGGAAGAGAATCCGTGACCGCTATGTAGCGGCGCATCCCCTGTGTGAACGATGCCTTAAGGAAGGCCAGCTGACTCCCGTCGAAGAGGTGCATCATATCCTGCCGATCTCGCAGGGCGGAACGCACGATGCCCGGAATCTTATGAGTCTTTGTCAGTCCTGCCACACCAAAATTCATCTTGAAATTGGGGACAGACAGATTCGCAGCTGACCGGGAGGGGCGGGTCAAATCTCTACAGCTTTGCCCGGTGGGGAACGGCGTGGGGTCACACGCATAAAAACCGGAAATCAAACGGGGGATTGCCCGCCCGGAGATTTCCGCAAAATAAAGGCTTCCGGGGTGCTGCAGTGTTTGATTTCCGCAGCATTTTTCAAAAAAATCAAAGAAACGGGGTGGAAACAGTGGCAAAAGACGGCAGCGGGCGTGGCGGCGCAAGGCCGGGGGCGGGGCGTAAGCCCAAGGCGCTCATAGAAAAGATCAGCGAGGGGAAGACGGCAGAGGTGCTGATGGAGCCTGCCGAACTGGAGGGCGTGGACGTTCCGCCCATGAAGGATTTCCTGAAATCCCCACAGAAGAGCGGGCGGGAGCTGGTGGCGGAGGAAGTGTACAACGAAACATACGCCTGGCTGAAGGCGAGGGGCTGTGAAAAGCTGGTCACCGTGCAGATGGTGGAGCAGTATGCCATGAGCGTGTCCCGGTGGATTCAGTGCGAGGAGATTGTATCTTCCACTGGATTCCTTGCGAAGCACCCGACCACGGGGGCCGCCATCGCTTCCCCCTATGTCACCATGAGCCAGTCCTACATGAAGCAGACCAATTACTGCTGGATGCAGATCTACCAGATTGTGAAGGAGAACTGCTCAGTGGAGTTTTCGGGGAACACGCCCCAGGATGACGTGATGGAGCGGCTGCTCCGTGCAAGGAAAGGGATGTAGGATTATTTGAAACAGTTTTTCCTGTAAAAGTCTTGATAATTATCCTGCAGGTGCTATAATGTAATGATTTAGCAGATCAATGCTGAATGGAAGGCTTGGGAATAAATGAAAAACACAAAGGAGAGTGAAACCATGCAGCACGATTTTCATTTTATTTCTAAGAAAGATCCAAAAGTAAAAAAGGCATATGAGGATATCCAAAATATGCTCAAAGAAGTCCAGAACTTGGTCGGGGAGAAGTTTACATTCAGGTTTGATGTGGTGGGCAGCTATAAGCGGAACATGATCACCTACGATGCCAAATCAAATGTAGGATATGACTTTGATTTCAATATCGAAGTCAATGATGGGGATGAAAAGTACACGCCAAAACAGCTAAAGGATATTCTTCGGAACGCAATAGGCGCTGTTTGTGTGAAATACGAATATGATTATCCGGAGGATTCCACGCGTGTCCTGACGATTAAGAAGAAAAACAGGAAAGAATCACGCATCCTCCATAGCTGTGATTTCGCAATCGTAAATAACTATATTGACGATGAAAAATATAAGTGCCAGGAATATATCCACTTTGACAAGCCGCATAGGAACTACACATGGTGCGAACAGCCGGATGGATATTATATGCTGCCGGAAAAGATCGATTGGATTAAGGAGAATGGATTATGGGATGAAGAGATGAAGGAATTATACATTGAAAAGAAAAATATGAACGATAATCCGGATATGCATTCGAGAGCCATTTTTGCTATGACTGTTCATGAGATATGCCAGAAGTTCGGGTTTTATGAAGATGAAAAATAAATAAGGATATAGCAGTTAAACCAATGCCGTCCAGCAGAAATGTTGGGCGGCTTTTCTATGCAAATTTTTTCGGAGGTGGAAATGAAAACCACGACAGATATGAAGCTTGTTTCTATTGACAGGCTTGTACCTTATGTGAATAATGCACGGACGCACTCGCCGGAGCAGCTCACCAAGCTCCGCTCATCCCTGCGGGAGTTTGGCTTCATCAACCCGGTCATCATCGACCGGGACTTCAATGTCATTGCGGGGCATGGCAGGATCATGGCGGCGAAGGAGGAAGGGATCACAGAAGTCCCGTGTGTGTTTGTGGACTATCTGACGGAGGCGCAGAAGAAAGCCTACATCCTTGCGGACAACCGCATGTCATTAGACGCGGGATGGGATGAGGAGTTGCTCCGCATTGAGATCGAATCCCTGCAGGGTGCGGATTTTGATGTATCCCTTACGGGCTTTGGTGAGGATGAGATCGCAGACCTTTTTGCCGGGGACGGGGAGAAGGATGTGAAGGATGATGACTTTGACCTTTCCGTAGCCTTGGAGAAGGCGGCGTTCGTGGAGCGGGGCGACATCTGGACGGTGGGAAGGCACAGGCTGATGTGCGGGGATGCCACCAGTGCGGAGGATGTAGAGGCGCTCATGGACGGGAAAAAGGCAAACCTCATCGTGACAGACCCGCCGTATAATGTCGCATTCAAGAGCGGCAGCGGGCTTTCCATCCAGAACGACAGCATGGAAAACGGGGAGTTCTACACTTTTCTGTACAATTCCTTCCAGAACATGGCGGCGCATCTGGAGAAGGGCGGCGCGGCGTATGTGTTCCATGCGGACACGGAGGGGCTGAATTTCAGGAAAGCCTTTGTGGATGCGGGGTTCCACTTGGCGGGTGTGTGCATCTGGGTGAAGAATTCCTTGGTGCTTGGGCGCTCGGATTATCAGTGGCAGCATGGTGGAGCGGGCTGTGGCAGTCCGTGGGCGACTTCTTCAGCAACATCTGGACGAACATGATGAACAATCCTGTGCTTACGGGCATCGTGGACATGATACGCTCCCTGTGGGAGAACCTCTCCACAACGCTGCAGGGCATCTGGAACGGTATCAAGACAGCGGCTTCCGGGACATGGGAGCTGATCAAGAACGTGGTGCTTGGGCCGGTTCTGCTGCTCATCGACCTGGTGACGGGGAATTTTACGAAGCTGAAGGAGGACGCCGCCAACATCTGGAACAACATCAAGAACGCGGCTTCCAATATCTGGAACGGCATCAAGCAGGTGGTCGGCTCGCTGGCGCAGGGGCTTGCGAACCATGTTTCCATCCTGTTCAATGGGCTGAAAACTACGGTAGCGAATATATGGACAGCGATCAAAAACACAGCCTCGTCCGCATGGAACGGGCTGAAAAACCTGGTGTCGTCCATTGCGTTCAATTTAAAGCAGGCGGCAGTCAACGCTTTCAAAAGTATGGTGTCCGGCATCGGTTCCGCGCTGTCCTCCCTGGGGAGCGTGGTGCAGTCCGGGTTCCAGTCCGCCATCAGCTTCATCACCTCGCTGCCGGGGAAAGCCCTGCAGTGGGGTAAGGACTTCATCAACGGGATTGCGGACGGCATCCGCAGCGTCATCGGAAACGTAATAAGCGCGGTGTCGGACGTGGCTGATAAAATACGCTCCTTCCTGCACTTCTCCGTGCCGGATGAAGGGCCATTGACGGATTATGAAAGCTGGATGCCGGACTTCATGTCCGGGCTGGCAAAGGGAATCGAAAAGAGCCGGGGCATGGTGAAGAAAGCCGTGTCCGATGTGGCGTCCGACTTAATGCTCCAGCCACAGGCGGCAGTCCAGGGGATGCAGGGCGGCAGGGACTCCTCCGGGGATTCTTCCGTAAGCGAACTGCTCGGAGGGCTTAGGGAGATGCTCGCCGGCCTGCAGGAGATGGCGGGCGGCAGGACCATCTGCATCCCCGTGTATGTGGGCGGGACGCTGCTGGACGAAGTGGTGGTGGACGCGCAGGCAAGGCAGAACTTAAGGTCGGGAGGGAGGTAAGGCGGCATGGCATATATACAGTATTTAACCATTGACGGGACGCCGCTCCCCCTGCCGGACTCTTACGAGGTGCAGATGGCGGATGTGGAGGCGGATTCCGGCGGGGAGACGGAGGCCGGGACCACGCAGCGGGACGTGGTGAGAATGGGCGTGGTGTCCATCCCCGCTGTGTTTTCTGTTTCCCCCAAATGGCTGAAGATGCTGACGGGATTCAAGCAGAAGGAGAAGCTCACCGTGGATTACTTTGACACAGAAACGCTGGAGATAAAACAGACGGAGATGTTTATCAGCGGCTATAAGGCAAGACTTGTGAAAGACACATCCTATAAGGGGCTTTGGAAGGTGAGTTTTACGTTGAGGGAATTATAAGGAAATAGAGAGTGATTTTTAGCGGGATATCCTGTATAATGGGAAACAAGGATCAGAAGTTGGTGAGGAAAAATGTATGATTAGAATAAGACCATATAAGGCTTCGGATGTAGATACGATATTATCGTGGTGTCAAGATGAAAAAGCATTTTATCAATGGACAGCAGGCATACTTGGTAATTATCCTATAACACAAAATGAATTTTGCTTTGTTGAATCCCTAATGCCGTTTACTGCATTTGATGAAACGGGAATTGTTGGTTTTTTTACACTAAGGAACCCGAATGGATCATTGGATGAATTGCGCTTTGGATTTGTTATTGTTGATCCGCACAAGAGAGGAAAAGGTTATGGAAAAGCTATGCTCCGGTTAGGTCTAAAGTTTGTATTTGAAATATATGGGGCAAAAAAAGTATCATTGGGCGTTTTTGAGAATAATCTTCCGGCTTATTATTGTTATAAATCAGTCGGTTTTAGCGATGCGATTCTTGATACAACAGAAAAATATTGTATTCTTGGTGAAGAATGGAAGTGCAGAGAATTGATTATGGAAAAATAGATAAATTCCCGTTTGGGTATGAATAAAACAAGCACAGCAGCGAAAGGCAAGGGTGTGGTTATGTCAATGAATACAGCAGAAGCATTTGAATTGCTATTTGATAAAAATAATAAGACGGCGTACAAGGCATTACAGGAATTGCAAAACGAGAGTGAGGAAACGGATCATGTCTACCCTTATATGGACAGATTGAGTGATATGCTTGAAAGTGATAATTCTTATATCCGTACCAGGGGGCTTACGCTGCTTGCCTATAATGCAAGGTGGGACAGGGATAATAAGATAGATGAGATTATTGATGGATATTTGAAACATATAACAGATGTTAAGCCGGTTACGGCAAGACAGTGTATAAAGCTGTTGCCTATGCTTGCGAAGGATAAGCCCGAACTGAAAGAGGATATTCTTTCAGCACTGCACAGGGCGGATGTATCTTTTTATGAGGACAGTATGCGGCCGTTAGTTTATAAGGACATTCAAAAGGCGTTGAAAGAGATACAGAAGTTATAGGCAGATATGGATTGGTTTTTTAGCGGGAGATTATCTTATCCTGCTGGAAATAGAAAAAGCAAAGATAAAAACGCAACGCGCATCTTTGGATGTGCCAGAGCCGGTAGGTAGCCCGGCCGTCCTGATGGTATCAGGGTAAGTAACCTGCCCTCCTGGGTTGTCCGTTCTTTGTTCATAACACATTTAAGGAGGGTTTCGTTATGGACAGAGGAAAGGCAGGTCTGACGGTATTTTTTGAGGGGCCGTTCTGGGTCGGCGTATTTGAGAGGGTTGAAGATGGGAAACTTTCGGTATGCCGGGTGGTCTTTGGGAGTGAACCCAGGGACTATGAGGTATGGGATTTTGTCCTCAAAAATTATTATGGCTTGAGATTCAGTCCGGCTGTTGAGGCGGCTTTGAAAGACGGCAGGGTCAATCCGAAGCGGAGGCAGAGGGAGGCCGGGAGGCAGACCATGCAGGCGGGGATAGGCACAAAGTCCCAGCAGGCATTGCAACTACAGCGGGAAGCAATAAAAACAGAACGCCGGCAGATTGGCAGGGAACAGAAGGAAGCCAGGAAAGAGCGGCTGTTTGAGCTGAAACAGCAGAAGCGGAAGGAGAAGCACAGGGGCAGATAGGTTTTCTGTGCTTCGGGAATAGCAGTATCAATGGGCATCAGCCAGGAGTGGCTGGTGCTTTTTGTGTGGAAAGGGGTGTTTCCATGTACCCGGTGAGTGAAGCGTTCCTGCAGGCGGTGCAGGAGAACACCAGGCGGTATTACTGGACGGGGCAGATCACGACAAAGGGCGGCGCTGTGTATCCGTTCGTTTACGAAGATATCGTGAAAGGGAGCGGGTACATCACGGCGCAGTGCTGCGGCAGCGCGGAGATAGAATTAGGCACGGTGTACGCCGCCGAAATGGGCATCACGCTCTTTTCCCAGATTGACCGCTACACGCTGGAAGGGGCAGAGGTGCGCCTTTCCTACCACCTACGGCTTGCGGACGGCAGTTTCGAGGAAGTGCCGATGGGCGTCTTCGAGGTAAGCGAGGCGAACCGGACGGCGCACTGCCTGGAGCTGAAAGCCTACGACTATATGCTCCGCTTTGAGAAAAGTTTCAACGGCTTTGAGACGGTGGGCAATGCGTATGCTTTTTTAGATCTGTGCTGTAAAGCCTGCGCCGTGGAGCTGGCGCATACACAGGCGGAGATCGAGGCCATGCCGAATGGCACGGAGCTGCTCTCCATCTACCCGGAGAATGACATTGAGACTTACCGGGATGTGCTGTATTTTGTGGGGCAGGTGCTTGGCGGCTTTTTCTGCATCAGCCGGGAGGGGAAGCTGGAGCTGCGGAAGTACGGGACGGAGCCGGTGATGGAGGTAAAGAGCAGGCACCGTTTCACCAGCAGCTTTTCCGACTTCATCACCCGCTATACGGCAGTCAGCTCCACAAACCTGCGCACACAGACGGCGGAGTATTACGCCCTGGAGCCGGACGACGGGCTGACCATGAACCTGGCGGTGAACCCGCTCCTGCAGTTCGGGCTGGAAGAAACACGGAAACAGCTATGCAAAAACATACTGGCGGATATTTCCGTGGTCAATTATGTGCCGTTTGATTCCAACACCATCGGAAACCCGGCATTAGACCTTGGGGATGTGCTGACCTTTTCGGGCGGGCAGGCGGACGGGAGCCGGATTGCCTGCATCACTTCCTCAAACTGTAAGATTGGCGGGAAACACACTTTAAAGTGTGTGGGGAAGAACCCGCGGCTGGCGCAGGCGAAGTCCAAGAATGATAAGAACATCTCTGGCCTCCTGAACCAGATCGAGGCGGGAAAGATAGGCATACACACTTTTACCAACGCATCTGCCTATACGGTGGCGGAAAACAATGTGCGGATCATCAGCATGGAGTTCGCCGCAAAGGAGGAGACCCATGTGCAGTTTTTCGGGCAGGTGCTGGTGGATGTGTCTGCGGAGCAGATAAGCCGCTCTGCCACTGCGAGCGGGAGCATCGTGGTGCCATTCCCGGCATCGAGAGGGAGCAGTGGGGGTGTATCTGCCGGGACTGGTGCGGATGGATGGGAAAACATGGAAACCGGCGCAGGGGATGGCAGCGGGGAAACTGGCGAAGACACAGAGAATTTTACCGTGGACGTGGAGCTCCCGGTCACATGGACGGAGGACGGGAAAGCGGTGGCGTATGTCACATACGAATTCAATGATTCTGAAATACTCATCCATTACCCGGCGGAGACCTGGGGGAGCGGGAAACACATCCTCTCCCTCTATTACCCGATCGACAACCTCGTGCCGAACATCACGAATACCTTCAACGTCCATCTGCGGATGGAGGGAGGCACGGCGGCGATCAGCACGGGCGGGTGCATTGCCTCCATCAGCGGCCAGGGCATGGCTGCGGGAGCGGCATGGGACGGCACGATCACAGTGGAGGAATATGTGCAGCCGTTTGCGGTCGTCAGCGGCCTGCAGGCGAAGGCGTTTTCCGGGGAGATGGGTTTTGAGACAATGGAGCTTGTAAAGAAATATTATTCAGACAGCATCGGGAAGGCGGCCATCGGCGCGTTCGGGAAGCCCGTGGAGCTGCCGCAGGAAGGAGAAGGGTAAGATGAAGCTGAAAGGGACGATGGTACTGGAACTGACGGATGAAGCCACGGGGGAAGTGGAGAGCGTCACGGAGGAGAACATGGTGACGGAGGCGGTGAACGACATCCTGGGCATGAACCCCATGGGCGTGTTCTACTCCGAAGAGAACCTGGCGGATGTCCTAAGCTGGAACGGGACGCTCCTGCCCATCTGCCCGAACATGGTCGGCGGCATCCTGCTCTTCCCCCAGACGCTGGAGGAGGATGCCGCCCATATCTATGAGATGTCGGGCAACCTTCCGGTGGCGTATGCCTCCAACAACGTGAACACCACGGCGAACACGGCAAGGGGGAGCCTGAACCAGACGGAGAGCAAGGCGCTGGAGAACGGTTATAAGTTTGTGTGGGAGTTTACGCCCAGTCAGGGCAACGGCACCATTGCGGCGGTGGCGCTGACCAGCGCCCAGGGCGGGCAGAACGCCTACGGGAGCCTCGTGGGGGATGCCAGCGCGTTCCTCAAGATAAAAAAACTGGACATCGGGGACTTGGGGAAAGCGAAACAGGCCGTGCTGTTCGAGGCGGCGGAGGTGGATTTTGGGAATGACCTGCTGTACTCCATCACCTTTGCGGATTCCAGCGTGCGGATACGCAAAGTCCGTATCCCCATCTTCACGGTCGGGCTGAATGAGAAGCTGGATGATTCCACCTACACAGTGCTGGAAGACCATGCCGTACAGACGGAGACCTTCCTGTTTCTGGGCAGCTACACGAAATACGGGGAGTTCCTGGACGGGCAGGACGGGTACTGGTACGGCTTCTCCAACGAGGGGAATTCCTCCGGGAACGCAAGGATGCTGTGGGTGAAGATCTCCAAGGCGGATTATTCCATGACGGAAGGGGAATGGACGCTGTCCAACGCAAAGCTGATGGCAGTAGGGGAACGGGACATGGAAAATACCTATCCGGAAAGGAGCTGCCGCTGCTGCATGAGGGGTGGGTATCTGTATGTCCCCGCTTATGACAAGAAGGGGATTTATAAGATCAATGTGGCGAACACGGCGGACGTGACGCTGATAGCCTTCGGCTTTACCTCCAAGATGAAGCCACTGTGCGAGTCCGGGACCTGCGAGCTTTACCTGACGCTGGTGGGCGACCTCATCATCGGCGGCGATTTCCAGGTCACGGCGGCGGATGCGGTCATCCACACTCAGGGGAGCGCGAGGCTCGGCAGCGCGGCAACGCCGCTGTTCCAGCATAAGCAGTTCCTGGTGGGGTGGGGAGGCAGCTACGGGAACGAATACCGCCACATGTACCTGCTGACACCGTATCTTGCCACCATCAACAACCTGTCCTCGGCGGTGGTGAAGGACGCCAACAAGACCATGAAGATCACATACACGCTGACGGAGGAAGCGTGACGGACAGCTTTACGGTAGGGGAGATGTATCCCCTGCCGTGATAAAAGGGTGGTGGGTATGCCGGTGAAATTCCGGCGTGCGGCTTTACTGGTTCCGGGATTCCGGTGCGGACGTGGCATATGTGGGAGCAGGTTCCGCAACCCTGGAGAGGGTGGCGGCTTCGGCGTCAATACGGCGCTTCATCTGCTCAAACTCGGCGATCCTCTTTTCAAGCTCTGCCTGCGCCTCCCGCTGTGCCTTTGCCGCCAGTTCCTCTGCGGTGAGGGTGCGGATGTGGATGGAGCCTTCCTCGTACTCCACGATGAGCGGCGCCCCGATGGTGAAGCCGAGCTGCTCCAGCCACCATCCTTCCATCTGTATCTTCGGGACTGCGGTGCATGGGCCGGTGCCGCTGTGCAGGGTGCCGCCGCTCTGGTGGTGGCGGTAGGTGTATACGACTTTGATGTTCTTTGTCTTCATAAGGTATCCTCCTGGTTATTTTATTTTCTCCTGCCGCCTCCAGCTTTCCGGGCAGGCGGGGCTTCGGGTAGTGTTATTAATCACTCTGAAGCCGTGAAATAGCAAGGGAAACAGGGGCATAAATGTGACAAAGATCCCCACAGAAACTTGTGTAAACGACACAAATAGATATTTCCTGGAAACTGGCGGATGCCCACTATACCAGACGCTTCCATGGAACCACCGTGGATGGCATTGCGGGAGCGGAAACAGGGGCAGCGGGAACAATACCCACATCGGGGTGGAGATGTGCGAGCCTGCGTGTATCAAGTACACGGCAGGCTCTAACTTTACCTGCTCTAACATGGCTGCGGCAAAAGCAGTGGCAAAAAGGACCTATGAGGCGGCGGTGGAGCTGTCCGCCATGCTCTGTAAGAAATACAGCCTAGACCCGCTGGCGGACGGCGTGGTGATCTCCCACAGGGAAGGCCACAGCCGGGGTATCGCTTCCAACCACGGCGACCCGGAGCATCTGTGGGTGCAGCTTGATATGGGATATACGATGGACGGATTCCGCAAAGCGGTCAAAGCTGCTATGGGCGGCGCGGCTTCCGGCGGCAGCGGCACGGATGGATATACAAAGATCATGGGAAGTGCCGTGGCAACAGTAGGGCAGATGCGGACTTACCTCAAAGCGAAAAATCCCAAGGTGGAACAGTCTGTCCTTGACATGGTCCCGCTGTATCTGTCGGAGGGCGGCATGGAGGGAGTGCGGGGCGACATCGCCTTTACGCAGTCCTGCCTTGAGACCGGGAATTTCACCTTTTCCGGTTCTGCGGTCACGCTTTCACAGAACAATTTCTGTGGCATGGGCGTGACTTCTAACGGGGTGAAGGGGAATTCCTTTGACACGCCGCAGCTCGGCATCCGGGCGCAGGTGCAGCATCTGAAAGCCTATGCCTCCGTGGATGCGCTGAAGAATCCCTGCATCGACCCGCGTTTCAGATATGTCACGAGGGGCTGTGCGGGATATGTGGAGTGGCTTGGGCAGAAGGAGAATCCGGATGGGAAAGGATGGGCGGCAGGAGCCGGCTATGGGGAGAAGGTCCTCGCCATCCTGAAAGGCATCCTTGGAATGGCTGGCGGTGTATCTTCCGGTTCTGCAGGAGATGGGTGCTGGTACCGCGTCCGGAAGTCGTGGGCAGACGCTTCCTCGCAGAAAGGCGTGTTCAAGTCGCTGGAGGATGCGAAGAAATGTGCGGATGATAATCCGGGATATTCCGTGTTTGATGAGTCCGGGAATGCGGTGTACACCAAAGCGGCGGCATTCCAGCCGTACCTTGTGCAGGTGTCCATCCCCGACCTGAACATCCGGAAAGCGCCTGGGACGGATAAATCTAAAACAGGAAAGGTTACTGGAGTGGGTGTATTTACCATTGTGGAGGAGGCAGACGGTGAAGGCGCATCCAGATGGGGGAAGCTGAAATCCAATGCAGGATGGATCTCGCTTGACTATGTAGCCAGAATTTAATATTGATTTCTTTATGGCCTGTGGGTATCTTTTGGTATTCACAGGCTTTTTTAAATTTTTCCCCCAAAAACCGTCAGATTTTTTTCTTTCCCAAGGCTACCCGATAGAGGGCAGGATGACAAGCCCTCAGAAAGGAGCAAAAGCCATGAAGCACCAACTGAAAATCAGTGTTTCAAAAGAACCGCAGATAGGCGGGATCGTATCCTGCCGCAATATCTCCATACATGAGAGGCTGCTGCGCTTTCTCTTTGGAAATAAGCGAAAGGTCACAGTCCTGATACCGGGAGACAGCGTTGGAGAGATCACTATCTGCGAGACTGGGGAAGGAGAAGATGAAAATGAGCAGAATCAAGCTGCTTCTTGATGTGGTAAACAATATGCGTGCTCTGGCGGACAGTATCCAAGCGGTCTGTGATGCAATGGCATCTGACGAACCGGCTGAAACTCCCGTACAGGAAGAACCTATTGCAGAACCGGCAGAACAGCCCAAGAAGGCGGAAAAGCCTAAAGCGGAAAAGCAGCCGGAGATCACGTTGGAACAGGTGCGCGGTGTGCTTGCGGATAAGAGCCGCAGCGGAAAGACCGCCGAGGTCAGAGCCATCATTCAGAAATATGGCGCAGACCGACTGAGCGAGATCGATCCGAAGGATTATCCGGCAGTGCTTAAAGACGCGGAGGTATTGTGATGAGAAAACATTCCACCCTCTCCCCTTCTGGCTCCCACAGATGGCTGAACTGTACGCCGTCTGCAAGGCTGGAACAGGAATTTAATGACACCGAATCGGAGGCGGCAAAGGAAGGAACTGCGGCACATGCCTTGTGTGAACACAAGTTAAAGAAAGCGCTGCGCATGAGGAGCAGACGCCCGGTATCCGATTATGACTCTGATGAGATGGAAGAAAGCTCTGATGCTTATGTAGATTTCATCATGGAGCAGGTCGAAGCCGCAAAGCAGGTCTGCAAAGACCCGATCGTTCTCATTGAACAGCATCTTGACTTTTCCTGCTATGTGCCGGACGGATTCGGTACCGGAGACTGCATTATCATTTCGGATGAGAAGCTGCATATCGTGGACTTTAAGTATGGGATGGGTGTTTTGGTCGAGGCCGAGGACAATCCGCAGATGAAGCTATACGCCCTCGGAGCGTTGGAACTGTACGATGCACTTTATGACATCAAGGAAGTGTCCATGACGATCTTCCAACCAAGGCGTGAAAATGTCAGCACCTGGACGGTTCCAGTCATGGATCTTTGTGATTGGGCGGAGAACGAACTGAAGCCGAAGGCACAGATGGCATATAACGGCGAGGGCGAGTACTTCCCCGGAGAATGGTGTACCTTCTGCCGTGCGACGGTAAGGTGCAGAGCCAGGGCGGAAGAAAAGCTGAAGCTGGCGCAGGCGGAGTTCAAGATGCCGCCACTTTTGACGGATGCGGAAATTGAAGAGATCCTTTCTGTTCTTCCAGACCTTACCAAGTGGGCGAATGAAATCACGGCTTATGCCACGGATGCTGCTGTAAACCACGGCAAGGAGTGGAGCGGGTTCAAGGTGGTCGAAGGAAGATCAGTCCGTAAATAGAGGAATCCGTCTTGGCTCGTTCCATGACAATCATCCATTGTCCACAGGATGCGCACGGTTTTTAAACCCAAGGTCGTGGAGATGCTCAATGGTGTGGACGGCATATATGGGGTTGCCGCTTTCGCTGGAAGGGGCCGGCGCAGTACTGGGGCTTGAGAAACAGAAGCTGACCGAAGGAAAAGACCTGATCCGATATTTTTCCGTGCCGTGCAATCCAACGAAATCCAACGGCGGCCGCACAAGGAATCTGCCGGAGCATGATCCGGAAAAGTGGCAGCAGTACAAAACCTATAATATCCGTGATGTGGAAACAGAGATGCAGATTCGGGAAAGGCTGGCAAAGTTCCCAGTTCTGGACGAAGTGTGGGATGAATACCATCTTGACCAGGAAATCAATGACCGGGGCATCCGAGTGGATATGCCGTTTGTTAAACAGGCGATTGCTATTGATGCCTTGTCCCGTGGCAGGCTGACGGCTGCGATGAAGGAACTGACCAACCTTGAGAATCCGAACAGCGTTTCACAGATGAAAGGCTGGCTTGCATGCAAAGGGCTTGCAACAGACACTCTTGGCAAAAAGGCTGTAGCAGCAATGATTGATGAGACGGACGGTGATATATCCGAGGTGTTGTCATTGCGGCAACAGCTTGCCAAGTCATCAGTAAAGAAGTATCAGGCAATGGAAAATGCCGCCTGCGGGGATGACAGGTGCAGAGGGATGTTTCAATTTTACGGTGCCAATAGGACAGGGCGGTTCGCTGGACGCCTGGTACAGATGCAGAACCTCCCGCAGAACCATATGGCTGATCTTGCCGAGGCGAGGGCGCTTGTGCGTGACGGCAATACGGATGCCCTGGATATGCTTTTCGATGATATTCCGGATATGCTTTCACAGCTGATTCGGACGACATTCATACCGAAAGATGGCTGCAAATTCTATGTAGCTGATTTCTCAGCTATTGAGGCAAGGGTGATTGCCTGGTTCGCTGGAGAGGACTGGCGGACGCAGGTGTTCAGGGCTGGCGGCGATATCTACTGTGCTTCCGCAAGTCAGATGTTCAAAGTCCCGGTTGAGAAGCATGGCGTAAACGGTCACCTTCGGCAGAAGGGAAAGATTGCGGAACTTGCCCTTGGCTACGGCGGTTCTGTGGGTGCATTGAAAGCGATGGGCGCTCTGGAGATGGGGCTTAACGAAGAAGAACTGCAGCCGCTTGTAAATGCCTGGAGGCAGAGTAATCCCCATATTGTTCGGTTCTGGTGGGATGTAGATACTGCTGTAAAAAAAGCCATAAAGGAAAGACAGCCATATATGGTAAAGGGCGTGAAGTTTTTCTGTCAGAGCGGGATGCTCTTCATCCTCCTTCCTTCTGGACGTATCCTTGCTTATGTAAAACCTCGTATCGGAGAGAATCGTTTCGGAGGCGAATCCGTTACTTATGAGGGCGTAGGTGGAACAAAGAAATGGGAGCGGATTGAAAGTTACGGTCCCAAGTTCGTGGAAAATATCGTGCAGGCAACATCCAGGGATATCCTGATGTACGCAATGAAGACGCTCCGGTGCTGCAGCATCGTTGCCCATGTCCATGACGAAATCATTATCGAAGCTGAGCCACAGCTGAGCCTGGATGTGCTGTGTGAGCAGATGGCGAGGGTTCCTCCCTGGGCAAAGGGACTGATTCTCAGAGCTGATGGATATGTTTGCGATTTTTATAAAAAGGATTGATAGTTTCCCTCAAACCGTCAGATTTCACCTCCCGCTGGGGCTACCTGGTAGGAGGTGTTTTTCTATGCAGGTAATACAGATAGCGGATGGCATTATGACAGCGGATGTTCCAAAGCCGACCGATCAGGAGATGCAGAATGAATATAACTATTTCCTTGCGGAACAAATGACGAAAAAGCTGTTCGATAAGGGGCTGATCTCTGTAGATGAATTCAACAAGATCATGGTGAAAAACCGCCGCTCTTTCTCACCGCTTATATCGAAAATTATCCCGTAAATGACTTGCTATTTAAGGCAGACAGAGTGATGTATAGACTACCTCAATTAGAGAGGACGGTGAGACGATGAAACGAATAACGAAGATTGAGGCGGCGAAAGACAGCGGCAGGCGGAAACTGCGGGTTGCTGCCTATGCCAGGGTATCAACAGATTCAAGTGAACAGCTTGTCAGCCTGGAAACGCAGAAGAACCATTATGAGCGGTACATCAAGGCACGGCCGGATTGGGAATATGCGGGCCTTTATTACGACGAAGGTGTCACCGGAACATCGATGGCCAGGCGTGAAGGTCTGCAGCGAATGCTTAATGACTGCGACAGAGGACTAATCGATTACATCATTGTGAAGTCCATCAGCCGGTTTTCTCGCAATACAGTTGACAGCATCGAAACAGTCAGGAAACTCTGCGAGAAAGGGATTTACATCTTTTTCGAGAAGGAAAATATTGATACGGGCAAGATGGAGGGTGAGCTTCTGCTCTCCATCCTTTCAAGTCTTGCGGAGAGCGAATCCCATTCTATTGCGGAGAATAATAAATGGAGCATCCAGAAACGGTTTCAAAATGGCACATTCAAGATTGGCTATCCACCATACGGATACGACAATGTGGATGGCCAGATGGTCGTAAATGAAGAGCAGGCAAAGACGGTGCGGTGGATATTTGACGCAGTTCTGTCCGGAAAGTCACCGGGAACTGTGGCAAGGGAACTGAATGAAAGAGGTACCGTTACAAAGAGGGGCGGCAGATGGACCGGGCATACCATTAACGGCATGGTTAAAAATGAAAAGTATACGGGCGATTTGATCCTGCAGAAGACCTATACGGATGACTGCTTCAGCCGCCATGTGAACCGTGGTGAAAAAAATCAGTATTATGTGCGGGAACACCACAAACCGATTGTAAGCCATGAGGACTTCGAAGCGGCCAATGCCATCATCGAGGCCAACGGCTTGGAAAAAGGAATCCGAAAGGATGAGGACAAGTACAAAAACCGTTATGCCATGTCCGGCAGGATCATCTGCGGAGAGTGCGGCGGCACCTGGAAACGGGTCAAACTGAATAATCGCTTCGGCTTTGCCTGCAACACTCATGTGAGGGACAAAAACACCTGCGGAATGAAGTCAATTCCAGAGGAGCCGGTAAAGGCAGCTTTCGTGACCATGATGAACAAGCTGACTTGGGGGCGGAGCAGAATCCTTCTTCCTTTTGCGGAAATGCTGAAAGAAGACCGACAGGCAGAATTCCTGGACAGGCTGAATGAGCTGGAGGTTCTTCTGGAAAAGAACGGGGAGCGCAGGCAGCAGATTCATCAGTTCTTTGCAAAGGGGCTGCTTGATCCGGCGGTTTATGCGGAGGAAAGCGATGCCCTTACGGAAGAAGCGCAGCGGCTCTCAGCGGAGCAGAATGCCTTGGAATCAAAGGTCAGCGGCAGTCATGAACAACAGGAGGCTTTGACGCGGCTCCTCAAGTATACAGCGAAGGGTATGATGCTGACCAGGTATGAGGAGGCGCTTTTTACAGAACACGTTGACCATATTGTAGTCTATGAAAGAACGGAGATTGGATTCGCCATGAAGTGCGGACCTATATTCCGGGAAAGGATATAAGATGGAACACACACCATACGGATATGACATTATCGGTGGCAGAGCAGTCATTAACGAGGATCAGGCTGCCAACATCCGACAGATATGCGAAAACTATCTTTCTGGAATGTCCTTTAAGAATGCGGCGGCAGCAGTCGGGCTGGCCATGAGCCACTGCGGGGTGAAACGGCTGATGCTGAATAAGCGATACGTCGGTGACAGTTTTTATCCGCCGATCTTGACAAAGGAGACAGTCCAAAAAGTGGAGGCAGAGCGCCTCCGGCGGGAAAAGGCGCTCGGACGGGACAGATGGAAAGGAAAAGGCGTACCGGAGGGAACGATCTTCACAAGATTTTCCGCAACTAAGATTACACTGAAATATGACGATCCGGTCAGACAGGCTGAATATGCCTACACCCATATCAGAAGCGAGGTGAGCGGATAATGGCACTGGCACAAAACATTACAGTTATTCCTGCAAGACGCACCATCGGTACGCAGAAACCTGCCGAGAAAGTACAAAAGACCAGAGTGGCGGCATATTGCCGTGTATCAACGGAGTTTGAAGAACAGGAATCCAGCTACGAAGTGCAGGTCGAACATTACACAGCCTACATCAAAAACAATCCCGAATGGGAACTGGTCGAGGTGTATGCCGACGATGGGATAAGCGCAACCAACACGGCCAAGCGGGAGGCATTCAATCGGATGATACAGGATTGCCGGGACGGGAAGATTGATTTGATTTTGACCAAGTCCATCAGCAGATTCTCCCGCAACACTGTGGACTGCCTGAAATACACAAGAGAATTGAAAGGGTTGAATATAGCCGTTTTCTTTGAGAAAGAGAACATCAATACCCTGGATGCCAAGGGCGAAGTTCTCATGACAATCATGGCGGCGCTTGCCCAGCAGGAATCAGAATCCCTGTCGGCAAACGTCCGGCTTGGCATCCAGTTCCGCAATCAGCAGGGCAAAGTTCAGGTCAACCACAACAGGTTCCTTGGCTATACCAAGGATGAAGACGGGAAGCTCATTATTGTGCCGGAAGAGGCTGAGATTGTCCGGCGTATCTACGCTGAGTACATGGATGGCAGGAGCTTTCTTCAGATTAAGCGCAGCCTTGAGGCAGATGGTATCTTAAACGGGGCAGGCAACGCCAAGTGGCACGAAAGCAATATTAAGCAGATTTTAACTAATGAAAAGTATATTGGTGATGCTCTCCTGCAAAAGACTTATACGGTGAATACGCTGGAAAAGAAACGGGTAGCCAATAATGGTCTCGCACCGAAGTACTATGTGGAAGGAAGTCACGAAGCGATCATCGACAAGAATGTATTTCTCCGAGTCCAGGCGGAAATCGTCCGGCGGGCAAATATCTTGACGGATGGAAAGAAACGGGTCTACAGTTCCCGGTATGCTTTATCAAGTATCGTGTTCTGCGGTCATTGCGGTGATATTTTTCGCAGGGTCAAGTGGAATAACCGAGGATGCAAATCTACCGTCTGGCGGTGTGTGAGCCGGGTCCTTAAAAAGAGCAGCGGGATTGACTGCCCGGCAAGGACGATTCGGGAAGAGGAACTGCATACAGCGGTTGTCACAGCAATCAACGATGCCTGGTTACAGAAAGACAACATTCTCCCTGTTCTGCAGCAAAACATCCGGGAGGTTCTTGAAAGCGATGCAGAAGAAAGGCTGGCGGCAGTCGATATTGCCATACGGGAGAAACAGGTAGAGCTGCTCGATGCTGGGAAAGATCAGGGCAGGATCGATGAGATCGGGGATGCCATCATCAGCCTCAGGGAACAGTGGCAGGATATCCTTACCGAGGTGGCGGAGAACACGGAACTGAAGGAGCGTGTCGATGACCTTACTTCATTCCTTGACGAACAGACAGAGGCACTCACGGAATACTCAGAAACTCTGGTCAGACGTCTGATCGAGAAAATCACAATCTATGATAAAAAACTGACAGTGGAATTCAAATCAGGGCTAGAAATTGATGTGGAAGCGTAATGGAATAAAGGGTAGTTTGGTCCGTAATCTTTTAAAGGATTGCGGGCTTTTCTGTTGCGGAAATATAAATTCAGAGGCAGGCATTGAAAAAGGTAACTAAAAGGTTTACAATAGAAGCGTGCTATTACGGAGGATCATTATGAACACATCAGATCTTGTAAAGAAACTCTGCGAAGATCAGAATATAAGTCTTGCTGAACTGGCCAGAAGAACGGGTCAATCCCGACAAAATCTGTATAAAAAACTTAGGAATGAGACACTTGGTACAGAGGAGCTTAATCGTATAGCAGATGCTCTTGGTGTGAAGTTTGAGCAGTCCTTCATCCTCCCCAGCGGTGAGAAGCTGACCACAAAAACGAAAAGAATTTAGTGAGGGTTAAAATACAAGTCAAGGAACGAAGAAAAATGGCATTGATAGTTTGCCCTGAGTGCAAAGCAAAAATCAGTGAATATGCGGAAAGCTGTCCTCATTGCGGCTGCCCTATGAAGGTGATCATGAGGCTTATCGTTGAGCAGGAGAAGTCTGCCATTACCACGGAGCAGTCAGATCTCACAGAAGTTATCACAGCAGAGAAAAGTCAATGTTTACAATGCGGGAAAGAGGTTGCACAGGCACCAGGAAGAAAAAAGAAGAAATTTTGCAGTGACGTGTGCAGGAGTAAATGGTGGGCGGCTCACCCAGAACAGATCAGGCATAGATCCAATCGAACCATAAACTGTGCTTTTTGTGGCAAAGCATTTCAAATTCATGGTGAACAGAGACGTAAATATTGTTCGCATGACTGCTATATCAAGGATAGGTTCTCCAAAAAGAAAGCAGATATGTTGGCAGAAGAAACATGTTCTAGTTCTGACACTTCTTCCGGTATAAAGAACCAGGAATCACTATCTGGAGATAAGAATATCAAGAAGAAACAATCGAGGAAAAATACGGTAACACCAAGCCATAATGCGGTATCAACACTTGCGGATTCAAATACAGATATTGCTGAAAAATCGGCGGCATCAACTGCTCTTGCAAATGATGTCAGCAAGGCCATAGATAGTTCCGGTTACTTCACAAAGGAAGAGTTTGAGGTAATCATGAACTACGGAATGACAATCCATATAATGAAAAAGATGCTTATGGATGGCGTTATGGATACGGATATGTATCTGCAAATGGAAAAACTGTTCCAAGAGAAATATAAAAGCCCTTATGCCCATCTTATGTTTGAAATGCGCCGGGAGGATTTGGATAAAATAGCGGGGCCTCCTATCGAAGTCGAAGTAAAGACTCTTGCACAACGGACGGGAATCCCGTTCGGCAAGGATGATTCCTGGCGTTTCGAGTTTGGAGATGGCGGAGAAAAATATGAAGGCGAATATGCCGAATCTGATATTCTCTTTCAGTTTCAGGCAAGACAGCTGATAGGTGACTTTGGAAAAGATGGAGGCAGAGGGATTACTGTTTTACGCAGCGGAGAGGTGTTGGAAGAGCATTTGCTTGTGGCATTCTTATATCCTGACAGAGTGAGACGGTTTCACATTACACGGGAAGCTGTCGCTGAAATTGAGGCATACCTCCGGGAGAAAAATGCAGCGATTCTTAGACTTCCTAAAGAGGTTTCAAATGGAAATTATGAGGGAGAACATGATTGGGTGAGATTTGGCTCTAAGCGTATCACTGGCTTTCAAATTACTCGTTCTGATCCCAACCGGGTCAAAATAAACGATATCGGCTATTACACACGATATGCAGAGAATATGGAAACGGAAAATATCATCATCGATATGTATGAAGATATAAGGAAAATGCTTGTATATGCAGGAGTTGATATCCTGCCCAAGAAGTAGCCTATGATATCAATATTCCGTACTGATTCATACGAATATATTTTAAATTAATCAATGTGAGGAGACAAGAGATGAAAGCAATAGATACAGAATTTACCAAATTTCTGGGCGTAGAAGCACAGTTTTTTGTTCCAATCTATCAGCGGAAGTATAGTTGGAACAGGGATAATTGTTTGAAACTGGTGGATGATATTTTGGATGTTGCAAAAGATAAAAACAGACCATGTCATTTTATCGGTTCGGTTATTTATCTGGCAAAACAGGATGCAATGCATGCTTCTGCTATAAAGGAGTATTTGGTTATTGATGGACAACAGAGGCTGACTACACTGTCGATTGTACTCCTTGCGCTCACAGATTATACGCGTTTGAAAATTACGGATGACGAAGAGTATAAGAAAGCTTCGACAAACTTTAAAAAGCTTTCGCGCAGATATCTGATTAATGAGGATGAATCCGGCGATACATATTATAAACTCAGATTGAACGAAGAGGATTTTTATGCATGGAAAAAGCTTCTTGAAAACAGAACCAAGCCGGATGATATAAAATACAGCAGAATATTTGAAAATTACCGTTTTATTTATAAAATGCTTTGTGACAAGGATTCTGATCCACAGTTGATTTATGATGGAATTAAAAAGTTGCGGCTGATAGATACTTACTTGATTCCTGAAGATAATGCTCAACTGGTATTTGAGACAGTCAACAGCACGGGATTGCCTCTTTCAACAGCTGATAAAATCCGTAATTTTGTGTTAATGACTGTCGATCCGACATCGCAGGCGCGGTTGTATGCGGATTACTGGCATCCTATGGAAAAGGATTTGGGAATGGAATTCGGAGGAACCTCAAATTTTACATCTTTTTTCAACTACTATATGACTGCTGTTCTTCAGCGTCAGGTAAGTAGTGATTATTATGATGTTTTTAAGAAATATTTTTATGATCAGAAGTCGCTTGGTACAGAAGGGATTGTCAAGCAGATCAGGCAGTATTCAAAATATTATACAGATTGGATAGCGGCATCAAATAAAGGGGACAGACTTCATCAAGCGATGTTCAGGGTAAAAAATACTGGACAGTTAAAGATAACACCAGCGATTCTCAAATTGCTTTCCGACCGTAATGACGGCCTTATCTCGGATAATGATGCTGTTGAAATCCTGACGATTATGGAATCCTACTGGATGCGGAGAGCGGTTTGCGCCTTACCAACAAATACGGCTGGTCCCGTATGCATTTCAATGTTGAAAAGCCTATATAACGAAGATCAGCTTAGCTCGTTCAAGAAAAATCTGTCTACGCTTACATATGCGCAAAGAATGCCAAATGATGATGAGGTTATACAGACATTGAAAACTTTGAAGATTTATTCTATAAGTTCCAATAGAACAAAAACGATCTTGGACACACTTGAAAACTATAAACGTAAGGAATATGTTCCGACAAAAGAGTATACGATTGAACATATTATGCCCCAAACATTGTCTGATGAGTGGAAGAAGGAACTTGGAACAGATTGGGAGAGAATACACGAAATGTATCTGCATACGATGGGAAACCTGACATTGACAGGATATAATTCCGAATATCAGAATAAAAGGTTTACAGATAAGCAGGATTGCGTAGATAAAGATGGAAATAAGATCGGATACAGGCATACTCCAATCAAAATCAGTAGTTATCTAACGTCTGTTTCCAAATGGGGAGAAAATGAAATCCTTTCCCGTGCTGAGTTATTAGCCAAAGAACTTATTCAGATTTGGAAGTACCCCAAAAGGGGTTGATAAGATATGTTTTCCTATACTTCCAGTGTCATAGATAAGTTTTCGATTACGACTGACATTCAAGCGATTGTCTCACGGCATGTGGAGACGGTATGTTTATTGTCCAAACTTCATTCAGAGCAACATATCGAGGTTGAGCTTCAGATGGACGAGCTTGATTTAACGGCTGCGGAAAGCAAGGCAACCTATGAGGAAATCAAGGATTATGTGTTGGAACATACTGGATTGAAAGTCAGCAGTTTGTATATCGCACAGGTAAAAGAGAAATGTGGGATTATCGAGAGGGTGAACTACAATCTGCCAAAATCGGAAAATTCCAGACAGCCGAAATGCCCGCCAGAGAAAGAAGAGGCGATAAGAGAGGCGTTGAGATATTTTCGGATGATTTGATGGTGGCTTGGAAATGATGGAATACTTTTTATAATGCTTTCTCAGAAAGTATAGAAATATCAAAAGATAGATATAGAATATATAAGGATGTGGTATATATGAGGGCTAAAAAGTGGCTAACATTTGCTACAATAATTTGTACAATAGCTAGTGTCGTTTTGATGATTGTTTTTCAATGTAATGATATAAAAATTGGATATGATATTTCATTAGCATTGTTTGGAAGTGCATTTCTTGGCTTCATTATGTCATTAATAGAATATTTTTCAGAAAGAAAAAGTTCTATGGAAAAGTTTTGGATAGAAGCAAGGAAAGTAATAATCCAATTTAGGAAAGCGAAACCAATTGTTATAAGTGAGCCAGAAGAATTGATATTTAACAGTTTTGCAGAGGAAATTCATAACAGAGAGGTGGAACGATATGGAGAGAAGATTGCAAATTCTCTGGGATTAAAAAAGGAGAGTAAAGCAAAGAATGAATATATTGCATGGATGGAATCGCATGAGATTATGAATTTTACAGAGAATGATAATATTTCAGAAATCCTTGATGAGTTATATAAGCAACATTTAGAAGAAAATAAGGTTTGTTTTTCATCTATAATTGATAATTATATTGATTTGTCTAATATTAGTCTAAGCGACCTAGATAGTGCTTATGGCAGTTTGGATTTTATGTTCGGAAATAAGAAGATTAGACGCACAGCATATGAGGAAATATTTAATAAAGTCCGTGAAATTAGAAATTCAATTTATTCAGAAGTGTATCATTTTAATTTATGGAAAGAGGGTAAAGGCAATTTTGTTATATGTGCAATGAAAGCAATGGAGATTAGTAAAATACTTTTTGAAAGTAAAATAAGTGAAAGTGGTGCTTTAAAACAAGAATGTATTTATCAGAGGGCGTTTGATGAAATTGAAGAAAGTTTAGAAGATTTTATATATAAAATGGTTGATTATCTCAAAAAAGCCTTGATTTACGGGCATACAAGCAGGATTTCAAGCTGAATTTACTACCAATTTACTACTTTTGAGGAAAAGAGCCTTGATATGCCGCCCCCAACCCTGCCAGCCCAGCCACCAGCACACAGCATTGAGAAAGAATAAATGAAAACTGAATACGACGCATACGCGGCGTTTCTCTATCCCAACACGGGAGAACAGGAACGCCGCTTTTTTTATGCCCTCATGTTACGCAGTAGGGGCGAAAAGAGCCTTGCTATATGCGGCTTTGCGGGCGCACTTTTGCCGGGGACAGGGATTTATACCTAACCCCAGCAAAATGGCGTTCTATCGCGTAACAAATCCACAACCAAAGGAGTGATGAAGCTATGGCAGTTTTCCGAGTGGAACGCAACAAGGGCTATACCGTTATGAGCAACCACCATTTACGCAACAAGGAACTGACATTAAAGGCAAAGGGGCTTTTGTCGCAAATATCAAGACCGGGAAGCTGACCGCCGAAGTGCTGCAAAAGGCAATCAAAAAGCTGCTCTCACAGGCAAAGAAAGAGCTTGACAGACAGGCGATCCCCCACGGGAAGCAGACCCTAAAGCAGCTTATGAAGCAGAATACAGGCGTTTCCAACATTGAGATCACAAAGGACAACATCAAAGCCTTTGAGAGTACAGCGAAAAAATATGGTATCGACTTTGCGCTGAAAAAGGACGCGACGGAAACCCCGCCCCGCTACCTTGTATTCTTCAAAGGCAGGGACGCGGACGCGCTGACCGCCGCTTTCAAGGAGTTTTCCGCAAAGAAGCTGACACAGGATAAGAAGCCCTCAATCCGAAAGGCATTAGCCGCTTTCCGGGAAAAGGCAAAGGAGCTGAACGCCAGCCGCCAGCAGACCAAACACAAGGACAGGGAGGTATCGCTATGAAGCCGGAAATCAAAAAGCTGCTTATGAGTGAACACCCCGGAACTGACAGGCGGCGGTTTACGGTGCTTGTCAACCCGAAAATCCGGGAGGAACAGCGGCGGGAAGCTGCCCTGCGGAAATTTATTAAGGATTGTGAACGGCTCTACGAGAAGAACCGGGCGCATTTACAGGAGGACGCAGACCATGAAGAAAGGTATCAGTAAAGAAATGGAGATACGGGAGGTTATGAAGTGGCAGCTACTTATAGCCGGGGCGGTTGACGCTGCTATTAAAGGGACAGAAAGCTATATCCGGCACATGGAGCTGACCCACCAGCAGGGAGAAAGGAGGGATTGCAGTTAAGAACAGAAAAACCGGGCATGAGATACGCGCCCCTTGCGCCGTGGAAATGTGGATAACAGGCTATGGGACTATGGAAAACGCCATTCACAGCACATGGAAAAGCCAAAGTGCGGCTTTCCCACGTCCTGCAAACAGCGTTTCCCACAGCCCCAAAAGAGCAGCCAGTTACCCACATTCCCACACCGCCGACTGCTACGGAAAAAGACCCTTTCCTACCTGTCATTCATAAAAAGATTTTTAAGGAGCTGATCGGAAATCAAGAACGTAAACACGGGCTACATGGTATGCACGACGTTGACACATTTATGTTTTTCAAGTGGTTTTTCAAGGCGTGGGTGGCGGTGTACCTTGTCACCCACACCTTTGATATTACTATGGCAGTCTTTGACGTTGCGCAGCACGTCGTTTCCGGCGCGGCGGGGGTGATAAGCGGCAGCACAGAAATTGACGTTGCCGCCGCCCTTGCTTCCATGCAGGAGGGGCTTGACGCAATGGAAATCCCCGAACTTTTATTACTGGTTATGGAAACAAGCCTTGTGAGCCTTTGCATGAAAATCATGTCCGTACTGATAACCGTTGTCCTCTACGGCAGAATGATAGAAATTTACCTTTACTGTTCCGTGTCGCCTATCCCATTTGCAACAATGACAAATAAAGAGTGGGGGCAGATCGGCAACAACTACTTAAAAGCCCTGTTCGCTATCGGCTTTCAAGGCTTCCTCATTATGGTGTGCGTCGGCATTTACGCGGTGCTGGTGAACAACATAACAGTGGCGGACAACCTACACAGCGCGATATTCTCCCTTGCTGCTTATACGGTGATCCTCTGCTTTTCCCTGTTCAAATCCGGCGCACTTGCTAAGTCCATTTTCGCGGCGCACTAAAGGCGTGTCAAGGGCAGGGTGGAGATTTTCAGAGCGAAGCGGCGAAAATACGACCCGACCTTGACGCGGGAAAACCCATAGAATAGGGACAGGCAAAGGGCAAAGATTGACCTTTGCCTTGATTACCCTTTATGGGGCTTAAAAGGAAGCATACGGAAAGGAGGGACAAGAAACCATTGAAAAGAAATACGGCATAATCTACGCCGATCCCCCGTGGAAGTACGCACAGAAGCGGCTTTCCGGCGCGGCAGAACACCACTACCCGACCATGAGCATGCAGCACCAACATGACCGCTTGCGGCGGCAAAGCAGCGGAGCCGGAACAAGGCGAGCCGGAGGAACCAAAGGAGAAGAAAACAGGCACGGGCGGGCTGCTGCTCTTTCTGATCGTCGCCATTGCCGGGGGCGGCGGCGCGTTCTATTACTTTAAGATTATGAAGCCGAAGCAGGACGTAAAGGGCAGCACAGACCTTGACGATTTCGATTTTGACGATTACGACGAGGACGAGCCGGAGCCGGACGACGAAGCCGGGGAAATGGAGGACGAGGAAGCATGACCCTGTTCACCGAAAACCCCTTAGAAAGAATGATGATACAGAAACCGGGGGACGGGCGGCGTGGAAAATCGCCGCCCGCTTCCATTCCCCCGCGCTGCAAGGGCTGTCCCTACAACCGGGAGCCGCCCTGCGTGGGGTACTGTATCAAGAAGCTGACAGAGAAGAAAACCACGGGAAAATGAAAGGAGGAATTTTTATTGACTTCACATAGATTAGTCATTGCAGAAAAGCCCAGCGTCGCGGCAAGTATCGCCGCCGCGCTTGGGGTAAAAGAGAAAAAGGACGGATATATTGAGGGCGGGGGCTACCTCATTTCTTGGTGTGTCGGTCATTTGGTGGAGCTTGCGGACGCTGCCGCCTATACAGGGCTTGCTTGACAAAATCCGCAGTACGGGCATGGGCGGTATCAGTGCCGACGACCCGAACGCCGTTTCTAAGCTGGAAAGCAAACTTGCAAAGCTGGAACAGGCACAGGAAACCATGAAACGTGGAAACGCCGACAGGCACGGTCGCACTGAAAAAGACTTCCGAGGATGGCGTTGTCAGCGGGATTTCCTTTACCATCAAAGGCGACGGCTTCAACAAGACCGTAAAGACAGATAAAGACGGAAATATCACAGTGGAGGGCTTATTCCCTGGCACTTACACTGTCACGGAGCAGTCCATCGACCGCTACGAGCCGCAGAAAACCCAGACCGTGACAATCATCGGCGGGAAAACTTCTACGGTCACATTCAGCAATACCTTGAAGCGTGGCAGTCTGGAAGTCGTGAAAACATCCGAGGACAATCTTGTGGAGGGCGTGAAGTTCCACCTTTACGGCACTTCTTTAAGCGGATTGGCGGTTGATGAATACGCCGTGACCGATAAGAACGGGCTGGCGAAGTTTGAAAACGTCCTTATCAGCGGCAGCACGCCGTATACCCTTGAGGAAGTGGACACGGCAATCCGATACGTCGTCCCTGCATATTGTTCGGCTCTACCCAGAAGATGGGCGCAGGTACAAACGTGCAGGACAGATTAATTGCCATTCACAATCTTGATTGTCCGTGGAAACCCTCGTGCTTGGAACAGCGTCAAGGTCGTCTGGAAAGGCAGGGAAATATGTTCCCAGAGGTTGAAGTTTACCGCTATGTGACGGAACAGACCTTTGATGCGTACCTCTACCAGCTCGTGGAGGGAAAGCAGAAATTCATTTCCCAGATAATGACGAGCAAAAGCCCCGTGCGTTCTGCCGAGGACGTGGACGAGGTCGCCCTCTCCTTTGCGGAGGTAAAAATGCTGGCTACGGGCGATGAGCGTTTCAAGGAAAAAATGGATTTGGATATGCAGGTGGCGAAACTGAAAGTCTTGAAGCAGAGCTACCTTTCCGAGCATTACGACCTTGAGGACAGGATACTGAAGCACTACCCGCAGGAGATTAAGGAGTATGAGGAACGCATTATAGGCTACGGGAATGATGCCAAGATTGCCAGCCAGCATATGCCGCAGGGCGAGGACAAGTTCTGCCCGATGACATTAAACGGCGTGACCTACAAAGAAAAAGCGGACGCAGGAGGGATGCTGCTTGCCATCTGCAAGGAAAACCCGCTGTCACAGCCGATACAAATCGGCAGCTACCGTGGCTTTCAGATGGAGGTTTTCTATGATACCGTCAATGCACACTTTTGTCTGAACCTTTGCGGAATGAGGAAATATAAGGTAGATTTAGGGACGGATGCCCTCGGCAATCTCACCAGAATTGAGAATGAGATTGCCAAGCTCCCTGCCCGACTGGAAGCCGCCAAGACGAGAAAGGAGGAAACCATCGCACAGCTTGAAACAGCAAAAGTTGAGGTTGAGAAACCGTTCGCTTTTGAAAATGAGCTGAAAGAAAAGGCGGAAAGGCTCAATGCCCTCAATATCGAACTGAATCTGAATGAAAAGGACAACGCTGTTATTGACGATGAGCCAGAGCAGAACGATGAGCAGCCAGAGAAAAAATGCACGGACAGGGAGCGTTAAATCCAGTTTGCACATTTGTACTGCTGATTTTGGGGTATTATAATAAGGACGATTAGAAAAAATCGGAGGTGAGGAAGAATGTCGGATGCGTTCAGATTTGAAACTTTTGTAGACGCCCACAGCAATGTCTTTAATGAATACCTCGGCTCTATCATAGCAAAGCTGTCCAGAGAAAACGAGGAATACCGTGCCGTGCGAGCCGAGATTGAGGGCTTGTATGAAAAATATCCGAAAGTCTTAGGCGTGTTTGATACGGAAACAGCGGCAGAACTGACTGATGAAGAATGTGCCGCACTGATTAAAGTGATGGAGCTTAGGAACAAACTTACGGACATGGAGATGCAGTCGGTCTACTTCCGTGGCTGCTATGACAGCGTGGGGTATCTGAAAAAGGCAGGGATTTTATAACGGATTGACCGAGGAAAAGGCGGTGTTGGCGTGAGTGCTGATGCCGTCTTTTACATAGCGATATTAAGTAGAAAAAATTATAAAAATGCAGTATAATTATGAAAAAAGCAAGGAGGTGTTTTGAAATGACACCAGAAGAAAGGCAAAATATTTGCGATAATATTTTCACTTATATATCAAAAGAGTTGTATGGTTGGATGGATAATCGGATTTTTGAGACAGAAACTATGGAAGATTTGGGACAACTTTATTATAATCATGTATTAGATGAAGTCGAAAATGCAGATACGGAATTACTAAATGCAGTGATAAGAACTATTAAGCCGAGAAATGTGGCAAGTACGGAGCAAAAAGATTATTATATTGCATTATGTAAAATTTTATATATTGAAAAATTACCATCAGAAGTTTGGAGAGATGTTCAACGAGAGTACGAAGATATTTTTATTCATAAATTTGGTATAGTAATGCAGAAATACCAAGCAAAAGTAGATAGAATAGATGCAGAACTTTATCAAACAAAGATTGCTGTTGATGCAATAAAAAATGCAACACCGAGTCATTCTTTTATGAGAGATATATCTACTGACGAACAAAAACTTTATGAGCTTTGTTTGAAATGTAATTCTTTAAGAACACAAAAAGAAATGCTGGCGTTTGTGATAAACTATGCAACTTCAAAACTGTCAAATTTTTGTGATATGCAGGATGCACAAAGTATTGAAGTTGCAAAAAAACAGGAAGTTTTAAATTTGAGTAAAGAAAATGCTTACGGTGCAGATTTGTCGTTTTCATCTTATCGGGATTATGTGAAAGTAGCAGAAGATAATTTAGATAGACCGTATGTTTTGTTTTTTAAAGTAAAAATATATGTTATTATAGAAAATGCACAAAAGCAATACTATCTTTCTTGCAATACGAAATCAGATGATGTAGCAATAGATGAATATAAAAATTATATTCAACATATTCCTAAAATTGATGATTTACATTCATATAAAAGCAATAACCCTGTAAGATACAATACAGCATTAGAACAGTTGATTTCAGATTATAAACTATTGGATGAATTAATAAATAAGTTAGAATCAAGTGTTTGCCTTCGGGAAAGAAAGAGTGTTTTGCTAAAAGCAGTAGAATTATATAAACAAGGAGAATACGAAATATTCAACAACATTTTGCCAGTGCAAATAGAGGGAATGTTTGCGGATTATTTGTATGATACAACTACTTTTTTACGTTTTACAAAAATGGATATTTACTCTAATGCTGTCTTGAAAGATAAGATTAGGTATTTACAAGAAATTAAGAGTGATATTTACCCAGAAGCAGTTGAGTATTTTATGTATTATTTTAATAATATGATTCGCAATAAAATTGCTCATGGAAGATATAAAGGGAATTTAGAAGAACAGATTCAAGACGAAATTTTTTCAAAAGAGTTGATATTAGATATGGGAATGTTAGTGCATATGTTATCAAGAAAAAGCGAAACAGAAAAGATGTACCGTTTCGTACATGGGTATAAAAAGTATTATGAACGTGTTATACATTCGACAGAGGAGCATCAATGTTTTGGGGCGTTATTTAATGATATGATTGGGAAAAAAATAATAACAGATTATGATACTATGGAAAGATATAGACCTATTCAAGTAGCATATTGGTTAGTAAATCCATATTACGAAAAAATTTATGGGCAAGTGGATGATAAAAAAGATTTATTAGAATTAAGAAATGAGTTTTTAAGCAAAGAATTTTGGGAATATGTTTTGGGAAGATTAAATAATGTCATAGACCAAGGATATGATTATTTGAGAATTAATATGGAGTTTTTATCAGTAGTAAAAGGATTGTTTAAATGTAATATTACATCAGATGTTAAACAAGTCTTAGGGAAAGTAAATGCAGCATTACTAAAAATAAAAACTATGCAACAGCAAGATTAAGATTTTTTACATAGCCGAGAGGTTTTCACAACGAAAATCCCTCGGCTTATTTTATTTTCAAGGAGGTGTGTGATTGAATTACCAAGAGTACAGACAGTCCCTTAACCAAAGGCTGACCGACAAGGTACAGCGGGAGCTTTCCTCTTTTCGGGAAGAAATGCAGGCAAAAACGCCGCAGGAAATTTACGATGCCGCATATCAGATTGCCATGAAAAATGAGATTGCCGATTGTTTTTCCAATGCGGATTATTCCCCGCAGGCGGCAAAAGCCCTTATGAAATCCCCGAATCTTTTGCAGGATATTTATGAGGAATGGCTTGGACGGGAGGATTCCCACATGGATGAACTGCGCCAGACCATCGCAGATTTTAAGGCATATATGGTTAAGACGGAAAAGATTTTGTCTGGGAAAGAGAGGTGAGCTTGTTTGGATGAGAAGTAACAGACCCTATGTGCAGATTGACCCAGACGTGCTTGAGCAGGCAAGGCAGATAGACTTGCTTTCCTATCTTCGGGCTTACGAGCCGAGCAACCTTGTCAAAGTCAAAGGCACGACGAACGTCTACTGTACCGCCGAGCATGACAGCCTAAAGATTTCCAACGGCAAATGGTACTGGTGGTCGAGGGGCTTTGGCGGCTACTCTGCCCTTGACTATCTGATGAAAGTCAAGGAGTATGGCTTTGTGGAAGCCGTGGAAACCCTCACGGGGCAGACGATGGCGGACTGGAAACCGCCGCCCCCTGCCGTGAAGAAAGACGAGCCAAAGGTGTTGCTCCTGCCGCCGAAGAATAAGGACTGCGACAGAGTGACCGAGTATCTTTTCGGGCGTGGTATTGATTATCAGCTTATCCAAGAGTGTATTGCCGAGGGGATTATTTTCGAGAGTGCCGACTACCACAACGCTGTTTTTATCGGGAAAGATGAGAACGGAAAGCCAAAGTACGCCGCCTGCCGTGGCACGATGGGGAGCTTCAAGCGTGACGCATCGGGCAGCGACAAGCGGTATTCGTTTCGGCTTCTGGCAAAAGAGCCGTGTGCTTCGGTGCATTTATTTGAAGCCGCCATTGATTTACTCTCCTACGCCACCTATTTAAAAGGCGAGGGAAAGGATTATAAGACGGAGAATCTTCTCTCCCTGTCGGGCGTATATCAGCCGAAGAAAGAGCTGACAGAGAGCAAAATTCCCGTTGCCCTCACGACTTTTTTGAAAGCAAACCCGCAAATCAAGACCATATTTCTGCATCTGGATAAGGACAAAGCAGGTCGGCTATGTACCGCAGCTTTGAAGGAATTGTTGCAGAAAGACTACCGAATCGTTGATGAACCGCCGCCAATCGGCAAGGACTTCAACGATTTTTTAATGTCCTATCTGGGGATTGCAAGGAAGAAACCAAGCCGAGAAAGGGGGGATGCCCGCTGACTGCGTGAGGATTTTTCTGTTAGAAACAACCATAACCACAATAAAATTTAAGACCGAAAGGGAGGAAAGACCGATTGAAAAATTATGAAGTGACCCTTGTCGCCCACTATGCAAAGACCGTTTCCATCCATGCCGACAGCCCCGAACAGGCGGCGGAGAGGCTAAAGACCGTCCTGTTTGACACCGACCTTGTGAAGTTTTCCGACGGGGATTTTGTCTGCGGCGAAGCAGAGATTAACGACCCTATGGAGGAGGCAGGGGAAGAATGCGAATCCGAGGGAGAGGATCAACGACGGATTCGATATGTTAGGCTGGACATTCCGAAAATTCAAGGGAAAGCTGATTGTGAAGCCGTCAAAGAAATCCATACAGGCAATCGTGAGGAATTTATCTGACACGATACTGAAACGTGGGAAAGCATGGAATCAGGATGTGCTGATTATGAAACTGAACCAACAAATCCGAGGATGGACGAATTACCACCAGTCTGTGTGTGCGGCAGAAGCGTTCGCATATCTGGACTATATTCTCTATGAGTTATTGTGGAGATGGGCGAAAAGACGGCATCCGAAGAAAGGGCAATGGTGGGTTTCCACAAAGTATTGGCACCGCAGGGGCAACCAGAATGGTAGACAGCCGATGGGCGATAACAAGGAGCGTCTTTCCTTTTGTGAGAGCCATAATAGACTGCTGAATCTTATCCTCATTCTCCGGGTCAGTAAATGCCGTGGCCTCGTCCAAAATTACAATCGGCGCTTTTTTCAAAATAGCACGGGCTATGGCAATCCTCTGTTTTTCGCCGCCGGATAGTCGCTTTCCCGCATCACCGGCGGGCGTGTCATATCCAAGTTCCAGCTTTCCAATAAATTCATCACAGCAGGCTGCCTTTGCCGCCTCATAAACCTGTTCATCAGTTGCGGACGGATCGCCCAGCCGGATATTTTCTTTCAGGGAACAATTAAACAGAAAATTGTCCTGGGTAACAAAACTAACCGTATCGGATAACTGTTTTAACGGTATGTCTTTGATATTCACGCCTCCGATCTTAATGCTGCCATCGGACACATCCCAAAACCGGGCAATCAGCCGGGCCACCGTGGACTTGCCGCCGCCAGACGGCCCTACCAGAGCAGTAAAACTGCCCTGGGGCATTTTCAGGCTCACGTCATGGAGGACGGTTTCATTTTCCTTTCCGGTATAGGAGAAAGAAACGTGTTCCAGTTCAATGTCAGAATGAGCCAGCTTCACATTTTTTCCCGTTTCGGGAAGTTCAGGCATATTGATAAATTCCAGCGTTTCTTTAATGCCGTATTCCATGACCTTCATTTCATTTACGAAAACCTCCAGCCGCATCAGCGGGGCAATAATACTAAGAGAAAGAATCAGGCACATAGCCAACTGCGCAGCGGTAAGGGAACCATTCGCAAATAACCACAGACCCACGGGCAAAGATATAAGGAGCGTGGAGGGCAGAATGGAAAATGCAAGATACATCAGTTTCCATGTGCTTTGATACCATGCCACAGTATAATCCTTAAAAGACGACACGGCTTTTGCAAATTTCTCATAGGAACTGCTGGCTTGGTTAAAGGCTTTTACAACCTCAATCCCTTCCACATATTCCACGATCACGCTGTTTACATGGTTGTTTGCTTTCATGTATGCGTCATATTTCTCCGTGAAATTTCTCGTCATAATCCCGAAAGGAATGGCCGCCAGCGGAATGGTAGCAATCGAGGCCAGAGCCATGCGCCAGTCAAATACCAAAAGGAAAATAAATATCCCAATGGGAATTACGACATTTCCTGTTGCCTCCGGGATAAAATGTGCCAGTGGCGGCTCAATAGCCTCCACCCGGTCAACCACCACGCTCTTGATCTGGCCGATGGTCTTGTTCATCACATCCCCCAGGGGCGCTTTCATCAGTTTATCCGCTATCTCCATGCGGATGGTTTCCAGTATGGTGTATGCGCTCACGTGGGACAGAATGGTTGAAATGGCAAAAAACAGAAGCCTCACCAGATACCCGGCCACGCAGAACCCGCACCAGAATAAAATTTGTGAAACGTCACAGTCACCGGCGATAAACAGTTTCAAAATCTGATACACGCCGAGGAATGGGACGAATCCGCCGAACACGCTGATTATGGAACAAAGCACGGACAAAATCATCTTGCCTTTGCAACGGGCGGCAAAAGATAGCAGCGCCTGGAACCATGACTGTTCGTTGTTCAATGTAATGACCTCCTTTTCTTTGCAACACCACGGTTTTATCTTGAATTACGCCGTAATGTCTGCTATACTTTATTGAGGTTAGATATTGCTAACCTGCCGCACAATAATCTACCGCATTTTGAAATCCAATGCAATAGTTTAGACTAACTTGCGTTGAATCGTGCTGAAAGTTCGTTGAAAGTGGATAACAGAATGAAAACAAGGAGGCTGCCATATGAACACACGGACAAAGCATTTACCAGAACCATTTCTGTCACAGTTCAGGTTTGTTCCCTGTGCTTGTAAAGAGACATTAAACTTGGAAGGAAAATGTTATGCCCCACCAGAGGAATTAGGTGAGGGTTATTATTGGTACTACGAAAAAGAGGGATTATTCGCCATCGGTGTACTTGACTTGTGTCTGAAAGAAGATTTTGTGTTAGAATACCAGCAACAGGATTTTATTTCTATCAATTATTACGACACCATATCCGCAGAAGAACTTTCTCCTTATAAACGCTTGTCGGCAAGTTGTATCCGGGGGCATGTATCAGACAGTCAGATTTTTCGGGCCAGATACCATAAAAATGTACCTATTCACGGGATAGAGCTTATGTTCATGCCTGGATATTACCACGATTATCTGGAACAGAAATATCCCGGTGAATTTCCCGATCCCAAAGAAGCATTCCGTAGCGTAGACGGAATTTCTGATTTTCCAGAATTAGTGCTACTCATGCGCCAGACACAGACATTCCAGGGAACCGGTGCAACGGCTCATTTGTTTTATGAAAGCAAAATCGCAGAAGCCATTTCCCTGATTGCCGAAAAGACAAAGGAACACAAAGGCTTTGTTCCAAGCGGTGATTTGACAAAGGAGGACTTGATTAACCTGGATGCGGTAAAGTGCTATATAGAGGATCATTTTGCTTTTGACATTCGGGCAGAGCATTTAACAAAAATCGCTTGCATGGGACAGACAAAACTCCGCTATTCTTTCAAGAAACTGTATGGATATACTATAACAGAATTTATCCAGAATAAACGGATCGCCCATGCGGAGTATATGCTGGTCGGCACGGATTTTACAGTAAGCCAGATTGCGGAATCCGTAGGTTATCATCATGCAGGACGGTTCGCAAGCCTGTTTCGGAAAAATACAGGGCTGTTTCCAGAGGAATATAGACAGTTGATGAAAAAATCATGATACCTTTAGAACAGAAAAGGTGTGTACCTGAAATCACAGATACACACCCATAACCGTCTGTCTATGTTGTCCCACGGCAATCACTGTCAAATTTATAACCTACGCTGCGTATGCTTTTAATATAATCCGGCACCGCATCAGAAATCCTCAATTTCTTCCGCAGGTTGCTGGCATGGTTGATAATGACTTTTCGGGAATAGAAAGAATCTTCCTCATTCCAGACCAAATCCATAATCATTTCAAAAGTGAATACCCGGCCTGGATTGCGAATCAGCAGGGAGAGAAGTTCAAACTCCTTTGCGGTCAGCATGATCTCCTGGCCGCATATTTCTACCATGCGCTGCTCCAGGCAGAAATACAGTTCTCCTTCCCGTATCTCTGTCAGAGGGCTTTCTGATTCCTGCATCCGACTTTCCGTATGAATACCATCCTGGAATAATCCGCTGTTACAGTTTCCCTGCTCATTCACATACTTTTCCAGCTCCTGTTTTTGCTTCGGATCAAGAAATGTAAACAGCTTTTCCCCAATCTGTCTGCCGGATTCCGATACATCAAATACAGCTAATGTCCCAATGACATCACCTCCTTAACCATTCACAGAATTTTAGTCCTTTATTCCCCAATATTGTTCAAAAGAGGCGGGAACGGAAAAATGATGTCCCCGCCCACTTATTTATTTTGTTTCAAGATAAAGCAATTTTCCAGTATCGTATTCTTGTAGCCTATTTACCCTGTACGGTCAACTGTGTCATGTTGCGAAATTCAGACACAAGCATGATAGCCGTCAATACGACTACAACCAAATCCGTCAACGGCGGTCCGACAAACACCCCGGCAACACCAAGTCCTCCAATCTTCGGAAGAAATATAACAAGTGGAATAAAAAGAACAATCTGGCGTAGCATAACTAATATACTTGCCTTAGATGCTTTACCCATTGCCTGCATCATTGTAATAACCATCAGCATAAAACCCAACAAAATATAGGTGCTGAATAGAATACGGAAATTGGAAACACCTTGATTTACGATGCCAGGCTCCTTAATAAACCATGAAAGAACTGTTTGCGGTGCAAGCTGAATTGGAATATAGAAAATCATGCAAAGGACTGTAGCTCCAAAAGCAAAAAACTTTGTAATCTGTTTTACACGCGCATATTGTTTAGCACCAAAATTTGTACCCACTGCCGGCTGTAGCCCTTGGCTCATACCCCATATAGGAATTAAAGTAAACGATTGAATACTTAATGCTGCCCCTAAAATAATCTGCCAATCATCACCGCCATAATTATGCGCCACTCTGTAAAGTATCGTCTGCTGCAGCAAAGTCATAACCTGCATCCAAAGAGCATGATGGATATGCCGTTTGCCCTTAAAGACGCTGCCCCGATGCGAATCATCTCGGCATCGCCCTTTGTGAACTGGGAAACGATAGCTGTAGAGGACAAAGCCAGTATCACGCCAAAAATCACACAGAAAGCCGTAGACCATAGGATGGAAGTCTTGATTGCTTCACGCAGGCGGTCAAACTTTTTCGCACCATAACTGTACCCTGCAATGGGCTGAAAACCTTTGATGAACCCGAATACGGACAAACTGCCCATTGAAATAAGGCGGGTAACAACGCCCATGCCTGCAATGGCAGAGTCCCCGTAACCGCCAGCGGCATTGTTGATTAAGGAAATGGACACACTCGTTAAAATCTGGAATACCAATGTCGGGATGCCGATTTTGAAAATCTCAGACATGGTTTCTTTTGTATATGTGCAGTCCTTAACCCGAAAATGGAATACGCTCTTTTTCCGAAGAATATAGGTCAGATATACGCAGGTTGAAACGACTTGTGAGATTGCGGTCGCTATCGCTGCTCCTGCCACGCCTAAATCAAACATATAGATAAACAGCGGGTCTAAGGCGATATTGAGTACCGCACCTGTCAGCAAGGCACACATGGTTGTTTTAGCTGCTCCCTCGCTAGTCACAATGTTATTCATCGTGACATTGAATACATTGAAGATGCAGGAAACAATGTAAATGCTTGCGTATGTGGCAGCATAAGGCATGATGCTGTCGGTTGCCCCCAAGAGCTTCAGTATGGGATGCAGGAACACCATAGAAAAGATAATGATGACCGCCCCTACGGATACGCTGCTGTATAAAGCGGTACTTGCCACTTTATCCGCATTTTCCTTATCCCCATGACCTAACAATCGGGAAATGTAAGAAGCCGCACCGTTTCCGAACAGCAGACCAAGACCGACAACAACCTGTCCGAGCGGATAGACCACGGAGATTGCCCCCATCTGGCTCTCCCCTAGCCCGCCGACAAAATAAGCGTCAACAAGGTTGTAGAAAGCATTTACCAACATGCCAACCATTGTTGGGATGCCCATTGCTAAAAGTGCTTTTGGTATGGATGTGCTGCCGAGCAGCTCCATCTTTTTACTTTGACTGTTCATTTTGAACTCCTTTCTCTTGACAAATAGTGTTATTTATACTACTATAAAATATAGTAATTGCGTTGCAGGGATTATAATACTATAATTTATAGTAGTTGTCAATAGAAAAAGGAGGGATTTTAAATGGCGACCATTGACTTGATTGTATTGGGAATGTTGAAACGGGAATCCTTGAGTGCATACGATATTCAGAAACTGGTGGAATACCGCAACATTTCAAAGTGGGTAAAAATCAGCACACCATCCATCTATAAAAAGGTTATCCAGTTGGAAGAAAAGGGGCTTATCACAAGCCGCACGGAGAAAGAGGGAAAAATGCCCGAAAAGGCAGTATATTCCTTGACGGATGCAGGAAATGAGGAATTTGAGAAACTGATGCTTGAAATATCCTGCAAGCCGATTAACATATTCTTGGATTTTAATGCGGTCATTGTTAATTTAGAAAGCATGGAAAAGGAACCGCAGAGGGAATGTCTGGATAACATTGAGAGCAATATCAATGTGCTGAAATCCTATCTTGAGGAGAACATGGACTTAAAAGAAAACGCTCCCGATATTCCTGCTACGGGCATGGCGGTTCTGCATCAGCAATTTCGATTAGTGCAGGCAATCGAAGAATGGATAAGGGCATTGAAAGAAGAACTGCTGTAAATGTAGATGGTTTAAAACATAGCAAGAATGATGAAAAGATAGAAAACTCCTTGTGCTACAATATCTCATTGAACCCCCCCCGATTTGGCATATCATAATGCTTAAATTGTGAGGGCAAAACGAGGAAAGGAGGGAGCAAAATGCAAGGTCAGACAGTACGCATTGTTTCACAGGCTATCCGCTATATCGAAGAACATCTGCACGAAAAGATGGATTTAGATATGGTGGCATCGGCACTGCACTATTCCAAATACCATCTGCATCGGATTTTTACAAAGACCGTCGGCTTGACTATCCACGACTACGCAAAACGGCGGCAGCTTACAGAAGCGGCAAAACTTCTGGTGTTTTCTGCAAAACCGATTATCGAGATTGCCCTTATGAGCGGGTATGAAAGCCAGCAGGCATTTACGGATATTTTTAAGGCGATGTATAAGACTTCCCCTGCGGAATTTCGGGAAACGGAAAACTTCTACCCGTTACAGCTTGAAATTTATCTGAAGGAGGAGCTTGTAAAAATGGATTTGACAAAAGACAATATAAAATTTGCCACGCCCGAAGATGCGGATGACTGGATGGAACTGGTAAGCCTTACGATTGACGGCTATCCATGTCTGGATAAAAAAGATTACGCCGCAAACCTGCATCAATATATTGCGGATAAAAAGGCTCTGATTTTGCGGGATGACGATATGGCTATTGGCGTGATGGGATTTTCGCCAGACACAGGCAGCATAGACTTTCTGGCTGTCCATCCGCAGTATCGGCATCTCGGCATTACAAAGCTGTTCCTTGATAAGCTGGCAGACGAGTTGCTTTATGGGAAAGAGATTACGTTGACGACATACCGTGCAGGCGATAAGGCAGATACGGGCTGGCGGGAAGAATACCGCCGTCTTGGATTTGCAGAACGGGAACTGCTTGTGGAATATGGCTATCCGACGCAGCGTTTCGTGCTTCCACCGAAAAACAAGGAGGAAACAAGGAATGTCCGAAACACAGAAAAACCCGTTGGCAGAGAGCTTTAACGCCCTATCCCTTATCAGATTTGCTTTCCCAAGCATGGTGATGATGCTGTTTATGGGATTATACACCATTGTAGACACGATTTTCGTCGCACGGTTTGTAGACACGAACGCCTTGTCGTCCATCAATATCGTCTGCCCCGTCATCAATCTGATTGTCGGTCTGGGGACGATGCTTGCAACAGGAGGAAGTGCGGTCGTTGCGAAGAAAATGGGGAATGGAAACACAGGGGAAGCCAGAAGCAATTTTACGTTGATTGTCGTGGCAGGGGCGGTTATCGGTCTGCTGATTACAGCGGCAGGGCTTCTCTTTTTGGATGAAATCATCTGGGGATTGGGTGCAAGTGAAATATTGTTCCCATATTGCAGGGATTATCTGACGATACAGCTCATTTTCGCCGCCTTTAACATGATGCAGGTGCTATATCAGAATCTGTTTGTGACGGCGGGGAAACCGACATTAGGCTTAGTGCTTGCTGTTCTGGCGGGGATTGCCAATATTGTTTTTGATTATGTCTTTATCGTTTTGCTGCAAATGGGAATCAAGGGAGCTGCTATTGGGACAGGCATCGGATATATGATACCGTCAATTATCGGTACAATATTTTTTCTGATGAAAAGAAGTGAATTGCACTTTTGCAAGCCTAATGTGGACGTATCTGTTCTGCTGAAAAGCTGCTCCAACGGTGTGTCGGAACTGGTAAGCCAGTGTTCGACTGCCGTAACGACAGTTCTGTTTAATGTAACAATGATGAAGCTGCTAGGCGAGGACGGCGTAGCTGCGATTACGGTACTCATCTACTCGCAGTTCCTCTTAACAACGCTTTATATTGGCTTTTCTATGGGAACAGCCCCCGTCGTAAGCTATAACTATGGGAGCGGGAATATAAAACAGCTAAAAAAGACCGTCTGTATCTGTTTTAGTTTTATAGCGGGGATTTCCATATTTGTATTTTTATTTTCCCTGCTTGGTGGAGAAAGCATTGCAAAGGTATTTGCGGAGAACAACAGGAATGTTTTTGAGATTACAAAGAATGGATTTAGCATTTTTTCATTCAGCTTTCTGTTCTCTGGGTGCAATATTCTTTCTTCCGCATTATTTACGGCATTATCCAATGGGAAAGCGTCTGCAGCCATATCTTTCCTGCGGACATTTGGATTTATTACGGTGTCCCTTTTGGTATTGCCGAGATTTTTAGAGGTAACGGGCGTATGGCTTGCAGTACCGTTTGCGGAACTTTTCACGCTTATGCTGACAGTATATCTGCTATGCAGGCATCGGAAACAATACCATTATTTTTGAAAGAAAGGCAGGCAAGAAATTGAAACAGACAGAATGGATATTATGCCCTGTCTGCGGGAGCAAAACCCGCAGCAGAATTAGGGAGGATACTATTCTGATAAATTATCCTCTCTACTGCCCGAAATGCAGGCAGGAAAGATTGATAGAAGTGAGAAATTTACAAACAATAGTCATCACAGAGCCAGACACATTAGATGCAGATGACCGTGTTATAATAGGGACAAGTTAGAGGAACCCAGTAAAATCAAGGGGTTGCACTAACTTGTCCCCTTATTTTTTTGCCCTCAAAAGGGTAAACGGAATCACCGCATTTCTGGTTTCCGTCCGGGAGCCGTACATATATTGCTGGCCAGCAGTATGAAAGTCTGATAGCGATCAAAGCAACCATACCATCCTCTGGTGATGGATTTGAAGGTCCGAAGTCCTTATAAATGCTGACGGGTTGCAACGGGGGCGTTGTAATACTGGCTGACAGGTTTCGGCCGGGTTTAATGTGAACCGGGCGCCATGGGAGGGTTAAACCTGTGTTTCTGTACCATGGGAACAAATGAGATTTATTTACGGAAAGCCGGGGAACTTACAGCGCCCATATTGTTGTGATGGTTTTGAAGTTTTTGTGTAGCGGAGTTTTTGATTTTTATAGATGGCATATCGTTTCGTTCGGAAACAAATAGTTCTGTTTTACAGGGAGAGGCACGGGCTGTTGCGCCTGGAGCGGTTTCTGTAAAATCCCAGGGTTAGTTCAGTGACGGAGAAGCAATGGATAGTCCGGTCTGCGGGCCGGTGGAAGGGACGGGATATAGATGAAGAAGGATGTTCGGAAGATTAAGGTGTATGAGCAGAGCGGGCATAATTATAAGCCCACGCCTACGATCATGTTGAAGGGGCTGTGGCTGGAAGAGCTGGGGTTCGGGGCGGGGACGCTTTTGACGGTCCGGTGTGAGGAAGGGAAGCTGGTCATTGTTCCGAGGGAGACAGTGGATTATATTGATGTGTTTGAGGAGCAGCAGTTGAGCATGGTTGCGGAGAAGAAAGTGAGGTATTGAGAATGGGAAAGATATATATGATCGGTTCGCAAAAAGGGGGTACGGCCAAGACTACCACTACGTTCAATCTGGCGTACTGTCTGCGGAAGATGGGGAAGCGGGTTCTGGCTGTGGATTTTGACAGTCAGGCGAACTTGACAACGTGTTTCGGCGTGGAGGATACGGGGGTTTTGGAGGATACTATTGGGCATCTGATGATGGTGCGGATTGAGGACGAGAAGATGCCATCCCCGAAGAGGTACATACGGACGAAGGACGGGGTGGATTTCATCCCATCGTCTATTTATCTGTCGGTGGTGGATGCGAAGCTGCGGCTGGAGATGGGGGCGGAGCGGATGCTGTCCGGGATTCTGGAGCCGCTGCGGGAGAGGTATGATTATATTTTGGTTGATACCTGCTCATCACTGGGGACTTTGACGATCAATGCTTTGGCTGCTGCGGATGAGGTGATTATCACGGTGAACCCCCAGCTTCTGGCTATGATGGGGATGCAGGATTTTCTGCGGACGGTGGTGAAGATACGGAAGCGGATCAATCCGGGGCTGGGAATTGCGGGGATTCTGATGACCATGTGTGAGGTCAGGACGAAGCTGTGTAAGGTGCTGACGGAGGAAGTGATGGAGAGCTTCCAGGAGCAGATACGGGTGTTTGAGACCAGGATTCCCAGTACGGTGAAGGTGGGGGAGAGCATTTATTACAGCCTGCCGGTGGCGGAGTACAGCCCGAAGGCGAGCGCGGGGTTGGCTTATAGGAGGTTTGCAAAGGAGTTGGTTTCGTATGAAGGCTAATGGGACGAAGAGGAAGATTTTTAGTGACGCTGTGGACCTGCTGGCGGGGGCGGAAGAGGTTTCCGCCGTGGAGAATGGAATCAGGATGCTGCCGATTGACAGTATCCGCCCGTTCCGGAGGCATCCGTTCCGGCTGTATGAGGGGGAGCGTCTGGAGGATATGGTGGAGAGCATCAGGGAGCATGGGGTTCTGAATCCGGTGATCGTGTGGCAGGAGGGGGACGGGTATGAGATGCTTGCGGGGCATAACCGGCAGGTGGCGGGGAGGCTGGCAGGCTTGACGGAGATTCCGGCCATTGTGAAGACGGATCTGACGGAAGAGGATGCTTATGTGTATGTGATTGAGACCAATGTGATACAGAGGGGATTTGCGGAGCTTTTGCCCAGCGAGAAGGCGGCGGTGCTGGCGGAGCGGTATGAGAAGGTCAGCAGCCAGGGGCGGCGGAATGATATTCTGGAGGAGATCGCAAGGCTGAACGGGCAGGACACGGCGGGGACTTGTGGACATGATGTCCACAGGTTGAAGAGCCGGGATGCAATCGGGGAAGAGTATGGGATGACCGGGAGGAATATTGCCAGATATATGCGGGTGCAGAAGCTGGGGGAGCCTTTGAAGGGGCGGCTGGACGAGGGGACGCTGCCTTTGGTGGCGGCGGTGGACTTGTCTTATCTGTCGGAGAAGGAGCAGGAAGTGGTGTCCGGGCTGGCGGATACGGGGAAGATTAAGCTGGATATGAAGACGGCGAAGTGCGTCAGGGGCATGGCGGGGAAGGTGACGGAAGAGGCTGTGCTGGGGGCGTTGGATGGTGAGAAAGTGAAGAAGGCTGCTGTCGGAAGGAGCGTGAAGCTGTCGGCGGAGGTGTATGAGAGGTATTTTGGGAGTGTGAAGCCTGCGGATGTGGCGGGTATCGTGGAGGACGCGCTGGCGGCGTGGTTCGGGAAAGGGGGAGCGGCCGATGTTCCGGGCGGAAGAGATCGGGAGGCTGGATAGGTCTTATTTTAACATTATTCTGGCGGAGGAATATGATGTGACGCTCCAGTCGAAGAATACGGGGCATATCTGGTATATCCATAATCCGGAGTATCCGGGGGAGGGGGAGTGCGTTATTTTTCATAAGCACAGGGCTTCCCAGCCGTATCATCAGCATGGGAGGGCCAGGAGTCTGGGGCAGGCGGTGAAGAGTATCAAAGGGCATGATGTGTTTCAGATGAATGGACGGAAGCGTTCGTAATATATGGCTTGAAGGTAAAATAGGGAAAATTCTGGCATATTGACATATGTCGGAATTTTCTTATGTAAGTAGTGACTGCTGATTAAGTCAATGGTTTTTTAAGTACATATAGAAAATTCTTTTCTCGATCCAATAAAATTTAACAGATGTATTTTCAAATCACTATCCCTTTTACAGTTCTCTAAA
>CAJTDK010000014.1 GCA_910575105.1 Lachnospiraceae bacterium
CACAAGAACCTTGACATCTGAAGAAGCCTAAAACCATAGTTATAGGGATAGTCTGCCCTTTTTTAGGGCTCTTTGTAGGTATTTCTATGCTGGAAGCAGTCTAAAGGTGTTTTCAGAGGTTCTTATAGTGCCATGAATAATTCAGGTTTAGTATTTGTATGTTGTTGGCTATGGTAATTATTGCAACAACGTTTATGACTAATAATGTTACCGCAGAGGCAGCAAAGCCTAAGAATACAACGTATTATGTTGATTGTTCAGGTGTAAAATCTTTAAAAAAGTCAAATGGAAAACTAATTGTAACGGCTAAATCCCAAAATCCGTTAGCATATGATACGTCAAAAGGTGTTTGCACGACAAAGAAAATAACATATAAATTAGCGAAAAAATGTAAGTGGTCCATTTCAGATCCTGAAGAAAGCTATTACTCAAAAACCAGTTATACAAAAATCAAAAAAATGGTTAAATATCTTGATGCGGAAAGTGTTTTAACTATAAAAATAAAAAGTGGTAAAATAGTAAGAGTAAATATCTCATCACCATAATAATGAAAATATTGATTACAGTTGGTATCATTTTGAAAATATTCCAGACTGCAACAGAAATTGTTTTATATACTAATCGTTAAGATTTGGAACCTCTAATGCTTTTTGAAAATATAGTGAACACCGATACAGCCGAGATAGTGATATCCCGGCTTTTCTGCTGTATGTTGGATGCTCATTATCTATAAAGGATAAAAACCATTAATTGTAGAAATAGAAACAACCGCACTGGAGAGCCTGGATTATCTTACGGAAACTATCCTGGGAACAGATTTTATAGAAGTCCTCGGCGGCATCGGGAATGATGCGGTCGCCTACCGTGTTTACGAAGACGGCCGTATCCACGCAAGATGAAAAGCAGATAAAAGAGCAGCATAGCGACGGAGACAGCAGGCCGTGAGGATAAAGGCCAGGTAAAAGTCCGCAGAATCAGTTACATATTATAAACGTGAAGCAGTCTTAAGCCAGCGGCAGGACTCGACTGGAGAGTTCTCCAGGAACCTATTTACACAGAGACAGAGGAACTGATAAGCGGCTACAAAGCAAATGTGCGGGACTGCGACCGGCAGGTGCTCGGCGTGGTGACGGACCGCTACAAGGTTATCCAGAACACGGAGGCATTTGCCTTTACCGATTCCCTGTTAGGGGAAGGCGTGCGCTACGAGACGGCGGGGAGCCTGCTGGGAGGGCGGAAGGTCTGGCTCCTGGCCCATATGCTCCATGAATATATCATTTCCGGGGAGAGGATAAGCCCGTATCTTTTCTTCTCCAATGCCCACGACGGCTCCGGGGCCGTAAGGATCGCGCTGACACCGGTAAGGGTCGTATGCAACAATACGCTGAACCTGGCGCTGTCTACGGCAAAGCGTTCCTGGTCCATGATGCACACCGGGGATATCAAAGGAAAGATCAAAGAAGCAGAGGATACTCTTTTCCGTGCGGAGAGCTACATGGATGAGCTGGGGAAAGAGTTTGAAAACTTAAGGACAAAGAAGCTGACGGATAAGAAAGTGATGGAATATATCGAGATCCTGCTCCCCATAGAGGACGGCTCCACGCCCCAGCAGGTACGGAACATGAAGCGTCTTCGGGAGGATATGAAGATCCGTTACTTTGACGCGCCGGACCTGCAGCATGTAGGAAAGAACGCTTACCGTTTTGTCAACGCGGTATCTGACTTTGCCACCCATGCGCAGCCCTTGAGGAAGACGGCAAATTATAAGGAGAACCTGTTTTCAAGGACAGTGGAAGGGAACCCGCTGATTGATAAAGCTTACCAGATGGTAAATGCGGCGTAAAATAAATGGCAGGAAAACATTAGGCATTAGGCATGGATAAGGAAGAGGTGGAATGGAAATGGAGAAAGAAAAGAATACTCTTATTTATAGGAAAAACAGCCTGTGGAAGCTTCCAGAGACGCCGGATCAAAAGCAGACAGAGGAAGGGTGATGAGGATATGCGTCCATACCGGAAACAGTTAGAAAAAATCTTCTGCCGGAAGCTCGGCAGGGAGTTAGACCAGTTTAAACAGCAGATGATGGAGAAAGACAAGGAAGAGATATACTGTTCGGCTTACCAGATCGACAGTGTGATCTGTATCTATGAGGCGTTAATAGAACTAAGCGGCAGGATAGCGGAGGAAATCTTAGAGGCCGTGACGGCCTTGCCGGGACTTCTTGGGTTCCTCTACAACAGGTGGATGAACTACGAGGATTCCCATATGGAGGACATCGCATACTGCCTCAACGGGGGGGCTGCCAGGCATCAGGGGCAGATACCGGGAGCGCAGGCAGGGAAAAACGGAGAGGATGAAAAAAGAAACCAGGAAAAAGAGAGAGAAAAAGGAAAAAGGGAGAAACGGGAGAAGTTGGCGGCAAATAAATTTGCCGGGAGAAAGGAGCTGGAAAGATGAAGAAGCTGATATCTACATTAAATCTTGATAAAAAAGAATGGTTAAAATACCGTAAGCGCGGCCTGGGAGGTTCGGATGCCGGGGCGGTCTGCGGCCTCAATCCCTACCGGACGGCGATGCAGGTGTGGCAGGACAAGAGAACAGACAGCACCGAAGATATAGACAACGAAGCCATGCGCCAGGGAAGGGAATTTGAAGATTATGTTGCACGGAGATTTATGGAAGCGACAGGAAAGAAAGTACGTAAGGCCAACTTTATGTACTACGACGAGGAACATCCTTTCATGCTGGCGGACGTAGACCGGATGATCGTCGGGGAAAATGCGGGGCTGGAGTGTAAAACTGCCAGCCCTTACATGGCAGAGAAATGGGCAGACGGCAGGATACCTTTGTCCTATCAGATCCAGTGCCTCCATTACATGTCCGTCTGCAACGCGGATGCGTGGTATATCGCGGTGCTGATCTACGGGAGGGAGTTCAAATATTATAAGATAGAGAGAGACGAGGAGATGCTTGAGGACTTGATCCGGATAGAGGAAGATTTCTGGGAGAACCATGTGTTAAAAGGAGTGTTGCCGGAGCCGGACGGTTCGGAACTTGCGGACAGTGTGATCGCGGAGTATTTTAAGAAGTCCGAGGCAAAGACTATCCTGCTCACCGGGTTTGACGGGAAGCTGGAAAGGAGACAGGAGCTTTCAGAACTCATCGAAAGCCTTGAAAGCGAGAAGCGGCAGATCGAGCAGGAGCTGAAACTTTATATGGGGGAGGCTGAGATTGCGGAGAATGATCGGTACAGGATTTCATGGAAACCGGTGAGCAGCCAGAGGCTTGACGAGAAGAGGCTAAAAGAAGAGAGGCCGGAGATTTACGAAAAATATCGGAAAGTATCCCGGTACAGAAGGTTATTGGTGAAGGAGGCGAAGGCTGTGGAGAAAGCGGCGTAGTCGGACAGCAAAGTGGCGTCGAATTATATAAGAGGGAAATGCAAAGAATGCTATAACCTGGAAGGCAGGCTGTGAAAAATGCCAGAATATAGGGAAATTGGCATTTTTCATGGCCTTGGTGGATGCTAATTAGGAGATCAATCAATAAGTTTATTGTAGACTTTGATGGAGGGAAACTTTCCTCCGACGGAGGACTTCTTTTGATCAAGGAATTCCTCCATACCCTTGGTATTGAAAGTCTGCTAAAAAGCAGCTTTAAGACGAATGACACTGCCCTGTTCCGTATCCATAAGGATAACGAAAACCTCCTGCAGATGATATACCAGATTTTTGGAACTTACTATGAAGACAACTGTGCAGACGAACTCCGCTGTGATCCGGTTCTGTCGCCAGTCCTCGGAAAAGAGGCGCTGGCTTCGCAGCCGACCCTGTCCAGATTCTTTAACCGCATGGATGATGATACGCTCCGGCAGTTCGACAGTATCATGCAGCAGCTAAGGCAGAAGGTTTATTCCATCAAAATGCCGGAATTCGTCCTTTTTGACATTGATACCACACTGCTCCCGACTTATGGGAAACAGGAGGGAGAAGGGTTCAATTATCATTATCAGGCNCATGGCTACCATCCGCTTCTTTGTTATGATGGACTGACTGGGGATCTGATCCGTGCACAGCTGCGTGATGGCACGGACTACTGTTCCAAAGACGCGGCGGCATTCATGGAACCTATTATCACTGAATACCGAAAAAACTATCCCGACATACAGCTTTATGCCAGAGGGGACAGCGGCTTTGCTGCACCGGGGCTTTATGACCTTTTTGAGGACAATGATGTCAAATATGCCATCCGTCTGAAAATCAACAAAACGCTGCTGAAACTTGCACAGGACAAAGATGAGGCATTAACAAAAGCAACCCATTTTAATATGATAGATTATGCTGTCACCTATGGTGAATTCTGGTACCAGGCAGCGTCATGGCGTTCTCCACGCCGCGTGGTGTTTAAGATTGAAAAGCCTTATAACCAGCTGACCCACATGTACACATTTATCGTTACCAACATGGAGGAAATGGAGCATTGGCAGGTGATTGATTATTACTGCAACCGTGGACGTATGGAGAACTTCATAGGTGAAGGAAAACAGGGCTTTGACTTTGCATCGGTCAGTTCGCAGAGCAAAACCATTAACGCCAACCGTCTCCAACTCCATGCGCTGGTATATAACATTTTCAACTGGTTCCGCCGATTTGCCCTGCCAAAGCATATGAGTAAAAGTCTGATTGACACAGTAAGATTCAAACTCTTAAAGATAGCAGCAAGGGTGGTACATACCAGCAGATATGTGAAATTCAAGCTATGTAGCAGCTGCCCTTACAAGAAAGAAGTCTTTGAAACCTTCCGTAATATATGGGCACTTGCAGTACAGTTAGAATGAAAACACAAGAACCTTGACATCTGAAGAAGCCTAAAACCATAGTTATAGGGATAGTCTGCCCTTTTTTAGGGCTCTTTGTAGGTATTTCTATGCTGGAAGCAGTCTAAAGGTGTTTTCAGAGGTTCTTATAGTGCCATGAATAATTCAGGATAAATACTGTTTATCTTTTAAATCTACGCATACTAATGACCACTCTATAAGTTAATCATAAAATTCCGATGCCCCTAAGCCATCCCTCTATTTCTTCCTTTGAAGTTCCGCCGCCAAACCTTTTCCCGTCCAGCCATTTCACGGAATCCGGGCAAAGGGAATGCAGATCGCTTGCACTTGAGCCGATTCCACTGCTGTGAGAGGTACAAAACGGCACAATCGTCTTTCCCGAAAAATCATAACTTTCCAAAAAAGTACTGATAATCCGGGGGGCCTGTCCATGCCAGATCGGGTAACCCAGAACAACCGTGTCATATACTTCCATATTCTCTACACTCCCTGATATGGCAGGCCGTACTGATGGATCGTTCTGCTCTTTATCCGCACGGCCGTTCGTATAGTAAGCCAGATCCTCTTCTGTATACGGCTCCTCTGGTATAATCTCATAGAGATCCGCGCCCAGACTCTCCGCTGCGTATTCTGCCAGAGGTTCCGTAGTCCCAGTACACGAAAAATAAACTACCAGCGTCTTTGTATTCATATTGACCTCCTGTTCTTCTGCATCTGCAGATCCGTCTGTTCCTGAATTTTGCATTTCCTCCTCCTGCGTCAGGCTTTCTGATTCCTCCGGCTCTGAAACTCCGGCATTTGGCGTTTCTTCCTCTTTTTCGGAAATCCCGGCATTCCCACAGGCTGTCAGACAAAACAGCAGCAGCATAATAAATACCATGCGACCCCTCTTTTTCATTATCCATTCCGCCTTTCCAGAGCCTTAAGCAGATATGCCATATTCTTGCCAAGACTCTTCATCGTATCCATTCCTTCGCCGTCTGCTTCCACTTCTCCCGGCATCCGGCCGTAAGCCATCCCCCAGTAAGAAGAGCCGGCCACAAACATATCCTGCAGCAGGAAGAAATGATTCATGGCGTCAATGGTGTTCAGTGCGCCTCCCCGGCGGGCTGCTGCCACAGCCGCTCCTACCTTATGCTTTAGAAGACCCCTGTTCATATCAGAGATCACTGCCGCGCGCTCTAAAAACGCCTGCATATTTGCAGAAATATTTGCAGAATAAACTGGAGAACCGAGAATAATTCCATCCGCCTTCACCATCTTCTCGAAGGTTTCTCTAAAAATATCCTTCTTGTGTACACAATTCCCCTGTCCCCCGCAGGCCCAGCATGCCTTACATGGTTCAATCACCTGACCAGAGAACTGAATCATCTCTGTCTCGATTCCTTCTGCATGAAGCTCCTCAAATACTTTATTGATCATAACTGCTGTGTTTCCATCTTTTCTTGCACTTCCATTAATCGCTAAAACTTTCATTACAAATTCCTCCTATTTCTAAAATTATTCCTATACCTTTTACATATTTATTTATCATGTTTTACATTGCAGCCAAAATCCTGATACTGGCCGCACAGCTTTGTATAACTTAATACCAGTCATGCTTTTCATTGCGGTCAAGACTATTAATTTGTTCCATCTCCTCTTCTGTCAGTTCAAAATCATAAAGCTCTGTATTCTCCTGAATATGGTCAGGATTACTGGAACCCGGTATCACCACCACACCTTTTTGCAGATTCCAGCGAAGGATCACCTGTGCGGAGGATTTCCCATGCGCTCTGGCAATTTCGGATATCACTTCGTCTCCAAGAAGCTCTGCCGTATGCCCTCTCCCTCCAAGGGGATACCACCCCTGCACGACAATGCCAAGGTCCTGAATGTAAGGGATCACATCATTTTCCTGATAGTAAGGATGTATCTCATTTTGTACCAGCGCCGGAGTGATGTTTACCTGCGGCAGGAAACTCTCCAATTCTTCCACATACCAGTTAGATAATCCGATAGAACGGATTTTCCCTTCCTCTGCTGCTTTTTCCATGGCATGGTATGCTTCCACGTCCCCGCTTCCCGGATGATGCAAAAGCATCATGTCGATATAGGAAATGTCTAGCTTCTGAAGCGCTTCTTCAATAGCTGCCGACGCATCTGAAAACTGGTTCGGATAAAGCTTCGTTATCACGAAGATCTCTTCCCTCGGAATCCCGGATTCCCTGACTGCCTGGCCGACACTTTCCTCATTATGGTACATATAGGCCGTATCGATCAGCCTAACTCCCCTTCTAAGCGCCTCTGACACGGCATCTACACAAGTTTCATCCTGCAGGCTGTAGGTGCCGATTCCATTAATCGGCATCTCATATCCACTGTTCAGCATCACCGTTTTCGTCTCAAAGTTAAATTCACGCTTCAATGTATCATCCTCCTTTTCACTTAACGCAGCTTTTTCGTCTGCGCCGCTGACTCCTGCTTCAGACTCCTTATCCTCCTGTTTCCTCTGCTCTGATTCAACCGGAGCATCCGGTGTCTGCTCTACTTTTTGGCAGGCGGCCATAGAAATCAATAGTAGAAAAACAAGAGCCGTACAACATAACTTTTTCATCATCAATCCTCCGTTTCTGCCGGTTCTTCGGAAATTGTTTTCAATATCTTTGCGGGGACACCGCCCACAACCGTCATAGCAGGAACATCCTTCGTTACTACGGCCCCTGCGGCCACTACAGCCCAATCCCCAATCGTCACGCCAGGCAGTACGGTTGCATTAGAACCAATCCATACATGATTTCCGATTCTGACAGGCGCATAATGATTCTTCCGTTTCTTTGAAGGATTCAGGTCATGGTTGATTGTTGCCAGCACCACGTTGTGTCCTACCAGCGTGCCATCGCCGATCGTGATGCCGCCCTGATCCTGAAAATGACAGCCGGAATTAATAAAGACATCTTTCCCAATTGTAATGTTCTTACCAAAGTCTGTATAAAAGGGTGGGAACAGACGGAAGTCATTTTCCAGTTTTTTTCCGGTCAGCCTCCCCATCATCTCCCGGATTTCCTCCGGAGTATGGTAGTGGTTATTCAGTTCCATGCCAATGCGTATCGCTTCCTGACAAAGCTCACTGAAGATACTCTGCCACTCTGGATTTTGTGCGCCGACGCCTTCTTCTCCCCGAAATTCTTTCAATATGTCTTCTAAAATCAAATCTCTCACCCTTTCTATAGATTTTTACAAATTACATCTCCTTTTCCCATTCCCGAAGCGTACGAACGCCCGTTTCGTCACCCAGTCTTTCCAAACGGCTGATTTCGTCAGCAGTCAAATCAATCTGTGCTGTTTTTACCGCTTCCTCAACCTGGCTTGCCTTTGTCACCCCTATGATCGGGAGCGTACCTTTTGCAATCGCCCATGCTGCGGCAATCTGCGCCGGGCTGGCATCAAAACGCGTTCCAATAATTTTCATTTCATCGATCAGCGCCTGAAGTTTTTTCAGATGCGGATTATAGGAATCGCCCCGTCCGGTTCCTGCCGGGAATGGATTTGCTTCATTATACCGTCCGGTAAGCGCTCCCTGCTCCAGTACCATATAGGAATAAAAAGTAATACCATTTTCCTTGCAGTAATCAAGGATACCTGCCCGCTCCGAAGAACGATGAAGCAGACTGAAATGATTTTGTACCGCTGATACTTTCAATCCTTCCGCCGCCAGAATTTCATTTGCCCTCTTGATTTCCGCAAGATTGTGATTAGAAACCCCAATCGCCTTAATCTGTCCGCTCTTCGCCAGAGCAATCAGATCCGGCGTCCATTTTTCCACATCCATCGGATTGTGGATCCAGTAAATATCAATGACATCCGTATGCAGACGCTCTTTGCTTCCGTCAATCATTTCCTGCATGGCATCTGGTGAAGCGCCGGCAATCTGGGGTGTGAATTTTGTAGAAATAATCACATCTTCTCTGGATACATCTTTCACAAAATTTCCCAAAATCCGTTCAGAGCTGCCTTCGCCATAAACAGCGGCGGTATCCCACAGATTCAGTCCGCATTCCATCGCTTTGTCAAATACCGGTTTTAATTCCTCCTCAAACAGATGATTTCCAAACACCTGATCTCCACCTGCGGCTCCTGCTCCCCATGACCAGGCCCCCAATGCAATTTTCGGCATAACTGTATTCATTGTTGCGTTCATATTCAAATCCTCCTATTTTATATTGTAATGTTCAAGGTTCTCTTATTTCAGATTTTCCCAAAAAAACTGTTCCAATTTGTCAAATGGAATCTTCTCCATATTGTCATAAAGATCCACATGGTCAGCGTCAGGAACGATTACAAGTTCCTTTGGTTCCTTAGATGCCGAATACGCATCTTCTGAATAATAACGGGAATGGGCATTCTCACCGGCAATCAGCAGAATCGGGCGGGGAGATACCTCTTTGATATTCGTCATCAGCGGAAAATTCCAGAATGATACCGGCATGGTCGCCGTCCATGAGGACACAAAGTTTACTGCACGTGGATGACGGGCACGACCAGCATAATAGTTATAAAATGCAGCAAAAGCAGGGTTCGCCTCTTCCGGCAGCCTCTCCGGTACTTCCAGCATTCCTGTAATCGGCTCATTCTTTTCATCGAAAGCAATTTCATGATTACCTAACGCAAAAGTTCCATTTTCTGCATCTTTCCAACGCTGTTCACTCAGATACTGTTTGATTTTATTTCTCTGCTCCTCTGTATAATAATCCATATGTCCTTTGCTCATATCACGAGACATATCATACATGGAAAGTGTAGCAACCGCCTTGATTCTGGTATCTGTACCTGCTGCCGTAATTGCCATGCCGGAAAGACCGCAGATACCAACCACACCGATACGTTCCCTGTCCACATATGACAAAAGTCCCATATAATCTACCGCCGCGCTGTAATCTTCTGTAAATATTTCCGGGGATGCTGTATTACGGACTTCACCACCGCTCTCCCCACCGAAAGATGGGTCAAACGCCATACTGACAAACCCACGCAAAGCCAGTTCCTGTGCATAAAGCCCGGATGCCTGTTCCTTTACTGCTCCGAATGGTCCCGAAACAATAATCGCAGGATTCTTCTTTGCCGCATAGTCTTCTGGCAGATATAAGTCACCTGCCAGTTTGATGCCATATCGATTTTTGAAATAGACCTTCTTTCTTTCGATTTTAGAATTAATCTTAAATGTTCTGGTATCTTTATTCTCCATTACGAAATCCCCTTCCTGTCATTATGTCTTTTTATTTGATAGATCAGATAATCAAGGCAGTCTATTTGTTTCTGTCCTTTATGGACAGAGTCTAACAAATCGATTCTATGCCTTGTGAGTATCGGCAACATACCCAAAAGCTCCCCTTTCTCCACAAAAGTCATACATAAATCCGTAGTCTGAAAGTCACAGCCTGCATCAATTAAGTTCTGACGTATCTTTTCGTATGCTTCTATTGCTTCTGCCATCTTGTTCCCTCCCTTCTGGGCCTATTATAAATCGCTCAATATATAATATCAAATACATATATAATATGATTTTTCATACTCAAAAAGTATTGATTCACACATTGTAGCAGATACCGATAATCTGTTTCGGCAATCAGCCTACAATACGCCATTAACTGCAAGCCCTGATATCATGGAAAACAATATGACAAATAACAAGTATATGATAAACCGTCTAATGCCTAATACAATCTTTACCGCCCCTAAGTTCGTGATTTTCGTAGCAGGTCCTGTAATCATAAAAGCTGCTGCACTGCCCAGGCTCATGCCGTCATAAAGCCATGCCTGCAAAAGAGGGATAGTTCCCCCTCCACAGGCATAGAGCGGTACACCAATTGTTGCGGCCATCAGCACGCCAAACGCCTTATTATCACCAAACAAATCTGCTATAACATCCGAAGGCACATATCTCTGAAAGCTTGCAGACAGCACAATACCAATTAAAAAATACAAACCTGTTGCCTTTATATTTCTCCAAAGATTTTTAAAATACCGAGACAGAATGTTTGACTCTATATCCCTGCTTACCGGTTCGTCGAAGCTGCCAAACTGAAAGAACGGCTTGTTTTTATAAAAGCAGTGTATCAAGCCTCCTGCCGCAATACCACATATAAAACAGGACAGCAGCCTTATTACAAGGGCAGTTCTGCCCAATGCGGCGCTATACAGCAGGAGCTGTGGATTAAGCAGGATGGAACTCATCATAAATGCCGCAAGCCAGTCATCTTTCATGCCACCTTTTGAAAAGGACGCGGCGATGGGAATCGTACCGTACATACACAGTGGAGAAGCAATACCCAGAACACTGGCGGCCACAATGCCAATTCCCCCCAACTTCTTTCCACTTAAGAAATGGAATGCATTATGTATATGCTCTTTGAAAAACACGGAAATAAAACTTCCCAAAGCCATTCCCAGCACCCAATATTGGAAAATCTGTTCCAATTGGACACTAAAGTAATACCAAAGGTAAACTGCCTCCCGTTGTAATACATCAGCCATCTATATTCACCATCTTATATTCCCGGCTTCCCAATCCTATTTTTTCAGCCTGTTCGAGTGTATGTAAGCCATTTCGCGACTCGATTCTTTCTATAAGAGAACTTCCATCTTCCGCCTGATAAACCAGGTCAACACATGCCTGATCCAAGGCTACCGGATCAAAGGAGGCCAGAATTCCGATATCATGCATATCCGGCTCAGCAGGACTGCCGTTGCAATCACAGTCCACAGAAAGACGGTTCATCACATTGATATACAGGATATTCCCATCAAGATAATCAACAACAGATTTTCCCGCCTCTGCCATGGACTCCAGAAAGGCATCCTGTTCTCCACCCCATCCAGAGTTGTGAGTACCTCCTGAATGAATCCAGCTTTTTCCTTCAGAAGAAGCGATACCTATGGAAATATTCTTAATGGCTCCACCAAAACCTGCCATACTGTGACCTTTAAAATGTGATAAAATAACATAATAATCGTAATTTTTAAAGTTTACGCCCACATAATTCTCTGCCAGATTATCCCCACCGGTGACAGGTAGCGTCATGGAACCATTTTCATCCATAATATCTACTGCTGCAATTGAAGTATAGCCATGATCCTCTGCTAATTGATAATGCATAGCCGTATTAGCCCTCGTCCCGCCGTAAGCCGTATTACATTCCACAATTGATGCATCCAAAGACTGTACCAATCCGCCAATTAAATCCGTCCTCAGGTAATTACTGCCTGGTTCACCTGTTGACAGCTTCACTGCTACATCCCCTGCCGGTGATGCTTCGAGTGCTTCATAAGCTGCCATAAGTCCATCCGCACTAATATTTGTTGTCATATATACCAGTGGAGATGAATCTGACTGCCCTGCTTTTTCACCTTCTGCTTCTGTGCTTGTTCCTCCATTCTGTTCCTGCAAATTCTCTTTATTTGTCATTCTGTTCTCCTGCTGTTCGTTTTGTCCACAGCTTGAAAACAAAAACATAGTTGTTGTTAAAATCAGAAATATTAATCGTCTTTTCATACTCGTCTCCATACTCCAAAATTTTCTTTATAATCCGGCAGCCCGCATATACTGAATAGCCCTAATAACCTGATGTCAAAACAAGCGGCATGATCATCAGCAATACATACGAAGCCAGACGGAACCATTTCACCGCATCCGGAATCTCTCTGGCCATTTTCTTAGAAAGCACCCCCGTCACTAACACCAGCAGCAAAACAGGACTTACCATACTGGAAATACTGAATACAATCCCCACTATTCCTGCCATAGAAACCGAAAGTGTAAAACTATAACCTATCATCATCAAAAGCGGCGCACACGGTGTCATCCCATATGTAAACCCTGCCATCAGCATAGGGATCGCTCCTACTTTTCCATCATACCTCCCACACTCTCTGCAGCTTTCGCACTTTTTTTGCTTTTTTCGCTCAAATCCCCACCGAATGACCATCACCATACCGATTATACTCATCGCCGCCTGAGACAATAAACGCAGATTAAAAGAGCCGACATAACCGCTTTCCTCAATAAACTGTCTGCTGATCAGTGCAGAAATCATGCATAGAGAAGATACACTAAGCATTTTTCCAATGAAAAAACTGAGAAATGATAAAACGCCCTTTTTTACTCCGTTAGAATGAGACACCACATAGATAGAGAGAAAGGAACTGATTATCGGACTACAGCAAGTTCCACATCCAAGGCCGACTGAAACAGCAGCTGTAAGAGCTGGAAGAATCATAGAAACACTCATACGCCACCTCTCTCACTTGCAATCAACGCCGCACCGATTGCACCGTTGAACTGTGGATATTGTGCAATATACACATCTTTCATCATCTCTTCCTCAAACGCTTTATGAATACCAATATTCAATGCGCCGCCTCCGGTCATCAGGATATCGCCGCCTTTTTCAGATTTTTTCATCATTTTTATAATCCTTTTTGCCATAGACAGATGCATTCCAGCCAGGATATCCCTCCTGTCGAATTTTCTTGCCACCAACGAGATCACCTCTGACTGTGCAAATACCACACAAGTGCTATTGATATCACATGGCGCATTGCTTTCCAACGAAAGAGGCCCCACTTGATCAATGGTAGTCTCTAAAATCTGTGCAATAACTTCCATAAACTTTCCTGTACCAGCAGCACACTTATCATTCATCGTAAAATTTTTGACATTATAATTTGCATCAAGATAAATGATTTTACTGTCCTGACCGCCAATATCAATTACCATACCCGGACGATATTCTGTCGGCGCTGTCACCCTTACTCCATAGGCGTGAGCGGTAATCTCTGAAATATCATCATCGGCTACGTCTAGAATCTTACGGCTGTATCCTGTTGCCATAATATATCCAATATCACTGGGGCTGATCTGGTTTTGCTTACACAACTCTTCTACAATTTTTTTCGCAGCGGTATTATTATCAATTCCTGTAGAACATACCATGGTGCTTGTCACTGCTCCCTTTCTTAAAAGAGCCGCTTTTAGATAAGTGGAACCGCCGTCCAGCCCCAAATAATATTTGACCATATCTGTTATCTCCTTCCTTTTTTATGTTTTGCATATTCCTTCAGCTTGATCAGCTCAATGAATGCCTCAATACGAATCCGAAGCTGTTCCACATCTTCTTCGTTATAATCGCTCTCAACACGGATAATTGGAATATCCATTTTACCAAATTCTTCTTCCATAATCTGGTATTCATAATCATAAACCAGACATCCCCGGAGTACGTGGTAGACGATTCCCTGAACCTTATGTTCCCTGACCATCTGCTTAATCCGATAGATTCGCTGGCTGTTATCCACAAATACCGGGCAGGTGCAGGGTTTAGTATAACGCGAAGCAAACGCCCTCATCATTCCGTCAAAGCCCGGATCAATGACCGACACCGGATCATACAGTCCTCTCTCACCCATACAGGTTTCATCCGCTGCAAGAATACCGCCCATCTCTTCAATCAAAAGTGGTATCTTAATATTCGGAAATGCGATAGGCGAGCCGGTTACCAGAATTCGTGGCTGCTTTGCTTTCCCCACAAACTGCTGCTTTTGTAATCGCGATTCCATCTCAAGGTTCAGCCTGTGCATACACGTTGTCCAGCGCTCCGCCGGCATATAGGAATAAGCGTTCATCACTGCCATTACATGCGTACCTTGCACAAGAGCCGGATCATGCTTTCGGTATTTTAAAAACCTCGACATCTCATACTGTGCCTTCCCCACTATACAGATGCCTTCCGCCAGAGACCGGGCCGTGATTTTCTCACCAGTCTCTTCTTCCAGTATCGGCACCAGGCGGTAGAGCTCCCGCAGAAATATTTCTATATCAGCGTCTTCTCTTTTTAACGGCGGCACATGCACAGGCACGATATTTTTAACGGTTTCCAATGCGCCTGCCAGCTTCTTTTTACAATCACAGGTAACAGGCGCCACAATAAGGGAACACTGGTCAAATGCCGGTAACGCCTGTATCTGCCCGAACCCCATCACCGCCTTTACTAATGGGCAGGCATCTCTTGGAATATAGTCATCCCCGATAGAATAGGCGGTATAACTGCCAGAACACAGACGGACAGGTCTTGCTTTTGCCGCGTAGATAAGCTCCGACGGAACCATAACGCAAAGGGTTCCGATACTTTTTTTATATTTTGACTCTCCCTCAGATAAATCCTTCAACTCTATATAAACATCCTCAAGTGCGTCAAAAAAAGGGTTGGTAGCGTCTGGCAGTCCGGGAAGCGCCTTGGCACGATTCAGGTAAGATCTGGCAACTCTTGTAGATTTTTTTATAAACAGTTCACGTTGTCTCTCATTTGTATGTATGCGTCCAGCCATATCTCAGTCCTCCCTTTCCCCTATTTCAGCGGTACCATTCTCTGTTGCGGCGTACCCTGACAAGAAGGTCTGTCTTGAGGATTGAAAAACAGTCTTCCCACACAACGTCATAGACAGCGCATGATCCTCCGGACATTTATGTATACACTCCCCACACATCAGACAGTCAACCGTCTGCACATGCTCCTCTTCTCTTTCTGTATAGATACTTTTAATCCGCATAGGGCAAGCATGATAACAAGCGCCGCATTCCGTACAAGCGGTGCAATCCTTCTTGAGCTGAAATAAATTAAAGCGTTTAAACAGCCCCATCAAGTAGCCCATCGGGCAGATGATACACCAAAACCGTTTGATAAAAAAACTTCCGATCAGCATTACCACCGCAAAAAAACCGCCAAGATAAAGATTCGTCCAATATCCTCCCTGCGCCGTTGTAAATCCCTTTAACGGACATATATCACAAAAATCTCCGCCTGTGAAAGCAAATCCCAGAAATAAAATGATCCACACCCATTTCACCGGCTGCAAGAGCCGATTGAGCTTGTCTGTAACGACAATCGGACGGATATGAAGAAGCTGCCTGAGCTTATCCATCAGATCCTGAATGAGTCCTGCCGGGCACAGGAAACCGCAGAGAATGCGCCCCAGAAAAATAAAGCAAAAAAGTGTAGTTGCAAGGAACATCACACCATATACCATATTCCGGACAGGAAAATCATCCCCAAAACGATGGAAGAGAGAAGGCAAATGTGCCAGATAATAGCAGGGCACTTCTGCGACCTGATCCAGATTGAACGGGCAGCTGAATACCGGAATGGAAATCTCGTTAAGAACCTGTCCCTGATGGATCAGTTTTCCCCCATAGGTCCACAAAAACATTCCTGTAAACAGGCAAAGCCAGCGAATAAAAAGAAACTTTGAGTTTGTCTTCTGTTTCCATGTTCCTGAGTAAATGCCTACACGTTCTCTTGAGTAAACCGCATAAGCCGGATCCTTTTTTGCCAACTGGTTCCGTATCAGACAGACGGCTATCATTCCAATCCCTGCCAATAAAAATATGATCAGCAAAGGAATATGCGCCGCAAAAAAATGTTCCGTAAAATATGGGTAATCCTCCAATGCATAGTGCATACGGTAAACGGTATCTGAATCCGGGGAATAAGATGCTGTAAATCCTTCCCGGATCTCCCTGTTCGCAAGCCCCCGGATCCATCCATGCTCATCCGTCCGATAAACTTCCTTATCCCCGCTGTGGGATGTGACAAGAATCTCTGCATCTGTAAGAATCTCATTTTCATAATAGACCATGATATATTTTCGTTCAGCAAATACAAGTTCAAAGGGAATGTCCGGTTCCCCAAACTTTTGGGGCGCCGGATTAAATGCATTCGGTCCCAAGTCCGCACGGGCATAATCATAAACAGTTTCCGGCGCTCCGTCCCCATCCATATCCTGCTCTGTTACAGGAAGAGCCGCGATGAAATATCCCAGAGAATCCCTTCGTATCGGATCTTCATTTCCCTGAACAGTATAGCTCTCTCCAGTCTGCGAAAGTGCATAAACCGTCATATCTTCTGCACGTATTCCAGAATCCAGCCCATATTGCAGCAGGCGTCCAGACTGTCCATACGAAAACCAGACATTAGTCTCTACTGATGGAGGCTTTGCCCCTTTTGCCCCAGAATACTCATAATCAGAAGCTTCCATATGAAAATCATAGAGAACAAAACTTTTTGCAAAAAAAGCTGATACCATCAAAAATGTACAGACAGCGCATACGATTACCACCCCTGTTTTTCTTACTTTCATACCGCAAGCTCTCCTTTACTGTATCTCCTCTGGTTCAGAACCTCTGAAAATGCCTCCAGACGTATCCGCAGCTGTTCAACGTCCTGATAATTATAGTCCGTTTCCAACCGGAACACCGGAACATTTATCATTTCAAACAAATTCTCAAAACGCTCCAGCTCAAAATCATATTCAATCTGCCCTTTCAGCACATGATAGACAACTCCATCTATGGCATTTTCGGATACAACTCTCATCACCTGCTTATAAAAGGAGTCATTTTTTACATATGCCGGAGACGTATCATTAAAATAGTAATTTGTTTCCTCCCCTCTTTCCTGCCATATACCACTTTGCATTTTCAGCGTAGTATAATCCGTCTGGACACTAATTGTAAGCCCTGCATCCTCTATTAAAAACGGAATCTTGTAATTCGGAAAATAAACCGGCGAACCCAAAAGCAAGACTTTGCTTCTTACGCCCACTCTATATTTGTACTTACGTTCCCGCCGGATTTTCTCTGTCAATCTTTTTAAATGATTACTCCATTCTGAGAGATCATCTGCACAATAATAACTGTTCAGCACAAACATCCGGCAGGTTCCCTCTATCATCCCTTCGCAGACTTCAAGAAACTCCCTGATTCGCCTCTTAGCATACCTGATTTCCTTTTCGGCTTTTTGTATTGCCCGTTTTGTAATCGGCTTTTTCAGATGAAAGGCAAGTGCAGACCGGCAGGCTTCGTATTGGCGATTCCATTCCATAATAGAATCTGCATCTTTTAACGGCGGAAAATGAAAAGTCTGTACCTTATGCCCCGTTGATTTCAAAATATATGCCAACTTCCTTGAGCTGTCGTTGACTAACGTTATCAGTATTAAGGCATTTTTCCCCAGACCGGATTTTATATATCCAAGACTTGATCTGCTGACAGGGTCCGTATCTCTTGGAACCAGATCATCTGCCCACATAGAACTTTCCCTGCTTCCTCCAAGAATCCAGTATGGCATTTTCCCCGCTGCAACAATCAGTTCTTCCGGAAATCCTGAGCCAAGTACAATGATTTTGGGTATTGCATTTCTGGAAACAGACAAATAATGATTGCTGACAATTTTCTCAAAATACCTATATTCCTGGTAATATGGCATCTTTTCTGCAACTCTCTGTAACGCATTTGTTATTTCTTTCTCATAATTACTTGATTTCATCTCATTCGTAAAATCGGACATATAAAACCACCTCCGTTGCTGACATTATAAATTCCTTGGTTCAAAATATCAAATACATATATTGAATCTGTATCTATACTTGAAAAGTATGGATTTTGCTGTTATAATAAAATATCATAAAAATTTATGAATGTATTCTGTTCTTTGCAAAGGAGGAACCCTATGGATATTCGGGTGTTACAGTATTTTCTCGCAGTCGCAAGAGAGGAAAGCATAACAAAGGCCGCAGAGACGCTTCGCATGACTCAACCGCCCCTTTCCAGACAATTAAAGGACCTGGAAGAAGAATTAGGAAAACAACTGCTCATCCGCGGAAGTAAAAAAGTCACATTAACAGAGGATGGAATGCTGCTTCGAAAACGTGCGGAAGAATTAGTTGACCTGATGGAAAAGACAAAAGCTGAATTAAGCTCTTCCAATGAGAGCATTAATGGAGATATCTATATTGGATGCGGAGAAACTGAAGGTATTTCTTTTCTGGCACAGACCGCCCATAATTTACAGAAAAAACATCCCCTGATCCATTACCATATTTATAGCGGAGATGCAGAACGCGTCATGGAAAGACTGGATAAAGGCCTGATTGATTTCGGACTTTTAGTCGGACCAACAGATATCACCAAATATGACTATATCCGGCTTCCGGTAAAAGACACATGGGGCGTATTAATGCGTAACGACAGTTTATTGGCAGAAAAAGAAATGATCAGAGCAGAAGACCTGTGGGATAAACCGTTGATCTTATCGCACCAGAGTTCTATAAACAATGAAATGTTTTCTTGGCTAAGGGCTGATATTTCTAAGTTGAATATTGTGGCTACTTATGACCTTATCTATAATGCAGCGCAGTTTGTAAAAAAAGGATTGGGATATGTCATAGCATTGGATAAGCTCATCAATACCACCGGAGACAGCAACCTATGCTTCAAACCACTCTTTCCGGAATTAGAAGCGGAACTCTGTATTGTTTGGAAAAAGTACCAGATTCTCTCAAGAGCTTCTAACATGTTTCTGAAACAGTTACAAAAAGAATTAAATCCTCCTGCTTGATAAGCCTTGTATTTTCTATTTTAAAAATCTGGCAGATTTGTATATTTCCAAAGCTGCCAGATTATGCAACCCAAAACCGCTTACATCCATCAAAATCAAAGACATACTTTCTAAAACCAAAGTAAGCAGACAGACTTTTTATAATCACTTCCGTGATAAAAACGAAACAGCCTCCTTTGAAAGATTTTGTCAATCTGGCAACACAACTGATCTGTTACGGCGCCGCAGGCTATCGAGATGCAAAATAGACAGTAAATCAGTTCACAAAACTGAAAAATACAGGAAGCAAAAAACTCTGTAACCAGACAAAAAACGGATACAGAGTTTTATTTTCAATTTATCAATAGCCAAGCCTTTCCAGCCACTCATTCACTTCTGGTTTTGCATCCGAAACATCCCTTTCACTGATGGTGAATCCATCTGTAATCACAAGCGCATCCGGCTCAAGTTCCTGAATCGTCTCAATCGTACCGGAAAAACGGCTTCCGTTATGGACATTAAAAGGAACGATTGTTTTTCCCGAAAAATCATATTCATCAAAAAAACTATACAAAACCTGCGGCATGTCTCCCCACCAGTTTGGGAATCCCACAAAAACCGTATTATAGCTGTCAAAATTCTCCACCTGTGAAGTGAGCGCGGGCCTCTTATCCTCCTCCTGTTCTTCGGCTGCGTATTCAATCAGTTCACCGCCGTCTGCCGGGTAAACTACATCCGTCCGTATGGAGAATAAATCTCCTCCTGTATTTTCCTGTATCATCTCCGCAATGGCCTGAAGCCTTCCTTTTGCCTCTCCGTCTATCATCGAATAACTGGCTGAAGCTTCTGCATCCACGCCGCTGTTATCCACCGCGGTAAAATAAGCAATCAAAATATTACCGTCTTCTATACCAATATTTCCCGCCGACTGACCTGAGCCTTCCGTACTATCAGCTTCATTCCCCGCAGCGCTTCCCTGATTCCCGGACTGCAGCGCCTCATCCGAGGAGCCGCATGCAGCCGCTGATAACGCAAATGCTGCCGCCGCGCAAAACGCTGCAATCTGTCTTCTATACTTCATATAATAAATGCTCCCTTACCAGAATTACTGTCGTTCACATTAATATCCAAGATTCCGAATCCACTGTATAATCTCATCCTCGGAAGCTGACGACTGGAATCTCTGTCCTTCCTGCCATTCTCCGGTTCCCGCCATTTCAGCCAAAAGTTTTCCGCTCTCACCCAGCTCGGAAGACGAGGAAGTGCAGAAAGGAATGACCGTTTTTCCTGTAAAATCATTTGCCTTTACAAAGCCGTCTAACGGCCATGCCGCGATTCCCCACCAAATCGGATAACCGATAAATACCGTATCGTAAGAATCCCAGTTCTCTACTGTCGTGGATACAAGCTCTACATCTCTTTCATTCTCGTTTTCATGCTCCACAGATACACGGCTGTCATTATTTGTCCAGTCCAGGTCGGCGTCGCTGTAAGGCTCTGCCGGTTCTACCTTAAACGAATCCGCGCCCGTAGCGTCTGCGATAACACCGGCAACTCTTTCTGTATTTCCTGATGCCGAGTAATATACGACCAATGCCTTCCCGTCTCCTGCTGCTGAATCTCCTGCATTTTCTGCATCTGCCGTATCTGCCGCAATCTCTTCATTCCCGGTATCCGCCGGCGCGCCGCCATCATTATCAGCGCCTGTGTCAGAACCACATCCCATAAGTAAGGTAACAGCTGTTATACCAGCTAAAATCAAAGTAAATAATTTTTTTCTGCTCATATTTTTCACATCTCCTTTGCTTTTCTATCACAAATTATAAACGAAAAAATACTCCCGAAGAAGTCTCTCTTTGTTTTCCAGTGCAAACTTTAAGGTTATAACTTGTTCCAGAAAAATCTCAATCCATTATAGGTATATTCATCACTTGCTGTCACATCGTGAGAATATCCTTCTCTTTCAAGAAACAAAAGGTTCCCCTCCTTCTCATTATCCGCAAACCGGAAGGTTTTATCTTTTACATTTCCCATAGCCTGAATCTGTGCCTTAAATGAGCCGTATGCAAAATCCTTCGTACCAGAAGCGGAAAAGATAAAGAAATCATCCCAGTCGTGCCCCGATTCACGAACCAGTTCTGCCATATATTCTCCGTCCGTTGTATAATTTCCGCTCATGGGCATAAAATACCGGAAATAATCCAGACAATAGCGGAACGTACACCATGTGTTGACCGATCCCATGGAAAACCCACCGAAAGCACGATGATCACGGGAGGCGGCTATTCCCTCCGGCGTCGTATCTTTTGCATAAGTGCTATATTTATCTTCAACCGCAGGAATCAGGTCATTCAAAAGCTCATTATGAAACTGGTCGGTAAGCTGCAGAGCCAGACCGTAATCCCCGCTGTCATTCCCGCTTGTATTATTATAGGTTGGAAGGACGATAAGCAGCGGGCTGATCTTCCCGTCCTCTATCGCATGGTCAATCACATACTTAAAGGAACGGGGATTTTTATCTGTACCCATAATGCTCGTCTCATCACTCCACCCCCCATGGCTTAAATACATGATATTGTATCTTTCCTCTTTGTCATAACCATAAGGGACATAGACCCATGCCTCCTTTGTCAGGGGCTGCGTATGCTCTTCATAAGTAAAGGATTCCCATGTGTCATACGTAAGCTTTTCCAGTGTTCCCTGCTGTTTCGCAGGGAGCTCATACCCATCTGGGATATATTCCAGTTCCTTCATAGCGGCGCCTCCATAATCTTCGGTTCCTCTATCAGACGACAGTACGTCATTTTCTGCATCCGTTTTTTTCATTTCGTCGGCTGACAGATGCCCGTCGCTGACTTTTTCTTCTTTCAACCCACACGCGGCCGTCAGAAGTACCAGCAATAATATAAGGCAGAATATTCGTCCTGACTTTTTTATATCATGCTTTATCCATATAAATCTTCCCAACTTCTCACCCAACTCCTTTATCAATATGATTCTTTGCCGGACGAAGTCCACCGGTTTTGCAGACACATGAACCGCCAAATGCCTTTTAGAGCCGTCACACCGCAAAAAAATTCACCGCTAACCCGGTAATATAAGAAAATGCCATCACAAAAGCCAGATACAGAATAAAGCGCCGGATGCCAAGAACAATTTTCAGCGCTCCTAGATTTGTAATTTTTGTAGCGGGTCCGGTAATCATAAATGCCGCCGCGCTTCCCATACTCATGCCCGATGCCAGCCATTGCCGCAGCAGAGGAATCGTTCCGCCGCCGCATGCATAAAGAGGCACTCCGATGGTTGCCGCCATCAATACGCCAAAGCCCTCATTGCTCTTCCCAAAAAGCTGTGCAAACCTTTCCGACGGAACATATCTTTGAAATAATGCGGAAAGCAGGACGCCCGCCAGGAAATAAATTCCGGTCGCCTTTATATTTCTGCCCAGATTTTTAAGAAAACGTACCGCCATATTCGGATGCGTATCATGACTTGCGCGGGGTTCAAACCCTTTAAAATCAAAAAATGGTTTTTTTCCATAAAAAAGACAAACGATTAATCCGGCCGCTATGCCGCAAAGCGTACAGGAGATAAGCCGCACTGCAACCGCCGTAGCCTTAAGCGCCGTACTGTACAGCAAAAGCTGGGGATTAAGAAGTATGCTGCTCATCATAAATGCCGCAAGCCAGTCATGCCTCATCCCATGCCGGGAAAATGAAGCCGCAATCGGGATTGTTCCGTACATGCAAAGGGGAGAGGCAATCCCCAGAATACTTGCGGGAACTACTCCCCAGACGCCCCATTTTTTATCTTTAATCTGCTCAAAGCAATTATGAATGGCATCTTTTGCAAACACAGAAACAAAAGAGCCTATGACCATGCCTAACGCCCAGTAAGGGGCAATCTGGCGAAGCTGAATCTGAAAATAATACCCGATATAGATGAATTCTCTCATTTCCCGTCTATATTCTCCAGATAATAGCTGCGGCTTCCAAGACCGATTTTCTCCCCATGCTCCAACACATGCTCCGCGTTCCGGTCTTCCATCCGGTTTACAAAAGCCTCGTTTCCTTCCGCCTGATAGATCAGATCCACGCATGCCTGATCTAACGCCACCGGATCGGCAGACGCCAGGATTCCGATATCATGAATGTCAGGTTCAGCCGGATTTCCGTCGCAATCGCAGTCAATAGACAGATGATTCATCACACTGATATACAGAATATTTCCATCCAATGAATCCACAACAGACTTTCCTGCTTCCGCCATCGACTCAAGGAACGGATTCTGCTCTCCGCCCCACGGACTGTCATGACTTTCGCCTGCCGTATGGATAAGACATTTTCCTTCTGCCGAACCAATACCAATGGAAATATTTTTGATAGCCCCGCCAAATCCAGCCATCGCATGTCCTTTAAAATGTGACAGCACCAAAAACCCGTCATATTCCGGAAAATGCGCTCCCACATAATTTTCCTTCAGATGTGTGCCGCCCTCCACCGGAATCGTAGTTGAACCATCTTCATCCATGATAACTACCTCTGCGATATCATTAAATCCATGGTCTTTTGCTACCTGATAGTGCATGGCTGTCTCAGTCCTGGAACCTCCGTAGGCTGTATTGCACTCTACGATCGTACCATTTACCGACTGTACCAGATCTTTTATCAGTTCCGGATCGAGATAATTACTTGCGGGCGGTTCTCCCGTAGAGAGCTTAACCGCAATATTGTCACCTTCAAGCTCTGTCCCTAAAGCGCCGTAGATCTTCATCAGCGCTTCCGGCGTAATCTCCTCGGTCATATACACTGTGCTGCCTTCGTTTTCATCCTCTCCTTCATGCTGCGTATGGGGTTCGCTTAGCTCCACTTTCCCTCCCATCATACTCTGCATGCTGCGTAAAAAGATAAACCCTCCGATTCCTGCCGCAGCTATAAGAATAACCAGTATAACCGCCGCCCATTTCCAACGTTTACTCATCTTTTACTCCTGACTGTCCAGATCAATTACATACCCTGCATATCCTTCTTCCATCTCAGACGTAGAATTGTAATATCTGACATTTTTATTCAGCCCGGCGATATCCTCCATCTCTGCATCTGTCAATTCAAAATCAAAGATATCAATATTGTCTTTGATATGGTCGGGGTTGGTCGAACCCGGAATCACCTGATTTCCTTTCTGCACATGCCAGCGCAGGATGATCTGGGCGTTGCTCTTGCCATATTTCTGTGCCAGCGCTGTAAATACCGGTTCATTGATAAGCGCTTTATCGCCATGTCCGAGGGGATACCACGCCATCACACGGCAGCCGCAGTCCTTAAGCATGTCAATGGTTTTTGTATCCGTATAATAAGGATGCGCTTCCATCTGGATCATATGAGGCTTGATCTCGCTTTCCAGAAGAAGTCTCGCAAGCTTCTCATCATGGAAATTAGAAATTCCGATTGCTCTTATCTTTCCTTCCTTATAGGCCTTTTCAAGCTTGCGGTAACCCGCCATAAAGTCGCCCGACGGCTGATGGATGAACATCAGATCCATATATTCCGTATCCAAAAGCTCCAGACTCTTTTCTACTGTTCCCTCCGTCAGATACTGGCTGGCCCAGATCTTTGTAGAAAGGAAAATTTCTTCACGCGCAACACCGGATTTTTTCATACCACGTCCTACGGCGCGCTCGTTCATATATGCCTGTGCGGTATCTATCATACGGTATCCGCAGCTTAATGCGTCAATAACTGCCTGCTCTGCCTGTGCCGACGTCATTAAAAATGTCCCGATACCTGCCGCCGGCATTTTTACTCCATTGCTTAGTGAAAATGTCATCATTCTCAATTCCTCCTTCAAAATTGTGAGCTTAGCGCTTTACTATTCAAATATATCGTTCATTCATTTCTGCTATCTAACCTCTGCATCCTGCTTAACCTGCTCTGGCACGGTTCCGTGTACCATGTTCCAGTAACGAGACGATACTACCGGCATTTCCTGAATCGTAAAATACTTATTCAGCTGGTCAAATGTAGCTGTTGTCCCGGCTCTTCTTGCAGAGATTACCGCTGCGACGGGCTTCATGTAGAATGCCTTGTTTGCATTTCCGTGAAGCTCTGAATAAAACAAGCGGTCCATAAATGCTGTTATATTGCCGCTGGCGGCGCCGTAATGGACAGGTGTTCCAAAAATGAAGCCGTCTGCTTCGTATACCTTATGGCGGAATTCATTTACCGCATCGTTAAATACGCATTCCTTCTTCTCACCGCATTTCAAACATGCGATGCATCCGCCCACAGGTTTATTTCCAATCCAGAAAATCTCTGTCTCTATCCCCTCCTGATTTAACGTTCCTGCCACTTCACAAAGAGCCGTATAAGTACAGCCTGTTTTATGAGGGCTTCCATTTACCAGTAATACTTTCATATTCTTACCTCCCTGTGCAATAAACCAACATTTCTACAACTTCAAAAATTTTAATCCTGAAAATCTGACTGACAGCTGAATTCTCTCCATTTATCATATTCCTTGCGGCGTCTTTCCATAGTTTCCTTTGCAAATCTGACTGCGTCACTGCCAAGAAGCAGGCGGAACGGAGTATCCTCTGCCTCGATCGCCTGGATAATCAGTCTGGCGCCTTTATCCGGGTCTCCCTTCTGCGTTCCATGAGACTTATCCTTCCCGATTCTTCTCGCGCCTGCCGTCTCTTCATAATCTGATATGACTGTGTCGGACTGCGTCAATGACCTTCCTGCAAAATCTGTGCGGAATGCACCAGGTTCAACAGCCATTACCTTGATCCCAAGCGGTGCCGTCTCAGCACGAAGTCCATCTGAAAGTCCTTCCAGCGCACACTTTGAAGCGGCATAATAACCTGAGCCCGGAGCCGTTCCAAGCGCCGCAATCGAAGAAATGTTAATGATTGCTCCGCTTCTCTTTGCTCTCATATCAGGTAATACAGCTTTGATCAATTCAATCGGTCCCCAAAAATTTGTCTGAAATAATCGTGCGGTATCTTCCTCTTCACCTTCTTCCACTGCCGCCCGATAACCGTAGCCTGCATTGTTTACCAGCACATCCACTCCTCCGAACCGTTCTTTTGATGAATGACCGCCAGCCCTTGTCCGTGGTTGCAGTCCGTATACGCGCCAAGCTGATGTTCGATCTGATGCGCCTGGAAATCTGTCACCTTGCCAATCTTCAGGATGCCATTTTCCGCCATAGCAGACGCCCACATCAGCTCTGTTCTTGCCTCTTTATCATTCAGATCTACCAGAAGAGCACGGATATTACGGATTACATTGCGCATAACAGCCTCCGCAATCTCATCTGACAGATTCACATCGCGCGGAGAGCCTAAATACGTCTCCATGCTATGGCTTAAGGTATCAAAAGCCCCTGAGATTACCTGCTTTTTTGGAAGCGTCATAGTATAATCCACATCCAATACTGCAAAGCTTGCATAAGCGCCAAGGACTCCGGCTTTTTCGTTTGTATCCTCATTCGTGATAACCGCGCCGTTATTCATCTCCGCACCGGTTCCGGAAGCGGTGACGATTGCCCCCATAGGCAGATGTTCTGTCGGATATATATGATTTTTAAACTCCATCTCCCAGATGTCTTCATCCAGCGCTGCCTGGCACGCTATGATCTTACAGCAGTCGATGACCGAGCCGCCGCCCACTGCCAGAATAAAGTCTACATTCTTTTCTCTTGCAAGCGCCGCGCCTTCCTGTACTTTCTTATAGGTAGGATTTGGCATGATCCCGGAAAAATCAACGATCTCTTTACCTGCCTCTTTCAGATAACCACAGATCTCATCATAGACTCCGCTTTTCTTGACTGAGCCGCCTCCATAAGCTACCATAACCGTCTTTCCGGCTTTCGCAAGCTCTGCCGGCAATGCTTTTGCCGCTGCTTTTTCTCCAAAATATACTTTCACAGGGTATGAATAAATAAAATCTTTCACTGCAATCTCCTCCTTACTTGTTCTATTATATATAAACTGTAAATTTACAGAAGTCTCTTTTTGTTCATCAGTTATTACCCAAAAGTTATAATTCCTGATCATTTCGATCAAATAAAGCCTTTCATCATTATTATTTTTCTATTACATTCACTTTCATATTTCCAAACGCACTGTTCAGAGAAAACGCATCTGCGATCTTTTCTGTCAGGTAAATCTCCCCGTCATCTGTCACTGCGATCAAATCAAAATCCGGATGTTCTTTCCAGTAGGTGATCGCGCCGCCTAAGCCTTTTACATACAAGGCGGTGGATAACGTATCTCCCTGCCTGCCTTCCTTTGCAATAATCGTAATCGATGCCAGTTCATTCTCCACCGGATATCCGGTTTCCGGATTTATGATATGGCCATATTCCTTTCCATCGCTTCCAACAAAATATCTTTCATAATTCCCGGAAGTCACTACTGCCTTATCCGCAACAGACAGTACGCCAAGAGTCCCCTCGCCAAAAGGGCTGCGGATCCCTAACTGCCAGTCCGTTCCATCCGGCTTGGCGCCAATGGCCTGAATATTTCCTCCGATATCAAGAAGCGCCGATGTAATTCCCTGTTTTTTCAGAAGTTCAGTCACAACATCACCCGCGTAACCTTTTCCCACTGCGCCCAGATCCAGCTCCATCCCTTCCGAAAGCTGAATCTGATTGCCGTTTAAGATTATTTTCCGATATCCGACGCGTTTTAAAATCTCCTGAATCTCTTCCCTATCCGGCACGCGGTTTTCCCCGGTGGTAAATCCCCATGCTGTAAGCGCCGGATAAATCGTCGGCTCCAGCGCCCCGTCTGTTTCCTCCGCCATGGAAAGCGCATAGCCTACAACCTCCGCAGTCTCCCCGCTCAATGTAACCGGCTCCCCATTGCTATGATTCACCTGATAAATCTCGCTGGATTCTTCTGTAACAGACCATGCACTCTCCAGATCCGCCATTTTCTGTTCTGCCGCCTGTAATGCTTCCCCGGCATCCGACCCATACGCGGTAAACATAATATAGGTGTTCATTCCCAAAAATTCCGTTTTTACCGGCTCCACAGTCCCTTGCATTGTCGTTCTGGCAGCTGTCAAAAGTAAAATAAAGCCTGTCACAACCGTTCCGATTAAAATCAAAGGCCGCCGTTTTCTTTTATTCTCTTTTCTCATCGCAACCGACTCCATGATCTTACCCAAATGTGCTTTCCGGAGAAGTTTATCATTTGGTGATGTCCGCACCTTACTCACCGCTTACCATTTCATGCGCCCAAGCCATGACTTCCTCGCTGCTGTCCGCTACGTCATTTCTGGAAATGGTCAGCCCATCTTCAACGACTGCAGCGCCTGGCTGCATATCCGCAATCGTCTGAATCGTATTTGAAAATCTACTTCCGCCATGAGAATTAAATGGAATAATCGTCTTTCCTGAAAAATCATATTCCTCAAAAAACGTATACATCGGCTGCGGCATATCACCCCACCAGTTTGGGAATCCCACAAAAATCGTATCATACTGTTCTAAATTCTCAATCTTTGTGGAAAGTGCAGGCCTCGCATTCTCTGCCTGCTCGTCCGCCGCCTGGTCTACCAACGGGTCATGATCCAGAGGATAGGCTTCTTCTGTCTCAATACGGAATAATTCTCCGCCTACTGCCTGTTGGATGGCTTCCGCCATAAACTGCATATTTCCTACGGCTTCTCCATCTTTTACCACCACGCTTGCTCCCGCGTCTGCATCAATGCCGCTGACGTCAATATCTTCCGGTATAGAAAAATAAGCGATTAAAATATTGCCGTCAGAATTCTGTGCGCTGCTTTCTGCCGGTTCACTCTGACTCTCATCCTCTGCATCGTTCGTGGTATCTTCTTCAATCTGCGTCTCCTGCTGTTCCTCATTTGCCTGCGTTTCTTCCTGTGAACCACATCCTGCCAATAATCCTAACGCCATTACACCGGCCAGTAACATAGAAATAATTTTTTTTACTTTCATAATTGTCCTATTCCTTCCATAATGAAATGTTCCTCTGCAACTCTATTTTAAACAACATGGGCGTTTCGCAGAAGTTTCTATTTGGCATTCACTTGATACCTAAAGGTATTTACTCTATTTCGTTTTTCCGAATAACCATCCCATGATTTCTTCATCCCTGGAAAACAGCGCTCCGCCTCCTCCGTGCTGATTATCGACGCCCTGATTTTCAAAGTAAGAGGCGTCTTTGATATCTAAAACCAACAGTTGAGCAATTTCTTCCCGGCTTAGTCCTTCCTGTTCATATCGTTCATAAAGCTGATCATAAGCTTCCTGAGTCGGCCCTGGCCCATAATACTCATCCGATTCACCGATAGCCAGATATACCGGGACTCTGTTCTCCACTACCAGATCATAACCGCCGTCCCACTGGGAACTGCATTGCAGATATGCAGTAAACAAATCCGGACGCATCCCCATAACCAGAGACATGGTTTCCCCGCCGCCGGAATATCCGCTTCCATATACCTTGTCCGGATCAACATTGTAATTTCCCAGAAAATACTCCACCAGAGCAATGGTCTGCCTTGCAGAGGTTTCCTGCCAGTCGTCTAACTGCGGCGCTACAATAATCATGTTTGGATTGTATTCCCTCGCAGTAAATCCAAAATCTTCCGTCCTCACATTCATACCTACTCCCTGAAAATAGAGTCCCTGGTATCCCGGAAGCGTAAAATACAGGGCGTAAGGTTCTGAGCCATCGTAGCTGTCCGGAATATAAACATTATAGTGTATATCCCCTTCTGTTTCAGAGTGCAGAACATTGTCCAGCAAAAAACCTTCGTATTCCTCTGTGCCTGCTGTTACGTTGCCGTTATTTCCGCCTTGTACTGCCTCCGTATCCTGCTCTGTGGTTTCAACCTCCGTATGATCTGCGTTTTCCCTGCTGCTGCATCCCATAAGTACCAGTGTCATTGCAATCATACATCCTATCATCTTTGATCTTCGTTTCAATCAGCATCCAACCTTCAATCTTTTTCCATAATTTCATTTTTTTCATGACTATTCTCCTGCTAAATCGACAATCACCTTTGCCCAAAGCCAAGTTCATTCAGCCACGGTTCAATATCCTCCGTATCGTTTGCAGTCAAACCTTCTGCAATGACGGCATCCGGACATAGCTCTTTAAAAATATGAAGGCTGTTATCAATCGTGTCACTAGAACTGGTACAAAACGGAACAATCGTTTTCCCGTCAAAATCATAGCTTTCAAGGAAAGTAGCAATCATCGCCGGCGCTTCATCAAACCAAATTGGATAACCCACAAAAATCGTATCATAAGCGCTGACATTGTCTACAGACACTGTGATTTCCGGTCGGGCTCCTTCATTAATTTCATCTTCCGCTTCTGTGTTCAGATCCTCATACTCTTCTGTGCGCTTAATTTCAGCCAGATCTCCGCCTGTGTGTCCAGCTATCAGTTCCGCAACTTCCTTTGTATTTCCCGTATGAGAAAAATACGCAATCAGGACATTTCCACTTTTAGTATTTCCCGCATTTGATCCCGTTTCAGGTTCTGAATTAGTTTCCTCAATACTGTTATCTTCCGCCGCTTCTTCTGCCTGGATTTCTGTCGTATGGCTTTCGTTGTTTCCACATGCAGCCAATGTAAGAACTATCACGACAGAAAATCCAATCGCTAATAATCGTTTCATCGATTTCACCCTCCCTTATTTTGTTCCATAGCATCCTGCAATCATCTGATACATCTCATCCTGTGTAAATTCACCATAATCCTCTTCTGCCAGAGACCTGAAAACATATTCCCTTGCAGGACATCTGCCATAAGCGGCTAACGACAAAGGCACTCCGCTTTCTTCCATTATCCTCTTCAGCATTTCGCAGCCGCTGTTCACCAGTGCTTCATCGTTAAGCGCCGCTGAGATTCCAAGCACCTCCGTAAACAACATCCGGATATCCTCCATATGATATTTGGATACACCTTTCAGCCATTGAATGTATGCCGGAACTAGCGCTTCTCTGTAGGATATACCATGGGCCACTCTCGGAACATATCCTACAGAAAATACGGTCCACGGATAGGAACAATCCACACCGGAACGGAAAATACCCATCGTATTTACACAGGACGCCCACATAATATTCTCCCGTGCTCTCTCATTCTGGGAATCTTTTTGCAAAATCTGCAGGCTTTTCAACAATGTTTTTAACACCGTTCCCGCAAATCCTTTCGCAATTTCATTCTGATGATTCCCAAGATCCATTTTTCCGGCGAAGCCCCCTGGAACAGGAAGTAGAGCTTTCTCCCACGAAGTTCTCCATTTTCTACAAGTCCGTAAAATCTGTCTAATACATTTCTCACAGAGCCGCAGATATTGTGCCAGTACAGCGGAGAGCCCATCACAACCACATCTGCCGCTTTCATCGCTGAAATCACTTCATCAAGCTGATCCTCTTTAAACTGCTGTCCGTAACTGTAGATTTTATAATCTGTCAGATTCAGGGTTTCGTATGTTTTACCTTTTAACAGTTCCTTTGCAAGAGCCGCTGTGTTTCCATTTTTGTTTGGGCTTCCATTGATAAATAAAATATTCATTTTGATTTTCCTCCATTTTCTTATTTTTTCTCTGTTTTCATTTTTGTGCCGCCAAACACATCCGACATCTCCACTGTGTCCAGCGCCTGATCTAATTCACGTACCTGTTCTTTTGTCAGAAGGAGATCCGCCGCTTTTGCATTTTCTTCCATTCTGTCTGTCTTTCTTGTTCCCGGAATCGGTACAATGTATGGCTTTTTACCAAGCATCCACGCCATAGAAATCTGTGCCGGAGTCGCGTGGTTTTCTACTGCTATCTTACGAATCAGCGTAAGTAAGTTCTGATTTTTCTCCATAGCCTCTGCCTGAAACTGCGGCATCACACTTCTATAATCGTAAGTGCGGTCAAACTGTGAATGATTATCATAACGGCCGCTTAAAAGGCCATTAGCAAGAGGTGAAAACGCTACATAACCGATTCCCAGCTCTTCCAATACCGGGAATAATTCTTCATACCATCTCGCCATCATCGAATAACGGTTCTGAATCGCGGTAACCGGGCAGACCTTGTGCGCCCGGCGAATCATATCCTCGTTTGCTTCCGACATTCCCCAATGGGTAATCTTTCCTTCCCGGATCAGCTCAGACATCACTCCTGCCACTTCTTCGATGGATACGTTCGGATCCGGGCGGTGCTGATAGTATAAATCAATGTAATCTGTTCCTAATCTTTTTAAGGAAGTTTCTACCGATGCCCGGATGACCTCCGGTCTGGAATCCGGCACCAACGGTTTATTCACCTCTGAACTTTCCATATCAAAGTGAATTCCAAATTTTGTAGCAATGACAACTTTGTCTCTGCACGATTTTAATGCAGCGCCAACCAACTCCTCATTTTCATGGGGATTATCCGCAGTACCGTAAACTTCCGCAGTATCAAAAAAAGTATATCCCAGATCCACTGCTTTCTGAATCGCATAAACTGCTTCTTTCTTTTCGCTTGGCGCTCCATAAGCGTGACTGAATCCCATACAGCCAAGACCTACTGCAGAGACTTCTAAATCTTTTCCCAATACTCTTTTTCTCATAACCTGTTTCCTCATTTTCCTTCCTTTTTATTTACGCTGTTTCAAGTATTTCCCTGCATAATGTCCCAGAAATACAAACAGTCCCATTATCGCCAGATAGTCCGTTAAGAATAGCAAAAGCGGCTCTTCATAATCAAAGAATACGAAATGTACCCGCAGGAACATATAGGTTCCAACAGCACGTTTGATGAATGCATAGACGCCATAAGCGGCTATTGCAGCTCCCGCAATGCGTGCGCTCCCCATGCGTACCGCAGACGGATTTTGAAACCTCTTGCCTGCTACCCCGATCAATATGCTCCAGTGCAGTCCCAAGTGCAAGGACATCAGAACCAAATTCCAGTATGCACAGACCATGTGAACATTTCTGGCAGGCATAGCCACACCATGAACATCCACAAACGGAAAGGCATGCCGCGAAAGCAGAATGCCGCTTATCATAGAGCCTAACATAGTCAAAAGTACCGCAAGCACAATTACTGTCTGCAGAATGCGGAACGGCGTGTATTTCCCTTTTCTAAGACTTCCCATCCATTTTCTGTTTAACACATGATGCGCTACAAATAGCAGGAGCATTCCCGTACCAATCCATTCATGATATGCTTCTCCCAAAAGCCCATACGGCATAAGCAGGAGTAGTGCAGCCGTCATTAAGATATCAATTACAATTTTCAATCGCATGGTCTTACTCATAAATTTCTCCCCACAATCCTCTTACTATTTCTGCTCATATACTTCCCGGATCAGCCCAAAGGTACTCCATGCTTTTGGCCAGCCACAGTAAAAAGCCAGCTGTGTGACAATTTCTACTGCTTCTTCTTTTGTAATCCCATTCTCTTTTCCAAGTGCAAGATGGGATTTCAGCTGTGGATAGAGTCCTGCTGAAAAAAGCGCCGCAATAGTAATCATACTTCTGTCCCGCGCAGACAACTGTTCTTCTCTTGCCCATACTTCTCCAAAAAGAACGTCATCATTTAACTCTGCAAATTTGGGCGCCAGATCTCCTAATTTATTTCTTCCTGCTGTTTGTTTCTTTGCCATAATACTTCTTTCCTTTCCGCTATATTTATTTCATATTTCTTTCCCAGAAGCTGACTGCCCCGTCAATCCAGCCTTCAGCAACGGTGCCTTCTCCCAGTCCAAACCCATGTGACAATCCTTCAAACACCTCAATCTGGGCGTCTGTGCCCTGTGACTGAATCTGCCGGATGCGGTTTTCCATGGTACGATAGGACGCAATCCCGTCTCTGGTTCCCACGCAGGCGTAGGTTGGCGGTTCTTTTCCCGTAACCTCCGACAGCCCTGTATACTGCATGATTACCGCCCCCGGATCCGGGTATTCCTCTTCTCCAAAGCTTTCCGTTCCGTATGAACCAAGCCATGCCGCCATACGTGCGCCCGCGGAACCGCCCCACAGGGAATAATCGGCCGTATCTACCTGCAATTCCTCTGCATTTTCATGGATAAATGCAATTGCCCTCGCCAAATCTTCGCAGGCAGTCTGTGCCCCCGGCCGATAAATTAAGGCAAAGGCATTATATCCTTTTTTAGAAAGCTCCAGCGCATGAGGAAAACTGTCATGCATAGCCGCCACATAAGCGAAACCGCCTCCGGCATTGACTACCGCGAACTTTTCTCCCGGATTTCCACGGAAGAAAAACAGTCCTGTATTTTCTTTTGCCGGATCCTCTGCTTTTTCTTCGTCCGTATAGATATCATAAAAAATCTGCCCGCCTGCTTCTGCCTGATCTTTCAGGTAGTTCGTAATTTCTACCGTTTTCTCCGAATTCACATTGCTGTACCACATGAGAATATCTTCCACATCCTGTAATCTTAGACCGTCACTGATATTCACATCCGCCGGAAAAATCAGCCTTCCATAATCCTCAAATACCGGATCTTTCATGACTTCGGTTACTTTTGTTTGTAAGGTATAATCATTGCTGTCTTTAACATTCATATTCTCATCCCCGGCAGAACCGTCTTTTTCTGTCATTTCTGCACTATCACTATCCGGTGTGTAAGTTTCCGCAGAATTGCTTTCCCTTCCACAACCATATAGGAGAACGATGCTAATCAGACACAGACAGAATACACGGTTGTACCATTTTCCGTTTCCTGATGTTTTCACGAAAAGACCTCCTAGAAACACTCTTTAAAGATCTCCAGAATCTCTTTGTGCGTCATCTTCTTATAGCCGCCCTGCGCCAGATTGCAGGAGTCTGCAATCTCCTTTAAACGATCCTGGTTCTCCATGCCAAGCTCCCTAAGGGTAGTTGGAAGTCCGATCTCTTTGATGAAATCCGCCAGCGCCTCTACACCTGCTTTTGCAAGCTGCTGATCCGTCATATCCTCTCTCTTAATCTGCCATACGTTTTCTGCAAAGCGCACGAATTTGGGAAGTCCCTCTTCATAAATATGTCTGTAATAGACCGGATGAAGAACCGCCAGTCCGAAGCCATGGTTGCAATCTGTGTACGCCCCCAGCTGATGCTCCATCTGGTGGCATTCAAAATCGCATTTCTTACCCAGTTTGATGATACGGTTCTCCGCCATGGTGGAAGTCCAGAAAAGATTGCTTCTTGCAGTATAATCTTTTGGATTTTTAATTGCATCCCGCAGATTTTTAATTACACTGCGCATCAATGCTTCTGAAATATCATCGGACACGTTGTCTTCATTTGGTTCGCTGAAGTATGTCTCCATAATATGCGACAGAATATCAAATGCACCAGAAACCATTTGCTTAGCAGGCACGCTGTAAGTATACTCCGGATCCATCAGCGCAAACTTTGGATTACATTTCGGATAGTCGCGTCCCGTTTTTATTTTCAACGCTTCATTTGTAATGACTGCTCCGCCGTTACACTCGCTTCCGGTTCCTGCTACTGTCACAATCACGCCAAGCGGAAGCGGTTCAAAATCAATGATTCCCGGATTTGCCCAGTATTCCTCCCAGACATCTTTCCCGCTGACTGCCGCCAGAGATACCGCTTTACAGCAATCTATGACAGAACCGCCGCCTACGCCAAGAATCATATCCACATGATTCTCTTTTGCCAGTTTTGCGCCTTCCATTACCTTCTTATAAGTTGGGTTTGCCATAATCCCGGAAAACTCAACGATTGTTTTTCCTGCTTTCTCTAAGATCGAAACCACTTCGTCATAAATTCCGTTTCTCTTAATGGAACCGCCGCCATAAGCAAGCAGTACCTTCTCGCCGTATTTTCCTGACAGGCAGGAAAGATACTCTTTCACACAACCCTTTCCAAAATAAACCTTCGTTGCATTTTCAAAAATAAAATTATTCAATTTCCATCCACCTCTATAAAAAATTTTTGTTCCTTTTATGGTTATATTATAAAAAAAGCGAGACCTCATAAGAAGTCTCGTTTTGTTCATAAGTTTATACCTGAAGGTTATAACTTTTCCGCGATTTATCTTGCTGCTTCCTGCGCGGCCTCCAAAAACCGTTTTACCGTTTCAGACGGTCCCGGCGCATGAAGCAGTCCATAAGGAATACCGTATTCCCACTCCACGGGGATTACTTTCAAAAGAGGATGTACGTTCGCCCAGCCCGGAATCGCAAGCAATACATCGTTTCCATTTTCGCAGCGGTTAAACACGTCCATGCTGTAAAATTCAAAATCAACAATGTGTATCTGACTATGATTCTGCCAGATATCATCCCGCAGATCATCCACATACCGGCTCCAGTCCCGTTTCATCAACAAGAGATTTTCCCCATAAAGATCCTCTATCGTCAGCCTGTCTTTTGCGGCAAGTCTGTGATGAATAGAAACCGCGCAGTAAAATGGTTCGCGGGATAATTCAAGTCCGGCACAGCGCCGCAGCCCCAACATGGTTTCATCAAAAATCCCGCCTATCACATCGATATTTTTTCCAAGGTTCGCCAGAATTTCTCTGGCATTTTCCGGCGTATTTTCAAAAGAAATAATCTGAAATTTCAGGTCGGGACACCGTGCCTGTATTTTCGGCCACAACTGCATAAGAAGCTGTGCCGGAGTCATTGGCGAGCTGCCAATCCGAATGATATTCGTATCTTCCTGCATGGCATTTTTTGCCCGCGTAACGGAATCTTTACAATATTGAATGATATATTTTGCATCCTGATATAAAGACCTTCCGGCTTTTGTCAGCTTTAATCCCCGGTGTGTTCTTTCAAATAGTTTTATACCCAGCGAATTTTCCAATAAGTTAATTTGCTTGATTACTGCTGTCGGCGTAATATAGGTTTCTTCCGCCGCTTTGTTAAAACTGCCTGCATCTGCTGCCCGTAAAAAAGTTTCCAGTTGAAGATTATACATTTTATCACCGCCCCATGTATTTGCTGTTTATCCGTCTGCGCCAGGAAGATACTTTATTATACGTCTTTTTTTCAGGCAAATGCAATGTATAATTTTGAAATCTGAGTCGAAAGAGTCAGATTTGGTCTTGAGAAGAGAGTGACACTTTGGCGGGGGCTCCTCTTCTTTTTCTTTTGAAACAGTTACCATCATACCGCACTGACTGCGAACTGTCGGTCACTGGTTTCTTGAATCGGTATCCTACTCCCCTGATATTTTCTATGTAATCAAAGGAATCCCCCGCTACTTCTAACTTTTGCCGGATATGACGGATGTGGGACATGATATTTCCTTTTTCGCGAGCATATTCTTCTCCCCATACTGCTTCGTAGATCTGCTGGTAGGAAAATACGCGTCCAGGCTGGCTTGCTAAATAATGAAGTAGTCGAAATTCTAAATCTGTGAGGGCAATCTTATTTCCATTCATTCTAACATCTCTATGATATAGGTCAATCTGTAATCCTGAAAAGGAAACCAGCATATCCTGTCCTATATTAATATCTACATCTTCCGCTTTTAAATGTTCAGATTTGTCCGTGAATAATCCCTCTTCAACTTCTAATACTGCAAGTACCTTTATTTTACCCATGCTTACATTTATCCTCCAAACATAGTCTCTATAATTAAATACATCCACATACGTATACAATATGCGGAGCAGACATCTATGATAAATCCTGCTCCGCATTTTATACATTCTTTTCTTGTTTTCCTTTTATTCCATACTCGGAAGATTTATATTTACAGCTTTATTGTTATACATGTTTACATTAATTTGCGGAATAATGCTTTTAAATCTTCCACACATGTATCTTTGGGATTCCCCGGACAGCATGCGTCCGCATATGCAGACTCTGCAAGGAAATCCAGATCCTCTTCCTTCAATGCTTCCAGCTTCGATGGGATTCCCACATCCTGTGACAGAGCGCGCACTGCGTCAACTGCTGCCTTTCTGTATGCTGTCTGATCCATATTGGCAGTATCCACCCCCATAGCTTCTGCAATACTCTTATACTTCTCTCCGCTGCACTCTGCATTATACTCCATGACGATCGGAAGCATCATCGCACAGGCAACTCCATGAGGCGTATCATAAACTGCTCCCAGCGTATGAGCCATCGAATGTGCAATTCCAAGACCTACGTTGGAAAATGCCATTCCTGTCACATACTGCCCCAATGCCATACCCTCACGGCATTCCGGGTTATTTTCCACTGCCCCGCGAAGGCTCTTCGCAATCAGACGGATTGCTTCCAGATTCAGGCAGTCTGCCAGATCCCATGCTGCTTTCGTGGTATACCCTTCGATTGCATGAGTCAGGGCATCCATACCGGTAGCTGCTGTCAGGCCTTTCGGCATGGTGGACATCATATCTGGATCTACAACTGCAATGTTCGGAATATCATTCGTATCTACGCACACGAATTTGCGCTTCTTCTCCACATCTGTGATTACGTAGTTGATCGTAGCTTCTGCAGCGGTTCCCGCCGTCGTAGGAACTGCAATGGTAAACACGGTGGGATTTTTCGTAGGCGCCACACCCTCCAGGGAACGTACATCCTCAAATTCCGGATTATTGATGATAATGCCAATCGCCTTTCCGGTATCCATAGAGGAACCGCCGCCTACTGTAATCATGTAGTCGGCCCCCGATTCCTTATATGCCGCCACACCTGCTTTTACATTTTCAATCGTCGGATTTGGCTTAATATCAGAATATACATAGTACTCCATATTCCCTTCATCCAACAAATCTGTAATCTTCTTCGTAACATTGAATTTCACCAGGTCCGGATCAGATGCAATGAACGCCTTCTGAAATCCCTTACTCTTAATAATCCCCGGAATCTCCTGAATTGCTCCTTTCCCATGATAAGAAATCCCATTCAGCACAAAACGATTTACCATTTTCTTCTTCCTCCTTAAATTGATTTATACATATCTGCGGATTGCTCCGCATAGATATCCATTGATACGATCTAATGCACTATTTCTCATAAAGAAATTTTTCAGGTAATTCGACCTTAAAATCTACTGCCAGATCACGGAAATTCTGAGGCGAGATCGTCTGCAGCTTATCAGGGCGCATGGATAGCATCTTCACAAGGATCTCTGCAGATTTTTCAACCGTATGCATCAGTCCAAAGGTCAGATCAAAGTCCTCGCCGGAGCAGAACATTCCGTGGTGCGCCCAGATTGCCACATCATACTGCTTCATCAGTTCACTGGTTGCCACCGCGATATCCCTACCGCCCGGAACCATCCAGCCGACAACCCCGATTCCTGACGGGAATACCACCGGACACTCTGTTGCCATCTCCCACAATTCTCTTGTAAACACCTCATCCTTCAGAGGCAGTACGAAGGTAAGCGCGATCACATTGGTCGTATGTGCGTGGTAAATAACCCGGTGCGCCCCGTTTGACGCCGCCTTTTTCACTTCATGGTTCATCAGGTGGCTCGGCAGCTCGCTGGTCGGCCTCCCGCCGTTCACCAGTCCCCAGCAGATGCGGTAATTCTCTCCCTTATCATCCAGCTCGATGATACAGATACTGTCTTCCGGATCTAAGATCACATTGCGGAAATATTTTCCGCTTCCTGTTACCATGAAGTGTTCGCCTGCCAGATCCGGCACGCTGGTTCCAATCGCGTTCCATTCACTGTCTGCACTTAGAAATTCCTTTACTTCCTCTACATCTTCTGCTCTCATACGGTAGGACAGGTTTCCGCCGTTTCTCTCATGCCATCCCTGTTCCCAGCCATCGTTACACATACGGATAAATCCCTGTACAAATGTTACCTCTGTAATACTCATTCTTTTTTCTTCCTTTCTTTTATCATTTTCAACCTATCGCCAAAATTTATTTACCTTGTAATAATATCCACCGGCACATTGAAAATCTTCGCAACCTTTAAAATTGTATCAATATGTCTGCCGCATGCCGCCGCCATATGGTGGGTGGGTCCCGCTTCACTCCATCTAGTACAGAATTCTCTCGCTCCACAGGTAAAGCGTGTCCGCATATTGGTATCACCAAAATTGAAGATTGGGCCGGACTCATTGACTCCTTCAGCCACAACAAACTTAAAATTGCCATCCCGATCCTGTGTAATACCTAAGTAGGTAACCGGTCCCAGGTGCGGATAGAACTGAGTTAGATAACCGCCGCCGGTCTTCCCATGGAATATAGGTACAATCTTCATGGTCGGTTTCTTTGCCGAAATATCCGCATCTCCGGAGCCGCTGTGGCCGATAATGCAGATGTCCTCCTCAAAATCAATGGAGTACATCTCCGATAACTGCCCCATTCCAGAAATCGTCTTCAAAATACTCATAGCCATGGCAACCTTGATATCCCCTTCTACCGCGCAGGCAACTCCCTGCTTGATCAGCATGGAAAACGCCGGAATCAACATACTGTCAAGAACTCCTGCCTTTCCCTGTGCATAGCCGTCATAATGAGAAGCTATGAAAGCAATCTGTTCCTCCTTTACCCACTGTTCAAAAGCAACCACATATTTCGCCATCTCCCAGACATTCTCTATCGTACCGCCACCTTCGATATCAAAAGTATCCAGAATATCCTGCGCTTTCGCCCGTATAGCTACTTCATCTGTGATATCATCGGCAATCGCCCACATCTTTTCCCAGTCAAACTGCTTCGTGTAAAGGAACATCCGGTGATAAAGATTGGTTTCATCAATATACAAATCCATCATACCTGGATAAGGACGTCCGATCTGCGCCAGGTTCGTATTCCGGAAACGACGCCGCACCTGAGCGGCCTTACACCAATCCTCAATCTCAGCCTGTCCCCCAGGGTCGCCACCCTCCATTACACCTGTAATAACAGCGTGGCGCTTGCCGGCGCGTTCCAGATCCGCCACCATCTCGCCCACAGCACCGCAGGCATACAACTCGCCAAGCCATGTGGCAGTATCCGTATTTTCATAATCAGGCGCTTTTTTCTTTTGTATATTTACCAGTACAACCGGCACATCCAGATCCCGGACTGCCGGGAGCATATTGTAAGACGTAGCATAAGTAAGGAGCTGTAAGATCACAAGGTCAACATCCGCTGCACGGAACTTATCTCCGGCCGCCTGGGCCAGCTCTTTCGTGGTAACGATGCCTCCGTCCACAATCTCTACCGTATCCGGAATCGTCTTTTTAAATGCATCATACTGTGCCTCAAATTCCGGCACCAGTGATGGAAATTGGGGCAGGTATGCTCCCAGCGCAATCGAAAAAACGCCAACTCTTGCCTTTGTATCTACTAACATGATAAATCCTCCTCTTCTTTATTCTTAAAATACACAAATTCAATGATACTTCTTGATATCAAAAGACCTCTGCACACACGCTCTTGCCTCTTTTAATCCCACAAATTCCCCATTATAAAGCATCTGAACCAGCAGGTTCCCAATAGCAGTAGCCTCTCCCGGGCCGGCATAAACAGTACGTCCCGTGTATTTCGCCGTAACCTGGTTCAGATACTCTGCATTCGAACCGCCGCCTACTACATAGATACAGTCATACCTCTTTCCGGTCATCTCCTCAATCTGCCTGATCGTATCTCCATAGCATTTCCCAAGACTGTTGTAGATGACCGCTGCAATCTCCCATTCATCTTGCGGTGCCTGCTGTCCGGTCTTTTCACAATATTCCTTTACAGCCTTTGTCATACTGTCCGGCGCCAGAAACATATCATCATTACAGTCTACAAGAGAGGTGATCTTCTGCTTTTGAGCCTGTTCACAGATATATCCATAGGAGTATTCCTCTGCAAATTCTTTCCGGACCGACTGGATCATCCAGAGTCCCATGATATTTTTCAGATACCGAAAGCGATATTCGTAACCGCCTTCATTCGTAAGATTCCGAAGTCTGCTCTCATTGGAACAATCTGCCTCCAAAAGCTCTGTTCCCATCAGAGACCATGTGCCGGAACTGATATACAGCGCATCCTCCTCTGTAGTCGGTATGGCAGCTACCGCAGAACCTGTATCATGAGTGGCTGGCAGGATTACCTGACAGTCAAAGCCAATCTCCTCCTGAATCTCTTCTCTGAAATTCCCGACCAGTGTTCCCGGCCTGCTGATATCCCCAAATATGTCTCTGGGGTATCCCAGCCTGTCAATCAGTTCAAAGTCCCAGTCCTTTGAAACAGGGCTTACCAACTGTGTAGTAGTCGCGTTAGTATACTCTGTCCGCTTCTCGCCGGTCAGAAGAAAATGAAAATAATCAGGAATCAGCAGCATGGACTTTGCTTCCTTAAAAATCTCCGGCTCCTTCTGCTTTACTGCCATCAACTGATAGATTGTATTAAAGATCTGTTTCTGTATACCGGTGCGCGCATACAGATCTTTTAGCGAAATTTCCTCATACACCTTCGCATCCATCCCATTTGTCCGGTCATCCCGATACCCATAGGTTTTCCCAAGAATCCGGTCATTCTGATCCAGCAGCACATAATCCACAGCCCATGTGTCAATTCCCATAAAGGACGGTATCTTCCCCAGCTCCTTACACCGCTTAAGCCCCTCCTTTATCTCATAGAACAGCGCTTCCACATCCCAGCAAAGGCTCCCGTCTATACGTTTCATACCATTGGGGAAACGATAAATCTCTTCGAGTTTGATTTTTCCGTCTTCAAGGCTTCCCAACATATGACGGCCGCTGGATGCGCCAATATCAACAGCCAGATAATATGTACCCATATCTTTTCTCCCTTCTAAGCCACCTTATTCAATTACCTGTAGCTCTCTTCTGTTGTTAAGATCATTCTAGTCCGTTTCCATACATAAAAAAAGGTCTTGATATTCTAAAAAAAGGGACTTTATTTGCACAAAAGGATTGCTCTCATCTGCAGCACAGTATATAATAGGAACACAGAACATGTATTTTTAAACAAGAAAGGAATCCCATGGATCACACACTACTAAACAAACTACGCAAAATCACCCCTGAAGAACAGGCAATCCTCGACGGATGCTTTGACATCCAGAAAAATCTATATACAGGCAAGAAGGATTTTATTATTGACAGTCACTTTCTCTTATCAAAAGGAAAGCTAATCGACATCCGTCCGCATACCAGGTTTGCACATTTCCCCAGACATCGTCATAACTACGTGGAAATGGTTTACATGTGCAGCGGAAGCACCACGCACATCATCAATGATACAGACAGAATTATTCTGAATGAAGGAGATCTGTTATTTTTAAACCAGAATGTCACACAGGAGATAGAACCTGCCAGAGAGACAGATATTGCAGTTAATTTCATCATTCTTCCGGAATTTTTTGACCATGCATTCAACATGATCGAGCAGGAGAATGTGCTACGGGATTTCCTGATCTCCACGTTATCTCAGGATACCTCTCTGACAAATTACCTTCATTTCTGTGCCAAAGACATTCTTCCCGTACAGAACCTGATAGAAAACATGATATGGACTTTGATTGAACAGAAGACCGGTACCAATACCATCAACCAGATCTCAATGGGTCTTCTGTTCATGAACCTGTCCGCATTTGCGGAAAATATCAACCAGAATTATCCGAATCAATATGAGCAGACTCTGGTTTTTTCTGTACTAAAATATATTGAAACCCACTATAAAAACGGAACACTTGCAAATATTGCAGATGAACTGAATCAGGAGACCTACTACATCAGCCGTCTTCTGAAAAAACATACCGGCGCTAATTTCAAAGAGCTTCTGCAGCAAAGAAAACTCCAGCAGGCCGTTTACCTGCTGAAGCAGACTTCTCTTACGATTGATTCTATCATGGAGGCAATCGGGTATGATAACAGCAGCTATTTTTACCGGAAGTTTAAAGAAAAATATCACTGTTCCCCAAAAGAATACCGGCGAAAGTAGCCCGCCTTTTACTCAGCTTTAAATGGAATTGCAGGGATATCGCTTTCATTATACAAATTTACCTTATACCATTTTTCCTGTGCAAAATAGATTTTCACACTGTCAGCCAGATTCCTTTCCAATACAAGCAGAAGCGTATCTCCTTCTATCTCTGCCCGGAAATCCATCTCTGGTACAACCCGTAATGCAGCAATACCTTCTCCTTCTATATGGAGACCCCCCTTGGCGTGGGCAAACTTCAGCCTGACTTGATTACGTTCCCTTTGAACACTTTCAACCACCGGAGCATCACACAGAAGCTTCCTTCCATAGATATGCCCCAGCGCCAGAAGGGCAAGCCTGTGACCGACCACCTTTTTATCCTTCGGATGAATATCCATCTGTTCCCCGGCGTCTGAGATTGAGCATAAGTAGCAATTCTCATCTCCATTCGCCACTGCCTCCTGACAATGCCTGATAACCTGAAAATTCTTATTTACCATATCAAGCCATCTCTCCCATCCCGGAAGCTGGACAATCAAAAATGGTAATGTTTTATCCTGCCACAGTTTTCTCCAGTCTCCGATTATGGCTTTCAGCATTTCCCCGTAAATCTCCTGTTTTTCCAAGTCATCATCACTTTCTCCCTGATACCAGAGCACGCCCCTGACTGTAAACGGAGCAATAGTCTTTACCATATGCTCATACAGGCGCCCTGGTATATTCTGTGGCTGAAGATTTCCCATAATACCCATTTCAGGCATATCCACACTTTCAAAAAAGGCAGTTATTTCCTTCTGGGACGGCGTCCTTGGGAGTACCAGCTCAGAAAACGGATCAGCAAAGGGATTTCCACGGTCATTTAACGGATTCTTCTTCTGACTTTCCCAGTACGCTTCCATATCCAGCTCTTTTATCTCACTTTTATATGCTTCCATCCACGGTCTGCCTGCACGCTCCACACTTTCTGTACTCATCCATACAGAGGATGTAGTACCTCCCCAGTTGCACCCTATAATCCCTACCGGTACATTCAGTCCTTCTTCCAGTTCTTTTTCAAAATAATATCCTACTGCGGAAAAATACTCTATGTCTTCCACATCGGCAGTCCGCCAGATTCCCATCCTACTATAATCAAACGCTTCTTTCTGCCCTTCAAATGCAATCTCCGGAACATCATAAAAACGAATTCGTCTGTTTTTGCATATAGCTTTTTCTTCTTTCAAATGTTTCTCATACCGCATATAAAATTCCATATTGGACTGGCCGCCCGCTATCCAAACCTCCCCTATAGCTACATCTGTATAAGAGATCACCTCACATTTGGAAGCAACAACCATTCTCTCATTCTCCGACGCTTTTAATGCAGGAAGCTCTACCTTCCATTTTCCCTGTTCATCTGCTGTACCTGATCCCTTCTTTCCCTGTATCGAAACCGTGATTTCATCCCCGGCATCTGCAATTCCCCATATTATAACGGGTTTCTCTCTCTGCAAAACCATACCCGACTGAAATATCTCTGCTGCTTTCATATGGATTCCTTTCTAACTTATTCTGTTTCTTATGTTTTCCTTATCCAAACTATTAACTTTTTTCTATATATTTGTTACAATAATCAATAATATCCTGAATCTCTGCCGCCGCAAACATTGGGTCGCCCTGAATCGGCTCTGCCAACCGGTAAAATGGCAGCGGAAGCATCAATACCAGAAAATCAGTCTTGCTCAGATCAAAGAATTGCTGCATCCATTCCGGTTTATGCATTTTCAGATAATCATGAAACGCCGGACAATTTACAAAATGCGCAAGGGGAGTCATATCTGTGAAAAAGAACATCTGGTCGCTCTTTGTTATCTTTAGTTTACCGGACACAATATTGTCTTCTGCAGATGTGTTCAGGTATATTTTGTATTCACCCGCCTGCACCCCCCATTTATGCAATGTCTCGCTATACACTTCCAAGTCACCGCGTGAAATGGTGAACGCAATTTCCTTTGATTCCCCGGGCTTTAGCTGTACTTTACCAAAATTCCGTAATTCTTTTTCCGGTCTTTTAAATAAATGGTCACAGATATGGATATAGAGCTGAATTACTTGGCTTCCTGCCCGCGCTCCCGTATTCGTCACCTTCAAGCTGATATCTGTTTTCTCGTCTGCGTTCATCTCTGTCCTGCTCATCTTGAAATCGCTGTACGCAAATGTTGTGTAACTTAAACCATGGCCAAACGGATACAGCACCGGCAGCTTTCTCGTGTCATACCATCTGTAACCTGTCAGCAATCCTTCAGAATAATTCACCCTGGGCATCTCCTTATACGCAGGCGTAAAATCAAAGTAAGCCGGTCCATGCTCCTCCCGAAGCGGAAATGTCTCTGTCAAGCGCCCGCCTGGCTCTGCATTTCCAAACAGGACATCTGCAATTGCATTTCCATAGCCCTCCCCGGCAAATCCTGCAAAGATGATTCCTTTGACCCTATCCTTCCATGGAGCCAGATCATAAACGCTTCCGCCTGTCAGAACAATCACCACATGCCCGGATTTTTCCGTCAACACATCCAACATGGCCTGCTGGTTTTTCTGCAGGCGGATATGCGGCCTGTCATAGCTCTCTGATTCATAGCCATAGGGTGCCCCGACAAATGCAAATATAACATCTGCATCCTCTGCGCATGTTCCTAAAGACTCCAGCAAAGACTCATCTGGCTCCTGATCCACCGGCGGCCTGGACTCTACAACCTTATAACCCTGACAGTACTCTATGTCAATTCCCTGCTTCTCGCCCAATGTTTCAATCTCCTTCAGTGGGATATCCACCTTATACCCATTCATATATCCGCTCCCGCTTCCTTCCACATTGGGTTCTGCAGCTAACTGTCCTGCTATGAGTATCCGTTTCGTTTTTGAAGCATCGACCGGAAGGATTCCGTCATTTTTCAGAAGTGTAATACACTGAACCGCAATCTTTTGTGCCTCCTGATGATAGCTCTCCATATCCACCTCGGCAGTACCTGTAACGTTCTGTGCATAAATCGCCATCTTAAGCAGGCGGCGCAGGATATCGTCAATCGTATCCTCCGTAATTGCTCCGCTTTCCAGCGCCCTCCTCACTTCCTCTATATGTACAGCAGGATCTGACAATTCGATATCCATCCCATTGTTATGAGCTGCAATCTTATTATGGTGAATTGCCTGAAAATCTGAAACAACAACACCGTCATAACCGATCTCCTTACGGAGTGCATCCATACACTGCTTACTGGAATTGACCCATTCCCCATTGACCTTGTTATAGGAACTCATGATCATCCATGGTCTGGCATTCTGCAATACCATCTTCCATGGCATAAGATAAATCTCCTGAAGCACGTTCTCTTCAATACAGGAATCCGTATTCATCCGGTCAAATTCCTGATTATTTGCAATAAAATGCTTCGGGCATGCCCCTACCCCCTCACTCTGGATCCCTTTGACATATTCTGTGGCAAGCAGCCCGGTAAGCGCCGGGTCCTCGCTCAAATAATCGTAATTGCGCCCGCACAGAGGCGAACGCTTTAAGTTCATGCCCGGCCGGTTTAAGATATTGACCTTCTCCGGGTTCGCCTTTGCTTCCATTGCAAACAGCTGCCCCACATGGTATGTAAGTTCCTTATCCCAGCTCATTGCCACTGAAGAATTGGACGGAAACGCCACCGGGTGATATTTCCCATCGTTTGGTTTCCCATCTTCACCATAGACAGGCTTTCCTGTTCTCCAATTATCCGCTCCGCCTCCTGGCACATCCTGCGGAATCGGTCCATGGAAGTCCAAAGACCGAATCCTGCCATACTCACTATCCAATGGCGTCAGCGCATACAGCTTATCCTCCAGTGTCATCTGTTTTATCATCTTCTCTGCCTGTTGTTCTATTCTTTCATCATACATACTCTATCCTCTTTTCCTCTCTTCCAGTTCTTTAACAATTGCAGGATACTGTTTTTCCAAAGTATACATCAGAGCCGCAGCGATACAGATTACATTCAACACAATCGGCAGCGCCACATATACAATAGAGATACCCGTAATTGCCGTTGCTGTCTGTACCTGTGCTTCTCCGTTATATCCGGTCCATGCCAGCACCCAGCTGCAAAGAGATGTTCCTATGGCAGAGCCAAATTTTGAGCCAAAGCTATTGGCCGACATAATTAATCCTTCCTGACGGTACCCATTCTTCCACTCACCATATTCAACCGTGTTACAGAGCATTGGATATGCGCACCATTGTGTACTGCAGCCAATTGCAAATAGGAAAGACCCCGCATAGATTGCAGCAAAGGAAACGCTTCCGCCAATCGCCAGAACAAGTCTTCCGAGAATCATCACAAGCAGTCCAAGAATCAACCCGTTACGGACTCCACTTTTTGCTACAACCGGTTTGGACAGCGGAATCAGAATCAGCATAGGCATAGACAGGAGCATACCTACAACCGGAACTGCCTCTGGCTTGCTGCACACATAGGCCATATAATAATACATAGAACCCATATTAAGAGAGATGACCGCCGCCGAACAGATACTCATACAGGTACAGACAAGCCAGAATTTATTCTTTATAACCAGCTTCATGCCTTCGGCCATTCCCAGCTTCTCTTCCTTTGCCCCGGCAGTTTCTGAAACGGGAGTCTCTAAGATAACCCTCTCTTTTGTATTAAAATAGCAAAGAGCATATGCAAGCAGCGAAATCAACGCATAGACCCCGATGACGATAGACCAGCTTCTCTTGGTATCTCCTGCCCATCCAATAAATGTCATTGTATACGAATTAACAATCGTTGATGCAACGGTATTAAAAATAGAACGCAGTACACTGGTATTTTCGCGGTCTTTCTCATTTCTTGAAATCAATGCCTGCATAGAAGTATAGGGAATTACAATCATTGTGTAAAGTGTACAGAACAGATTATAAGTAACAAATACATAGATACCCTGTGAAACTGTACTTGTCATCTCCGGAACCGAGAACATAACAACTGATGCCAGCGCATATGGTATTACAACCCGTTTGATCCACGGTCTTGCTTTCTCAGCGCCCGGCCTCGCAAACTTCTCCATTACAAATCCCATAGCCACATCAGAAAATGCATCAATAATCTTAGACACCAGCATGATTGTTCCAACAATAAGCGGATCAACATGCGCATAATTCGTATAATATACCAGCAGATATGCGCCCATAACCGCAAACAGCATATTGGTTCCCATCTCACCGGTTGAATAACAGATTGTCTCACGTAAGCTTAATTCCCTTTTTTGCTTGATTTTTTCACTCATGACTCTTCTCCTTTTTATTTTTATATCGCGCGCGTTATGTATGTTTGTGAATAAATCATAACAAGAAGGAAATCATGTAACCACGTAAAATCATAACCTGTTTTCCGACATTTTTTGCGCCGGGTATGCTATAATCATAATACCTATCTTTTTGACGTCAGGAGGAACTATTATGATCTTTTATATTTCTATCGGACAGCTGCAGGAAAAAATCTCCCAGTCATACCGGATCCATCACATTTATCCTGATTTTGGAACGGTTCTGATGGAGATGTACCAAGGAAAAGAATATATAACAGAACCACCTGCTCCGCCTGAGATCCAGTCAATCATGCAATTAAATGATTCTGATTTTCTTAAGGCGTCTAATCAATTATACTATGCATTTTCTTCGGAAAAACTATTAAACAATACAGACTATGATTTTGTTCCCGACTTTGATGATATGGTAACCATCAGTCAATTCTTCCGAACAAAAAATGTCATACATACACATGACTGCTTTGAAATTGATTATGTGTTTAAAGGGAAATGCGAACTGACCTTTCTTGATGAAAAAAGAATCCTTCAAGAAGGTGATTTCCTGATCCTATCGCCATATGCACAGCATACCACCCGCCTGCTTACAGAAAAGTCCTGCGTATATCCTATCTTAGTGAAAGAGAAAACCTTTGACGCAGTGTTCTTCTCATCATTATCAGATATTGACATTCTCTCCAACTTTTTCCGGCAGATTCTCACGAATCCTACGGAACCCAATTACCTTTTATTTCAGACTACAAACTCCGCGGATATCCGCACCCTGGTAAAATTGCAGTTTCTGGAACGTTTCCGTATGGATGCATATGTGAACCGATGTGATATCTACCTGCTAAACCTGTTGTTTGTCAATGTACTCAGGAACTACAATACCTACAGCCAATTTTCCTACTACGATTCCGGACAGGATTACACACCTATTCTGCGTTATATAAAGACGCACTATAAAACAGTGGATCTGGAGCTGCTTTCAAAAAAGTTTAATTACTCCATACCATATATGTCTAAAATCATAAAAAAAATGACTGGAAACAATTTCACAGAAACACTGCGGAAATTAAGGATGGAAGAAGCCTCTAACCTGCTGATGAAGTCTGACGATTCCATTGAAAAAATCTCCGAACAGATTGGCTATAACAGCTCCGACCACTTTGCGCGGACATTCCGTAAGTACTATGGAATATCTCCCTTAAAATATCGCAAAAAACATCAACAATATTGATAGAACGACTCCCCTCAGCTTTTCTGAAGGGAGCCGTTATTTCTTTAATCCAACACCTTGCAGAGAACCCTGTAATTACCAGATCCTGCATTCGCAATATATTTTTCTTTCACTCTTGCAAAATCCAATCCGTATCGTTCTGTTATCTCGCAGTCCTGCGGCAGCACAAGCGTTGCCGATGTATTATGGGGAACCGATACATCCAACAGGATCTGATCTTCTCGTTTCTCCCATCGTACTATGATGTCACCGTATTCACAGAGATGCGTTGTTTGTGCATACTCTATTCCCCCGCCCGGATGCGGCTCTACATAAAAATGCTTGTATCCCGGCTGCTTTTCATCACGGCTAAGGCCTGCACACACCTCATATAACCACTTTCCAACAGATCCATAAGCATAGTGATTAAAAGAATTCATATCTGCGCTCCACATGCTGCCGTCTGGTTTCAAACCATCCCAATGCTCCCATACCGTTGTTGCCCCCTGCTCAACCTGATAAAGCCACGAAGGAAAATCCTTTTTCAGCAGCAGTTCGTACGCCTCCCTGACACATCCATTCTCACTGAGCGCATGCATAATAAACGGTGTTCCTAAAAATCCTGTGGACAAATGCATCTGTCTTTGTCTTAAAAGCTCCAGTAATCTGTCCGTTGTCTGCCTCCTATACTTCTCTGGCGTAATCTTGAAACTCAGGGCAAGGACATGAGCCGTCTGTGTCTGGATACTCATCTGTCCGTCCGGTAAAAAGTATCTTCCCTGGAAATGCCGGATTGCATCCTCATAAACTTTTCTATATCTGATACAGTCTTCTTCTCTTCCGACTGCTTCCGCCATTTTTATGAAAAGCCCGCAGGCATACGCAAAATATGCCAGACATGTAAATTCTGCCGGAGTCGCTCCATGATAACTCCCTTCCTCCGCATCAAGCGCAAGCCAGTCGCCAAATTGCGGTGCAAAGCTATAGATGCCGTCCTCCATATGCTGCATCACAAAATCAATCCAAGCCTTCATGCTGTCATACTGCTGACGGATAATAGCAGTATCTCCTGTCTCCTGATACAAAATCCAGGGAAGGACTACCGCCGCATCCCCCCATCCAGATGAACCGCAGAAATTATCCGGCTGGCCTGGTTTCAGAACATCTGGCACAACATGGGTTACTGCACCGTTTTCCTGTTGGTCTGCTGACAGATCGCACAGCCACTTACGGTAAAATTCATACATGTCCATCAAATAGCATGCTGTATTACAGAACACCTGTACATCCCCTGTCCAACCCAGCCGCTCATCCCGCTGCGGACAGTCCGATGGAATATCAACAGAATTTCCTTTAAGCCCCCACACAATATTGCTCTGGAGTTGATTCAGCAGATGGTTTGAACACGAGAATGTGCCCGTTTCCCCCATATCTGAATACAATGCAAGCGCCTTAAAATTTCCCCCGGATATCTTTCCCGGATATTGCTTTACCCACACATACCGGAATGCCTGGAACGTAAAATGCGGATGATATTCTTCCACTCCATTTCCGCTGCAGATATACTTGATCGTCTGCTTCGCAGTACGCAGATTCTCAGTATATACATTCCCGTCTGAATCCAGCGTTTCAAAGCAAACTAGTTCCACTGTATCTCCAGGCTTTGCATCTACCTGAAAATGAACCCAGCCGCTAAGATTCTGCCCAAAATCCAGAACCGTCTCATCTCTGGGAGTAGTAAGAATCGTTTTTACTGACAATATCTCATGAATCTGTACAGTGCTGCCTGACTGTGGATACAGCCGTGCTTTTTCTTGCTCCACAACCCTTACTGGTCTGATATCTGTTTCTATACATCCGTTTTCGTCCTGTATTCCATCCTCCAAACGGGCATCGTATCTCTCTCCGTCATAAATATCAGAAAACAGAATTGCACTGTTTCCTCCTTGAAACTCATTTCCTGTGCAGATGGATTCCTCACTTCCATCCTCATACCGAAGAATTAATTCCCCTGAAAAAGCCGCATATTCCCCATAAAAATTATGAACCCTGTGATAAGAAATATCCCCTTTGTACCAGCCTGCTCCAACCAGCGCCTCCCATCTATTTACTCCTTGCTTAATCTTTTCTGTAACCTCATAGGTCTGATAAAGCAGACGCCTTCCATAACTGGTCCAGCCCGGTGCGAGTTCATCCTTCCCTATACGGGAACCATTCAGAAAGGTCTGATAAAGCCCATGAGCCGAAGCAATCATAAAAGCTTCTTTCAGTGTTTTCTCCACTTTAAATTCTCTCCAAAGCCTTGTGGCTGGAGAATGATTCTTATCCTTTAACTGTTCCGCTGTAATGAAATCCGCTTTCCATCTACTTTCTCCCAATAATGCCGTAAGAAAGCGTGTCTGATTCCATGCGCTGTTCTCCCTATGATTATCCCATATCCTGACCCGCACATAATAATAGTGTATAGATTTAAGCTGTATCTCCTCAATGTCCAGTTCTACATTCTGTGACTGTCCCGACTCCACATTACCTGTATCAAAAAGTATGTTCGCAAAACTGCTGTCCTCTGATATCTGAATCTGATATCTCTCTTGCATTACGTTCCTGTGCCCTGACGCAATCTTCCATCCGACACTGATATTTCCTGCAATCCCTTTTGGTTCCTTTAAATGATTAATCCTTATCTCTGCAATATCAAGCATACCTTCCACCCCTTTCATTATCGTCCTTCCGGTCTCATCTGCTCGTCAACCTTAAGCTCCCGGCCATCCCACTGAATATGGACATTCTTCTTCCCGACCGGCAGCACACAATCCAGACTGTCAAAATATTCAAGCCTCGGATGAAGCTCATATTTCCCATTTACTGAATCTGTGATCTCAAGCCCTACAAAATATCTCGCCAACAGATAAATCGGGCTTGCCGACCACGCATGGCACAGGCTCTTGCCAAATCTGTCCCCATACATGTCATACTGTTCTTCTTCTGGAACATTCGGATCATATTCCTCCCAGAATGTTACGGCTCCCTTTTTTATCATACCGCCCCAGTATTCCCGGATCTGCTCCAGAACATCCTGAAGCCTGCCAACCTTACACAAGGCATCCATCTCATAAAATTTAAAATACGGAGTTGTAATTTCAGGAACCGTGTCACTGCTAAGAACATTTTCCACAATCTGTTTCTTCTGCTGGTTGTCTGCAATATTAAATAGTATAGCGAATATATTGGCATGTCTGGTAATATGTTTTTTTCCAGATACAAAAGAATCCATATAAGCGCCCTGATCATTGTCCCAGAAAAATGCGTTTATATTTTTCTTCATCATCTCATATTCCGCCTGATATTTGATACCCTGTTGAAAATAATACGCCGCCCCAGAGGCCGCTTTGCTGCAGGATGTCTGAAAAGTCTGGCATTCTTTCGCATCATTTTCAAGAAGCCGGCTAAGCAGCGACATTGTCCGGTAACACTCGGCAAACAGCATCTGTTCTGCACACAGAGCTCCTTCTTTATCCAGATCGGCCCAGTCAATAAATATCCAGTCGCCTTCCCGTCCGATGATGAATCCATGCTCATCCAGCTGTCCTTCGCAAAACTCCATCAATGAACACATCTTCGGATATACCTGTTTTACGAACTCCAAATCGCCATAAGCTTCATAATGAGCCTTAATACTAAGAATCCAGTACAGCGTATAATCCAAGATTGTGTTGATATGCGTTGTGATCGGATCATTTCCCCGCAATGCACGAAGCGTACGGCGGTTGATATCAGCATCTGCCATCAAATATTGATTTACAAAAAGACTTTGATAGGCATCTCCTCCCCAGATCCATTTATCTCTTTTGATTCCGTCAATGAAAAAAATTCCGCTGCATAGCTGAAATGTATGCTCCGCTACGGACCAGATCCTATTAAGCAGTTCATCACTGCTTGAAAAACTTGCTCTTACCGGAATATCTACATATTGGTGAATCGCCTTAAGTTCCACCTCCCCTTTCCGGCAATCCGGAATATATGCAAACCGTACTGCACATCTGGGGCATCTGCCTGTCCGGGCATCCGGCTCCCAGCTATAATAACAATGCTCCCTATTAAGCGCTTCTTCCCTCGATTCGCCGCAGTAAACCCTTAATGGACGATATCCGTTCTTATCATCCAGTTCAAGAACCGCTGTTAATTCTGTTTCAAATTCATATAACGTACCATTCCCACAAGCTTCCACATGAACCGGCAAATAAATTTTCTCACTATAATCCCAAGAAGCCGGATCCTGCCCCTCATCTGTAAAATACCGGCTGTATCCCGCCGCCACCGGAGGGTTCGCATAATCTTCCGCCTGCCATGTACCGTCAGAATAGATAACATCACCTTTTATGTATATACTTGGAAAACACTCTATGCGCCCTGTATGAACGGAAATTTTTACACTTCCCGGTTCACAGGTAATCATTTTTCCAAAAGGATATTTCTGTTCTCCTACAAGAACATAGCCAATCGCCTTTGAATAGACACAAAATGTTGTTTCCGTTTCGATACAATATTCTTTTCGAAATACCACCCTGTTGCGAAAACCTTCACTTTTCCAAAATGCCGGCCATCCATATCCACGTTCTATACGGCTGAAATTCTGCTTCATCGCGTGATATAATTCAAAATCTCCCTGATACCAAATCCAGTAACAAGCCTTCATCTGATACTTCCTTCCTAATATTTGCTAAATTTTTTATAATTATAACAAACTATTTTTTACTATTTAAGGTCTTTTTTTAATCAAAAAACCGACTTTATTTGCACCCACCGAATCAGCCGCAATCAAAAAGGAGGAGTGACAATACCAGTTTTTGTACTGCCACTCCTCTTTTCTCTCTTTTGCATCATCTCGAATCACCTACTTGCTCAACAGCTGGTACATTCTCAAAGCTGCTGAAGGATTTCCGCTTACTCCAAGAACACCACATATAACCTCCGCCTGATTCTCCCTATACGCCTCTACAAATTCTTTGAAAACTGATTTTTTCTGGCTGCCTTTCATAAAATATTTTCCTTTTAATGCAATCGTACTCATTATACTTCTCTCCTTTACATGTTTTTGTATTTCGTTGTTACAAGTATATTTTACCTTTTTCAAAGAGAAATAAACAGGTCAATTTTTGATTCTTTTTAAGGCAATATTGACTTTCTTCTCTCAGTACGGTATGATAACAAAATAATCAGAATATCAACAGATACTAGGAAAGGGATCTGCCATGGCACAACCATTTTATGAAACAATTAAATACCTGAATCCTATGGGACTCAGCATGTCCTATATCACAACTCCCGGCGGTTATCACCCTTTGCATTGGCATGAAGACATGGAAATCCTGTATCCACTGAATGGCATTGTCGATATATGGGTAGATGGAAAAGAATACACGTTAAAAGAAAAGCATTTTTCTGTTATAGAGTCCTCCCAAATACACAGCACCTATTCCCACTCTGACCCATCTATGTTTCTCTGTATCCATCTATCAAAAAAACAACTTAAAAATTATCTGCCGGATATTGAATTCCGTTGTATAAATTGTACACCGGATGAAATAGATGACCATAGCTTTCCGCAATATCACAGTATATGTGAATTAATTGAAAATATGACAAGGCTTTATATCAAAGATGTTTCTTTCCATTCATTAGAGGCTGCAGGAATCCTATTACAGATGCTGGCTCAATTGTTACGCAATTTTTCAACAGAAACTTCTCTGTCATGCTTAACTGATACCCAGACAAAAGAACGGATTAAGAAAATCATCTCCTATGTAGAAGAAAATTTCCGCAATCCCATTTCTCTTCAAGATATTGCTGACTATTTAGGTCTAACGAAAGAATATTTTTGCCGCTTTTTCAAAAAAAATATGGGAACGTCCTTCTTAAATTACGTAAATGATGTCCGCCTTTCCCATATTTATCAAGAAATACAAAACACGGATGCCTCTATTTCAGAAATCATGGAGCACAATGGATTTACAAACCAAAAGCATTTTAACCGTGCATTTAAAAAGCAATATAACCAGACACCTTCCAGTATCCGTCATGCCCATAAATAACGTCAGAAAACGAAAGAGCTGCCTTTTTACACTTTACCTTCTTTAAATTCGCTGATAGACATACCTGTTACCTTCTTAAACATCGTACTTAGATACGTTGCGTTCTTATATCCCACCGCTTCCGCAACTTCATAAACCTTTAGTGATTTATTTTGTAAAATTTTTTTTGCATTCTCAATACGTACTTTATTGACATATGTTATCAAATTTTCTCCTATTTCCTGTTTAAATAAGTTTGAAAAATAATTTTCACTTAGACCTACATATTCCGCAATATCATGAAGCGAAATGTCATCTGTATAATGAAACGCAATATATTCCAAAGCCCTTCTTATCTCCTTATGCTTACCCTTATAGATTTTCTGATCCTGCGGCCTCATCTTCTGAGCCAGTTTTATCGTATAATCAAACTTACTTCTGACCGAATCTATTTTGCGGATTTCTTCATAATAATTCAGCATTTCCAGTTCCGAATTTTCTTCATTTACTCCCTTTCGGAATTCTCTGTAAATATTGACAAAACCTTTGTTCACAAAGTTCTCCTCAGGCATATATCTTTCTAAATTCTTCTCATATTCCTCCAGTACCTGTTCTAATTCCTCAGAATTCACATCTAAAAGATTCTTTGGAGGCTGATATAAATAATTCCTGATTCTTATCTCTTCAAATTTACGAATATCCAAATAATGAATAATCTGTTCTTCTGGAAAATAGCAAAAATATGTGAGAGCTGTTTTTGCCATTTTGTACATAGAAGGAAGTCTGGAAAAATCTCCAATCAAATCGCTTACACCAATCTGAACATCTCCCTGAAACCTTTCTCTCATCCGTGACAATATTTCTATCTGGAATACAGCCTCCTCACTTTTACTATGCACTCTTGGTAACTGGTATAAAAAGATCCAAAAATCTTCTTCTGCTTTCATGCACAAAATAAGATTTCCTTCATACCGCTGTTCTTCCTGCCCATGAATCTCCCTCTTGCTCTTTACCAGGCACAAGGTCATGTTTCTCCTTGTTTTCAGCTCATTATAGAGATTGCTCTCACTATCTATTTTCTGTGTCTTTTCCTGAATGTAATCTAATAATTCCTTTTGAAATTGATGGCGTTTCTGCTCATTCAATGACTTTTCACACAAACTTTGCAGAACCCCTATAATTGTATCTGTGCTTAAATCCTGCTTTAAAATATAATCCTCAGCCCCTAGCCGCATAGATTCTTTAACAAAGCTAAAATCATCAAAGGCGCTGAGCGCAACGATCCGAATATTGGGGTAAAGTTTTTTTATCTTTGCAGTCAACGTCACGCCATCCATAATCGGCATCTCCATATCCGTTAAAACTATATTTACCTCTTTCTCCTTTAATATCTCCAAAGCCTGCCTCCCATTGACAGCCTCTCCCACAACTTCAAAACCATATTCATCCCATGAAACTAATTCCCGTATTGCGTAACGAAAATTTATATCATCTTCCACTATCAATATTTTCCATTTCATTGCTTGTCCCTCTTGGAATACGCAGCATAATGCTGGTTCCTTTTCCCAGTCTGCTTCGAATCTCTGTGCAATAATTTTCTCCATATAATTCATGAAGACGCTTGTCTACGATCTCAACGCCAATACTGTTAAATCCTTTTTTCTTCTTCTCCTTATGAGGAAGCAGCAATTCTTTTATCTGATTTTCCGTCATTCCTTCTCCATTGTCTGCTACCTCTATCCACAAATATGCCTCGTCTCTATATCCCCGGATCATAATCGTATTATCTTCTTTAGCAGGATCCAGACCGTGCAGAAGACAATTTTCTACCAGCGGCTGGAGAATGAAACCGGGAACCTGCTCTTCCTTCATATTTTCCTCAATCTCATATTGAATACAAAACCGATCTCCGAACCGCATCTTTTCAATCTCAATGTAGTTCTCAATATATGCAACTTCCTCTGATACATGAACCATCCCTCCCGCTTTTTTTATTGTAAAGCGAAGCAATTTCACCAATGCATCCAATGACTTTGCAATCTCCTCCTGCCTGTTCCTGACTGCGGCCCATTTCAGAGAACCAAGCGTGTTATATAAAAAATGCGGATTAATCTGTGCCTGCAGCGTTTCGACTTCCAATATCTTCTTCTCTTCTTCCTTCAACTGTACAAGCTTGATCAGCTCGCTGATTTTTACCGCCATGTAATTTAACTGAAGACCAAGAAGTCCTATTTCATCATAGCTCGCAGGGCTGACACGATGCTCAAAATGACCAATCTCATACTGCTTCATCCCATCTTCGATAAGTCCTATATTTTTTGTGATTGTTCTTGAGATAAATTCTGTTATCCCAAGAACTGCCAAAATAACAATCATCAGCGTCCTTACCATGGCCGAATAAATACGGTTTAAACCTTTTAAAAGCGCCGCATGAGAGAAATAACTGACTATTCTCCATCCATTATTCTGCGTTTGAATCACTGTAATCGTATAGACATCATCTAGCATTTCTCTTGTATAATTATATACATAGAAATCCTGCGCATTTCTTTCTTCTATATCTGAAAAAATCAACTCCGCCATCTTAGTATCTTCGCATTTCAGCAGTTCATCATTCTTATTCATAACAAATGTCATATCTTTTTTGATATATTCGTTTTCATCACTGATAAACTCAAAAAAGCTGCTGTCCAGCGCAAATACCAGAAGCCCTTTTTCTTCAAAATCAACACTTACAATCTGCCGTACAAAATAAACCTCTCCTTTATATACCGTCCAACATACAATATGATTCTTATCAACCATTACGTCTAACTCGTTCAATAGAAATCTCTGTTCTTCCTCTGACATCTTCGGAATCCCGCTCCTGTAGTAGTCATAGACCATACCGCTTATCGGACGAAGTAATGCATATTTCGTATATCTGGATAAAGATGACTGCTGGCTGATTGCTGCAGGCAGCCCCTCATTTGCTATTCTATATCTGGCTGCCTCCTCCTTGGAATAATTCAGTAACTTCTCAATATTCACAGATTGAAGGAGACGATAGGATGTATCCCGAAACGTATCAATTCTATCATCCAGATTCCGCCCTCCCTGCTTATCCAGATTGAGAACTGCATCCTTTGAATTTTGTATTAATTCTTCTTTTGCTATTCCATAGCTGTACAAACCGATCCCTGTAACCGTAAAAATCGTTATAGTAAAAAGGAATATTCTGATCTTTGCCCGTAATTTCATGTCACGGAGCTTCTTACACAATAATCTGATATTGAACGATATCTGTTCCTTCATATAGTACCGCCGTTCTTCAAATATATTTTATTAATTATACACCAATATCCAGAAAAACTGCAGTAGCTGTTTTTCTGGATATCATAAAATTCTAGCCTTTCACTGCTCCGGCCGTCATACCTTCTTCTATATGCTTCTGCATAATCACGAAGAAGACCACAACTGGTATCATGCTGATGACTGCTGCCGCAAAGGCCATATTATAGTCTGCAGAATGTTCTCCAAAGAATACATACTGCTGCATCGGAATCGTCTTTACTTCATTCTTCTGTAATATAATCAACGATGCATTAAAATCATTCCATGCCCACAATGCATCTAAAACTGCAATGGTAACCGTCGTAGGCTTTAAAATTGGGAATATTACCTTTGTAAATGTCTGGAACCTCCCGCATCCCTCCAACATAGCTGCTTCTTCAAGCTCAATGGGTATCGTACGCACGAATCCGATATACATCATAATCGCAAACGGCATATTAATACCTGCAATCAGGATGATAACGCCTGGAAGCGTATTTAGTAATCCAATTTCCCGAAACATTCTATAAATCGGTATCATCAGCGTCTGGAACGGTATCATCATGGAAGCGCTCAGGATAGATTCATAAAACCGGTACCCTTTTTTATGATATTGACGTCCGATTGCATATCCTGCCATAGAAGCCACAATCAATACGATCAGCACGCTTGCTACAGTAACAATAATACTGTTCTTCATGGAATTGAAAATATTGGCCTTTACAATGGCATCTGAAAAGTTCTCCCAATGCAGCGTTTCCGGCAATGCCAATACATCCTTAGCTGTCTCCTGCTTGCTCTTAAACGCCAACAGAATACTGATCAGAAACGGAAACAGATAAATAATTGAAAGTGCAATCAGAAAAGTCCTTCCAACAACTACTGTACTTTTTCTTTTCATTACATCTCCACCTCCTTGCTCCTAAAGAATCTTGTCAGGCCAATACCAAGCGCCATCAGTATAATCATGAACAGCAATGCTACCGCCTGTCCATATCCGGCTTTTTGATAGCTGAACAGATTCTTATATATGAAAATGGAGATCATTTCTGAGGAACGAGCCGGTCCTCCGCTTGTTGCAGACATTGTCACGCCGAACTCACGAAGCGCCGACGTAAGCGTCAATGTAATACACATGGTAAACGAGGGGCCAAGGAGCGGAAGAGTAATGTTCTTGAAAGCCGCCCATCCGGTTGCCCCGTCAATTGCTGCAGCCTCATAATAATCACCCGGGATATTGGTAAGTCCCGCCAGATAAACCATAATATTCGAACCGATACCACACCATAGCGAGATAATAATGATTCCCATAATAACTGTCTTCGGGCTCCCTAACATAGAGCTTCCAAAAAACTCCGAAAAAATATTTCTGTCAATGAATCCCCATACAAACGCTGCCAATACTGCGCTCAATGCCATTGGTACAAAGAATATTGTCTTAATAATGCCATTTCCTTTAAATTTCTGCTTCAACAAAATCGCAATAAGCAGTGACAGGATATTATTCAGCAGTGTATATCCAATTGCAAATAATAAGGTTACTTTGATTGATGTCAGGATATTTTTGTCTTTAAATATCTGAACAAAATTCTGTAGTCCGATATAAGAGTATTCTTTGGAAATTCCATCCCAGTCCGTAAACGCAATGTTCAATCCAGAAAAGAACGGGATTGCTACAGCAAATGCCAATAACAATATAGATGGAAGTAAAAACCAGAAAAACCCTTTTGTTTTTTTCAAATGAATCTCCTCCTCTCTGGCGGAAACCGCCGCAGGCAGTCTCCGCAAATCTACCGGAATTTATTGACCTGCGATACGGTCAAATTCTGTATCCAGTTCTTTTAACAGGCTGTCTACATCCTTTCCGCCATCAATTACAAATGTACTGACAGCGTTCTGGAATGCATCTCTGTATTCTTCCGTGAAGTTAAAATCTGCGTCTGCAGGAAGCGCCGCTGCTTTTCCTTCATTGATCATATTTACAATATCCGCCAGTGCAGCATCTGTTCCGCCTGCTTCCACATCTTTGATCACACAGATACCGATTCCCTGCTCCACATACTTATCTCCGGCATCTGTTGTTGTCAGGAACTCCACAAACTTCTTTGCCGCTTCCTGTTTTTCACTGTTTGCGCTGATTGCATAACTCTGCCCGGCGCCCGGATAAACAACTACCGTATCATCTGCATTATTAGATACTGGAAGTACAAACGCCCCAAGTTCAACATTCTCACCCATGTCTGCCACATTATTTGCCGTCCAGTCCCCACTGACAACCATAGCGGCCTCTGCGTTTGCAAGCATAGTACATGCTGTATTCCAGTCTGTTCCAAACGGGTCGTCCTGCGTATATCCCAGTCTCTCTCCAAATCTTTCAAACACTTCTTTCCACTCTTTACTGTCTGCAAACTTCGTTTCACGGCTCTCACATTTTTTAAGCGCATCCAGATCATTCTTCATAATACTGGTTACATATTCTGCCTGTGTATCTGCCATAAGTACCCATGAATCCTGATATCCTGCCGCAAGCGGAGTATAACCTGCCTTGTCAATCTTTTTGCATACCTCGTAGAACTCATCCAGAGTTGTCGGTATCTCAACCTCTGCCTCTTTAAAAATCTGCTTATTATATGTAACCACATATGCGTTCACTCCCAATGGAGCGCCATACATCTTTCCGTCATATGCAAGCATATTGCCGTCATAATGATTCGCAATAGCCGTATCCGTAAGATCCATCAGATACCCGTTCTTTGCATATTTCTCCAAATTTGACTGCTCGATTACAAATACATCCGGCGCATCGTCACTCGCAAACTTGGTCTGTATCGTTTGAGTATAGTCATCCATACTCATTCTCTGCACTTCGATTTTAATATCTGGGTTTTCTTCCTCAAATGCTGCAATTAATTCGTCTTCATAAGTGATCGTCCTGTCTTCTCCAGTATGATTCATAAAAGATAATGTTGTCTTGCCGTCTTCGGATTCGCCGTCCGAACCGCCGGAACCACATCCCGCTGCCATTACTGCCGTTAATGCCGTAATTACCAAGGTACTGACTATTTTTTTCTTCATTCCTGTTCCTCCCTAGAATCTACATAATATTTTATTTACGTTTATCCGCCGGCTTTAATGATATTATATATTTTGAAGATATCAGCCTCAATTAAGAAAATAACGATTTGATTAAAAATATACAGATACTTCTCTATTAACGAAAAAAACTGCCGTAAATATACCGGCAGCTCTTGATTTACTTTATCCTTTTCATATAATCATTGCAATAGTTAATGATTTCTTTCACCTGATCCGCTGTAAGCAATGCTTCTCCCTGCAACGGTTCTGCCATACGATAAAAAGGCAGCGGCAGGATTAATGCCAGAAAATCTGTTTTTTCCATAACAAAGAAATCCTGTTTCCAGGTTTCTACACGCGCTTTCAGGTATTCATGGAATGCCGGGCAATGGACAAACCACACTAACGGTGACATTTCTGTAAAATAATACATCTGGTCACCATCTACAATCCGGATACTGCCGCTGGCAACCGCATCTGCAGCAGAAATATTTAACAGAATATCATATGTATCAGACTGTACCCCCCATTTATGAAGCACATCACTGTAAACTTCAAAATCTTTCCTTGTCAGCGTAAATTCTACCGTAACCGTTTCCTGCGGCTTAAGCGTAACCTTTGCAAAGTCCCTAAGCTCTTTTTCCGGACGTTTAAACAAACCACCGCGCTCATGGATATACAACTGAATTACTTGACTTCCACATCGGGATCCAGTGTTCATCACCTCCAGGCTTACTTTCACTTTCTCATCAGGCTTTATAACATCTTTGCTGATTTTAAAATTAGTATATGCAAAAGTAGTATAACTCAGACCATATCCAAAAGGATACATCACCGGAAGATTGCGCGTATCATACCATCGGTAACCAACTAACAGTCCCTCTGAATACGTCACATTCGGCAGTTCTACACTGTCTTCCGCAAAATCGAAATACGCCGGCGTATGCCTGAAATCCAACGGAAATGTCTCTGCCAGCCTTCCCCCCGGCTCAGCTTTGCCAAAAATAATATCCGCGATAGCTTTTCCATATCCTTCTCCTGCCGTGCCCGCAAAAATAATCCCCTTTACTTTATCCTTCCATGGGGCCAAATCATAGACACTCCCGCCTGTTAATATGATAATAATATTATCCGTCTGTTTCGTCAGAGCATCCAACATCATCCTCTGATTCTTTGGAAGCTGAATATCAGCACGATCATAGCCTTCAGACTCCCAGCCAAACGGCGCGCCTACAAAAGCAAGACATACCTTCGCTAAAAACTGTGAAGCTTCAATACTACTAAGCAGCGGCCTGCTTTCCCCTGACTCCGCTGGCGAAATTATCTCAGACAATCGATATCCCTGATGATAAAATACCTGTACGCCGCTTTCTTTTGCCATTGTATCGATTTCTTCCAATGGATTTGACACGATATATCCGTTCATATATCCGCTCCCGCTGCCCTCTACATTCGGTGCCTCTGCCAATTCACCGGCAACCATAATCTTATCTTCCTCTGACAGCTGAAGCGGCAGGATATCATCATTTTTCAAAAGAACAATACACTGTTTTGCAGTCTCTATCGCTTCTTCATGGAATTCATCCATGTCTATTTCAGCCGTATTGTCAAGGCTCATTGCATGCAATGCCATCCTAAGCTGCCGGCGCAGCAGATGATCAATCATCTCTTCTGTAATCTCTCCTGTTTTCAATGCTTCAAGAATTTCGTGCGTATGGTTAGAAGGGTCAGCCAATTCAATATCCATATCGTTGTTATGCGATGCAACCTTGTTATGATGAATCGCCAGATAGTCAGAAACAACCACTCCGTCATATCCAATATCCTTCCGTAACATATCCATACATTCTTTACTGGAATTTACCCAGTCACCATTCACTTTATTATAAGACGACATAATCATCCACGGCTTTGCCTTCTGTAATACTATCTTCCATGGCCGGAGATATACTTCCTTAAGAACCCGTTCCTGAATAACAGAGTTTGTATTCATCCGGTCAAACTCCTGATTATTTGCAATAAAATGTTTTGGGCACGCACCTACATCTTCCTCTTGGATTCCTTTTACATATTCAGCTGCAAGAATACCCGTCATTATCGGATCCTCGCTGAGATAATCATAATTACGTCCGCATAGAGGAGACCGTTTCAAATTCATCCCTGGACGGTTCAGTATATTTACCTTCTCCGGGTTCGCTTTTGCTTCTAGTGCAAACAAACGGCCAATCCTTCTGGCAAGATTCTTATCCCAACTCATTGCAACTGATGAATTAGATGGGAATGCAACCGGATGGTATTGTCCGTCATTCGGTCTTCCATCCTCTCCGTAACTGATACTGGAACGTGAACGGTCTGCCCCGCCGCGTGGTACGTCCTGCGGCGAAGGTCCATAAAAGTCCTGAGAAGGAATACTGCAGTATTGATTGTGCAATGGAGTTAATGCAAGGGCTTTTTCTTCAATTGTCATTTTAGACAACATTTCTTCAATCTGTTTTTCGTACATCACAATCTCCTTTTCTTTAAATCTATTCTAACTCTTGAATCGCCTTTTCTACGTTCAATCCTCTGCATAGTAACGCAATAATCGCAAACAGGACAACAGGAACAACACAGTACACAACACTGATGCCCATGTTTGTCGCCGCAGCCTGAACCTCTCTGGTTCCGTCAAATCCCACAATCGCCAGCAGCCAGCCGCACGCCGCCGAACCGATTCCGCCGCCGAGTTTAATTCCCATAGATGAACAGCTATACATACTTCCTTCGATATGTACATGTTCCTTTTTGAAAACATACGCTGCAATTTGTGCAATAACAGCTCCCAGAGTTCCCATTAATGACGCAGAACACATACAACGAAGCGCAAGACACACAATAAGCACCGTAACGTTTCCCGTAAGTCCTGACCAGATCAGTGGGATTCCCACAAGGATTGACAAACTCATACCAGTAAGATTTGTACGGTAAATACCAAATTTCTTTACGATCAAAGGTACGAAAAACAACCCAAGAATCGTAGGCATATTATTTGCAATAGAAAACTGTGCCATCAAGCCTACGTTTCCCAAAGAATATTGTGTATAGTATGCCCCAAGTCCTCCAAGCAGCCCTGTCGCTGTATAAAAGCAGATATAAATTCCCAAAATGCTTAAGTAAAATTTATTCTTGATCAGAATTCTGAATGTCTCTAACAGACCGGCACTTTCATCTTTTGTTTCCTTCTCTGCTGCGTCTTCTTCCACAGTCTCTTCTTCCGGCAGTTCCTTTACCAATAAACAGCTTAATGTATTAATGACAATCGCAAATACAGCAAAACCAATAGCTGTAACCTTCCATCCAAAACTTCCTGCAAGCTGCATAACTGAACCTGACACTACCATAACAGCAATAAAAGCAAACACATAACGGATTGTACCCAACTGTACCCGTTCCTGCGTATTTCTTGTAATCAAAGCAGGTAATGTTGAATATGCAATATTATTAGCCGTATAGCAGACTGCGTTAAATAATGTATATACTATCATAAAATATACATACTGGGCAATGGGGCCTATTTCCGGAATCATAAAATTTAAAATAAGCAGTATGCCCAAGGGAAATGTTGACCAAAACATCCACGGTCTTGCCTTTCCCATTTTAGTATGAGTATGGTCGATCAGGTTCCCGAAAAATACATCTGATACACCATCTAATAGTTTAGTTATCAACATCAGAGTTCCGATAATAGCCGAATTCATCCCCATCTCAGTTGTCATATATACCATGACGAAGGAACCAATAACTACCGAGAAACAATTGGATGCCAAATCTCCCATACCATAAAAAACTTTATCATACCATTTTAAATACCTCTTTTCATCCATGCTCATTCTCTCCTTTTCCTTGGTTTTTGTTTCCTTCAGCATATCAATTTTTGGCAAAAATTGTGACGTATATTTTGTTTTTTCTCGACATTATTCTTTATATATAAACATATATTTTTCTATTTAGTCAAAAATATTGACATATACTATATATTTTTGTTACATTAGATAATATAAAGCTATTTGAAATAAGCTTTTTTGAATATAAACCAATTAAATATACTATAAACTAAAAAGGAGCGATGCCCTTATGTATCACGAATTATTTGACGGACAAAACCATCTTCCCTATCATATTTTTTTGATCGATGCAGAGACAGAGCACACACATGCACATACAGAATTAGAATTGTGCTTTCTTCTGTGTGGAAATGCGGAATTTGGCATCAATGGCAAAAGCTTTCCGCTATATGAACATGATTTCATTCTAGTCCATCCGCTTGCCCTTCACCAAATTCAGCACTGCTCGGACAACTGCCGCATTTTATTCCTCCATATTGATTTATTTGCATTCCAGAAATACATTACAGGGCTTTCCGAGGTGTCTTTCCGATTTTCCAACGTTATGAACAACCGCAATCACACTCTATACCAAACCCTCTACCAATCTCTGCGCAATACTCTTAACGCTGCATTAGAAGGAAATTCCGTATGGCGCCTGACCGTTCTCAAAGAAATCATCAATGTCTTAAGTCTTTTGCTTTCTCATTATCAGACCGTTTCTGACAAGCAGGAAGCCGAAGCCGCCCCACCTACTCATGATGAACTTAATCAGATGCGTATGCTCTCTGTGTTAGAATACCTAAATCAGCATTGGCAGAAATCTTTGACACTGACTTCTGTTTCAGAAGTCTTTGCAATGAACCCTTCCTATTTTTCCCGTTTTTTTAAAAAGACAATGGGAGTAGGTTTTTTGGCATATCTCACACAATTACGCCTAAAACGTTCTCTGAATCTTTTATTAGGCACAGACATGCCTATCATTGAGATTGCATTAGAATGCGGATTTAATGATTATAAAACATACAGCCGGTTATTTAAGAAAGAGTTCGGTGAAAATCCACAGATATATAGGAAAACACATACGAATAAGAAAATAGATCTGGAGATAATTCCAAATATCCATCCTACACAAGTGATAGAACAGTTAGCCTTTAACCCCCATGAATCATCTAGTAAAAAACAACTTGTTCCTTTAAAAATAGACTTGAACAAAAAAATATGCGGACATCCCCCTCACCAACAGAACCAAACCATTACCATTGGTCCGGCTTTCCGCCTTCTTAGACGCAAAACACAAGAGCACATTTTGTATGCTAAAAGTCAATTTTCGCTAAAATATATTCGTTTTACAGAATTATTCTCAGATCATATGCATTTATACATGGAAGATAAGACTGGTCAGCCCTTTTTTAATTGGGAATATCTGGATGATATCATTGAGTTTCTGGAATCCAATCAACTATATCCTTTTATCGTTTTCGGCTCCATGCCCGACTTACTTTCTACCGCAAAACGTGTAAATGATCCACTCATGCCTTCCGGTCATACTTGCCTTCCGAAATCTATGGAGAATTTCCAACTTCTAGTTCGGGAATTTATTATGCACTATGCCCGAAAGTACCAGAACAAAGATTTTTTTCAGCGCTGGCGCATACAATTATGGGCATTCCCCGAAACACCAGAAAGTGTATGGAATGGAACTGAAGCGCAATTCTTTTCTCTTGTAGCAGAAACATATTCAACCATTCGAAAACTGTCGCCTGATTTATCTCTTGGAAGTCCTTCCACTATGGGATGGAATAACTTTTCAATGTTAAATCGTTTTCTTGGATTCTGCCACAAGGAAAACCTGAAATTTGACTTTTTTTGTTTGAATTCCTATGGATTTACCAGTCCATTAAACAAGCGATGCTCTTCTATATATTATGCATATGAAAAAAATTTTTCATATCAAAATGGCGATCACATGTTGAATAGAGCTGCTGCCGAAATGGAAGATGTTTTATCTAAAGAAAGTGTTTCTCAGCCTATTATTGTAACCGAATGGGGATTAAATCCCTATATTAAGGATTTGTCGCGTGATACTTCTTTTATGGCATCCTGGATTATAAATCACACCATACATCTCTCCCGTGCAATAACGGAACTCTGTTACTGTCTGCTTACAGACATTTCTCCATCCGATTCTTCCGAATCTGGATATGAGTTTACCGGCGGGCAGGGCATCCTTACAAATAGCGGCATACCCAAACCTTCCTTTGCTGCTTTTAAATTATTAGAATCTCTCGGGAATAAAACTCTATCTATTGGCGATGACTATATTCTCACAAAGAACCAGTGCTCCTGGCAGTTACTTATCTGCAATTACAGTTATTATAGCCAGAATTATCTTCAGGGCAAACAAGAACTTCTTTTTGATGAAGACCGTTATAATATTTATGAAACTGCTCTTCCTAAAACTTTTCAGATTTTGATAAATATGACTTCCGGCAGATATAGGCTCGAAACTATACAAATTGATCGTAATCATTATGCACCCTATGATGAATGGATAAAAATGGGAAAACCAAAACTCCTCCATTCTCTCTATCTGGAATATATATTGAACAAATGCTGTCCTAAACTGCAGATTGAAACGATTGTAACCTCCAATCATTTGCAAATTCAGCGGACAGTACCAGTTCATGGAGCTATCCTCATTAGTATCTATCCATTATAAACAAAAAGCAAGAACATACAAATACTAAAATCCACTGTTCAAAGGAAGCTTGTATCTACAAAGTGCTTTTGGATAGTATCTTCTCAAACTGAAACACTCCGCAGCAGACTGCGGGGTGTAATCCCTAAAAAATTCAATACATCCGGTTACTCCTGGACATACTATGATTTTATGGTATCCTTATAGCACTTGACCTACTTTGTCTGCAAATCCTTTTCTCAAATTTCCCTGTATAATGCCGCTTGTCTCAAACAGACATTTATGAAATATAAACTTTCCCCATTTTCAAAAAGATTGTACCAAGTCCAAAATAAAAAGATTAAGGCTTTATCTTACATATCACAATTAACCTATTATTAGCAGATACACTACAGGTAGACAATATCACCTTTTCCAACACATCCTTATCTTCTTCCGATGCAACCTCATAAACAGAATCCCGTACCGATACCTTTCTGCATTCCACAATCTCATATTCCAGCACCCTATCCGGCAAATAAAGCAATACCCTTCCTTGCTCCTTCCGAAACCCGGCATCCTGAAACTTTTTCAGATTACTGAACATACTCCCATCTTTCATGTTATGCCCATATATAATTACCTTACTGTCGGTAAAATCTGCCCGGTTCCGATAATCCAGAAAGATACTGCCTTCCTTATTCGTTTTTCCGTCAAAGGTATAGTGAAGATAATGCTCGTTATCCTTTCCCTGCACTACCGGATAGTCCACCCCGATCCCCGGAATCTGTATCCATGCCACAACATCCCCATTGATGGCCCGCAGCCCCTCAAAATCTATTTCTGGCAGCTTTTCTTCCGGTTCTTCCTGCTTTTCCGGCTGTCCTCCATTCAGATAGCCCTCCGGAGCCTTCGTCTCATCAATGCGGTAATGCCCGAAAGGAAGCGCATCTTTCTTCGTAGCGGCAGTTCCCTTGCTGTCTGTCGTAAGGCTTAATACAACCTGGTTCTTAGTATAGGCTTTCCCTTCCACCATTACCGGATGGTCGTTTAAGGAAGTGATGGTAAATACAGCTCCCTCCAAAGAGGCACCGCCCTGAGGTTCTTCCTTCTTCGTTTCCAGATCGCGCTTCTGTACTTTGACCCCGCCCCGGTAAATCTGTTCTTCTACGGAAGACGCATTATAACAGGATACCGTTTCCTTTGCTCCGCCTGCAGTAATCTTCTGCACAAAAACCGTATCATTAACAAGATAGCCGACCGGAGCCTTCGTTTCCTGTACTGTTACCGTCCCAAGGGGAAGGCAGGGCGTTTTCCCGTCTGTCTGGGTATAAAAGGCATCTCCGGATACCAGATAATTTTTAGAGAAATGTGCTTTCCCCTCTGCATCCGTCTTAAAAATCCAGGTCCGGGCAGGCTTTGCGCCGCCAGCGGCCGGATCGGTATCGGACTGCCCGGTATAAAACTTCACGGTAAACTGTGCTTCTGCTAAGGAAGCGCTCCCCTGGGGTTCTGCTTTCTTCCTCTCCTTATCTAACTTCTGAAGGAGCAGATCCATCGGATTGCTCTGCGGAACCTCCGTTACGGTAACTGCCGCTGTCTTTTCCGGCTCCACAGTCACGTTATGCGCGGTCACGTCTACAACATATCCTTTTGAGGCTGTCAGCTCCTTCACCGTATAGCTTCCTGCCTCCAGCTCCCCGGACTTTGCATAGCCGTTCTGGTCTGTGGTCAGTTTAGTCACCTGCTTTTCTCCTTTGAAAATACCGTATTCCGCGCCTTTTAAGGAGTAATTGCCATTCCCATCAGACCGTATCCCTCTGCCTATAATCTGCCGGCTCTGCCAGCTGCTCCTTACACTGCTTTTCTCTTAACATCACCCGTTTCTGACGCATTTTACATTCCTGCATCCCCATCGGCAGTTCTTCCTGTATCTTCCAGTAGGCTCTCTGGTAACGGTTCGCCCCATAGATTCCCTGAAGCTCCGCATACAACGTCAGCATGTTGCCGCCTGCCCCGCAGTGGAAACAGTGGTAGACATTCACAAGCTCGCCGTTCTTGATTACGATAAAATTGCATTTCCCTCTCTCGTCCCCGCAGAAGGGGCAGACCACGTTATAGGAGTTCTCGTCTCCGCCAGGAAGCCTTGACACCCCCAGCAGTGCGCCCACATCTGTAATGGTAAATGGTTTTGCTTTCATCTTTTCACTCCTCGTATACTGTGACAAAAAACATGGTCCCCCTAAGAGAGACCATGCCTGTTCCTTCCTTATGCCGCCTGCCGTTCCATCACCAGCTCCTTATTTTCCATCAGAAGTTTCGCGGCTTCTGCGATACGCTTATCCGGCCCCTGATAGCGGGTAGCCATCCACTTTACGGATTCTACGCCTTTTAATCCGGAGTTCATCATCTCCCCAAGGGTTTTGCCTTTATAGAGTCCAAAATTACAAACGTAATTTTTTGCTGCCTCCAGGCCGGAATCTGATTCTTCTGTTTCCGCTTCCATCTCCCGCTCCAATTCATCCATGAAACTTTCGTTTTCAAAGGGTACTTCCTCCGAACCTGCTGCATGAAAGCCGTCTCTGTCTTCTTCCGGCTGTCCGGTTGTTTTCCGCTGTTCTGCCGTTTCTGGCTGCTGCCTTGTTCCTTTTCCGGTCTCCGGCTGCTGCTCTTCTGGATCCGGATCCGGATTCTGTTTCTGTACAGGCATCCCGGTGCCTTTCTCTTTCTGCGCTGATTCTTTCCCACTCATGCCTGCTTTTTCTGCCGCCTTCTCCTCATCCTTTCTGCGGACATCTGATTCTGGTTCCGCTGATTTCCCATTTTGTTCCGATACCGGACGGTTCTTTGGCTCCGGGCAGGCATTCCCGGAAATCTTGTTTCCCTTGGATTTTTCTGCATGCCCTTTATCTGTTCTGTTTTCCTTCTCCGGCTTGGATGTTTCCGGTTTCATTCCTTTCTGATTCCAATTCTGGGAATCCGTCTTCCTGGTGCTTTCACCGCTCTCATCCGTACCATACTCCATACCGTCCGGATCCTCCTGCACGCTGCCAAGCTGACGCATACAGAACTTATTCCGGAAATAATACTTAAGCCCATAGGTCAGAGCCGTACCATGCGCCTTATCCGGGATGTCATGGGTTCCCACGATATGGGTAACCACATGGTTTACTTCCTTTGGATTGTCGATATTGGTCCAGCTAAGTTCCAGATCCGCCTCATATCTCCAATAATCATCCTTATCAAGCGTCAGATATGCGGGCTTCCCATCCTCTCCGTACTGCGTCGGCGTCTCTTTGACAATATCAAAATTAACGCCGTATTGATTGAGCGCCGGTGTCAGGGATGCATAGATATCATCCAGCGTGGCAAAATCATAGTCTGCCTCGTCATTATGATATTTTTTCAACAGCAACGGCATCTTTTTTCTGATCTTCGCAAGTTTCTGTTCCAGATTCATATACTGATATTTTCCCATTTATTCGTTTCCTCCTGTTCAATCTGTTTGTTTTCCTTGTTTCTGCCTTTCGGCGGCTTTCTTGATCTCCAGAAATTCATTCTGGATACAGCCATACCAGATCCGCTGCCTGGAAATGTAAGCTGCATTTTCTAACACCCACTGCCTTGCAATCTTTGCGGCTACCCATTCCTTGTTATCCAGGAATAAAAGGTAACAGCGGTCTGAAAAATATCTGGCAACAGGAACTTTCGGCCAGAAACAGATTTCTTCGGCTGTCTTTCCGGCTTCATAATACTTGTCTGCCTGATTTCGAATCTCACTCCGGGTAATCTTCGGAATCATCAGTTCCTTTTCACAGCGAGCGTCTGCAAGGATGGTTCCCCAGTCCCGTCCAATCAGCGCAAGAGCTTTTTGGTTTGCGATTGCTTCCGCCTCTTTTAACGCCCCGGCTTTCGTTGGGAACTCAATCTCCTCCGGGATTTCCAACAGCCGCCGCAAGGATTCCTTTAAATCATATAATCCGCAGTCCTTCCACCGGAAGATGCCGGCAAACTTAAGATCCATTTCCATCTTAAACATATGCCCTTTTGCGTAGCTGGCATAAAGGAAATAATCCTTCCTCTGTTTTACCTTAACCAGAACGATATCCTTACAGTTCCAGGGAGTCAGATCTTCCTGCATGAGCCACTCAAAAAAAGATATGGTCTGCTCATTTTGTCCTACCCATGCCGGCAGCATGGAGAAATCTTCTTTGGTAAGCCTCCTCATGACAGCGCTCCCGGAATATCGTAATCATGCCAACGCGCTGCGATACACCTTGCAATCTTTTCCTCTAACTTCATCATGCTTGCCGTACTGCTGTCATGTTTCTTTGCAAAGAAAAGGGATTCGCACAGCCCACAGTAAACCTCATACGCACTGCAGGGATCCTCCCCAAATGCCGCCTTGAATCGTTCCACCGTCTCGGCGATCAGTTTTTTTCCGAAGTTCTGTTTCTTCATGAGCTCTGATTCACACCCAGCGAAGACAGATAGGAATCCAGCTTGAAGGTCACTTTACAGAATCCCACCAGGCACAGCGTTGCAGCAAAAAATTTTGTAAACCCATAACTGCTGGCAGTTAAGTTCCCGTACCCGGATAAAAACATCTTCAGGCACCAGGAATTTAAGATAATCAGGACAATCTGCCCACCGAACATCTTCGACCAGGAGGCAAGGATGTTGTTGGTCGCCTTCGAGCCCCCGGTTCCAAACGCCAGCGGCGCCGTATAGGAGAACACGCCTAATAAGACATACCTTTCCGCAATCACAAACAGCATTTTAAAATAATTCCATGCCACAACAAACTGCATGATCAGTTTCAGGATTGCAATATTCAGCTGCCCAATCCCAAGTACGGATGTCACTGCTTCCAACGCAGATACATACTCGACAAAACTGCTTACCTTAATCTCTGTTCCTGCAATCCATTGATACGGCGTACCTGCTATTTTTAATAGATAGTCTGTCAGCGGCCTTGCTGCCACAATAAAAAACAAACAGATTCCGCTTCTTAAAACCAATTCCACCGGATCCTCGCTTGCAACCCCTGTCTTCCCAAACATGCTTTTAAACAGCTGCCAGATACAGATCAGGAGCAGAAGTGCAAGCCCCAGTGGCAGTATCGCATTCGAATATAAATCCCCTGCCACAGAAAACAATTCTTCAAACAGACTTAAATCACAGGATAGAAGTTCTGTGAACATATCCGTAATTACAGACATCATGTCCACAATGAGCTGTGAACAGAACTCCCAAATACTTTTAATCAATAACTCTAATAACCAACCCATGTGTTACCTGTTAAGGCATCCCCCTTTCTGCCGGGAGAGCGCCGGCATGTTTTTATCTGTCCGGCGCTCTTAGCCGCCGAACATACTCTTTGGAATAATGCTCTCAAAATACGTTACGATAGCGCCAAGCGTCATGAGCGCCGCCCAGCATACGATAATCCGTTTCAGCCATGACCTGGATTCGTCCACCGTACGCCCGGATTTTGAGAAATTCATCAGAAACAGGCACACTGCCGAACAAACGACAGCCGCCACGGTTGCAATGCCGGCCACATCCTTGTAGACCGTCTGCATGGCATTCTTCGCCGTATCAAAGATCGTATCCGCAAACACAGGCGATGCAGATACGGCCAGCAAAACGACCGCAAGAAACACCGTAAACGCAAACCGGGGAATCAGCTTCACAAACCGATTCCCCAGCTCCATTTTTTCCGTATTCTGTTCTCTTAGATTTCCTGCCAATGAGTCCCCTCCCTTCTGTTCTGAAAAAATGACATGAAAAAAGACAGCCCCATTTATCGGCTGTCAGCTCCCTGTAATGTTCTGCGGCTCTCCATGCATGTCACCCGCATGCACAAAACTTTACTTTACCATTGTATACGGACGGGAATTGTATGTCAATATTACAGGAGACGCAATACCGTCGCATTTCCGTCGCAATGGATTCTCTTACAATAATTATGTCCCTTTTTAAAGTATAGGGCACAGATTTCTCTGCACCCTATAACTCTCTTCACCTTGCCTCTATTGTCTCGGCAAGCCATTCCTGCACGATATTCAAGCCCATATCTAAGACTTTGGTAATCATACTTTTGGACAGGCTTTCTGCCTTCATGTTTATAGCTGCCTCCTTAATGCGTTATAGGATTGCGATACCTAATGTACTGGCTAGCTTCCGGACTGCTTCCTCTGACAGCCTGCTGATTTGTGCTATAAAAGGAACTGACATCCCTCCTGCTTTCAGCATATCAGAAGCAACTTCAACACTTCTCTCCTGACGTCCTTCCTGACGTCCTTCCCGGAGTCCTTCCTGCTGCCCTTCTCGGCGTCCTTCCTGACGTTCTTTCTCCATGACCTTCTCTTCGTTATATTCAGTAAGGAACATACTTTTCACCTCCGCTCGATTTTCCAAAAGAAAAGTTTTAATCACATATTCATCCGGCATCTCATCAAGAGCTGCGTCCACAGCAGCATCAAGATCTATCTTTTCACTTTGATGCCGCCTCACTGCATCCACAAGCCATGCGTACTCCTTTAGCGGTTCACACGCATCCATCATATGCTGGTTCTTTCCGTAGTTGATATTCAGCATAGTCACTTTGACTTCAATATCCCCCTCGCCCTCATAGGCGTCGCTTAACTTAAGAACCTGTCTTTCGGACTGCTCTTTTGTGCCGTTGTAGAAACAGACACATACCGGCCTTGGCACTGGCTGAAGCATACTGCTATACTGATAATAATCACTTGCAGCAATATATTTCTCGTACAATCGTCCTCCGTATATAAAAAACCTCATGGGCATGTTGGGATTAAATGAACTCTGATGCTCCCACAGATCCATCTCAAATGCAACGATAAAGGATATATCGTTCTTCATCCTCATATACACTGCGTCACCAATGGTATTAAACTGGATATCATCAGGATTCGTGTAATCCGTCCCATTGATCGCATTGTACAGGGACAGGGTCCACTGCTTGTTCTCAGGATTTCCAAAAATAAACTTGAACAATCTGTCCTTATAATCCTTCTTTGCGTCCTTCAGGCCGTTATCCTTTATAAGAATTCTGTATTCTTCATTCTGCTTCGTCAAACCAGAAATGGTTTCCTCCATCTCCTCGATTTTCCGGCGCAAAATCTCTTCAACTGTCATCTCAAACCACCTCCTCGTGGGGTTCTGAATTAAATTCAGCATATTTCTATCCTTGCATATCCGTAGTACTAAGCACTGCCTCTCTGGTTCTGCCGTATATCCTCACCTGTCTATTATAAATTTTTGTGAAATCTACATACCTACTGATAATATCGCCTTTCTTATCTCCACAAAGAAGCCGAATCCATTCCGACTGATTTTCTTCTTTATCTCCATTATAACAGATTTTCGTAAACCTGCAACGTCCGCTATAAGATTTTAGGACGGCTGCTCTCTGAAATTACAAGGTAATGACATTCTCATTTTCCACTTTCCTCCTATCCAGCTTCAACCATTCTGATCCGTTTATCCACATAAGCAAAGAATTCTTCGTGGTACTCCGCTTCTGTAAGTTCTGCCAGTTTCTCCATCTGCTCACCAAAAAGCTCAATATTACAATGCTTCTTTATAAGCTTTGAATTTGCAGTAATCTCTAAAAAATATAAATGGACAAAAAGCTTTCCTTCTTTCGCAAAAACATGGCTTATCTGCCCGATCTTCCCTCCTTCTCCCGATTTAAAACAGACCCCTTTAAGCCTCTCGGTGTAGAAGCTCTCCATTTTTACAAATAGAACATTTTTCCTCTTCCTCTCAGCAACCAGCCTTTCTTCTAACGCATTCTGACTGTTCAGGCACTCTTCTAATTCTCCGTCATATGGACTTATCATTATCCTCATCATCTGCTTGCCTCCTTACTTTAATCGAATCGCCATTTAACTAAAGTCCCACACATCTGTTCCATAAAGATTATGGCTTTTCCTTGTCAATGTAATTCCATCTATCATTTCTTCCTTGCCACTTTTCTTCACCGCCCTTCGCATTCCCCGCGAAGTGCATCTTTTTATATAACGCTTATTCCTAATCCCGGCAAACCTATTTTTGTGATACATTCTCATAAAAACCTCCTGTGTCCTTTATTCTATAATCCATATCCCCGCAAAGCGGATAGTCCGGCTCACCGTCTGGATCATTACTGGAAGCCCGAAATAACCCGTCATGCCTTTCTTCCGGCATTTCTCCCGGATCACAATATTTCCAAAGTCTTCCCATATTCCCCGACAAACTTTAATACAATCAAAACGGATACGAAAAAAGCGAGTACCACATCAAAAGGTGTGCATACCCGCTTCTCATTCCCATATTCCAATCCCATATCCCCCAAAATGAACACCCCTCCAAGGCCGCCCATTCACAGATTCGGATACCACCGCAGCAGATCCCCGTCCCCATGCTCGATCAGATAATTTACCGCATAATACAGCCACTCCTCCGGCGTGGGAACCTCCCCCTCATGGGGTATCGCCTCCCACTGCGCCCGCTTCTCAGGGTCAGGGTCATTCAACCCCCGCCTGATCCGCGCTGAGATAATCTCCCTCATCTCCTCCACCGTGATGCCCCGCTCACGGGCAAGCCTCTCAAATAAATGTTCTCCCATACCAAAACGCCTCCTAAAATTTCCTATGATAGCATATCCACAAATATCCCATACTATGACTATGTTCCTTTTGGGCGATAGATTCTCTACTGATTATGACTATTATATCACCCATTTGGGAACTAAAATAGATACAAATGGAGATTGGCAGATGGTGAAAATGGATATCCAACAGCATATAAAAGAACTCATGGACGAGCGCGGCTGGACAAACTACCGGCTCGGCAAAGAAGCAAGCCTTTCCCATTCCACGATCACCAACCTCTTTAAACGGAACAATGCCCCGACCATACCGACCCTGGAGGCCGTATGCCGGGCATTCGGTATTACTTTATCGCAATTTTTTTCCGAGGGGAATACCCCCGCCGAATTGACCGAGGAACAGCGCACCCTGTTCGCCGCATGGAGCACCCTGAATGACGACCAGAAAGAAGCCCTGCTCCTGCTCATAAAACGCATATAGACCAGAAAAAGCCCGCAGGCTCTGCAATCCCAAGAGCCTGCGGGCTTCATTTCTTTATGCCGCTATGCTGCTTTCCATCTATCCGCCGGAACCTCCACCTGCGTATGATCCCGGAAAGTAAATACCATACGCTTATCCTCATATACCGCCACATGATCCACCGTGGCATACCAGAGCTCCTCGTCAAATTCCGCCACCAGCCCCTCCCGGCTGGCCAGCTCTTTCAGGAATAAAGATATCTTCGTCCTCTTGGCAATGCGTCCCAGCCGCAGCTCCCCAATTTCCGCCAGCCGCATCCTCGCGGCCTCGTACCGCTCGCAGTATCCACTATACTTCCGCCCGTATTCCGCCTGATCCATGGCCTTCTGGGCATTATCCGAAATGACCTTCCGTATCAGCCCCATGACCACCTCGCCCTCGTTTTGGAGCCTCTCCTGCTCGGCATCCAGATCCGCCGTATCCGTAAGCGCCTCCATGACCTCCCGGTATGCCTCCATGATCTCCGCCCGGTTCCCCAGCACCTCATTGAAAGCCGCAAGGAAAGCCCGCTGGATATCCCCCTCGGAAAGGTGCGGCGTCCGGCAGCCCTTCCCCCTGTGCTTCTCGTTGCACTGCCAGACCAGCACCCGGTTCGGCGTATTGGAATAAAAGGTTCCCCTCAAAATCCATCTCCACCGCCTCGAACAGTACCGCCTGCTGCGCCGTAGACAGGGAGCGGATATCCAGCTTCTTGATCTGCAGGAACGTGCTGGCATCCCCCACCAGGCTCCCGAACCCGTTCAGCCCGCCCTGGGCACTGGTGAGCGCCACCGCCGCAATCGTCCCGTTCCCCTGGCTCGGCGTAAACTCCCAGACGAATTTGTACCCGTTCTCCAAAGCCTTGCTCTCCGTCTGGTTCATGCTCCCCCGTGCCGTATTGGCCGAGGAATTGACATTGTTGGAGGCATAGGCCACCGGCAGGTTATCTGAACCGGCGTACATGATATCCGCATCTTCTTCCAGCGTTTTGGAAAAGAGGAGTATCCCGCCTATCATGTTCGGGCAGATTGGGAGCAGGCACCCATTCCATGCCAGGTTGCGGTATGTATCGTGCCGCCTTATGCACAGCACTTCCAGAATCGCTTCCCGCCGTTCTGCATAATTCATGCGTCCACCCCCTTTCCCTTGCTCTCTGAAACCAATGGTATCTGGTAAAGGGCAAGCGAACCTTGCCCTTTAAGAGAAAAGTTCAAAAAAATTTTTTCAGGTTGATTACACATTTTGCTACCTCCGAAAATTTGAAAATGGGTTCCAGATTTTCGGGGTGGTGGCGGTGCGCGTATCCGGCGGTCAGACCACCAGCGCATATAAAAAACGCCAGACAGCGACAATGACTGTCTGGCGTTTTTCTGCACAGTGATATTCGATGTTTGATTAACGCATCTAAATACGTCAAATAATGCGGTTAGAAGATGCTGGAATGGCGCGGCCTGAAGCGTGCTTTTTTTGACGATATTCCCGCCGCATATCTAAAAACAAAACCATCCATGACCTGTCCCTTTCTACGGACAGACACAGATGGCATGAAAAGTAAGCCCTGATGTGAAAAGCCGTTTTTTTTATTGGCTACACAGTCAGAACGATTTTTTATATAAAACGCATTATAAGCACATATTTGTGCGTTCTATTAGGGAATTTATAGAAACAGACACGCACGATAGAATATAGTAGAGGTGATAAAAAATGCGTAAAAATATCTTGCAGCACATAGGGGCAATCGTCAGCGGCAGACGGAGCGAAGCGCATCTGACGCAACAGCAGCTTGCCCAGAAGACCGGCAGGGGACTCCGGCATATCCAGAACATAGAAAAGGGACGGGTCAATGCATCCATCGAAGTCCTTGCCGATGTGATCTACCGGCTTGGCTTGTCGGCCGATGTTTTGTTTTATCCTGATATGCCGCTACTGGAACAGCAGACAAAGCAGCTACTGTGCAAGTTCGCGGCCTGCACGGAAGATGAAAGGGCGTTTCTGATGAAAACCCTGGACTGCATGGCAGAGCAGATGCTTAGCCGACATGAAAGAGAAACAGAGGATAATACAACCGAATAGGGTTAAAACTCTATCCGCCAGATTACTTGTGCTTATTATCCCTTTGGGTTCCTATAATCCCAATACATATAGTATTATAGGAGAAAAAACAATTTACCGACAAACAAGTAATATTATCTTCATTGTTCCACATCCATTCTGATAAGCCTACTTTACTGTTTTTACCTTACAATTAGATGAATTTCAGCTTACAATACAGTAAGCTAAAAAAGGGCGGGCAATTCCTAATCCAAGAATTGCCCGCCTTTATGATAAATTGAAATTGAACACCACACAAGCCGGAGTAGGCGGGAATTTGAGAAAATTTCTTTTCGCCCACCCTCCACGGACAGCCTGCGGACTTGCCAAACGTGAGAGGGAATTTTTTCTATCCCCTTTGCACGGCATAATACTGGCGATTTTTGAAAATGCCAAAAATGGGCGCAAAAAACAGGAAACCTTTTCTTGATTTCCTGTCTTGGTGTGCCGTTTTATGTAACGGCGGTTATTTAGTTTAACTATCTGCAATTCTATAAACCAGAAGTCATCAGTGAATCACCTTATAACGTAATCTGATGTATGAATCCTCCAAAACTATACATTCCTGCAATTTCAACACACCTAATTGTGATAATTCACTCTCTAATAGTAAAGATTTTCCGTCAATCAAGGTGGATGTGTCCTTTCCACCAATTAAGATAGGGGCAATGACAATATCAACGTAATCAAACAGTTTTTCCCGAAGGAACAGCCCGTTTAATGTGCCGCCGCTTTGTATAGTGATTCTATGACAGTTATATTCTGACTTGAGTTTTGCAAGTGCATCCGTCAAAGACAATTCTTTTTGATAGATGATATGAAGATTGACCTCCTTCACTTGAAACGCAGGATGGTCTGCATTGGAAGTAACCAGCACAAATTCTTTTGATAGGGCGCAAAAATAACGAATACCACGTTCGGTCAAATGATTGTTGTCTATCAATACAAAGGAAATGGATGTTTTGCTCGGCGTTTTCTTCGTGTTGACACCCATCTTTTTCTGTACTCTACCAGAATTAAGCGACCATAAATCGGTGGTTTGCTCTATCTCATAATACTGGTGCAGTCCTTCTTGAACACCTGCAATTTTAGGAAAATCTTTATCGACATCAAAACCGTCTGTTGCTCCTGTACTGATTTTTCCGTCAACTGACATAAGCATAAATAGTGTTGTAATAGGTCTATCCATTTTATTTCTCCAATTCTTAATTTCTAAAAATCTACAAACCAAAATTTGTAATATTAGTTCTTATTTTTCAAAAACTACAAAACCACATTCATAAGGATGGTCGCAATACACACTTTCCTGCTTATCAGCGTGGTATAACATACTTTTCAGTATAATTAGAAAATCTCCGCCACCCGATAAAATCATGTATTCTGCCAGAAAAAACAGCAGTAATTGATTTGCCATTACAGCAACTACAGCAACTCCTCCACCTAAAACTAATGTAGGCATAGCAACTCCCAAGAGATATTGCCATTTTTTTCAGTGGATTTGAACAAGTGCAGTATGGAGAAAAACTACTCCAAATAATTCCAAAATCAATTGATTGAAAATGATTTTTTGCAAAAAGACTCCAGGTAATTCCATGTATTAACTCATGCAAAATGGATAGACATAAAATAAGCACAAGTAATGCTACAACAAATCCCAACGAAAGACAATCTAAATCAAAACCATTCACATTATAGTATATCCAAAATGCTAAAGCTATAAATGGCAGCATAATTAAAAGACATAAAGGCTTCGCTTGTTGCGTATTGATAATTATATTCTTTGTTTTATATCCTTTTTGCTGCATTTCAGAATTGAATTTTTCAAAGCAATCTTTACGTTTCAATTCTTTTTCTGTTAATTTTCTTTTGTCTTTATCCATACTTAATTCCTCCAAATTCCAATTATTATTTACGATGCACTGATTGTATCGACAATGGATGTTTCTTTCATTTTTTTGATTGGATTTCTTACTGCTAAAATTACTGCAATGGCTACAACAACGATAATGATACCAAGTTCAACTAAGGGAACACTCCATGCATCGCCCCAGTGATAGGTTATAAGTTTGCTAAATAAAATCTTGTTACAAACGATTCCCAAAATGCTGCCGCAGATAATACCTGCGATTGCGTAAGCAGATGCTTCGGCAACAATCATTTTAGCCAGTTGCCTGTTACTTAATCCGATAGCTCGAAAAGCTCCGTATTGCTTCATTTTTGCAGCTACACTCATGGCTATACTATTTATAATATTGCATAGCGTAATCAATGCAATCAGTACCAAAAATCCATAGATGAAAAGACCAAAACAATAGTAAGCTCCACGGGTATTGCTATTACCCATTCGCTCATCAGAAAAAGTGTACTGTGAGCCTACCAAACTGTGAATATCCCTGACATCATTTTCTGTTGCATTTTTAGATAACTGTATGTCAATGATAGTATAATCCGTTTCTCCCGTTAATTTCCGAAAGGTATCTTCGGAACAAATTAGTTTTCCAACCCCTGGGCTATTGTTAAACGGACATTGCGATACCACACCGACAATCTCCAAATCTGCCTGACTTCCATTCAGATTTAAGGTAATGACATTGCCTGCCTCAATGTTGTTTTGTGAATCAAAGACGATAAGTCCTGTATTATTTTCACTTTGTGCTTTTTCCAAGCTGCCAGACAAGAGATAATCCTTAGCCCAATCGAATTGCATATCTTCATAGGAAATAAGGTCAACAACTTTTTCCTCACCATTTACGATTACGGGAACATTGTAAGCGAACATTCGCCCATAAGCATTTTTTACAGCGGAATTTTGCCGCAATTCCTCAATATATTCAGCTTTTACCGAGCAGGTGTTTTCTGGGCTGATAACAGATATATCGGCAGTCCACGGCTGTAAAGGCGTCAATGTGTGATTCATAAAATCAATTGTCACTGAAAATGCAAGAAAGAGAATAATACTTACCGAAAAAGAGCCAATCATTAAAATAAAATTCTTTTTGCTTGCTTTCGCATGATGAATGCCAAGAGAAGTTTCTATCTTGAAAAATTTGGTATTCGCCGCTTTTTTTACAGGCTGCAGGTCATTTGCGTTTCCAGATACCGCTGCCAAAGGAGAAACTTTGGATGCTTTCTTAGCGGGAGAACGGGCAGCAAGGAGAACGGTCAGCAGACCAACAACAATACCCGCTATAACACTTGGATAGCTTATGCTAAAAGCAGGCATACCGCCAAAAAATTCTGGACTAAGCTGCCGTAAAATAAAACACAATACCCAAACCAATACAATACCACCGGCAACGCCAAGCGGAATCGCAAAGCGACACCAATTCAAAGCCTCTTTGCGTACTAACCGCATAACTTGTTTCGGCGTTGTCCCTATGCAGCGCACCATTCCAAAAAACTCTGTTCTTTGTGCCACATTGCTGTTCATACTGCTTGTAATCATCAATACGCCTGCAATCAGAACAAGGATAAATAATATGGCAGCAACAGCATATACCTATAACATAAAAGAATTGCTGCTCTGTCCTAACAGCCCAAGCAATTCTGTGTTTTCGGACACCTGCTCATCGGATAATCCAAACTGCTGCTTAATCTCAGCTATGCTGCTCTGAATATTTCGGGTACTCTTAAATTTCAATAAGCGCATTGTGTAGTCAGCAGGATTACTGCTTGTCCCATCTGGGTAAATGGCACGAAAACTTTCCGTTGTCAAACATACACCATAAGAGTCTCTGCTCATAATTCCTACCGTGTTATTCATAAACCCCGATATTGTGTATGCTCTTTCGCTCCCATCGGGCATAGTGATAACAATTTGTTCTCCAATTTCTAAATGCAGCATATTTTTTGCATTATTTGTTACCAGTGCTTCGTCTCCGTTTGCAGGAAATGAGCCCTTATCCAATGCAGCAAAAATTTCAGTAACGGCACTTTCATTGCTTCCGCATACCGCTACATTTTTCCCCGACAAAGTGTAGCCTTGCCCACCCCGATAATTAAAAACTCCGTAATCGGCTGCGGCAGCTACCTCTGGGCGGGAAGCTATTAGCTTTGCATCTTCATCGCTTATGTTTCTTATTCCAATATGCCAATTTCCATTTTCCTGCTGTGCCTGCAAAATCTGTCCTCTGATAAACATATCTGCCATACCGAAAATAGCTGTTACCAGAAAGACCGCCAATACAATACAAATAATAGACATACTATTTTGCTTTCGGCGTACTTTTGCAGAAATAGGAACAAGGTCAAGATAACTTTTCATTCGCATTACCTCCCAAGTCTGTCAGTACGCCGTCTATGACACGCAATACACGGTCAACCATAGAAGTAAGACTGTTGTTGTGCGTAATCATAAGAATTGTCTGTTGGTAATGTCTGGATGCTTTTGTCAGCAAATCAATAACATCCTGGCTATTTTTGCTATCCAGATTGCCTGTCGGCTCGTCCGCAAGAATCAACTTTGGTTTTGTAATCAATGCCCTGCCAATAGCGACACGCTGCTGCTGACCGCCAGAAAGCTGACTTGGCAAATGGTTTCTTCGGTCTGTTAAGCCAAGCAATTCTAATATTTCTTCTACATCAGAGGCTTTCGGTTTGCGGTAATCCAAAAGAAGCGGAAACACTATATTCTGTTCAACCGTCAATTCAGATACAAGCTGAAAAGACTGAAAAATAAAACCGATATTTCTCCTTCTGAAAATCGTGCGTGCCTCTTCTTTCATTGTAAAAAGATTATTTCCGTCCATCGTAATCACGCCAGAAGTAGGAACATCCAATGCACCGATGCAGTTTAGTAGCGTGCTTTTTCCAGAGCCAGATTCACCGACGACAGCAACAAATTCTCCTTTTTCCAGAGAAAAGGACACATCTTTTAAGGCATCAACCTTTACCGCACCCGTTCCGTATGTTTTGCATAATTTTTGTACTTTCAATATTTCCATATATTTAAGTACCTCCTTTCCCGATAAAGGATAACACCTCGACCTTACAAGCAGATGAATTTGAGCTTACGATTCTGTAAGGAAAGACAATGTAAAGGTTGTTCCTTGTAATCGCTCACTTTGGACAGAAAGAATACCGCCTTGTCCCTCAACAATCGCCTTTGCTAATGGCAGTCCAAGTCCAATCCCTTGACTGTCTGAAGTGTTTTTACTTCGGTAAAACCTCTTAAATATGTGGTGTATATCCTCCCCGGCAATACCATGTCCGTTATCTGTAATTAATATCCGAATCATAGCGGGAGTCCGCTCACACGATATAGTGATTTTCCCTCCCGAATCTGTATGGTCAAGTGCGTTTTTGACAATGTTGCCAATGGCTTCGCCCGTCCACTCAATATCGCAGTAAAGCATTTGTTCCAAGTCGCCATTTATCACAATTTCTTTTTTTTCATTGTCTGCCCGTGTTGTCAATTCGTTGATTGCGTAATTGAGAATGTTGGGGATACTATAATTGGATTTTTCAAAACAGATGCTGCCTGCATCTATTCTTGTGATTTTCAGCATTGATTGAATAAGCTGCTCAATCCTCTTTAATGCAGTTCCTATCTTAAAGGAAAATTCTCTGACCGTTTCGGGGTTATCTGGCTCATTCTCAATAATTTCCTGATACATCATGAGTGCCGATAGGGGCGTTTTTAATTGATGGGATATATCAGAAATTGTATTTTTAAGAAACTCCTTTGTCTTTTGTTCCGTATCATTTTTTGCTTGAAGCATAGTAGCCAGTTGGTCAACAGAAGCTAAGAGCTGATAAATATTTCCCTCATTGGATTGCGGCAGGTGAACAGTATAGTTTCCATCTATATAATCCTTAATGATGTTTTCTGATTTCCTATACAGTCTTTCCCTGCGATACAAAAACAGCATTGTACCCAAAAACAGAAGCAGCGTCCATAGTAATAACATCACAAACAGGGATGTCAGTGTTGAATTTTTAACATCAGAAACATAAGGTAAATTTTCTATATCTGTGTTGTTTGAAAGACCAATCTCGGCTAAAAACTTATTTCCTGTAGTGCCTGCATCCGTATTCATTAAGGCTGTTACAATTACTTCCTTTGAAACTCCTTCTTCCAGTAAAGAAGTTGCAATCGCATTATCGTGTGTTAGAAACATTTCTTTTGCAGCCGCCGTTTGCGTGTCTATCACTGTTAAGCTTATCAGAAAAAGCAGAGGAATAAGAACAACAATGAAAATGCAATACCAACGGTTATGCTTATCATGTAATAGGCTCATTCGTCCACCTCTTTCCATTGATAGCCAAATCCTCGGACTGTCAATAAATGCTCTGGATGTGATGGGTCTGTTTCTACTTTTTCACGCAGCCGCCGCACATAGACGGAAAGGGTGTTGTTGTCTACATAATCTCCTGTGCTGTCCCAGAGCTCGTCTAAAATAATATCTCTTGTTATGATACGGTTTGCATTCTTTACCAACAGGCATATTAAACGGTATTCTGCGGCTGTAAGCTCTAATGTCTTTCCCTTTAACAAGACACGGCTGCCTAAAAGGTCTATCTTAATATCGCCACATTCCATAACTGTTCCTGTTCCTTGATTTGACAATCCTGCCCGCCGCAGCAACGCTCGGATGCGTGAACATAGCTCGCCCAACTTAAACGGCTTTGTTATGTAGTCATCACCGCCGCAATCCAGACCACGGATAATGCTGACTTCTTCATCGGAAGCTGTCAGAAAAATAATTGGTATCTGGCTTCCGTTCTGTCGCACCTTTTCACATATCTCAAAACCTGTTCCGTCTGGCAATGTGACATCAAGAATGAGCATATCGTATTTTTGTATCTCTGGTAAATAAGTCAAGGTTTCCTGCACAGAACGGACAAAATCGACATCAAAGCCATTTTTCTTTAGCGAATATTGCAGTCCGTCTATCAAACTTACATCATCTTCCAATAATAAAATTCTATTCTTCATAATCCGTTACCTTTCTCCGTTTATCAACGGGCTTTTTTGCCACTTTGGGAATAAGCCATACACGGTTGATATTCATTGCGCCATCAATACGGTTCTCCTTACATAACCGTTGTACCCACCGAAGCGATACATTCCATTTCTCTGCGGCTTCTTGTGCCGTCATATATTCAAACATTTTTGACCTCCTGCTGTGTACTGTATATATTATAGCCGTATGAGCGAACTATATCAAGTATGCAAATATGAACTTTTATCTCTTATGGCAGGAGATTGACGATAAAGAACGATAGAAGTTATTCAATAACCCTTAAATCGGTTTGTGTCAATCAAATTTATATTGTGATGACGAAAATCATTTGTGTGCTTTTATGAAACCAAGAATCGGAGGTGTGATAAGTGGAAACCAAAAGCGTAGGCAAGCAATGAGCCGGAATATCCTTTTGGGATATTCCGGCTCGCTTGTTGGGGTTCCCCCAAGCCCCAGGCGTCCGCTTGCGCGTCCGACCGAACACGCCTATCGGCGTGGCTTTGCGCTCCCTGCGGTCGCTTACTCCTGCACATCCGCGCAGGAGAGGGGCGGCGCATTTTGCGCCGTTAGGAGGTTTCCGAGATTGACAGAAAATTTTATTCCTCTGAATCTTTCTTTGTTCCGTTCTTTGTGATGATAAGCTGCCCCTGCTGGCATTTCACGGTGATTTTGTCCCCGGCGGAAAATCCGGTCTGTTCCAGCCATTTTCCTTGTAAAACAATCTGCGGCGGAGCCTGCTTGTAATTGCCGCGCCCGTAACACACAGTCAGCTTGCGGTCATCCATCCGTCCCCCTTTCCCGCTGCCTGCTGGCATACGATTTCAAATACATTCCCGTCCTCAGTCATGACAGTAAGTAATCCGTTCCGCTCGTCTGTGTTCAGGTCGGTAATCCCCATCCCCTCGCTGTCATTCAGTAAATCAAAAAGCCTGTCCCTAAAATAGTTCAGTTCCATTTTTGTTCCCCTTTCGTATTTTATAGTTTATTGGCTGATACTTCAAATAAATCAATTCACTTTTGCAATTCAAAGTTCGTCCGGCTCCCCGATATATCCGTTGTTTTTCTGATAGGCTTTCAGGTATCTGTCCATGAATTGCAGATAGCCGTCTTTATCCTCGGCAAGCGGCTCCAACAGTATTGCAATCCGGCGGCGGACTTCGCATTCCTCCCACTCGGAAAGAGTGAGAGCGTTAAGGATATGCGTCTTGTTTTCATCCGCATTGACTACATCATTGATAACCTCGTTAAACAGTTGGTCAAGCATTTTCTCCGGCGTATCCAGCAGCACCGCGCCGGCATCGCCGGGACATTCAGCTAAAATCCAGACATAGCCGATTTTCTTTGAGTAGACTATATCAAAATAACTCTGTCCGTCAATGTATTCCCCAAACGCTTTCAAAATCGCGTCCAGCTTTTTTCTTACTTCATCTGTATAAATCATAATGCCACAACCTTTCTTGGATTTGAAAAAGCAGTCCCTTGGCAGCGAAACAAATTGAGCCGTCCAATATGAATATGGGGGGTTATATCCCCTTAATAAAAAAGATTATAACCCCCATACTAATAAACGTCAAACGGGGGTGCTTTTATGATAGTGTTCGATAAATTATGGACGGTTATGCAGGCACAAGATGTGTCAACCTACCAGCTAAGAGAGAAGTGCGGCATCGACAGCAAGACCATCCGGCGGCTGCGGGCAAATGAAAATATGGAAACAAAAACCTTAAACAAATTGTGCGCCGCTTTACATTGCGGCCTGGGGGACATTGCGGAGTATGTCCCCGATGAAGATATTCAAAAAAAGTAGTGCCGTCCCGGTTGGAAAGGGGCGGCACTTTTTCGTCACCGTTCCGGTTTGGGCTGTTCTTTTTCCTGCGCCTGCTCTGGCGGTTCCAATCCTAAAATCTTATCCACGTTGCGGAGTGCGGTCTGGTAGGTAATCATATCCTGCCGCAGCGCCTTGTACTGTTCGTACTGTTCCCGTTTTTCTTCCAGCAGCGCAGCATATTCCGCTGAAAGCTGCGCCACTTTGGGAATGGCCTTGCCGTCCAGAGCGTCAAAGGCTTTCTTCGCGGCTTCATGCTGGGCAATCTCCGCGCCATGCTCCGCGAGAAATTCTTTCTTGTGGCGGGACTTCTTATAAGCCGCGTAGACTTCCCGCGTTTTGGAATACTGGATGATGTGTGTTTTTAACTTTGCCACGCCTGCCATCCGCGCCTCCAACTGTTTGATTTTTTGTGAAGCCGCATTGAAACCGTCCTCGGCCTGCGCTGCCCGAAGCGCCAGTTCATCATAATCGGCCAGTCCGTTTTCCATCAGGAAATTCAGTGTTTTCGCCGCTTCTTTCAGGTTGAAAATTTTCGCCCAGCGTTCATAGCCTGCGCCTTTTCCGGCGGCAAGTTTCGCCTGAATGTCAATCAGGAGATTGACCTTTCTGCCGGTTCGTTTCGGCGCTGTTTTTCCTGCCGCCAAACGCCCGCGCTGGCTGGTAATTCTGGCGCGCAGGGCGGTCTTGGTATAATCGCCGCCCAGCCGGTTCACCCTTGCAGGGCGATCCCATCCGGGCAGACGGAAGCCGGGATTTTTGCCGTCCACAATCTCATATCCCTCAGCCCGCATCTTTGCCAGAAACTCCTCATAATGATTGCACTCCGGCAGCACCTTGTCAATGGTCTGCTGTAACTGCTTCTTGTGGCTGATGCCATACTGCGCCGCCGCCATTTCCTTTTGGGACTTGGCTTTTTTCTTCGGATTCTCAATTACCGAAAGGCCGTGGGCGCGGCACAATTCATCGTTCATGCGCCGCAGGATAAAAGCGGAGTTTTTCACGTTCTGGAATTTTGCGTCACAGTTTAGGTTGGTGCTGTTAAATTCAATGTGGGTATGGATGTGGCGCTTATCCGTGTGGGTGGCCACCACAAACTGATGCTG
>CAJTDK010000015.1 GCA_910575105.1 Lachnospiraceae bacterium
TGATAGGAATTAGGCTTCAAATGAAGCCCTCACATTGAACCTACTATCTTGCTAAAGATAGATTACAAACAAGCCCGCGCGGAACAAATGGGTTCCGCTTACGAGCGCACCGCAAATTCATCAAGTAAGCACCGTACATGGACGGGAAGCCGCCCGCCGTATTCATCATCTGCCTTGTCGCATAAAAGGTTGAATAACTGTGTGTAGAGAATACTCACGACAAAGTTAAAAGTATCGTCGGTGTCGCTGATAATGACGAAAAGGGCGGTCTTTCTGTCGCCTATGGTGTCAAGCTCCATTTCGTCGGTTTCCATCAGCTCCCGCAGCTCCTTAATGTCGAATGGGGATAACCTCGCGCCGCAAGAAATAAGTATGCTTTTCGCCGTTTTGCCCGCCGCAAGTTTATATTTGCGGTACTGCTTGACTGCAAAATGTTCCGGGTCTTTTTCTTCCAGACGTTCAAACATGAGGTCAACCGGGTTCTGGAAGTCCTCGTTGTCCTCGCGGGCTTCCGACGCATTTATCATTTCAAGCAGCGTCGTGAAGTTTTTCTCGTCCTCCGGGGCTTCATACCAGATATAGCCGATTAGCGCGGTGTAGTAGAGCTTTTCCGCTTGTTCTGATAGGTAAGCCTTTGAAATAATCTCCAGCTTTTCCCCCAGCTAACACCGGACATGCGACTTTCATCGCATCCGGCGCCCCATCGATTGTGTTCATTTAGGCATTTATTCAGTGACCAAAAATTATTTCTTATTCTATTGCAGGTAACCATGCCTGCTTACGCAGGTTATTAACTTTTTCCAATATCTTTTTGTTGATTTTTAGAGATTTACTTATTGTTTTTAATTCTTCCGGTGAAGTGGCAACTAAAAGGGGAACATATCTTTTATGAATAAGTATCATGTTCTGATACCGTTCCATTCCGCCTTTTTCTGCCGGCTTTTTAAGCCATGTTTCTATTTCTTCAGACGTAGTAAATTCTTCTCCGCATATGGAACACTTGCCTTGCTGTGCGGAAAATAATGATAATCTGCAATCCATATATTCCATGCTGTGTCCACCGGATTTCTGTTTACTGATATCATCCAGGATTTTATGATTTAAGTTCAGATTTGTATGGATTAATGCTCTGCCATTAACGGTATAACTGTTTACGGCATTTCGTTTTGCCATCGGTATTTTATGCTTGATGAAGGCTATTGGATAAATTGGCTGTTCAATTCCGGCTACGTACCGAATCATTTTGGAATTGCCAAATCTCTCCTTTTCGCTTTGGGTGAGTGTTCCACCCTCCCGAACAAGCCTGCACCCTTTTTCTGAATTCAATCTGTTTTTTTAAACCGTCATAACTCGTCGGTGAATGTCCCTGCAATCAATGCTGATACAGGTTGCTACGCAAAAATAATTCTGTATACCCAAAACCATGGAGTTATAGAGCTGTATTTCATATTAACAGCTTTTTCTTTTCGTCGGTCTGGCTATATGCTTCGCTTGCTCTACCAACTTAGTTTTTTCCAACGATAACTTCTTGTCACATATTCCCGACTGAACCACATATTTATGTTTTTTCGGTCTTACCCGAATCTTGAAGCCAAGGAATTCCGAATACCGTTTGCGGACATTCACTATCCGCGTTTTTTCCGGTGAAACCTCAAGTTTCAACCTGTCACTAATCCACTTTGTTACAGCTTCTTTTGTCTTCTCTGCACTTTCTCTGCTACGGCAGAAAATTCTAAAATCGTCAGCGTATCTAATGATATACATTTCTTTCAGTGCTGTTTTACGCATCGTCTTAAAAGCCTTCCCTCTATCGAAGGATTCTGATTTACCTATCCGTCGATATTTTCCCTGCTTCTGAACGATGGGATGATTCTGCCACTGGCTATCAATCCACCAGTCCAGTTCATTTAATACGATATTTGCCAACAGTGGTGAAATAATACCGCCTTGAGGGGTTCCCCTGTCCGGTTTAATCATAGAGCCGTCCGGCATTTTGATGGATGCTGTTAAAATACGCCTGATTACAAAAAGTAACTGTTTATCCTGTATACCCAATGACCACATCTGTTTTATCAACTTGCTGTGATTTACGTTATCAAAGAAACCTTTGATATCAAATTCAATCACATAGTGTAGATTAATCCGTTGCAACATGTTATAAGTGCGATTAATGGCGTGCTCAACCGACCGGTTGGGGCAAAAGCCATAGCTGTTGTTGCTGAATCTTGCTTCGCAGATAGGTTCCAGGACTTGCTTAATGCATTGCTGAATCAGCCTGTCCCAGATAAGCAGCTTCTTGATTTCCGGCTTCATAGCGATACCTCCCTGTCCTTGTTCTTGACCTTCGCCCGTTCCGCATTTCTGCCCTGTGCGGCTTCTTTGAGCGTAGAGAGCAGCTTTCGGATTGAGGGCTTTTTCTCCTGTGTCAGCTTCTTTGCGGAAAATTCCTTAAAGGCGGCGGTCAGTACGTCCGCGTCCCGCCCCTTAAAGAAAACAAGATAGCGGGGCGGGTTTTCCGTCGCGTCCTTTTTCAGCGCAAAGTCGATACCGTACTTTTTCGCCGTACCCTCAAAGGCTTTGATATTGCCCTCGGTAATCTCAATGTTGGAAACGCCTGCGTTCTGCTTCATAAGCTGCTTTAAGCTCTGCTTGCCCTGTGGCGGTTTTGCAAGCTGCTTTTTGCCCTTTGACAGTATGGCTTTCATTGCCTTTTGGAGCGTCTGGGCGGTCAGCTTCCCGGTCTTGATGTAAAGGGCTATGGTCTTTTCGTTTACTTCGTCCTGCAATTCCTCGCGTCCTCCTTTCGCGTTTCTTTACGGGGCGGCGGTCAGATACGCACCCGCAGCCCGTTCAAGTCCTCGGCTCTGATACCCACCAGATACCAGTTGTCGCCGTACTCAATCCGGGTCGGCTTCCACTTGCCCCGCACGAATACGTCAAGGCACTCGCCGCAATGCAAGCCCCCGTAGTAGCTGTTTAAGTCAAAGCGGATGTCGTAACGGTCGGTGCGCTCGTCAAATACCAATGCTCCTGTCATTTTCTGTGCCATAATAAAATCCTCCTTGTTGTTTTACAAGCTTTCGCCCTCGTTGCATGAATAATAGTCCGGGTCGCCGTACTGCGGCTTTTTCGGTGACAGTGCGCCGCTTGCCATGTCATGGGCGACAAGGGAAGTGTAGTAGTTGCCGATTGTGGACGGGGCATTGAAAAGGGCTGCTTTCAGATATTGCTTGATGTTGCGGATTTTCGTTGTGTTCTCCCGCATACAGTCAAGCACAAAGCGGATATGCTCGCCGTCCAGTTTCATAAACTTAGATTTCACAAGCTCTGCCGGGTAGTCGTCCCCCGCAATCCGTACCCGCTTCCTTGCGGTGCATACCGTTTCAAGCATGAGGTCTACAATCTCGTCAAGCCTGTCACCGTCAAATTTCATGTCCTGTTTGAGAATGTCGTAGTCGATATTGTCCTTGATGATTTCCCGGTATATCTCTACTGCGCTCTGTGCTGCCGTTTCCGTTCCTTTCCGTTCCGGCGGCGCAGCCGCTTCCCCGCAAGGTGAGGGGTTAGGGGAAAGGATAGGAATGGAATGGGTACTTTGTTCATCAGTAATAATTTTTTCTTTTTTTGGTAAGTCAGTTCTTTGTATATCTTTATTTAATTGCGTTGGATTTTCCAACGTAGGTTTTTCCAATGTTGGATTTTCCTGCGTTGGATTATCCAATGTTGGATTTTCCAATGTAGGTAAATCCGGCGTAGGAGGCTGCGGCTGCTCGAATATCACATAGTCCGCGCCCCGCAAGCGTCCTTTCTCGTCGCGTTCCCTTGAACGGACGATATACCCGGCGCGTTCAAGCTCCTTAATGGCTTCGCGGATAGCGTCTATCTTCTCCCGGTTGATAAGGGATAAGCCTTTCAAGGTGTAGTCCCAATCTTCGGGGAGTGACAGCATTTGCGATAAAAGCCCCTTTGCCTTTAGGGATAGCTCCTTGTTGCGTAGGTGGTGGTTGCTCATTACGGTGTAGCCCTTGTTCCGTTCCACCCGGAAAACTGCCATAGTAAATCACTCCTTTTGCTGTGGATTTGTTACGCAGTAGAAGCGCGGTTTCGGGGGATAAGGTATAAATCCCTTGCCGCGCCAGATACGCGCCCGCAAAACCGCTTGTAGCAAGGCTTTTTCTGCCCCTACTGCGTAACAAAGGGCATAAAAAAGCGGCGTTCCTGTTCTCCCATGTAGAGAGTAAGAAACGCCGCTTCTGCGTCGTATTCAGTTTTTAGTACAATACCCGGCTTGTCCGTCGCTCGAAAAACCTTGATTTTCCAGTGTTTTCAAAAGTATCGTTATCTAACGTCAGCTTTCCGGCGTCCCGGTTTTGCGGGTATGATGGAGGCGATGAAGCAGGGCGAGGTGGGCTGTATCATTGTGAAGGACTTTTCCAGGCTGGGGAGGGATTATATTGAGGTTGGGAGTTATCTGGAACAGATATTTCCGCTGATGGAGGTGCGGTGTATTTCTGTGAATGATTGTTATGACAGTGAGGGTGTGCTGGGGACTGCGGGCGGACTGAATGTGGCTTTTAAGAATCTGATCAATATGCTGTACAGCAGGGACCTGTCTAAGAAGATACGGTCCGCGCAGATGGCGAGGGCGCGGAAAGGGGAGTATCTGGGCGGCTTTGCGAGGTATGGGTATGAGAAGTCCCCAGAGGACAAGCACCGGCTGGTGGTTGACCCGGAAGCGGCGGAGGTGGTGCGGAAGATATTTACCATGGCGGCGGAAGGGATTACGATTTCCGGGATTGTGCGGTATCTGAATGATAACGGTGTGCTTACCTGTGTGGAGTATAAGCAGAGGAAGGACAGCAGGTATCAGCATCCGGGCGGCGGGGTGAAGAAGCTGTGGGGGACCCAGTCGGTGCGTTCCATACTGTCGGATGAGACTTATATCGGGAAGGTGGTGTGGAACCGTTCGGAGAAGTCTATTACTACGGGGAAGAAGATGCTGTGGCATGACCGTTCGGAGTGGGTGGTTGTGGACGGGCAGCATGAGCCGCTGGTGTTGGAGGAACTGTTTGCCCTGGCGAATGAGAGGGCGAAGCCGAAGAAGCGGGACAGGAGCGGCGTGGATATGAGCGGCTTTAAGCGGGAGGTGCTGTTTGTATGCGGGTATTGCGGGCGGTCCATGGTGAAGAAGAACCATAAGTATTGCTGCCGTTACCGGACCTGCGGCTCTGATACGGAGTGCAGGAGGGCGGTGGAGGATATGGAAACGCTGGAAGGGAGCGTTATGGAGTATGTGCGGAAGACGGCGGAGGTGATGCTGGGCAATTCCGGGAGGAAGGATGTGGAAGCGGAGCGGGAGACGCTGGGGAAGAAGTTGGACGCTTTGCGGAAGGAGAAGGAGCGGCTTTCGGCGGAGAAGATGTTTTTGTATGATAAGTACCGGTCCGGGGGTATGACACGGGAGCAGTTTAAGGCAAGGACGGGGAGTATGGGTGTGCGGGTTGAGGAAATTGGGAAGGAGATGGGGGAAGCAGAGGATAGGATTGAGAGACTGAAAGGGTGCGGTTTCCAGGATGGGGAGGCTGTGCTGGAAGGGATAGCGGCTCTGCGGGAGTTTGATAAGGGGGTGCTGCGGAAGGGGATTGAGAGGATCAGGGTGTTTGGAGAAGGGCGGATTGAGGTGGTTTGGAAGGGTGGGGATATGTTCGGCGGGGGAGATTCGTAAAAATTGGAAGGAAGATTGACGGAGCCATGAGCGGGGTGCTTGTGGCTTTGTTGGTTTTGGGGTATAATGGTATAAAATAGAAAAATGTTGATTGGAGGTAAAAATGACAAAGATTGCTGTATTCAACCATAAAGGTGGTGTAGCCAAAACCACAACTACATTTAATTTGGGAAGTGCCATAGCAAGACAAGGAAAGAAAGTTTTATTAGTGGACACTGATTCACAATGTAATTTGACTCTGTATTCTATGGGATATGAAAAATATGAGAATTATTGTGAATTGGGCAATCAGAATAATATATACGGCTGTTTGATTCCAGCATATAAATCTCAACCAAGACTTGTTGAGGCGGCAGAATGTTATCTTGTTGAAAATAATTTATATTTATTGCCAGGTAATCTTGATTTTACAGAAAATGAGGTTCAATTGGGTATCGCAATGCAATTATCAAATGCTTTAGGATCTATGGGAAATTTGCCGGGTGCATTGAATTATCTTATTGAAAAAACATGTGAGAAATATCAAATAGATTATGTGTTATTTGATATGAATCCAAGTTTAAGTGCAATTAACCAGGATATTGTTATTAGTTCAGATTACTTTTTAGTTCCTACATCACCAGACTTTTTTTCTATTATGGCTATTCGCTCATTGGCCAGAGTGTTGCCTTCTTGGGAGAGATGGGCAAAAGAAGCTAGGAATGCTTTTTCAGGGGCTTCGTATACGTTGCCATTGAACACGCCAAAGTTTCTAGGATATACAGTCAATGATTTTAACTTAAGTAAAGGCGCGCCGCAAAAATCGTTTAGATCTTTTATAAATAGGATTTCTAATGAAGTTACGGACACTTTAATTCCGGCACTTGAAGCATCAGGAATGCTTTTATCAAATGAAAAATATGATTGTGCATGTAAAAATATGGAACGGAAATTTAAAAATGAAAATGTAAAATATGAGAATATATATTGTTTGGCACAAATCTCTAATTTCAATAAACTTATTGCGATATCAAATGAACAATCAATACCTGTATTTGATATTACGTTAAATAAGGCTACGGATGGGCAGAAAAAAACGCTAAATTGGTTTAAAATGCTATATAAAGCAATGGCAGAAAGGATAATAGAATTAACAAATGAGTAATGCAAAAGATGATTTTAATAATAATATCCGTTCTATAAATAATTCGATTTTAATATATAAGTATCTTAATAATAATGCAAAGAATCTGGATAGTACGATATTATTACGGTCTCAGTTCATGTTAATAGTTAGTGCATTTGATACATATGTTCATTCAGCTATAATTAATAAAATTATTGAACTATATTTTTCACAAAATTTAATGATAGAACTTAATGTAGAGGTTCCATTAACATTAGTTTATAGAATGAAAAATTCAGATGAAATCATGCAAAAGGATTTATTGGAAAATTATCTCATTGATAAGCTAAGTAAAGATTCTTTCCAATCGCCTAAAAGTATTGAATATGCCTATTCCATTCTTAAAATTGACCATTTGTGGAGTAAACTAAGTGCAATATCTCATAAAAGCGCCGATGATATAAAAAACACGTTAGCGTTAATTGTCAAACGAAGAAATAAAATAGCGCATGAATCAGATTGGAATAAAATTACTAGAAAATATGAAGAAATAGATTTAGATATGGTTTTAGATTGTCAACAATTTATTCAAGAAACTGTAAATGGGTTAGATGAATTATTAGATGACTTATGAATAAAACAAGATAAATAGTGTTGGGTAGTAAAAAAGTTGAAAAATTTTTTGACCTTTACTTGACACGAGCAGAGCCGAGAAAAAGTGAGCAATGATATGCTCCCAGTGCCTGATACAAGGTCACCCACTCGACAATGCGTGTCCCATTTGTTCCCAGGCTTCGGGCAATACTTTCTGTTGAACAGCTTCTCTCCAGATACTTTGTGACAGCAGCCAGTCGCATCTCAAAAGAGTATGTTGAATGTTGTCCCATGAAATATGCTCTTCCTTACAGTGGCAGTTTTATTATTTTGTCTGTCTACTATAAGGGGAGCATATCACGTCTGAATTGCAATACAGGCGATAATTTTTCCCATTAGCAGTAGTAAAAATAATTGGGTGCATTTGTGAAGTATAATCACCGAAAGGAGACGTAAATGAATAAGCTGATTGATGATTTAACTAAAAAAGGCATGGGAAATTTCATGGATAGGCGCAGGGATGTATTAGCCTGGAAAGACGAAATTCATCTAAATGACTGCAGGGATGAGAATGAATAGGAACAGCGGTATAAAAGCCTTGACTTAACCAAAGACAAGAAATAATCGAAAATGACTATGTGGCGTGTATTTTAACAGTCAATCATCGGTATGCCGACATTTCATACATGTGTGGTATTAAAGATACGGTCAGCATGCTTGTTTCTTTGGGACTGATAAGGGGTGTTGAAGCGGAAGAATAATATGATATGTGAGCCAATTGTTTTACTTGATTTTATTCACATCCTGTTTTAAAATATTATCTGCGGGGATGCGGGAAATCCCTAGGAGCGAATAGGAGGCAGCTTTATGCAGAAACGTATTTTGGTCGTAGACGACGACACGATGAATTTGATGAGGACAAAGATGATCCTGGAGAAGCAGTATGAAGTGGTTCTTGCGGAGTCCGGGGAGAGGGCACTCTATTTACTCAGGAATGAAAAGATAGATTTGGTCCTTCTTGACATTGCCATGCCGGAGATGAATGGTATCGAGACATTTGAGCGGATGAAAGATTATCCGGTCAAAGTTCCCGTGATCTTCCTGACAGCATCGGGGCATGAGGACGACGTGATGAGCGCCATCAGGCTCGGAGCAGTCAATTACCTGAAGAAGCCGTTCCAGCCAAAAGAGCTTTTGAAACGGGTTGCAAAGGAGTTTGAGGAATAATGAGAGAAGAGAGGCAGACAGGAAAATATCTGCTTTTAGCCAGCATTGCTAGTATATATAGTGCAATGCTGGTTTTAATTACATTGATAATGTCCTGGGAGGTATGGATGATCCCGCTGATCGTGTTCGGCGTGTTTGGCGTCTGGTGCCTTCATATCGGCAGGATCGGGTCGGAGGCACTGTATGAGAACATATGTGCCGGATTGATACTGGTCGAATTTTTCTTTTTCGGGGTGCATTCGGGTATTCTCTTTGATATGCCTGCTGTGGCCTGTATCATGATTCTTGTTTTTTCCATGTTGGACAAAAAGAGCCTGATCTATATGACATTGGTTTTGTATACTGTGCAGGTAGTGTATCATTTCCTGAGTTTACATACGCTTATTTACGGGGTGGGGATCCGGGATGCGATGCGTCTGCTGCTTGGTATCGTGGTGACAGTAAGCGCGGCGGCCCTTGCAAGATATCGGATCAATCGGAGGATGGAAGCCAGAGTGAGGTATGAAAGCGTGGCGGAACAGTTAGAGACGGTGAGCCGGCAGAATGCGGATTTTCTGTCCAATGTATCCCATGAGCTGCGGACGCCCATCAACATGGTGATCGGGATCAGCGAGGTGGCGCTGGAAAAGGAGATTTCCAGTGAAGTGCGGGCGGATATCCAGTCTATACAGATGGCGGGAAAGAGACTGTCTGGCCAGATCAACAATATTCTTGATTATACAGAGATCGTAGAGGGGACGCTTACCCAAGCGAAGGAAGAGTATATGATCACATCTGTGCTCAACGACTTGATCACGATGACGGCGATGCAGAGCAGCAGGCAGAAGCTGGAGATCGTGTTTGATATGAACCTTAAGATGCCGGCAGTTCTTGTCGGAGATGCGGAAAAGATCTCCCATGTGCTTAAGATCCTGCTTGAGAATTCGATCAAGTTTACTGAGGAGGGCGGCATCAATGTCTGCCTTGAATTCCGGCGGGAGAGCTATGGGATCAATCTGATCATTGATATCTATGATACGGGTATCGGCATGTCAGAAGCGCAGCTTGCGAAGATTTATGATGAATTTTATCAGGCGGATACCGGGAGCAGCCGGTTTTCCAGCGGCCTGGGGCTGGGGATACCTATTGCCAGGGGGCTTTTGCATTCTATGGATGGATTTATACATTTTGAAAGCAAAGGCCATCAAGGACTTCAGGCACATATTACAATCCCGCAGGGGGTGGCTGACGATACGCCGTGCATGACGATCAACAACCCGGAAAAGCTCTGCATCGCGTGCTATTTCCGGCCGGATAAATATAGCAGCGATGAGATCAGGAGATTTTATGACCGGATGATCCTGCATCTGATGGAAGGACTTGGCTTAGAAGGGTATCAGGCCCATAATTTTGACGGGTTGCTTAAGCTGCTGCGCACTTATAAGCTGACTCATGTATTCATCACCCAGTCCGAGTATGAGGAGAACCGTGCGTATTATGAGGAACTGGCTGAATCGCTCCAGGTGGTAGTGATCGCGGAGCGGGAGTATGTCTTAAGCAGGGACAGCAGGCTTTTGATGATCCGAAAGCCATTCTTCGCCCTTTCTGTTGTGAACCTTTTGAATGGAGAGGTGAAAGAGAATGGTTTCGAAGAGGCGCAGAATGCAGGCCGCAGACCGTTCTCCTGCGTGGGCGTACACGCGCTGGTCGTTGACGACGAGGAGATGAACCTTGTAGTGGCGAAAGGAGTCCTGGGAAGTTACGGGATACAGGTGGATACCAGCCTCAGCGGAAGAGAGGCTGTGGAGATGTGCAGAAGGACTTCTTATGATATTATCTTCCTTGACCATATGATGCCGGGATATGACGGTGTGGAGACATTGAGGCGTATCCGTGAAATTAATTACGGAACGTATCAGGATCTTCCAGTGATCGCCCTGACGGCCAATACCATCAGCGGCGCAAGAGAGATGTTTAGGAATGAGGGATTTACCGAGTTTATCCCGAAGCCGATCGAGCGCGCTGTCTTGGAGCGGGTACTGCGCAGGGTACTGCCTAAGAGCAATATACATTATGGAGCGGAGCCGGTGGCGGAGGACAGCCTGCCGCAGGAAGAAGAAGTACCGTTCAATCCGTTTGACGTGCTTTCTGAGGTTGGGATCAATGCGCAGATCGGGCTTGATTACTGCTGCGGGGATGAAAACTTTTATCTGGAGATGCTGCGGATGTTCCATGGGCAGAGCGAGGCGAAGCGGGAAGAGATCGTCTCTCTTTACGATATGGAAAACTGGCCGGATTATGCGGTGAAGGTCCACGCCTTAAAGAGTACCTCGTTGACTATCGGCGCAGAAGAGCTTTCCGAGCAGGCCAAGGCGCTTGAGCGGGCAGGAAAGAAGGAGGACATCGCATATATCCGTGAGAATCATCTGAAGCTTTTGGAGATGTATGACGACGTCTGCAGGAGCATTGCCGGATTTTAGGATTTACTGCGGCTTGAGAGGAGGAAACATTGGGTGTTAAAAAAATGGTATGAATTCATCTTTGACCATAGAATCAGACTGCGGGAGCGGATGTTCCGCATAACGACAGGCGGCTGCATGATCGCGGCATCATTTGTGCTTCCCATGGGAAAGAGCGTAGTTAACTGGTTTGTTCTGGCAGTAAGTCTTGCCTTTATGGCGGCGGTTGTGAAGATCAGCATCGAAAAGGATTGTATCAATGTGGGAGCGACGATAATCGCGACGCTGATCCTTGTGCTTTTCCCGGTAAGTTTTTTTACGGCGGGCGGGTTCTACAGCGGCGTGCCGGAATGGCTTGTGATCTATTTTATCTATATCAGCGTCATGCTGGTAGGAAAGCGCAAGATCGTGTTTTATGTACTCTGCATAGCGGAGACGGAGCTCTGCTATTATCTGGCCTTCCGTTTTCCGGAATATGTTGCCAATAATACGCAGAAGAACTCCTTTTTCGATTCTGCCTATTCGGTTGTCCTGGTCGGGCTGCTGACCAGCGTGCTGCTGATGTTTTTAAATAAGCTTTACGAGGAGGAGAATGAGCTTTCTAAGCGGCAGAAGAAGGAGATCGAGGAGTTAAACCGTGCGGAGAATCATTTTTTCTCCAGCATGAGCCATGAGATCCGCACGCCCATCAATACGATCATTGGGTTAAATGAGATCATCCTGCGGGGGGACATCGCAGAGGATGTGGCGGAGAATGCCAGAAATATCCAGGGCGCCAGCAAGATGCTGCTGACGCTGATCAACGATATCCTGGATCTGTCTAAGATCAAGTCCGGGAAGATGGACATCGTGAACGTCTCTTACGAGACCGGGGCGCTCTTCTCGGAGATCGTCAATATGATCTGGATCAAGGCGAAGGAGAAGGGGCTGGAGTTTAAGCTGCATGTGGACCCGTCTATTCCGAGTATGCTCTGCGGCGACGAGGTCCGCATCAAGCAGGTGCTGATCAATCTGCTGAACAATGCCGTGAAGTACACAAGCGAAGGCTCTGTCATGCTCTCCGTGCGGTGCGAGCGCCTGACGCTCAACCGGGTGCGTGTCTGGTATACGGTGGAGGACACAGGACAGGGAGTGAAAAAGGAGAATATTCCTTATATTTTTAATGCGTTTAAGCGGGTGGATGAGGAAAAAAACCGCCATATCGAAGGTACCGGGCTGGGGCTGAGTATTGTTCAGCAGCTGGTGAAGCTGATGGGTGGCGAGATCAGCGTAAACAGTGTCTACACCAGGGGATCCAAATTCATTGTCATGCTGGAGCAGGACATTATTGATGATGCGGAACTGGGAACATTTACACTGTCCTCACGCAGGAAAGCTCACGAGGGGGCGCAGTATAAGCAGAGCTTTGAAGCTCCGGAGGCGCACATACTTGTGGTAGACGACAATGAGATGAATCTGGTGGTGGTGAAAAAGCTTCTGTCGGAGACAAAGATTCAGATTGATACGGCCTTAAGCGCTGCAGAGTGCCTTAAGCTGACGCAGATTTTGCATTATGACTGTATCCTGATGGATCACCTGATGCCGGAGATGGACGGGATACAGTGTTTTCATGAGATTCAGACCCAGGCCGGGGGATTGTGCAAGGATGTGCCGGTCATCGCGCTGACGGCCAATGCGGGAAGTGACAACCAGCTTCTCTACCGGAAGGAAGGGTTTGCAGGTTATCTGGCAAAGCCAGTCAGCGGCACCCTTCTTGAGGCGGCGGTGCTGAGCATCCTTCCCAAAGAGCTGGTGAACCTGAACGAGGAGGCGGAACAGTCAGAGGTTGGGAAGGATATCCTGATCTTCGAGCAGGTGAAAAGAATCTCTCTTCTGGTCACAACGGACAGTGTCTGCGATCTTCCGGAATCACTCAAGAAGGAGTTCAATATCTCAGTCTGTCCCTACTATGTCTGCACGGACAGAGGGCGGTTTCTAGATGATGTGGAGATCATGGCCGATGAGCTGCTGTACCATATGTCAGCGGGGCGAAACGGCGCCTCCCAGCCTCCGGAGGTGGAGGACTATGAGCGGTTCTTTGCCGATAAACTGACGGAGGCTCAGAATGTGCTGCATATTACGATGGCAAAGCATGTCAGCAAAGGGTATCATCATGCCCTTGAGGCGGCGAAATCCTTTGAGAATGTCACGGTGATCGATTCCGGGCATCTTTCCAGCAGTATGGGGATGATGGTGCTGTATGCCGCCTATATGGCGGAGCATCATGCTTCCAAGGAGGAGATCATCAGTACGATGAGCAGGCTTAGAAATTACATTTCTTCGGCGTTTATCATCGACAGCACGCATATGATGTGCCAGGCGGGCAGGATATCGAAGCGGACACAGGTCATGTGCGATGCGCTGCTCATGCACCCGGTCATTGTGCTGCGGAAAAGCAGGATGGTAGTCGGGACCGTGGAGGTCGGGGATTTTACGCGTGTGGCGAAGAAGTATATCCGGAAGGTGCTTAATGATACGAGGAATATCGACCGGCGGATCTTATTCATCACCTATGCAGGGATGGATGAGAAAAAGCTTGACTATATCCAGTATCTGGTACGGCAGTACTGTCCCTTCGAGCGGGTCTATCTGCAGAAGGCGTCCTCTGCCATCGCGAGTAACTGCGGGCCGGGAACCTTTGGCCTTTTGTTCATGAGGAAAAATGCGGTGGCGATCTCTTATTCGCAGACATCAGGTATCGGCAGTGCCGAATAATAAAGGGAAAAGAAGGAGGAGCACTGTGGAAGATATTTTCAGAGAAGCGAAGCAGATGCAGGCGGAGCTTGTAGAATGTGAAAGAGCGCTGCACAAGATCCCGGAGGTAGGGGAAAGTCTTCCAAAGACCACGGCGTATATTAAGAAAAAGCTGGAGGAGTGGAATATTCCTTTTCAGGAATATCTTGACGGCAATGCGATGGTCGCTGTGATTGGCGGAGGCATCTCCAAAAGCTGTATCGCGCTGCGGACGGATATGGATGCGCTGGCGATAGCGGAGGAGACGGGGCTTTCTTATGCGTCTGATAATGGCAATATGCATGCCTGCGGGCATGATGCGAATATGGCCATGATGCTGGGAGCGGCAAAGCTGTTAAAGCGCAGGGAAGCAGGCTTAGACAGGACCGTGAAGGTGTTCTTCCAGCCTAACGAGGAAGGTATGGAGGGCGCGAGAAGGATGATTAGGGCCGGAGTGCTCAAAGATCATCCGGCGGACGGGATGCTGGCGCTGCATCTGGCCCAGGACAGACGCTATGAGAGCGGGCAGTTTATGTTCATGGAGGGTTCGATGATGGCGTCGGCGGATATCTTCGATATCCGGCTGGAGGGAGAAGGTGTGCATGCGGCTCATCCTGAGATGGGCAAAGATCCGGTGATCGCGGCGGCGCAGCTCATCCAAGCAGTCCAGGGTATGGTGAGCCGGGAATTCTCGGCGCTTGACGCGGTCGTAGTCAGTATATGCAATGTGAGGACACGGCTGAATGACGGCGACGACGACCGGGTCGTGTATAATGCGCTGCCAAGATACGTGGATATGGCGGGGACGGTCCGCTGCCTGAGTGAAGCTGTGCGCCGGCGGGTTATCCAGAGACTCAAGGAACTGACTAAGGCGGCAGGCGTGATGTGCAGAGTCAGAAGTGAGTTCCAGGTCAGACCCAAGGCTCCGGTGGCGGTCAATCATGCAGGGCTGACCAGATCCTTAGAGGATGTGTGCCGCAGGCTGTTTGGTGAATCTTCAATCATCAGGCAGGAAGAGCCTTTTATGGGATCGGAGGATGCGGCCTGCTTTATGGAGCAGATTCCCGGCGCTTATGTGCATCTTGTGTCCAATGTCTTTCAGGACGGCAGGGTGATTCCCGGACATCATCCCCGTTACCGGGTAGATGAGACTGTGCTCTTCAGAGGGGCGGCGCTGTTGGCCGCAGGAGCGCTGGCCTGCCGGGTAGAGTGAAAACAACGCTTGACATAAATTTTTTATTCAATTATGCTCTTTTTATCCGCCGGCGGCACTTCATTTTTGGATAAAGGAGAGCAGATATGTATCATTTAAGATTTCAGGGAACCCATTATGACATCGGGCGAAAATGGGGAGCCCGTTTATTTGAACGCAAAACATTATTGCTTGAGAATGTTCCGTTTCCTATTACAGATGACAGAATGGATTTTGCAAAACGGTGCCGTCCCGTTTACGAGAAATGGTATCCGGAGATCCTTGAGGAGATCAGAGGTATCGCAGAAGGCCAGAGGGCTGGGGCAGAGCTTTTCGAGGCGGTGCTCTTAAGCATGTACGGTATTATACCGGAGAATAAATGCTCCTGCTTTGCCTTCCGGGAAGGGGAGCGAGTGATCCTTGCCAGAAACAGCGATTTTTTGACAAAGCTTGAGAAGCTGTATATGAACTGTATCTACAGGTTTGACGGCAAAAGCTACGCTTTTCAAGGGAACACCACCGCATTTGCCGAGATGGAGGACGGGGTAAATGAGCATGGGCTTGCCATCGGCCTGACTTCGGTATATCCGAAGGAACTGGGATATGGCCTGAATGCAGGGATGCTCTTGCGCTGCGGCCTGGAGAGGTGCAGGACCGTTGAGGAATTTATCCGGCTGTTAAAGACGGTGCCGGCAGCTTCCAGCCAGACCTTCACGGCAGCAGACCGGACAGGCGCGGCTGCGGTCATTGAGTGCAATCCGAAGAGGACAGAGATCTGCCGTGTGGATGAGGACAAGCCCTTTGTTTTGGCGGTAAATGCATTTTACCTGTCTGGAATGAGAAGATACCGGGTAGAGGGAATCGACGACTGGAACGCAAAAGAGCGGTACGAGACGATGCAAAGAGCATTCACGCAGCGGGAGGGAGGATGTATGTCTGAAGAGACAAGATCGGGAAAGAAACAGTCCCAGGCGGCAGGACCAGAAGAGGACGGGGCAGTTTCCTTCGCGGCGGATGTGCTTGGAGGCAGGTATGGATTTCTCTGCCAGTATGACAGAAGAACCGGGAAGGACACGGTGTGGTCGGTGATCTATGATGTGGGTAGAGGCAGAATCTACCGGTGTGAGGGGAATCCGTCGAGAAAGAAGTTTGTGGAGGACAGGAGGTTTTAAAGCGGTAAGACGTAGTATGATGTACTAAGAGAGCGGGCTGTCGGGAAATAGATAGTCCGAAACAGGGGGACGATGTGACTCGTAGGAATCACACCGTCCCCTGAAATTTTATTCCCCCAAAAAGAGAAAGAGGCTGTCGTCATCCCCGGAGTTCTGCGCCAAGCGGGACTGTCATCAGCCCTGCCGCCAACGCCGCCAGTACATCCGCCGCCTGCGCGCATAGGATCCCGTCAAGCCCGAAGGCGGCGGGCAGGATGAGGATTGCCGGGACAAAGCAGATGCCTTGGCGGTAGGCGTCCAGGATGAGCCCTTCCCGTCCTTTCCTCAAGGCGAGGAAGAGGGAGGAGTATACGGTATATAAACCAAAGAGGATAAAGGTAATGCTGTTTGCCCGCAAAGAAGCGCCTCCGACGGCGGTCATCGCTGCGCTGCCTTTTGCGAAAAGACCGAGTATGGGGGAGGGAAATAAGGTGCAGGAAAGGCCGAAGACTATGCCGAGCATAGTGTGAAGGTCCATGGCGAGCACCGACTTGGGGACTGGTGCGCTGCCGTGCAGTTCTGTTTTTTTGTTCTGGTTGTTTATGCGTTCTACTCCTTCCAAGTAAATAATATAAATTACGATAAAGTATAGTAATTGCGGCGCGGGAGGAGGAGTTTGAGCGGCTGATGTTGGATATTTCCAGAAAGTCGGTGAACATATTTCTGGATTTCAACGCGGTGGTAGTGAACCTCGATTATCTGCCGGAGGAGAGCCAGCGGGAGTGCCTTGAGAGCATCGCGGATAATGTGGGTGTATTAAAGGCGTATCTTGAGGAAAATATGGAAGGAAGGAGCAGGCCAGTAAGATCCCGGAGACGGGAAAGGCGGTTCTGAGGCAGCAGTTGATTCTGGTGCGGGCGATCGAAGAGTGGCTCCAGTCAGTAGGTGTTGTGTCGCAGGCCATTGCCTTTGTAGAGGAAAACTTAAATGACCGGCGGAGAGCCGGCACGGATTGCGAAGGAGTTTCACTATTCCAGGTTCCATCTGCACAGGATGTTCACCGGGGCGGTGGGGATGCCACCCTGCGAATATATAACCAGACGCCGGCTTACAGAGTCTGCGGATTGCGATCACTGCGACGGAGGCGTTGAAATTTCTGTTTACTGTATGTCTTTTGTACAGAAAAATTAATGTAATATGCCAGGTTTATTCTGATTAGCTGTATCTTTTTTTGGCGATGTCTGCTAGAATAGTAGCAGTACACTAGATATTTATGATCTGCTGTACCAGTGTACGGATACGTTCATGGCTCACCGAACGGCCTGTCTGAAAGTGAACGTGCCGGCGCACGGAATCTCTGACTGCCCTTTGCTGCGGTATGCTGGAATACCGAACAGGATACCGCCGGATAAAGTGTAGCCGGATAATTATGATTCGGAAGGAAATGTGCAGAGCATGGCAGTAAAAGATAATCAAAAGATGAAGCTTAGCTTCCTCTTCACCCCGGAAGGGTTCCGGCCGGATATATCTGCGGCGGATATCCTTCAGGAAGAGGAAGAGATCAGGGAATGGACAGGAGAGAGGGCTTACGGCTCTCTTTACCGGCTCGGGATGGAGGGCAGGGTGCAGGAGATGTCTGTCTCCGCTGGGTTTTTATATCAGGTGGCGGCGGCGTTTTTTGCGCAGCTTACGAATCTGTCGGAGCTTGAGCTTGCCCGGGAGAATGCCAGGGTATCTTTAAGCGCTGATACAGCGGAAGAGCTTTTGACGGCGGTTCCCTTTGTGATCGGTGCGGAGCATGTGACAAAAGGGTGGATCGGACGTGTATTTTCCAGGCTTAACGGGATATTTTCGGAGGAGATATCCGCCTACGACGGCACGGTGGAGATGTATTTTGCGGAAAAGAACCAGAAGCTTAAGGTACCGGAGCGGGTCTTTTTTCACCTGGTGGAGAATAAGGATGAGAGCTTTCCATTCGCCTTTCTGGCAACCTATGCCACGAAGGGGACGGACGGGAAGGTAAGGCATGTGCCTTTAAAGTATGCCCTGACGGAGTATCAGAATGAGCGGGAGAAGCTGTTAGCGCTGCTTGCGTGCCTGAACCGGGCGGCAGAAGTGTCGGAGCTGATCAGCGGGTTTGTGGAGAGCGGGGAGCTGTTTCACCCGCTGCGCCTGACTGCCCAGGAGGCATATACATTTTTAAAGCAGATAGAAGAGATCGAAGGTACCGGGATCTTGTGCAGGATACCGAACTGGTGGAGAAAAAAGGGAGCGTCTGTCTCCCTGTCGGTAAGTCTTGGGGACAAGGAGCCTTCTATGCTCGGTTTTGACGCGCTGATCTCCATGAAGCCGAAGCTTACGGTGGATGGCGTGGAGCTTACGCCGGAAGATATCCGGATGCTTCTTGCCCAGACAGAAGGGCTTGCCTTCCTGAAAGGGAAGTGGGTGGAGGTAGATCATGAGAGATTGAAACAACTTCTGGCTGAGATGGAAGAAAAGGGCGGCGAGATCACGCTGATGGATGCCCTGCGCATAGAGATGGGGACGGAAAAGAATCCTGTAGATGTAGGTGCGATGGTGACCAACGGGAAATGGCTGTCACAGCTTTTGCGGGATCTGCGCAGGCCCGAGAAGATACGCAGGACGGCAGTTCCGAAGACGATCTGCGCTTCATTGCGCCCTTACCAGAAGAATGGGTACGCCTGGCTTAACTATATGGACAAGCTGGGCTTTGGCGCGTGCCTTGCGGATGATATGGGGCTGGGTAAGACGCTGCAGGTGCTGGCCTATCTGGAAAAGCTCAGAAAACGGGAGAAGAATGCCAGGGTACTTTTGATCGTCCCTGCGTCTCTTCTGGGGAACTGGCAGCGTGAGGCGCAGAAGTTCGCTCCGGAGATGGGGATGGCGGTTCTGCATGGCAGCAGTGCGCCGGTTCTGGGAAGACAGGTGACGGAGGAGACGGCATTTTTAACGATCACTACCTATGGTATGGCGTCGAGGATCAAGGAGCTTAAAGAGATCTGCTGGACCTGCATCATCCTGGATGAGGCGCAGGCCATTAAGAATCCGGTCACGAAGCAGACGAAGGAGATCAAGAAGCTTTCCGGGAGGATGCGCATCGCCATGACCGGAACGCCCATAGAGAATGACCTGACCAATCTCTGGTCTCTGTTCGATTTTCTGAACAAAGGGCTTATGGGGACATCTACAGAATTCGGGCAGTTTACGAAGCAGCTCCGGGCTCATCCGGAGAAGTATGCCCAGCTCAAATCCATGGTAGCGCCCTTTATGCTGCGGCGTGTCAAGACGGATAAGAGCATTATCAAGGACCTGCCGGAGAAGCTGGAGACTATTGATTATGCTGCCCTGTCGAAAAAGCAGGTCGTTCTGTACCGTAAGACGGTGGCGGAGATGGAGGAACGGATACTGAATTCTGAAGGGATCGAGCGGAGCGGCGTAGTGCTCGCTACCATCATTAAGCTTAAGCAGATCTGCAACCATCCGGACCAGTATCTGGGACAGCAGACATTTTCTGGTGAGGAGAGCGGGAAGTTTGAGCTGCTTAAGAGCATCTGCGAGACGATCTATGAGAAGCGTGAGCGGGTGCTGGTATTTACACAATTCCGGGAGATTACGGAGCATCTGGCCCGGTTTTTAGAGGAGCTCTTCCATGCCAGTGGCTATGTGCTGCACGGCGGGACTCCGGTCAGTAAGAGGGCGAAGATCGTGGAGGAGTTCCAGGGGGACGGGTATATACCCTTTATCGTGCTGTCGGTAAAGGCGGGCGGTACGGGGCTTAATCTGACGAAGGCGAACCATGTTATCCATTTTGACCGCTGGTGGAATCCGGCGGTGGAGAACCAGGCCACTGACCGGGCGTTCCGCATCGGGCAGACGAAAAATGTGATGGTGCATAAGCTGGTATGCCAGAAGACGATCGAAGAAAAGATTGATGCTGTTATCGAGTCGAAGAAGGAGCTGGCGGAGAATGTCATCGGCTCCGGCGGCGAGAAGTGGATCACAGAGCTTGACAATGATGCGCTGATGAACCTGCTGCGTCTGGATTAGGGCTTTGCGGTGCCGGTGTGAAAGGAGAATGCCGTAATGAGCAGTAGATACTGGAATGATTTCCCGCAGTACAGCCAGCCGGATGCGTCGGAGCTGCGCAGGAAATCAGCGGAGACGAAGAAAAAGGAAAAGGCGAAGGGCAAGGTATTAGAGCCGGTCGTCATAAAGGGGAGGGCGGTGACCAACAGCTGGTGGGGCAGCGCCTGGTGCGACAATCTGGAAAGGTATGCGGACTATGAGAGCAGGCTTGGACGGGGGAAGCGTTATGTCCGCAACGGTTCTGTCGTTGACCTCAAGATTAAGAAGGGTAAGATCCTGGCAAGGGTGCAGGGGACGCGGAAAGCCCCCTACAAGGTAGAGATCAGGATCAGCCCTCTGTCGGAGGAAAAATGCCAGACGATCATTAAAAAGTGCGGCAGGAAGCTTGACAGTCTGGAAAAGCTTCTGACGGGGGATTTCCCGGAGGAGATGGGGGAACTGTTCCAGAGTGAGGACGGGCTGTTTCCCTCCCCCAGGGAGATCAGCTTTAGCTGCAGCTGCCCGGACTGGGCGCTGCTGTGCAAGCATGTAGCGGCGGCGCTTTACGGCGTAGGGGCGCGGCTGGATGAAAATCCATTGCTGTTTTTTGAACTCAGGGGAGTCGACGTCGGGCATTTCATTGACGTGACGCTGGCCAATAAGGTAGAAGCGATGCTTGCCAATGCCGGGAACGTAAGCAGCCGGATGATGGATGATTCGGCGGCGGAACTGTTCGGGGTATTTTAAGAGATGGAAGAAAAAAAACAATTGATCCGGGAATCCCACGGCGGGGATATCTACCGCGGCAGGCGCATCCGGACGGATTTTTCGGTAAATGTGAATCCGCTGGGTGTACAGCCGGTGGTAATAGCGGCTGTGCGGGAAGCGGCAGCGCGCATTTCCTGTTATCCGGATATGCACTGTGAGGCGCTTACGGATGCCCTTGCCGACTTTGAACAGGTGCCGTCAGAATATCTGATCTGTACAAACGGAGCGGCGGAGTTGTTCTACGGCGCGGTGCTTGCCCTGAAGCCGAAAAAGGCGCTGCTTCTTTCCCCGACCTTTTCCGAATATGAGCGGGCACTGAAGATTGTAGGCGTATCAGTACATTATTATGTTTTAAAAGAAATGGAAAGCTTTCGTGTGACGGAAGATTTTCTGGAATATATCACGCCAGACATGGATATGGTGTTTTTGTGCAATCCCAATAATCCTACCGGGCAGAGTATTCCGAAGGAGCTGGCAGAGCGGATCGCAGGAAGGTGCAGGGAATGCGGGAGCTTTCTGGTGATCGACGAATGCTTTGTGGACTTCCTGGACAGTCCGTCAAGGTGCAGCATGAAGGAGCGGCTCGGCTGCTATCCGGGGCTGCTCATCGCAAAGGCGCTCACGAAGCTCTTTAGTATGCCGGGACTCAGGCTGGGATATGGGATGTGCAGTGACCGGGATTTTTTGTGCAGGATGCGGGACACCCTGCAGTCCTGGAATGTGTCGGTCCTGGCCCAGGCGGGCGGCGCGGCGGCGGTTAAACATTGCGGCGGATATCTTGCGGAGACCAAAAAACTGATCGGCAGGGAACGGGCGTATCTGATCGGAGCGCTTGAGGAATCAGACTTCAAGATTTACGGCTCAGAGGCGAATTATCTGTTCTTCCGGGATTTTGCCGGGGAGGAGAGGGAGCTTTACCAAATGGCCCTTGATGCCGGGTTCTTGATCCGGGACTGTTCGGATTACCGGGGGCTTTGCCGGGGATATTACCGGATCGCGGTGCGCACAAGGCCGGAGAATGAGAGGATGATTGCATGGCTAAGACAATTATGATCCAGGGTACGATGTCTGGCGTCGGAAAGAGCTTTTTGTGCGCCGGGCTCTGCCGCATATTCAGGCAGGCGGGCTACCGGGTAGCGCCCTTCAAATCACAGAATATGGCGCTCAACTCATTTATCACCAGGGAGGGACTTGAGATAGGCAGGGCGCAGGCAGTCCAGGCGGAGGCAGCGGGGATAGAGCCGTCGGCAGAGATGAATCCGGTGCTTCTCAAGCCTACGAACGATACTGGCTCCCAGGTGATCGTCAACGGCGCAGTCCTGGGAAATATGAACGCGCGGGAATATTTTGCCTATAAAAAGAAGCTTGTGCCGGATATCATGCGGGCGTTTAGAAAGCTTGAGGAGGCATACGAGATTATCGTCGTCGAAGGGGCGGGAAGTCCTGCCGAGATCAATCTTAAGACGGAAGATATCGTCAATATGGGGCTGGCTGAGCTGATCGACGCCCCGGTACTCCTTGCAGGGGATATCGACCGGGGAGGCGTGTTCGCACAGCTTATCGGCACGCTCATGCTTCTAACGGAGGAAGAGAAGGCGCGGGTCAAGGGGCTGGTTATCAATAAGTTCCGGGGAGACAGGACTATCCTTGACCTTGGGATAAGCATGCTGGAGGAGAGAGGGGCTATCCCGGTTGTGGGTATTACTCCTTATCTTCCGGTGGAGATCGAGGAAGAGGACAGCCTGACCGAGCGGTTTTCTGCGGGTGGGAAAATGCATGCGCAGATAGACATTGCGGTCATCCTTACCCCGAGGATTTCTAATTATACGGACTTTATGCCTCTGGAAAACCGCAGGGAGGCGGCCGTAAGGTATGTAAAGAGAGCGTCGGACCTTGGAACCCCGGATATGATTATCCTGCCGGGGACAAAAAATACTATGGGCGATTTGCTCTGGATGCGCCAGAACGGGCTTGAGGCGGCTGTTTTGAAGGCGGCGGGCAGTGGCGCGGTAATCTTTGGCATCTGCGGCGGCTATCAGATGCTTGGCAGATCACTGCATGATCCTCTGGGGATCGAAAATGGGGGATCCATGCGGGGGATGGGGCTGCTTGCGGCGGAGACGGTATTTACCGGGCAAAAGGTGCGGACGAGGGTGACAGGGACATTTGCGGAAGTGGGCGGTGTGCTTGGAAGCCTTCGGGGAGCTTCTTTTGAAGGATATGAGATCCATATGGGAGAGACACGGCGGCTGGATGGTTCTGCAGAAGCAGCCGCAGGGACAGCTTTTGCGGGAAATGTGCCGGGAACAGGCGGCAGAGAAGGAGACAGTGTGCCGGGAACGGGCAGCAGGGCGGCAGGAAGTGCGCCGGTATCCAGTCTGGCCAGGATTACGGATACGGTCACGGGGAGGAAAAGCTGCGACGGCCTGTGGTCGGGCAATGTCTACGGCACTTATGTGCACGGGATATTTGACCGGGACGGGGTGACGTCCGGGATCATCCGCAGCCTGGCGGAAAAGAAGGGCATATCCACAGGGCAGCAGAAAGGTATGGATCACAGGCAGTTTAAGGAGACACAGTATGACCTTCTGGCGGCAGGATTGAGGGAGCACCTTGATTTGGCGGCAATCTACCGCATCATGGGACTTGAATAGTCACTGACCTTTCCACTGCATAGCCTTCTGCAATAAGATTTTCCCGCAGGCCGGACGGGGATGAGGGAATTAAGGAAATGGGCCAATATGCGGCAGCGATGCAGGAAAGGAAGAGGGGCATGGGAACAGAGATAGAAAATGTGCTTCCGGCACAGATAGAGAAACGAAGCTTTGAGATCATCACCCAGGAATTAAAGGAGCAGGGGATCATACTGCCAGAGGAGCAGGAGGCGGTCATCAAGCGCTGTATCCACACCAGCGCTGATTTTGATTACGCCCGTAATCTTGTGTTTTCAGAAAATGCTGTGAAAAAGGCGCTTTCGGCACTTCGGGGCGGCGCGTCCATCGTGACGGATACGCAGATGGTGCGTGCCGGGATCAATAAAAAGCGGCTGGCAGAGTATGGCGGGGAAGTCTTCTGCTTTATGTCCGATGAGGATGTGGCAGGAAGGGCAAAGGAGGAGAATCAGACGAGGGCGGCAGTGAGCATGGAGAAGGCATGTTCGCTGGACAAAAAGCTGATCTTTGCCGTTGGTAATGCGCCGACTGCGCTGATCCGCCTGTGCGGGCTGATCCGGGAGGGACGCATGATGCCGGAGCTGGTGATCGGAGTGCCCGTGGGCTTTGTAAATGTAGTGCAGTCGAAAGAAATGGTTCTGACTCTTGAAGATGTGCCGTATATTGTAGCACAGGGAAGGAAAGGCGGGAGCAATATCGCGGCATGTATCTGCAATGCATTGATCTATCAGCTGTAAAAAGGGAAGGATATTGGGATGAAGCGGCGCTTCTTTGTTACCGCAGGGAGACAGGAAGGCGCCTGGCAGAGTGCGGCATAAGTATTGAAGTGAAGCCAGGGAACGGGAAAAAAGAAGGGACAAAAGACGCAGCAGAGCGAAAGCTGGCCTTATGTCAGCAGGAGGCCAGGCGGATCGGCTCCGGACTGTACCGCAAGATGTTCGCGGCAAGCGGGTACAATGCGCGGGCAAAGGCGAAGCTTCCCATCCGACAGATGGGCGGTTTGATTGACGGGCATGGGATGCTGCAGCTTACGCGGCTTCAGATCCAGGCCGACCCGGAAAGCGGCAGGATTACCGGCATGGCGGCAGGAGACGGCGGTTACTGGTTTGACGGGAATATGGATCCTGACGGTCCCTTTTTGGGGGAGTATGCCCGTACGGTGATCGAAGCCTACGGCGAAAGAGGGATCGACTGCCCGGATGTCCATCAATTCCGGATGTATATCGATTTTCACAATATCTGCTATATCCGCACACATTTTAAAGGCAGCTCAGATTTTCAGAAGCTTAAGGCTTATGCCAGAAAGACGGGGCGGCGCCTGGACTTTTTCTCCAGCTCAAGGCTCCATAACCGGAAGCTTAAGAAGGATCTGGGCAGGCGGAAGAGACAGACGAATGACAAGGTGAAAAGCAGCAGCGGACTGTCGGAATTCATCATACGGATGTGCCCCGACGAGTACGGGCCGGCCGGCCAGTTCGTGACCCAGTGGGATTACCTGCGGGCCATCCGGCAGACGGGCAGGATAGACAGCAATCCGGCCGGCTATACAGTAAAGGAGTATAAGCCGATCGTAGAGACCGAATCCTTTAATTACTGCAAAAATGACAGGGTGAAGGTCGGGGGGAGGCGAGGACTTCACACTTTGCTTGACGTGAAGCCAGCCAATGGAAAGACCGGATATGAGAACGACCTGAAAAAGGAAGGAAAAAAATACTGGGTAGCGGATAAGGCGTATAAGGAAGAATTTACGGGGAAAGACATCCTGAGAGGGAATATGCTGATGCCTTTTTGGTTAAAGAAGTAAGTGTCTAAAGGAACAGTTTTTAATAGAATTTAACGCAAGAAAAAACAGCGGGAAAGTCACCGGCAGGGGTGTTCATTTCCGCTGTTTTTATGCCTATGCACCACATATTCAAAGATTCGGATACCAGCGCAACAGATCGCCGCGCCCTTCGGCCTCGATCCGCTCTACCGCATACCGGAGCCACTCCTCCGGCGTGGGTATCTTCCCCGCGCGGGGTATCCTTTCCCATTGCGCCCGCTTCTCCGGGTCAGGGTCATTCATTCCGGCCTCAATGCGGGCCGAGATAATCGCCCGCATTTCTTCCACCGTGATATTCCTTTCACGGGCCAGCCTTTCAAATACAGTTTCTTCTTCCATAACAGCAAGCCTCCCGATTTTTTATGAATAGTATACCCGCCTGTCTACCACGCTATAACAGAACAACTCCCTTTTGGGAAATAGTCTGTCTACCGATTGTGACTATTATAGCACCCTTTTGGGAATTAGAATAGATACAGATAGGCAGGTGATGGCATGGATGCGCAGAAACGCATAAAACAGCTCATGGAGGAACGGGGCTGGACGGATTACCGCTTGGCGAAGGAATCCGGCCTTTCCCATTCCACCGTTACAAATATGTTCAACAGAAATAATGCGCCGACGCTGCCGACCTTAGAGGCGGTATGCGGGGCGTTTGGTATAACTTTATCGCAATTCTTCTCCGATGGAAACGGCCCGGCGGAATTTACCGAAGAACAGCGCACCCTGTTTTCAAAATGGAGTACCTTAAACGACGAGCAGAAAAAAGCCCTACTCGCCCTTATCAATACCATGTGAACGACGAAAAGCCCGCAGGCTCCGGAATAGAACCTGCGGGCTGTTTACTATGCCGCCTCCCATGCTTCCTTTTTAATTGTTACCTGTGTCCCGTCGCGGAAAATAAAGGCCATCCGCTTATCCTCAAATACTGTTACCATATCCACCGTGGAATACCAAAGCTCCTCGTCAAATTCTGTCACCAGCCCGGCATACTGGCCCATGCGCTCCATGAACATCTGGATTTTGACCTTCTTGGCATTGCGCTCCAAGCAGATGTCCTCAATTTCAGCCAGCCGGTTCCGGGCCTTTTCAAAGCGGGCGCAGTAGCCTTCATATTTGCGCTGGTATTCTTCCTGATCCTGCGCCTTATGCGCATTTTCGGAAATGGCCTTTTTTATCAGCTCTGTTACCACGTCGGCCTCGTTCTGTAATTCCCCGCGTTCTGCGTCAAGGTCGGAGGTATCGGTAAGGGCCTCGATCACCTCGTTATATGCCGCCATTATTTCTGCCCGGTCATGCAGGACGGCATTGAAGGCGGAAAGGAAAGCCGCTTTGATCTCCGCTTCTGTTAAATGGGGCGTATGGCAATGTCCGCCCTTATATTTGTTGTTACATTGCCAGATCAGGCGGCGGTACTCGGTGTTGGAATCCCATATTTTACTGCCATACTGGCCGCCACATTCCCCGCAGAAAATTTTCCCGCTGAAAGGATGGACGCTGCTCGTCCAGTGGCCGTCGGTCTTGCGCTGTTTCCATTCATACTGCACAAGGTCAAATACTTCCGGCGGAATGATGGCCGGATGGCTGTTCTCTACATAATACTGCGGCACCTCGCCCTCATTGACCTTTACCTTCTTGCTGAGAAAATCCACCGTGAATTTTTTCTGCAGGCGGGCATCGCCCTTGTATTTCTCATTCGTGAGAATACTTTCCACGGTCTTACTCCGCCAGATAGTTTTCCCTCCCGGTGTTGGGATACCCTCGCCGGTCAGATAGGCAGCGATTGCAGAGGGAGATTTCCCATAAAGGAACAGCCGGAAAATAAGCTGCACAATCTGCGCTTCTTTTTCAATGATCTCCGGCAGGCCGTTTTCGCCCCGTTTATATCCGAGGAACCGGCCATAGGGCAGGCTTACTTTCCCGTCGGCAAAGCGCTTGCGCTGGCCCCATGTCACATTCTCAGAAATGGAGCGGCTTTCTTCCTGCGCCAGCGAGGACATGATGGTAATAAGCAGCTCGCCTTTGCCGTCAAGGGTATGGATATTTTCTTTCTCAAAAAATACCTCAATTCCTTTTTCTTTGAGCTTCCGTACAGTGGTTAAGGTATCCACCGTATTGCGGGCAAACCGGCTGATCGACTTGGTAATGATAAGGTCAATTTTTCCGGCCAGTGCGTCGGCCACCATGCGGTTAAAGCCTTCGCGCTTTTTGGTATTCGTTGCGGAAATGCCCTCGTCGGTATAGACCGCCACAAATTCCCATTCTTCCTTTGACTGGATATAGCGGGTATAATAGTCCACCTGCGCCTCATAGCTGGTAAGCTGTTCTTCATTGTTGGTGGATACACGGGCATAGAATTTCCTTCTGTATTGCTGTCGGAATCGGTGTCTGCTTCTTCCTGCTGTGCGTTATCGGCGGAAGCTACTTCATCTGCCGGAACCGTATTCAAACCAGTGTCATTTTCCTTTTCCGATATTTCCAACGTGCTTTCTGCTTCCTGCTGTGTGGTGTTTCCAGAAGCACTGTTCCCACAGGCAGTAAGAGAAAATGCCATAATTCCAATCATCATAAACGAAAGTATTTTTTTCATTGCAGGCACCTCCTACATTTCTAATTTGCGGATTACCCGTGCTGGATTTCCAGCAACCACAGTATTTGCCTCTATGTCCTTTGTAACGACAGCTCCGGCGGCAACTACCGCATTTTCGCCGACTGTGACACCGGGCAGAATAACCGCCCTTGCACCAATCCACGCATTCTTTTTGATGTGGATTTTCCCGCAGAGCAATACCCAATGGTCTGCAAAATCATGATTTGCTGTAAGCAGTGCCACTTCTGGGCCAATCATCACATCATCCTCAATCTCAATGCTCCCTCTCGCCATACAAGTCAGGTTATGATTGATAATTACATTTTTCCCGATTTTAACATTCTTCGCCAAATCAATCTGCATAGGAGGGAAGATGACGCTTCCCTCCGGCAATGGCGATTCAAAAAGTTCGTCTGTCAGCAGCCGCCCTTCCTCGGAATGAGGTTCGGTCTGGTTGATATGAAAGCACAGTTTTCCGCATCTGTGGATTTCGTGGACGGAAGCCTGATACCCGGTTTACTCCCTGCTCGTCTTTTTCCCCTAACTTCTTTGATAAAATGGAATTGACACCTACTCCGATACCAATACCGACACCAAGCACCAGATACTGTACCGGCATACAGAGGGAAATCGCCGTAAGCGCCGCATCTCCAAGCTGTGCCACATACATACTGTCTACCAGACCATACAATACCTGCACGAACATAGAAAAGATCAATGGAAGGGACATTTTTCTTAAAAGCTTTCCTACCGGGAGCGTCCCCATTTCATTCTCCTGCAGGACTGCTGTTTCTGCATTTTTGCTCATAATTGTTTCCTCCTAATGAATCCGGTAATTGCCAAACATACGGGCAAGCTCCGGACTGTCATGTTCAAAAAATAATTCCCTACCGCCCTCCATTTTCTGGATTGCAGTCATATCATCCTTTGTCAGCCGGAAATCCCACACATCATAATTTTCTCTGATACGGGAAGGCTTCGAGGATTTCGGAACCACCGCAACACCACGCTCTATGTTCCATCTTAAAATAACCTGTGCCGGAGTTTTTCCGTATTTCTGCCCTATGTCGGCCAGCACCTTATCCCGGAAAATATTATTACGCCCCTCCGCAAACGGAGCCCACCCTTCCGGCTGGACACCGAGGTTTTTCATTTCCTGCACCGCTTTTTCCTGACTGTAAAAAGGGTGTATTTCCACTTGATTCACATGAGGCGTGATCCGGTTGTGCATGGATAAATCCACAAGCCTGCCGCTGTTTAAGTTTGATACACCGATTGCTCGAACCTTTCCCTCCTCATAAAGTTTTTCCATTGCCCTCCATGCGCCGTAAATATCGCCAAGCGGCTGGTGGATCAGAAACAGGTCTACATATTCAAGACCGAGATTTCTAAGGGACTGTTCATAAGCTGCCTTTGCGTGCCTTTCGTCTGCGTCCTGCACCCAAAGTTTGGTGGTGATAAACAGCTTTTCTCTATCTATCCCGCTATCCCTGATTCCTTTACCCACCGCAGCCTCATTCCCATAAATTGCTGCCGTGTCAATCATCCGATACCCTGCGTCCACCGCTTCACAGATTGCCCGGACACATTCATTCCCGTGCATGTGCATCACGCCCAAGCCAATCATAGGCATCTGTATGCCATTGCTTAATATGGTAAATTCTTTTGTTTCCGCTTTATGATCTTCCTTTGGAAGATGATTTCCGAAGATATTTTTCAAGAACGTCGCCTCCTTGACTTTTTCTTGCAACTGTGTTACTATTTCATTGTGCAACTTAGGTTGCTTATTTCTTATAAAAGCATTATATCTTTTGTCGGAAACAAAAACAACGGGCAGTATTTATAAAAGAGTGGAATATGCCACACTATTTGCAAAAAGGTTGCATATCACAAGATTGGAGGAGAAAATATGCTATTAAATGGCACAGAAGATTTAAGGGTGCAAAAAACAATAGAAGCCATTCATAAAACTTTTGAAGAAATGATCTGTGAAATGGACTATGAAAAAATTACAGTCAAAGAACTTTGTGAACGTGCGCGAATCAACAAAAAAACTTTTTATCGGTACTATGATGTATTAGACGATCTGCTTTCAGAATTACAAAATATAATGACGCGAGAGTATCTTGAGCGAATTGCAGATTATCGAATACCAGAAGAATTAGACAAGATAAATCGGGAATTTTTTCTATATTCCGTTGAGAAAGGACTGGTATACGAAAAAATCACCTGCAGTGGAAGTTATAACTATATCCGAAACAAAATGGTAAATAATGTGATGAGTTCTACATGGGGAAAATCCACATGGCTTCAATTATTAGATACTTACAAGCAAAATATCCTATTAGGGTTTGTGCAAAGTGCAAGTGTAGAAATGTACCGAAGATGGGTAACTGACGGTAAAAAAATTCCTTTGGAAGAAATTATTGAAATCTCAAATCAGCTCCTATGTGCTGGCGTGAATGGATTTGTCGAGTATAATATGCCTTTATAAGCCTTTAATCAATTTACTTATATTGTTGTGACAAAATTTCTTTGAAAAAAGCCTTGTCTTTCCACCCAAAATGTGTAAGCTGTCACTCACAAGGCAAGCAGCCAGTACAAACACACAAACAAAACGAAAGGTGGAAAACATTATGAAGACAGGAAAAATCACAGCAAAACTGAGGGACGCGGTTCCGGTATGCCTTATGGTAGAGGGACAGGAAGTAAAACGGTACAAGAACATTGACCTGCCGGATATGCTCAAAGAGGTGGAAATGCTGGACTTCCATTTCAACGTACCGGAGGACGGAAAAATCACTTTTGAAATCAGCTATGCGCAGGGCGTACTGCCGGAGGTATTCCCGGAGCCGAGGGCAAAAATGACGCGGGCCGAGAAGGCAGCGGCTAAAGCGGCAGCGAAAGCCGCCGCAGAGCAAGAAGCCGCGGCAGAAGAAAACGCCCCGGCGGCCATGCCGGAAGCCACGCAGGAAGTAACGGCACTGGCAGAGATAAAGCCCTTCGATATAGCGGCCCTGATCGCGCCACCCACAACCGAGGAAGCTGCACTGGAAGCAGCGCAGGAAGCCGAAGAAACCACCGAGCAGACGGCGGAAGAATCCGAAGCTGAGGAAACCGGAAGCATGGAAATCCACTACAATGTAACCGGGCCGCGCAGAAAGGAATTAGCGACCGCAGTAGGGAATTTTATCGGCATGGCTCCGGTATACATGAAAGCCCCGACCTATGGCTTCGCGGTAAGCAATTACATCATTGACAAGAACGGAACCCTTACCGGAGAAAACAACAAGGCATTGGTGGAAGCGCTTGCAGAGCAGGGCTTCACCGCCGCATAAGACAGCAATACCGGCCCCGCTTCGGCGGGGCTTTTTGCTGCCCGGATATTCCGGCGAAAATATATTTTAAGCGTTTTAGAGCTTGTCTTTTTCCTAAAAATGTATAAGCTGTCACTCACATCAACAATACATATAGTAGGGAGGATACAAATGGGAAGTAAGTGTAAATTCTATGAATTGGATTTAGAGGCGCAGAAAAAAGCCGAAGAAATGGACGCTTGGCTGCCAGAATGGTTCAAGGCAGAAGAAGCCGCTTATCTCGACTACATGGAAACACAGGCAGAAGAAAATGATCCCCTTTCAAACTGTGGGCCTTTCTGTAAATTTCTCAAATCCGGCAAAGGTTATCCGGGCGAATATGTATATTATTGCTGCGCCGAAGGAAACGAACATATTATTGATGTAGACTTCAATGAATCGGAAATAATCTAAACAAATCCCCGCTTCGGCGGGGATTTTTCGTTCCCAGCCATAGAAAAAAGATATGTTTTAAGCATTTTAGAGCTTGCTTTTTCAACCGCGGTGTGTAAGCTGTCACTCACAGAAAACAAAACATATCTTTAAGGAGGCCCACACAATGGCAAACTATTCTATTGAAATACAGCGCAACAATGTAACCCTTGCACAATTTCTCCGGTATGTCCGGCAGCAATGCGAAAAGAAAGGCATCTATATGGAGATTGACCGGGAGGAATTTGAAAACCCGTACCGCCCTGAAAGTTCCAGCTACACCGTAATCGACGGTCAGAAAAAATGCCATTTTGCGGGATACAGGACAGTGATAAACCACCGGCACAAAATTGCCAGTTATCAGACCTCGCAGGGCTTTACGAGATACTATTATACCGACGAGTTGGAAGCATACGAAGAAACCCAGCTATATCACAATGACTGGACGGAGGACGGAACCGACGCGCCATGCCGGGCGGAAACCTGCAGAACCTTCGCCTATGATTTTCAGACCTATATCCTCAACCATGACGGCTCCATGTATAACGAAATCTGCGAGTTTACCTTTGACGACGAGAAAACAGGCCACGGGTATTATTATCAGGCAAACCGCGACAGCGAGAATGAATAGGGAAAGCGGCCCTGCTCCGGCGGGGCTTTTGCGTCCCCGACCATAAAAAAGATATGTTTTAAGACCTTTTGAGCTTGCTTTTCTACCCGTAGTGTGTAAGCTGTCACTCACAGAAATAAAACATATCTTTAAGGAGGACGCGACTATGCTGCAAATATCTGAAATTGTAAAGAAAACCGAGGAAATGTTCGACCTGTTTAACAAGCATTTCTATGATAATGAATTAACCCGCCCGGCCATCACCGTATCCCCGGATGGCGGGCGTGGCGCATACGGCTGGTGCAGTATCAATGAAATCTGGAACGCCAGCGGCGAAAAGTACCGGGAGATCAACCTTTGCGCTGAATACCTTGACCGGCCCATCTTCGAGCTGGCGGCCACCCTCTTACATGAAATGGCCCACCTTTACAATCTGGTGCATGACATTCAGGACGTAAGCAACAACGGCTATTATCACAATATGAAATTTAAGGCCACCGCCGAGGCCCACGGCCTGTATATTGAAAAGCACCAGAAATACGGCTGGACGGTAACAACGCTGGCCCCGGAGGCGGAGGCATGGATCAAAGAAACCATAGGCGAGGCCGGTATCAACGCAAGCCGCCTGCAGGAGCTGGGAACGAGCAAAGGCGGGAGCAAGAAATCCAAGAACCGCAGTATCAAATATGTCTGCCCCTGCTGCGGCACCATTATCCGGGCAACGCGCGAGGTCAATGTAATCTGTGGGGATTGCGGAGAGCCTTTCGAGAAGGCATAAAAACCTAAGGCGGAGGCCGCAAGGCTTCCGCTAAATTGTTCTTATACTTTTTAGCGGGAAACTTTTCAGCTTCTGCCTATTTGAAAAGGTGTTCAAATTCAAAGCTCATAATGCCAGCCGCCAAACAATTAAAGAGAAATCCCGGCTTTATTCTTATTACGGTGAACCTTCTCAAACAAGAGAAATCCCCGAAAGCGCCTGAAATAGCGTATTTCCGGGGATAGATGCGAAAACAGCCCTTCAAATTCAGAGGCTATTTTTCTATTAAAGTTTGTTCCTTGATATGGTGTAAAAATGGTGTAGAAAACAGGAGAGTTACTGTTCTAAGGGTACATCCGCAGACAGAGGCCGCGCTGGCGCGGCCTTTGTTTTTTTCTGGCAGGATGGAGCACTAGTACAGCCAAAATTAATTGGCAGTTTGGCTTGCCTGTTTTCCTGATAGCACTACTCCCCAAGTCCTGACATAGCTACCGCTACGCCTGCGTTTGTGAAGCAGCACTCTCAGAAAAATATTCTGCGCCAAACTATCCAAAACTTAGTTTTCGCTGTATTAGGGACAGACTTGACATTTTTGTCTTACAAGTGTAAGATGGAAAGAACTTGAAATCCTACACATGTAAGAAAAAAGGAGGAACATGGATGAGAAAGATAAGATTGAGAGTCTTAAAGAGATTTCCGGCATTATCCAGAGTTTTTCACACAGCCTGCCCGGGGACTGTGCTTATGGTCAGCCTTGCTGCCATTTTCGCGGTCGGCATCACCGGCTGTCAGGGAAACCCGGAGGAGAAGCAGCCGGACGCCGGCCAGTCACCACGAAGCGGCGAAGCGCAGCCGGACGCCGGCGATACACAGCTTCAAGCAAAAAAGCAAAGAATTGCCGCAGATTCCCAAAAGATTATAAAATGCTACGCTTCCATTATCAGGCAGGCAAAGAAGGAGCTGGATACGGACACCTTTAAGCTGCAGCAAGACATCATCAGCTGCCTTGGCAAGTCCGGCTATATTGCGGTGGATTTGGACAATCAGATCGATATGGCCAATTACCAGCAGGCCGAACAGTTCTGCCAGTCAGCGATGAAGGGGGAGAAAGCTAAGGCCACCCTACTCCTGGTGATGGATAACGGCGGGTTTATCCGCTACGACATGGCGTCAGAGGATAAAAAGCTTACGGTGACAGTCAGCTCTGTCTTTTTGGGGAATGAAGAGGACGGAGCGGGTTATTTTGAGACCTTTACCTCCAGCTCCTGGAGTTATACAAAAAAAGGCTATCTTCTCTTCGAGCAGTATCATATGTCAGGGTTTGACGGCCCGCCGGGACAGACAGCCATCCGCATCCGGCCGCTTGATGAGACATGTCGGGAGCTTAACCGCAAGTACGTCCTGCCCCTGGGGTACAGAGGGCATAAGCTGCTGATTTCAGACTGGGACGGGAAGGATTATGGAGAGCTTGATTTCTACGATCTGTATGAAGTCATGTATACGATGAAATACGGAAAGGATGTTCCCTATGCGGATGAATATACAAGGGTTCAGTATGAGGTGCCCGAAGAGGATTTTGAAGAACCGATCCAGACTTATCTTGACGTAGACAGCGCCTTGATCCGGGCAAATACCGTTTATCATGCAGACAGCCGCAGTTATCGCTACCGTCCGCGGGGACTGTATGACAGTATAGAACCTTATGAGCCGTACCCCGAGGTGACCGCTTACGAAAGGCAGGAGGACGGAAAACTGAAGCTTACGGTGGAGGCGGTGTGGGCGCTGAAGAATTCGGACTGTGTCATGACGAGCGAGCTGGTGGTACGCCCGCTGAAAAACGGGCGTTTCCAGTATGTATCTAACCGCGTTGTGTCCGTTTCTAAAGACATGGAACGGCTGTGGTACAAACCGAGGCTGACAGACGGGGAGTGGGAGAGGCTGACGCAGTAGCAGGGAAGCTTAATCTGTCAGTAATTTTGCCAGGACAGAGCAGGTGATCTCATAGGCCCTGCTTCCGGCGGCGCCTTTACTGCCTTGGATGTTTGCTGCAAAGCAGTAAAGCTTTCCGTTCTTCTCGGTATATCCGACAAACCACCCGCTTACGTCCTGCCCGTCTGTTCTTATGGTCCCGGTCTTGCCATAGAGAGAGCCGGAGACATCTTTTTGCAGGCAGATCGCATCCTTCACGGCGGCTATACTGGAGGGCGAAGACGGAAGTTCTCCGCTGCAGAGCCGTTCCAGCAGCCTGACCTGCTCTAGCGGAGAGATCTTAAGGGTTCCGTCCATCCAGTACTGTGCCGGTACGCTTTCGTCCATCAGGCTTCCTGCTGTCTGGTTGCCGTAGGCGAGCTTTTTCAGAAATGCGCGGACACGGGAGCTTCCGGCCTGTGCATCAATCCTTTGGAAATACCAGTTCACCGAATTTTCCATAGCAGAAGTCAGGTTCTGGTCTGTCTCCCATTCCGGGAAAGGATAAGCGGTCCCGTCCCAGGAGAGGGTAGAGTCCTCTGGGGTGATGATTCCTTCATCAAGCCCCAGAAGGGCGTCGTAGATCTTATAGGTAGAGGCCGGCGAAGTGCGCGTGCGCGCAGCTTCTTCATTGTAGATGAACCATGTACCGTCACTGACGTCATGCATTACAAAGGAGCCTTCGTGTTTTCCAAAACAGGAGGACAGCTCCGGATAAGCGATCCCTTTGCCTGTTTTATCAAAGCCGGGTACGTCACCCTCCAAAGAAGCGTCTGGCAGGCCATCGTCTGCCATAGAAATGTCTGGAAGGTTCTCTGCCGGGGAGATGCCCGGAAAGCCGCCTGCCGAAGCGTCGGCCAGGCCATCGTCCGAAGAATGAGCGGACAGGAGAGGCGACAGAAAGAACAGGAAAGCGGCGGCCAGCAGCAGTACAGTATAGCCAAAGGTTTTCTGGGAGCGGGACTGGGGACGGAACTTTGCGATATGCGCAATCCGCCGCTGCATCTGCCCTACATTCCCGCCGATACCACTCCACAAAGGCGAGGGAGATGAAGACATCTCTTCGGCAAAACGGATGAGGGTCATGCCGTAGTCTTTATAGTCCTCTTTTTCAAGCAGCAGAAGGACAGCAGTGTCGCAGGCGATCTCCCGCGCAAGGGAGAGCTCCTTTAGCCAGTAGTGGACAGCAGGGTGGAACCAGTAAAGGATGCGGGTGATATTGGCCAGGAGGTTCATCCATGCATCCTTGCGGCGGTAATGCTGCAGCTCGTGGAGGAGCATATAGCGGATCTGACGGGGCGTATATGTATGGGCGAGGCGGGCAGGAACAAAGATGGCCGGGCAGAAAAGCCCGGTGATGACAGGCGATTTGAGCCCCGGTGCGCAGTAGATGGGAATCCTTCTTTCTACGCCAAGACTGGCCTGGCAGAGGTGAAAGATCCGAAGGAGCTGTCCGTCCTCTACGGGAAGGGCGCTCCTTTTCAGCTGCCGGAGGCGGATCAGGGAACGAAGGAGAAAAGCAGCCGTGGCCGCCATCCCGCCGATCCAGATAAAGGAGAGAAGGAGAGGCCAGAAAGGCTTCTGAACATCTGCCGATACGGCAAGATCCTTCACGCGGCTAAAGGCCGCGGATGTCTGGCCGCTTAAGCTTTTGGCGCTCAGCGGGGCGGCAGAAAAAGCACCGCTTTCTGCTGAAAGCAGCCGGTGTGAGAGGGAGGAGAGGATGGCGCCGGCCGGATGGACAGGCAGGAAAGGTACGAAGAAGACCGGGAATAACAGCAGCCAGAGATCATACTGCATACACCCGGATAAGCGGGCGCCAAGCAGCCGTCTCAGAGCGGCGGTGATCCCCACAAAAAAGAAAAGCAGGATACTGCAGAAAGCGAATCGGATGATAAATGTAAGCAAATTATTCTCCTCCTTTTTCCGAATCCTTAACCAGCAGCGAGCGCAGGCTGTCGATCTGAGCCTCGGAGAGTGGGGCAGTTTCCACATAGGCGGAGAGCATGGCGGTGATGTCTCCGTCGTAGAAGCGCTTCAAGAAGGAGCGGCTCTGCTGGCTTGCGTATTCCTTTTCCTCAATGAGAGGGGTGTAGACGAACATGCGGCCCTGCTTTTCGTAGGAAAGGGCGCGCTTGTTGACCAGGCGTTTGATGAGTGTCTGGATGGTCTTGGGGCTCCAGGCAGTAGTGGAAGTCAGCGCGTTTGTGATCTCGTTGGTGCTGACCGGCGCCAGGCGCCAGACGACCTTCATTACTTCAAACTCAGCTTCAGAGATATGGGGCAGATGCGGCATCATGGTTTCCTCCTTAATCTTACATCTGTAGTTAATTGTAAGGTTAAGAAACCGGCGTGTCAATAGAAAAGAAATCAATTGTATTCTTTCCGGCAATTCGTTATACTTAACAGTAAGTGTTGTCAAAGTGGAGGGAAAAAGAGAGATGGAGAGAGAAAAAAAGGGAAAAGCAGTAATCATCATCAATGGCCGCGGCGGAACCGGGAAGGACACGCTGTGCGGCTTTGCAGAGAGGATCTATTGCACAGTAAATGTATCGAGCGCAGAGCCCATCAAGGAGATCGCACGCAGGTACGGCGGCTGGCAGGGGGAGAAGGATGCGAAGTCCCGGAAGTTCCTTGCAGACTTAAAGCAGCTTTTTGCAGATTATAACGACCTGCCCTTAAGGTATCTTATGGAGAAGTATCATCAGTTTTCCGAGAGCGGGGCTCAGATTCTGTTCGTACATATCCGGGAGGGAGAAGAGATCGACAAGTTTAAGCGGCAGGTAAAGCTCCCCTGCGTGACGCTTCTGGTGCGAAGGAGCAGTGTCAGGCAGCAGTGGGGCAATGCGTCGGATGACGATGTGGAAAAATACGATTATGACTACTGCTATGACAATGATAAGGAGTTTGCGCAGGCGGAGCCGGATTTCCAGCATTTTCTGACGGGGATCATGAGGGATGCCTGCGGGGAGTAGGGGCCGCGGGTCTAAGGACGGTGCGCAGGATATAGGAATGGTGCGGGGAAAGAGAAAACGCTTCAGAGAATAATAGGAGTAAAAAAGGATGGAAAAGAATCAAAACAGCAGTATTGAAAATATCTATAAGCTTGATGGGAGGGTGCCGGCCGGGAAGGCAATTCCCTTCGGCTTACAGCACATTCTGGCCATGTTCGTGGCTAATCTGGCGCCGATCACGATCATCGCCGGAGCGGCGCAGCCAGCCTTAAGCCAGACGCAGACAGCGCTCCTCCTGCAGAACGCCATGTTCGTGGCGGGAATAGCCACATTAGTCCAGCTATATCCAATCTGGCGGATCGGCTCAAGGCTTCCGGTAGTCATGGGGGTGAGCTTCACCTTTGTGGCGGTGCTGAGCGCCGTCTCGGGAAGCTACGGCTATCCGGCCGTGATCGGCGCTGTCCTAATCGGCGGCCTGATAGAAGGGACGCTGGGGCTTGTGGTGAAGAACTGGAGCAGGCTGATCCCGCCTATTGTGTCGGCCTCGGTGGTGACAGCCATCGGATATTCCCTTTTTACGGTAGGTACCCGCTCCTTCGGGGGCGGCTATGCGGACGACTTCGGCTCGGCGGTGAATCTGGCTGTGGGGACGGCGACGCTTGCAGTCTGCCTGCTGTGGAATATCCTGGCAAAGGGCTATCTCAAACAGCTCTCCGTGCTGATGGGTCTTATCTTCGGGTATGTGCTGTCCGTCTTTCTCGGGAAGGTGGATTTAAGCCTGATTATGTCCGGCGGCGTTATCGCGCTGCCGAGGATACTGCCCTTTGTGCCGGAGTTCCATGCGGGGGCGGTGATCTCTACCTGTATTATTTTCCTGGTATCCGCCGCAGAGACGATCGGGGATACATCGGCGCTGGTGGCCGGAGGGCTGAACCGGGAGATCGAGAGCAGGGAGATCTCAGGCTCCCTCGCCTGTGACGGATATGCTTCGTCTCTGTCCGGGCTGTTCGGGTGTCCGCCGGTTACCTCATTTTCACAGAATGTGGGGCTGGTTGCCATGACGAAGGTGGTGAACCGCTTTACGATCATGACCGGGGCGGTGTGCATGATTCTTGCAGGACTCCTGCCGCCGATCGGCAACTTCTTCGCTTCACTGCCGGAGTCGGTGCTTGGCGGGTGTACGATCATGATGTTCGGGACGATCCTGACATCGGGAATCCAGATGATTGCAAGATGCGGCTTCTCTCAGAGGAATATTACCATCGCTTCTCTTTCCCTTGCCATAGGGATCGGATTTACCAGCGCCACCGAGAGCGGGATCTGGAATATCTTCCCCAAGCTTATCCGGACGGTGTTTGCGGAAAATGTGGTAGCTGTGGTGTTCGTGATCGCTATCGTGCTGAATCTTTTGCTGCCGGCGGATATGGATATTAAGAAAGCGGAGGAATGATTGCCGTCTACAGGCAAGGAAGTAAGAGGTAGGTTATGGAGCAGTTAAGTTTATTTGACGACAGGGAGAGGACGGCGCCCCTTGCCAGCAGGCTCAGGCCGGATACGCTGGAGGAATACGCAGGGCAGAAGCATCTGGTGGGCGAGGGGAGGATACTCAGGCGCCTGATCGAGGAGGACCAGGTCTCGTCCATGATCTTCTGGGGGCCGCCAGGAGTGGGAAAGACTACCCTTGCCCGGATCATCGCTGAGAGGACCAGGGCGGAGTTCGTGGAGTTCAGCGCGGTGAACAGCGGCATCAAGGAGATTAAGGAAGTGATGGCTAAGGCAGAGCAGAACCGGAGGATGGGAAGCAGGACCCTGCTTTTTGCCGATGAGATCCACCGCTTTAATAAGGCGCAGCAGGATGCGTTCCTGCCCTTTGTGGAGGCGGGAAGCATCGTGCTGGTGGGAGCGACCACGGAGAACCCCTCCTTTGAGATTAATTCCGCGCTCTTGTCCCGATGCAAGGTATTTATCCTGAAGGCGCTGGGGGAGGAGGATTTGAAAGAGTTGCTTGTCCATGCGCTGAAGAGTCCGAAGGGCTTTGGAAATATGAAGATCGGCATCAAAGCGCAGCATCTGTCCGCTATCGCCCGGTTTGCCAATGGAGACGCGCGGACGGCGCTGAATACGCTGGAGATGGCGGTGCTTAACGGCAGAATGGACGAGGAGGCGGTGCTGTGCGTGGATGAGGATATTCTCGCCCAATGCATGAACCGGCGGTCGCTTCTGTATGACAAGAACGGGGAGGAGCACTACAATCTGATCTCGGCCCTTCACAAATCTATGCGCAACAGCGACCCGGACGCGGCGGTGTACTGGATGTGCCGGATGCTGGACGGCGGGGAGGATCCGCTGTATATCGCCAGGCGGCTTTTGCGCTTTGCCAGCGAGGATGTGGGGATGGCGGATTCCCATGCGCTGCAGGTAGCGGTGGCAGCCTATCAGGCGTGCCATTTTCTGGGGATGCCGGAGTGCGACGTGCATCTGACCCACGCGGTGGTGTACCTTTCTATGGCGCCTAAGTCCAACGCCCTGTATGTGGCCTGCGAGGAGTGTAAGGCGGATATCAGAAAGCTTCCGGCAGAGCCGGTGCCGCTTCAGATCTGCAACGCGCCGACAGGGCTGATGAAGGAGATGGATTACGGGAAGGGCTACATCTACGCCCATGATACGAAGGAGAAGCTGACGCGGATGAAGTGCCTGCCGGATGCGCTTACGGGGCGGCGCTATTACCGCCCGGGAGATCAGGGGCAGGAGAGGCAGGTCAAGGAGCGGCTTGATAAAATACTGGCATGGAGGGATGGATATGATACTGATCGTGGCTGTTGACGAGGATAAGGGGATGATGTTTAACCGGCGGAGACAGAGTAAGGACAGGGTGCTCAGGGAGCGGATACTGTCGCTGGCAAAGGGCGGAAAGCTCTGGATGAATGCTTATACCCGCCGGCAGTTTCCGGAGGATGCACAAGGAGAGATCATGGTGGATGAGAAATTTCTTGAGAAGGCCGGGTTCGGGGACTATTGCTTTTTGGAAAATATCCCGGCGGCTCCTTATGAAGACCGGATAGAGAAGATCATCTTATTTTGGTGGAACCGGAAGTATCCTTCGGATACCTGGTTCGACATCGACTTAGAGGGCGGCGGCTGGAAACTTTCCGAGACCAGGGAATTTTCCGGTTCTTCCCATGAAAAGATCACGGAGGAGGTATATGTTCGTGGATAAGAAAAGAAGATGGATCATGCGGTCTGCGGCGGTGTATTTGCTGGCGCTTTGCCTTGCGTTTTCCGGATGTGCCGGCGGGGAGCCTAAGGAGAAGGAAACTGTCCGGGATGAGGACGCAGCAGGGACGAAACAGGAAGGTACTGCGGCAGATGAGGCCGGTCAGGGAGAAGACGCTGGAGAAGAGACTGGCGGGGAGGACACTGCGGCAAAGGAAGACGGTCAGGGAGAGGATTCACAGGAGACGTCTGAAAGAGAGCAGGAGGCCTTGGCGGCCGGGCCTCTTGATCTGGCGGATGTGCCCGCCTACAGCGGCGCGCCGTATGTTGCGGTGAATAACAACGTGCCCGCCTTTTCGGCAGAGGAGCTTGCTGCCGTCGCCTCCTTTGAGACTTACAGCGGCCTGGATGCTCTTGGACGGTGCGGCGAGGCGTGCGCCTCTGTAGGGACGGATCTTATGCCCACGGAAAAGCGCGGCTCCATCAGCAGCGTGAAGCCTTCCGGATGGCATTCGGTGGAGTATGACACGGTGGAGGGGAAGAGCCTTTATAATCGCTGCCATCTCATCGGGTACCAGCTTACTGCAGAAAATGCCAATGAGAAAAATCTGATCACCGGAACCCGGTATCTCAACACAGAGGGGATGCTCCCCTTTGAAAATATGGTGGGCGATTATGTAAAGGAGACGAACAATCATGTACTCTACCGGGTGACGCCGTTTTTCGAGGGTGAGAACCTGGTGGCCAGCGGCGTGCAGATGGAAGGCATGTCTGTGGAGGACAAAGGAGAGGAGATTTTCTTCAATGTCTACTGCTACAATGTTCAGCCGGGTATCGCTATCGATTACGCTACTGGGGACAGCAGGGCTGACGGTAAAGACAGCCGGGCCGGCAGTGGGACGGCCGGGGAAAATACGGAAGGGCAGTCAGATGCCGCGTACATTTTGAATACGAGCACAAAAAAGTTTCATTATCCGACCTGCTCCAGCGTGAGGCAGATGATCGAGGCCAATACGCAAGAATACAACGGGGACAGGGAGGAAGTGGTCTCCATGGGCTATGATCCCTGCGGGCGCTGTAAGCCGTAAGGGGACAGGCGGTGAAGATCATATTGTCTCCGGCTAAGAAGATGAACACGGATCCGGATACACTGGCCTGCGCAGGACTTCCTCAGTATCTCGGGCAGGCAGAGCAGCTTCTTGGATGGCTCAAGGAAAGATCCTACGCTGAGCTAAAGATGCTCTGGAAGTGCAATGACCGCATCGCGCAGCAGAACGTTGAGCGTCTTGCCCATATGGATCTCAGAGCGTGCCTGACACCGGCGGTCCTTTCCTACGAAGGACTCGCCTATCAGTATATGGCGCCTTCTGTGTTCGATGAGCGCAAGCTTTTGTATATCCAGCGGCACCTGCGGATATTGTCTGCATTTTACGGAGTCCTAAGGCCTCTGGACGCCGTGACGCCCTACCGTCTGGAGATGCAGGCAAAGACGGCGGCCTTCGGCTGCCCGGATCTGTATGAATTCTGGGGGAAGCGGATCTACAGGGCGGTCAGGGATGAAAGCAAGGTGATCATTAACCTGGCATCAAAGGAGTATTCAACATGTGTGGAAAAATATCTGACAGCCGGCGATACCTATATCACCTGTGTATTTGGAGAGCAGGTAAACGGAAAAATTGCTCAGAAAGGAACATACGCGAAGATGGCAAGGGGCGAGATGGTACGCTTCATGGCCGAGAGGGAGATCGAAGACCCGGAGGAAATGAAAAGGTTTGACCGGCTGGGGTATATCTTCCGGGAAGAGCTGTCATCAGCAGAGAAATATATATTTGTAAAAGCGTAACAGGGAAGCTTCTTTTCCGGCGAATTTAAGGCCGGCCGGAAAGAAGCTTCCCTGTTTCCTTATGCGGAGAATTATCTGGTACAGCCCTGCGCTGTCGTCATTCGACGATGCACCGCATCGCCTCATTCTACCGCCTTGTCCTGATAATAATATCAGGTACATTATTCACCGAAATTTACATAACGCGGTACTAGAATTTCCCGCTTTCCTTACATGCTGCGATGGCGTTTCTGATCAGTTCGGCGAACTGCTCTACCTGGAATGCCGTTCTTGTGGTGAACAGTCCGTCGATGTCCGGCTGTACGATCAGCGCGTTGGAATTGTCCGGGTTGACGCTTCCACCGTACAGTGCAGGGATCGCTCTTCCTTCCTCCCCGAACATCTCCGCTAAGCAGTCCTTGATGACCTTGTGCATGGCCTCTGCGTAATCCACCGGGGCAGGGGTGCCGTTGACGCCGATGGACCATACCGGCTCGTAGGCGATCCATACCCGGTCGAGCTGCTCCTTCGCCACGCCGTGAAGCCCGACCTTAAGCTGCGTGCGCAGTACCTCCGCGCTGATGCCAAACTCCTTTTCCTGCGCTGTCTCTCCTACGCACAGAAGGGTAGTAAAACCAGAGTCCAGAGCCTTTTTCACCTTTTTATTCTCCGTATAGTCGGATTCACCAAAACCGTGTCTTCTCTCGGAATGCCCGACCATCACCAGGTCAAGCCCTAATTCCTTTAGCATCAGCGGAGAGATCTCTCCGGTAAACTGTCCCTCATCCTCCCAGCACATATTCTGGGCGCCCAGCATAAAGGAGCTTCTTACGCTGCATCTGCCTGCACTTTCCAGGGAGGTGTAGGACGGGATGAAAAAGAACTGGATCTCTTCCCGGTCAATGTCACTTGTGGCGGCAGTGATGGCTTGCAGATATTCTTCCGTGGCCTGAATATTTTTGTACATTTTAAAATTGCTTCCGAAGTATAGTTTTTTTCTCATGATCTCCTCCTTGAATTTTTGGTTATAAAAGATAGATTCAGTATACGCTATATTTCCCTAAAACGCAATACGCATATGACAAAATATTAACAAAACGAAAAAATCGAAAGAAAACGAAAATAATACGCGAAAAATTAGTGAATATCGCACAAAAAACATTATATAATTCTGTGTGGATATGCTGAAAATGAAAAAAGGTATTGAAAAACGAAAAAAATAATAGTAACATATAATCATAAAAGAAAATAAAACGAAAGAAAACAAAACATAATAAGAAAGGATGAGAAATATGAGCAGCAAATTCAAACCAGTAACAGCCATAACCATGGGAGACCCGGCAGGAATCGGACCGGAGATTGTAGTCGGAACCATGCTGGCAGAAGAGATCCATGAGTGCTGCAGGCCATTTGTAATCGGGAGCAGGGCGGTCATGGAGAAAGCAGCGAAGGTGCTCGGCAAGGAATTAAAGTACCATCTGATCACCGACCCGTCAGAGGCGAGATATGAGTTAGGGACAGTGGATATCCTTGAGACAGGCGATTACGATACGGATTCCATCGAGTGGGGGAAGGAGCAGGCGCTTGCAGGTCAGATGGCTATCGACTGGATCATGAAGTCCATCGAGCTTGGCATGGCGAAGAAGGTTGACGCAGTGTCCACATCCCCGATCCACAAGGGAGCCATTAAGCTGGTGGGCATCAAGGAGCCGGGCCACACAGAGATCTATCAGCATCAGACCAATTCACCTTATGCACTGACTATGTTCTCCTGCCATAAGCTGAGAGTATTCTTCGTGAGCCGCCATATGTCCCTCGTCGATGCGTGTCGTTACGCGTCAAAGGAAGTGGTTCTTGAAAATGTCATCAACATTGACAAGGAGCTTCGCAAGATCGGCATTGAGAACCCGCTGATCGCAGTGGCGGGCTTAAATCCGCACAACGGGGACAACGGACTGTTCGGGACAGAAGAGCTTACCGATATCGGTCCGGCAGTCGAGGCGGCAAAGGAAAGAGGCATCAACGCCGTAGGCCCGTGTCCGGCAGACTCGGTATTCAACATCGGCAAATCCGGCAAATTTGATGCGATCCTCTCCCTCTACCACGACCAGGGACACATCGCATGCAAGACACTTGATTTTGAAAAATCCGTAACGCTTACCTTTGGCCTTCCCTTTATTCGAAGCTCAGTAGACCACGGAACCGCATTTGATATCGCAGGAAAGGGAATCGCGGGCTGCGTAAGTCTGATCGAATCCACGAAGGTTGTTGCCGAGTATGCCGCAAAGCAGCATGAGAAGGAAATGTAGAGGAGCAGTTTCACGCAGGAAAGAGAGGGAATAAAGATGCCATTAATCGGAGCAGTAGCAGATGACCTGACCGGAGCCACGACGACAGGCGTTTTACTTGCAAGGTCAAAGGCAAGGACGGCAGTGTATTTTAATGAAGAGGCGGCGCAGCGGGCAGAAGGGACGGATGAGCTTGACGCAATCCTGATCAGCAGCAACTCAAGGCCCCTCCCGGCTAATGAGGCCTACGACAAAGTAAAATCAGCGACGGCAGCCCTTAAACATATGGGAGTTAAGTATTTTTCCAAACGGATCGACACGACCTTAAGAGGCGGCGTAGGCGTGGAAGTGGACGCGATGCTGGACGAGGCCGGAAAAGATGCAGTGGCGGTGGTTGTCCCGGCTATGCCCCAGTCGAGAAGGATCCTGGTGGGCGGATACTCGGTGATCGACGGAGTGGCGCTGATCAACACGCCGGTAGCCCAGGATGTGCGCACGCCGGTGAAAGAGAATTACATACCAAGGCTTCTTTCCGGGCAGACGAGAAGGAAGGTCGGGCTTGTGGCTCTTGACAAGGTGCTCGCAGGCGAGGAAGCCATAAAAAAGGCGCTGGAGGAGACAAGGGCGGAAGGATGTGAGGTCATCGTATGTGACGGGATCACCCTTGAGGATGTGGAAAGGATCGCAAAGGCATGTATCGCGCTTAAGTGGAACGTGGTGGCTGTAGACCCAGGTCCCTTTACCGCAAAGCTTGCTTTCTGCCGGGATCTGATTAAGGCAGAGGAGCCGAACCTTCCGCCGGAGGCAGACGAGACAGGTAAGACAGTCCTGATCGCTGCAGGAAGCGCAACCCCGGTGACAAAGCGGCAGATGGAAGTGCTCTGCGAGGATAACCGGCATGTGCGCATCCCGGTTGAGCCGATACCGCTGATCGAAGGCGGCGAGCAGGCAGTCCGGGAAGCCAGCCAGGCGGCAGAGCGTGCGGTAGAGCTTCTGGCATCCGCTGACCAGCCCAGGGCGATCCTTTTTGAGACGGCGCTTCACGGAGAGCTTCTCAATCTTGACGAGGAGGATAATAAGCGCCACTACGCAGGCGGGATGAGCGCCAACCGCATCAATGCAGGGCTTGGCTCCATTATCGCAAAGGTGCTTGAGACCGTAGGAAGAGAAAAGATCGCAGGGCTTTATACGACAGGCGGGGACACGATGGTGAATGTCTGTTACCAGCTTGGCGTTGAGTGTCTGGAAGTGATGGACTACGTGATCCCCCAGACCGATGTGGGAAGGCTCGTGGGAAGCTACGACGGGCTTGCGGTCATCGGAAAAGGTGGTTTGACAGGAAATGATAATACAGCCTGCGATATCGTAACGCGGCTGTTCGGCGAAGCTGCAAGGCAGTAAGGCAGTAGAAAGTAAAACTGGCCAGGCTTACGGATATGGGCCAGGAAGGCTTCATATGCGGCAGGCGATAGATGATAGATTGTTGTTTTAAGAAAGAAACGGGTGAAGGAAACCCGGTAAATAAGGAAAAGAGAGGAGAAACAAAATGAGTGATAAAAAAGTAATAAATAATGAAGAAAAAAAAGACCTTGACCTTCTCAACAAGCTTAAGGGACTGCCCGGCGGCCTGGTCATCGTGCCCTTAGTCATCGCGGTAGTGCTGGCGACTTTCGTTCCGCAGGCGTTCCAGATCGGCGGTTACGTGACCGCCCTGTTCTATGAAGGAAATGCTTGTATGATGGGATTCTTTCTGATCGTATGCGGCTCCATGATCGACATCAAGCAGGTGGGCATGCCCCTCTACAAAGGCGTGATCATGACCGGCTCTAAGTTTCTGCTTGGCGTGCTCCTTGGCCTGATCGTAGGGAAGATCTGCGGACCGGCAGGATTCTTAGGGATCGCGCCCTTCGTACTCATCGCGGCGATCACGAACTCCAACGGCTCCCTTTACATCTCCCTGTCTTCACAGTTCGGCAATGCGACAGACACTGGAGCGATCTCCATCCTCTCCCTGAACGACGGGCCGTTTTTCACCCTGATCGCCCTGGGAGCGACCGGGCTTGCCAATATCCCGATTATGTCCCTCGTAGCCGTATTAGTGCCGCTGCTGATCGGATTTATCTGGGGGAATCTTGACAAAGGCTTCCGGGATGCATGCAAGAACGCACAGCCGATCGTGACCTTCTTTATGACGATCTCCATCGGTGCAAAGACAGATGTTAAGACGATCCTTACGGCAGGCGCTTCCGGTATCGTGCTCGGACTGATCTCCGCCGCAACAGCAGTGCTCTTCTTCTTCATCATCAACCTTCTTCTTCCGAAGAAAGAGAGAAACGCCATGGGCGCGGCGGTCGGTACGACAGCCCTCAATTCTGCCATGACTCCGGCGGCAGTTGCAGAGGCAGACCCGACGATGGAGGAGTTTGTTCCGATGGCTACCGCACAGTGTGCGACAGCATCCATCATCACCCTGTTTTTGTGTCCGTTCATCACGGCCGCATTTGACAAATATATGCAGAAAAAGCAGAAAGGGATCTACGGTCCGGACGGCTGGGCATACGCGAAGGTTTCCGGAGCGAACTAAGCAGAAATGAAATAAAAACGAAAGAAAAGCAAAAAAGCAAGTGAAAAGAGTCCTTTTATATGATAAAATATAAAAGGGCTTTTTCCATAAGGAGGTTCTATGAGTAAGATAACAGTCCATATGACGAAAGAAGCCCTTTATGATTTCCTGCTGTATCACGCATACTCAAAGTTCAGCGGATTTTTGATCAATATCCTGGGCTTTGCGGTGATATTTTTAGGCGTGTTCAGCTTCGCCGCCGGGAAGACGGGGGCGGCGGGAGTTGTACTTTACCTGGCCGCGGCGCTGATCTTCATCGGTTATACACCGATGCAGCTTAAGATGAGGGCGAAGAAGCAGATCAGGATCAATCCGGAGTATAACGGACCGGTAGAGTATATTTTTTCGGAGGAGGAGGGCATAACAGCCAGATGGGAGAGCGGCGGCCGGCAGGTTGGCTGGGCCGAGGTTACGAGAGCTGTTGTGGCGCCTAAGACGATCGGAGTTTATTATGGCAAGGAGCAGGCGCTGATTTTTCCGAAACAGGATTTCGGGGAGGAGTTTTTGCCGGTGTATCAGATGATCGTGCGTCATCTGGCGGCGAACAGTGCCCCTAAGGAAGCGGACCCGGAGGAGAAGGGCACGAAGGAAAGTGCTCTGTAGGAGGGCTTCCCCAAAAGGAGCAGATCAGCGCGAAAGGGAAAGTTATGGAAGAGCGCAGAAGGGCAATTTTACGTGAAGTAGAGGAGAAGGGAAGAGTGCGGGTAGCGCAGTTAAGCCGGCAGTTCGGCTGTTCGGAGGTGACGATCCGCAACGATATTAAAAATATGGACATGGAAGGGCTTCTGATGAGAACTCACGGAGGGGCGGTGAAGCTTGACAGGGAGCCGGAGCGGAAGTATTCGGCGGAGAGCATCTACCGCAACACAGAACGCAAAAAGCGGATCGCCGCCTGCGCTTATGAGTTTATCGAGGACCGGGATACGATCATCATCGACGATGCCTCCAGCAGTTTTTATCTGGCGGTGCACATCAAGGAGCACCCAAAGAAACGGCTGGCGGTGGTGACCAATTCGCTCCTTGTGGGAAATGAGCTGGCGGGAGTCCCCCATGTGGAGCTTTATCTGGTGGGCGGCCATGTGGGGGGACATCTGGCGGCGACGATGGGGGATGCGGCGCTCTCCAATATGGAGCAGTTCCACGTGGATAAAGGCTTTATCGGCATCCACAGCATTAACTTTGACGTAGGGCTTACCTCCATAGCCACGCCCCAGATGCAGGTGAAAAAGGCGATCCTTAAGGCGTCGAATGAGGTCTATGTGCTGGCGGACAGCAGCAAGTTCGGCGGCGGGTACGTGTCGGTTATCTGCCCCATGAACGAAGTGCATAAGATCATTACAGACGATGAAGTGTCGAAGGAATATATCCGGAAGGCGCAGCAGATGTCTGTCCCTCTGGTGATCGCCAGACGGGAGGGGCGCTAAAGGATAGCTTGCCTCTTAAAGCTCTGACGATATGCTGCCCAGGATCTCCCATGCCGCGTCGCGCTCCTGCTTTTGCTCCGGAGTGAGCTTCGGATAAGGGCATAGCATCGGGTGTTCTCTGTCGCCGTCATGCCGGAAAGGCCCGTAGCTCCAGTTGTAAAAGGTGTAAAAACGGAGCCAGCGCATATGGTCCAGCCTGCGGTACATATCCTGCATAGACGCGTCGGTCTTTGTCACGCAATATTTCTGATATGCTTTTTCTACGGTGGCGGCGGTAAATTCCGTGATCGTCTCGTCGCCCAGAAGGATACGGATCTTCATTAGAAGATGGTCTGCGGCGGCAATCTTGGATTCCCGGTGGAAGTCGTCTAACTCATCCCAGCTTAATGTAGGATAAGAGACGGACTTGCGGAAGATATCGTTGAGGGTAACCGCTGCCTTGTTCAGCGCGGTCCGCATGATCTGGCTGGGGGTGTAGATCTCTTCATTGGTTCCAAAGTAGGATACTCCGGGAGCCTCGCGGTTGCTGTGCAGGTCGATGTGCCCGGGGAGTTTATAGTAACGGTTAAGGCGCCAGAAGATATTCCAGCCCTCCGGCTCGTCGTCTGTACAGATGATGATGCGGTCCGCATGCTCCAGGACTTCATGATGCTCCTCCCAGAAGCCGTCATAAAAGATCAGGGAATCGCCTGTTTCTGACACTTCTCCCAGGGAAAATGTCTCGTGGAGGCGGCGGTGCATGGCGAGAAATTCCCTTGCGTCCCCGAAGACGTGATAGGCCACATGCTGGGTGACAGAGATCACATTTGTCAGGATGGCGCGCTCAAGGATGCACCGGCCGTAGTTGCCGAATCCGATGATGACGATGGAATTCTCATGGCTGCACAGAGGGCGCTTGCGCCAGTATTGTCTGGCGCAGCAGTCGTAGCTGTGGAAAAAATTAATGTTTCCGGAGAGATGGTCCTGGCCGTTGGTGGTTCTTGCATAGACATCCACCGGCAGTGCGTGCAGGCCGATGGCACGGCTGTTAACGCCGATATCATTTTCCTTCATCAGGAAGACCTTGCATCTTGCGCCGGTGCCTTTTTTGCGCGCCACGATCCTTGCCGGGGAGGTGCTGATAAAGAGGCAGGGGTAGTCCGGGAACTCCATCTGGTCCTCCTTTTTTTCGCCGAAGATGATCACGGCGTCCCCGTCTTCTTTGTAGATATTTGCGGCCAAAGTGTTAGACTCCGGGCCGTAATCCGCAAAATAATACCAGTTCTTCCGGCGCTGGAAACCGAGCATAAGGAGCGGGAGCCCTTCGCTGGTGACAAAGGATATGACGGCGCCTAACAAGGTCACCAGTATGCCGGCGGACATTAAGAGAAAGACAGACCCCACCGCATGTCCCAGGGGCGTGACCGGCGTCAGGTCGCCGTAGCCGACGGTGGTCAGGGTGACCAGGGAGTACCAGAGCGCATCGCCGAAGGTGCGGATAGTAGCGTCCTGGCTTCTGCACTCGGAAAAGTAGAGGAGAGCCAGAAGCCCCATATAGATGAGCATTAAGACCAGTGTCATGTACAGATAGATTTTCTTCCTTCTTTTCATCGTGCGGGTTCTCCTTCTTGCATGTGTTGGGCTGCCCTCAGTGCGTGCGGGCCTGTTTCTTACGCCGGGCGAGGGGGATATAAGCATTATATCACAGGAGACTGCCAAAGAAAACAGGCTGCTGGTCACAGAGATTAGTAGCTACTGTTCATGGGTTACTTTTCATGTTCTTACGGAATGCGCACTGGCTGCGCATTCCGTAAGAACATGATTCAGGAGTATGAAAATAAATATTCTTTATCATCTACGCCTTGCCGGCTTCTGCCGGCGGGGGTATAATGATACAAGAGTAGACAGTAACGGATCCAGGATTGACGACGGGAAGGAGAAGCAGGATGGATAGCAATAATGGAATGAAGATAAACGGCGGGATGAGCATGAATAGCGGGATGGATCAGCAGGCAAAGGCGCAGGCCAGGGCAGAGGAGATCATGAAAAAATACCGGCTGCATAAGTGGATAAGCTATGCGGTAGTGCTGCTGGATGTTATCTTTTTGATCTATATGGACATATTTAAGAGGGATTACCGGATTGATTATGTCGTCGGAGGCTTTGCGTCTTTAATGCTGTCGGTCAGCGTGTTCGCTATGTACGGAGTGATCGCGGGCGCTGCCATATTGATTAAATGGCTGGGGGCGGTAAAGATCGACGCAGCGCTTTATGAAGAGTGCGAGCCTTTTGTGTATGAGGCGTGCCTGAGTAAGCTCCATACCTTTTTCTTTAAAGAGCGGTTTGCTGTCCTTCATGCAATGGCGCGGTACTATCAGGGGGATGGCCGCAGTGCGGAGGGGATCTTGCGGAATGTGAATCTGTATAAGCTTAAGGGATTATATAAACTGAATTATTACATCCTTTTGTCGGCCATCAGCTTTGAAAAGGGAGAAGGGATGCGTGCGGCGGAGCTTGAGCAGTCCTACCGAAGGAGCTTAAAGATGAATAAAAAAGAGCAGTTATCTTTTAAAATCCTCTGTGCCGGCAACAATCTGATCCGGGCTATGGAGAATCAGGATTACCAGTCTGCGTTCCGGTTCCTTTCTGAGCGGAGGGTGCTCGATGGCGGGAAGTGCAGGAAGTGGGCGCATATCGGCTACAGTCTGTACGAGGCAAAGATCTATGCGGGCATAGGCGATGAAAAGAGCGCGCGGATGAATCTTGATTATGTCATCGCAGAGGGCGGCAGGCTTGTGTATGTAGAGAGGGCGAAGGAGCTGCTGCAAAGGATGGACAGTGATGCGGCAGATTTGGAGCCGCCCAACGGAGAGCTGGAAAAGGAGAGATTATCAGATGGATAAGATCCTGCTGCTTGAGGATGACGAGAGCTTAAACCGGGGCATCAGCCTGAAGCTTGAAAAAGAAGGATACGAGGTCTTAAGGGCCGTCAGTGTCAGGCAGGCAAATGATTTATTTGATAAACATGAGGTGGTGCTCGTGATCAGCGATATCACGGTGGAAGACGGGGACGGGCTTTCGTTCTGCCGGAGCATAAGGGAGAAAAGCCAGGTGCATTTTATCTTCCTGACCGCTTTAGACCAAGAGGTGGATATCGTAAATGGTTACGATGCCGGGGCGGACGATTATATCACCAAGCCCTTCAGCCTGATGGTGCTCATCTCGAAGGTCAATGTGCTGATGCGCCGCATCGGGGCAAGGGACGAAAGTAGTGGGAGCGGCCGGCTTTTAAGGTCCGGGGACCTAGAGGTAAATTGCCGGGAGATGAAAGCATACAAGGGCGGGGAAGAGATACTGCTGAGTAAAAAAGAATTTCAGCTTTTGCTTTATTTTCTGGAGAATCCCAGGCAGGTCATCTCGAAGGAGCAGATCCTTAGCGCGGTATGGGACGTGGACGGGCAGTTTGTGGATGACAATACGGTTCCGGTCACCATAAGCCGGCTGAAAAAGAAGGTGGCGGGCAGGGCGTACCCGGCCGGATGTACCCAAAGAGCGCCTCATGATGCAGATTCCAGTGAGGCAGACGGGCTCCTCTTGGCAGAGTATATCAAGAATGTCCGGGGGATGGGGTATATCTGGACGGTGGATGTGTCATCGAATTAGTACATCGGAAAATCAGACAAGTGATATGGCTGGTTAGTTATTATTCGATGTATTCGTATGAAGAACAAGGAATGGTTCGGACAATCCTGCTCTCTGGCGTTTTGAACAGCCAGGGAGCAGGATTTATGCTGCGGTGAAAGTTCGCTTAGATTTAAGAAATATTCGGATTAACCGATAACCTGCCACTTCTTTTCAACTGCATTAAGTAGTTCGTGCCCGTCCTCCGTAACGAGCACAAGGTCCTCGATGCGGACGCCGTATTTTCCTTCGATATAGATGCCCGGCTCGATGGAGAAGATCATACCCGGCTCCGCCACATTCTTGTTGATCGGGGAGACATCGCCGTACTCATGGTCTTCCTGGCCGATGAAGTGGCCCAGGCGGATCTTCCAGTATTCGCTGTAGCCCTTTTCATCAATGTAATCTCTCGCCTGCGCGTCGATATCGCAGAATCGGACGCCCGGCTTGATCACGGATTCGGCGCGCAGAACAGCCTCGCGGACGATGTCGTGAATTTCCTGCTCCTCGGCGGAGGCTTCCTTACAGTAGAAGGTCCTCGTCATATCCGAGCAATACCCTTTCCATACGCAGCCCATATCGATCAGGATGCATTCGCCTGCCTTGAGGGTTCTCGTGCCGCTGGGCTCGTGGTGCTGGTCGGCGGCATTGGGGCCGAAGCACACGATGGTATCAAAGCTCGTCCCGCTTGCGCCGGCTTTCAGGTATTCACTGTCGATAAAGTCGGCGATCTGTTTTTCTGACATTCCTTCTTTCACGTATTCCTTCACCATCTCCATCACCCGGTCATTGATGGCGGACGCCTCTTTCATGATCTTGATCTCTTCTGCATTCTTCACCGCGCGCACGCCGTCCACGCAGTCAGAACCCCATACGGTCTTTAGCTGCGGGCATTTTTCCTGAAGAGGGATAAGGAAGCGCGCCGGCCATGTCTTGTCGATGCCCAGCGTCTGGGACGGATCGATCTGGTCTGCGATAATGGAGATCTGATCCTCCATGTCGCTGAACCACACCTCTTTAAATCCGGTATTTGATACGAAGTAAAGATAGTTGAGCAGCATGACATGCTCGCCGTTTGATTTGAGGATCAGGGCATAGAGCCTCTCCCCCGGATTAACCATGATCCCGGTGAGGAAACGGATGCTTAAGGGGTCGGATACGATGAGCTGTGTCAGGCCCTTTTCCTCCATCTTGGCCAGTACGCGGGCAATTCTTTCGTTGTTCATATGTAGAAATCTCCTTTCTTGAATGTGTATCTATTGTATCACATTTTTGAAGAAGAGGTTAAAGTTTTGCGGGGAAATTTGGAAGAAAAAATAATTTTATCCTATCCTTTTTTCCCTTTGATCAGTTATACCTGTTAAAGCATGTATTTTTGCGCTATATACGTATAATATGGCTGCGCTGCCGGGGAAGGAGGGATTTTTTGGACGCAGATTTTCTTTTGGTCAGGAGGATGAAACAGGGGAATGAGGAGGCTTTCGATACCTTCGTCCGCAAATATTACGGAGAGATACTGAATTATTGCCGGTTCCACTGTTTTGACGCGGAGAGCGCCCAGGACCTGACGCAGGAAACGTTCCTTAAGTTCTTCGTTCATCTGCCGGAATACCGGCATATGGGGAAAACGAAAAATTTCCTGTACACGGTGGCTGCAAATCTCTGCCGGGATTTTTATAAGAAGAGAAAGGATGTGCCGATGGAGAGGGAGGGCCTGGAGTCACGGGCGGCTCCTGCTACAGATCCCTTAGGGCCGGTAGTTGACCGGGTGGTCATTAACGAGGCGCTCCTCAGATTGCCGGAAGAGTTCCGGGAGATGATCGTGCTGCATTATTTTCAGGGGATGAAGGTCTCGGAGGCGGCGGAGGTGCTCGGTATCGGGGTATCCCTTGCAAAATACAGGCTGCGGGAGGGGAAGGCGCGGCTTAAACGTCTTCTGGAGTAGGTGGAAGTATAGTATATGAGCAATATTTTGAGGACTGATTTGAAGAAATGGAGGGATCATATGAATCTGGAAAAAATGCTGGAGTTATATAGGGAGGACATGAAGCTGACACCCAATGAGGAAAGAGTGGCAAGGACTGTCCGGCTGTCCGGCGAGATCTTCCTTGAGAGGGAACAGGAGCGGATGCTTAATTACGCAGAGTTTCTGAAGACCCAGTTTTTTGTGCTGAGGAAGCGGTGGTGGCTGTATCAGTGCCTGCTTTTGGCGGCGGCGTATCTTGTGCTTGGGTACATGCAGGAGGAGGTCTATGCGCACAGGAGCGTAGGGGTGGCGGGGGTACTGTTTGTGGTGCTCATTATCCCGGAGATGTGGAAGAACAGGACGAACTGCAGTATGGAGGTGGAGGCGGCGGCTTATTATCCGCTGCGTCAGATCTATGCAGCGCGTATGCTCATGTTCGGTGTTGCGGACTTCTGCATTGCGGCAGTGTTCTGCGCGGGGCTTCGGGGGCGGCTGCATTTTACCATGGCAGATCTTCTTGTGCAGTTTTTGTTCCCTATGGTGGTGACGGCGTGCATCTGCTTTGGGATTCTGTGCAACAAATATGCGGTGAGCGAGATGGTGTCGGTGGGCGCCTGCCTCGTGTGGAGCGGGGTGTGGTGGATGATCGCGATGAGCGAGCAGATCTATCGGGCGGTGTGGCTCCCGGCGTGGGTGTGCCTGTTTCTGGCGGTGGTGCTGCTTCTGGCAGCCGTTTCCTACAATGCGGTGAAAAACTGCGGGAAGTGCCTGGAGGTCGGCCTTGCTGCAGCCGGCAGGGAATAAGGAATAGTATATAGATAATTCGTCTGTCTTTCCGGCAGTTTTGAAGAAGGCTGAGGAAGGGGCAGGAAGGAAAAAGATCAGGAGGTCGGTTTGGATGGAATTGAGAATGAAGAATCTGACGAAGGAGTTCGGTGGGTTTACTGCGGTAGACCACCTGAACTTTACGATGGAAAATGGTGTATACGGGCTGCTGGGTGTAAACGGCGCGGGAAAGACGACGCTGATGAAGATGCTGTGCACGCTCCTTTCCCCCACAAGCGGGGAGATCACCTGCAACGGGCAGGAGATCCTGGGGATGGGGGCGGATTACCGGAGGATACTTGGCTATCTCCCTCAGGAGTTCGGATTTTACCCGGAATTCACGGTGCAGGATTACCTGTCGTACATTGCGGCGATCAAGGGACTGCGCCCGATGGTGGCGAAAAGAAGGGTGCGTGAGCTGATTGAGAAGACCGGACTTAAGAAGGCGGCGAAGAAAAAGATGAAGAAGCTGTCCGGGGGCATGAAACGGCGGGCGGGAATCGCCCAGGCGATGCTAAACAACCCGAGGATCTTAGTCCTGGATGAGCCGACGGCGGGGCTTGACCCTAATGAGCGCATCCGCTTCCGCAACCTGATCAGCGAGCTGGCCGAGGACCGGCTGGTGCTTTTGTCTACCCATATTGTGTCGGATGTGGAATATATCGCCAACCAGATCCTGCTTATGCGGGATGGGCGGATCGTCCTTGCGGGGGAGGCGCAGGAGCTGATTGATTCTATGGAGGAGGGAGTGTGGAGCTTATATGCCCAGAAAAATGAGGTGTCCCGCTTGATGAAGAAATACAAGGTCTCCAATCTGAAAACCGGGCATGACGGGGTGGAGCTCAGAATCATCGCAGGAAAGAAGCCGGCGCAGGATGCGGTTCTTTGCGATGCGAATCTGGAGGATGTGTTTTTATATTATTTTGGGGAGAAAGCAGGTGAAGAGAATGCTGAGATTTGAGATAAAGAAGATCTGGTCAAGGCCGGTGAATAAGGCGGCGCTCCTTCTGCTGGCGGTAATTGTGCTGACAGGAAGCGCGCTGGCTGTCCGGGACGTGGTTTATTATAAAGCGGACGGTTCGAAGATATCCGGCTTTTTTGCGGCGCGCCGGCTAAGGAGTGAGAAGAATGAATGGAAGGGCTATGTGACAGAGGATGTCCTAAAAAAGATGGTTAAGGAGAATCAAAAGGCATGTGCCCAGGCAGAGTCAGAAGACGGGGCGCTCATAGCAAGGCAGGGACTTTCTGACCTGCGGGAATGGATCAACACCGGGCTGTCCGGAGAGGGCGGTTACGATTATTATCTGTGCGACAGAATTCCGGAGCAGGAGGCGGCTTCGCTCTATGAAAAAAGGCTTGCGCTTTTAAGGGAAGAGTTTGCAGGGCAGGAGTATTCACAGAAGGAGAAAGAGTACCTGACCCGTCAGTATGAAAAGTTCGGGGCGCCGCTTTATTATGGGTATGCAGACGGGTGGAAAGCGCTGCTTGATTCCCAGTATCTGCCTACATTGATGACCATTACCATCGTTATCATCGGATTTTTAGTATCCGGGGTATTTTCCTGTGAATTCCAGCTTGGGGCGGATTCGGTCTTTTTCTCCTCCAACTATGGGCGCAACCGGGCGATCCACGCGAAGATTATGGCCGGTTTCCTGGTGATGACGGTGGTCTACTGGGCGGCGATGCTCCTCTTTTCTCTTCTGGTGCTGGGACTTTTGGGCTTCCAGGGGGCGGGGCTGATGATACAGACCAACGATCATAACTGGAGCTGTATGTACAACATCACCTATGCCGAAAGCTGGCTGCTTACCATGTTCGGCGGGTATGTGGCGCATCTGTTCATCCTGCTTCTTGCACAGCTTGCTTCGGCAAAGAGCCGTTCTGTGGTGGCGGCGGTCACCATACCCTTGGGCTTGGCCTGTGCGCCCATGTTTCTGGGGCGGGTGCCCTTCCTGGCCAGAGTGATGAATCTTTTTCCGGATATGCTTTTAAGGATCAGCGCATTTTTGCGGGACAATATCATATATGAAATCGGAGGGAAGGCATACGGCGTGTATGAGCTGCTGATACCGGTATATCTTCTGCTGGCGCTTTTGCTGATGCCGGCGCTGTACCTGTGGTACAAAAGGAGTGAGCTGGTGTAAAATTATATTATTGTTCACTGGTCAGGAATGCGCGCTGGCTGCGCATTCCGTGAGAACATGCTTCAGATGTGGTGTATGGTGAACTGTAGATGCAAACATTTCCGGTGCATCTGTTTGATTTCTCAAACAATATAGACGAATATTTCAGTCACATGATACAGGACGATATAAGTGTAATCATCTGTGATATCTGTGCTGCACACAAGTCCGACAGTGAAAGTGCGCCGCCAACTACCATTGCCGAAGAATTGAAGCAGGATTTAGAGGATGTTGCAAATTTCAAGGGAAGCCCCCTTGAAAAACAGGCTGCGCTTTACTGCAAGCGGCTGGGTATCAATTACAGCAAGCTGTCTGATGCGGAGTTCCGGCAGCTTGTACATATCCTTGAAAAATCGAAATTCTTCAAAGGCTATGGTTGGGAGCGTGGCTCGATAAACCGGAATCTATGCTTAGATTTTTTTCTTTTGTATAAATATAAAAAATGCAATCAAAATCACATTGACAATTAAAACAATAATGCTTCCTTCAATTTTGCAAATTCCGCCGGACAAAATATCGCTTCCAGTAAAAGTCGTAACAAACAGATTTGGATAGTCATCAGCAAGTGACACACCACCTAAAACTAATGCACCAATTCCATTCCATAAAAAGTGCATAATAATAGGTGCTATAATAGAGCCACTATATTCAAGGACTACTATCATAAGCAAACTCATAGTAAGTACATTTAAAACAGGAATAATACCCGCTTCAAATGCCCCTCCATGCAATGCTGTAAAAAGTATTGTTGTCACAATCGTAGCAACAATTATATTGTGCTTTTGCTTAAGCATCTGATACAAATAACCACGAACAAGAAGTTCCTGCATAATGGTATTTAGAAATACTGCCAGCACCCAGACAGGGAATAGGTTAATTAAGTTAGTTCCGTCAATATGGATAATTTTTGCTGCATACATTACCAAAACAGGGATAGCTAACCATACAATCCCTGCGATTAATCCCAATACCATTCCCTTTACTGGATTATCGAATAAATGTAACTTTACATTTTTCTTTTCAGCAAGCCAAAAGATGAGAGTAAAAGCTGCTACAGCCAATAGAGGTGTAATTTCTGCCCATAATCTCCATATAGCTTGTTCCTTTGAAGATGATAACGGCAATATAGAAACCAATATTGCCCATCCCAGAAAAAAGCCTGTGGATTTTAAAATTGTCATACCGATTTTTTTCAAAATGAATACCTCCTAAACTCCATTTGTCAATGGCTCCATTATACCGCAATAACTTTCCTGATGGAATAGACTTTACAAAAAATTCATTTAATTGCAATAAGACGTTATTCCTCTGAATCTGCTTTTATTCTTACCTTTGTAATAACAAGCTGCCCTTGCCGGCATTTTACGGTAATTCTATCCTCAGCAGAGAGTCCGGCCTGTTCCAGCCAGTTCCCTGTAATATAATCTGCGGTGGCATTTTTTGAAAGCCCCTCGCCCATTTGCTCATATGAGATAAAGAAGTAAAAGAAGTGTAAAAAATTTTGACGCTCCCTGTCCGGCTGACTGCCGGACGGGTCGGGCTTTAGTCGGGCAGTTCTACCTTGCCGACAAAAAAGTAATAGATTTCGATTTCCTGTCTGCGGAGCTTCCCCCGACGTTTCCCGTCAAGGGCTTCCGATTCGTGGATTACGATTTTCTCCACAAACTCCCACAACAGGGTAGGGGTGAGTTCCTCAAGCTGGTATACTTGCGAACTACTTTCATAAACTTTTCAGCATTTGCCGTGGCTTCCAGCGTTTTAGAAAGTTCGCTCTGCCGGAATCCGGTAGTTTTTCCGAATATCCTGAATGAGCGCCAGACAGTCTTTTTCCGGCGTGGCGTCCAGCTTTCGCATAAGCTTCGCCGCCGTTTTCCTCTTTATCGGGTCCGGCATATAGGGGAGGCACATGCGCAGCTCATAAGTGACATCTGATTTCCCATAGCCTTCCGTCTGGAAGATCAGGCGCTTCTCCATTTCGTTCAGTTCCATGTGAATCTCCTTTCTCCTGAAAATGGGTACAAAAAAGGGCGCCCACCTATAAAAGTGAAACGCCCACGGCAATCAGCGGTCAGGCAATAAACCGGACCGCTGGCGCTATTAAATATTTTCGTTAATGAAACAGCCTCCTTTTTTTTCGATATTTTTCTCGTCAGATTTCAACATGGAAATGCGAAATGCTTACACTGATTCTAAGTGAAATACAGACTAAAAAGTACGTGCATTATATCAGGAAGACAGCTTTACAAGTGCACAGGATTTGGCTATACTTTTTATAGATATTTGTAGAATTTTTGATTTTGAGCTGTATATGCTCTTGAGCTGTATAGACATAAGTCCGAAGAAGATCCGTACATAGCAAATGCCGAACAAAAACAGGAGAAGTGATAGAATGGAATTACAGAATACAAGCGACCAGTACATTGACAAGCATATCAAGGCCCGTGAGCGCGGCTATATCTGGCTGGAGCGGGAGCTTAAATGGAGGATTTTTGTAAGCACGGCGGTAATCGCAGTGTTTTTGGTTATACTCTTTTTTGTCCTTGAGCCTGATCTGACGGTATGGGCGGCAGCTTTAGCGGCGGTGCTGGCTTTGAATGTGGTCTGGGAATATCTGAATTATCGGAGGGAATATCGCAATTACCAGTCTATTTACAGGTATCTGGAAGAGTTTGAGATGGGAAATTACACGTACCGGGGAGGGGAGGATTTTACCGGTGTGGGTATCCGTGTCCAGCTTGCGGAGCAGCTTGCCCGCATGGGGGAGGCTTTCGGCAGAATGAAAAGCAGGCTTGTGGAGGAAAAGGAGAATACGAAGGGATTGGTGACGGATATTTCCCACCAGCTTAAAACGCCAGTGGCGGCTCTTGAGTTAAGCTTTGAGCTTTTGCAGGATAAGACTCTTGATGAAAAAGAACGGCAGGAATTTTTAGAACGCAGCGGGAGGGAGACAAGGAGGCTTCGCCAGCTTGTGGAGACGCTCTCGAACCTTTCAAGACTGGAGGCGGATATGATCAGGCTGTCACCGAAGGAGGCGGATCTTAAAGAAACTCTTATACGCGCGGTGAACGGAATCTATATTAAAGCAGAAGAAAAACAGATTGAGATCGAGATGGAGGAGTTTGAAAATATAAGGCTTGCACATGATGTGCGCTGGACTGCAGAAGCCGTTTCCAATGTTCTTGACAATGCGGTAAAATATTCCCCTTCCGGGACGAAAGTTAAGATTCGGGTGGAGGTTTTTGTATCTTATGCTTTTATTGAAGTAGAGGATGAAGGGATTGGGATTCCCAAATCAGAGTACCCGGATATATTCAAGAGATTCTACCGGGGGGATCATCCTCTGGTAGAACGGTCAGAAGGCGCGGGTGTAGGGCTTTACCTTGTGAGAAAGATTCTGGAGGGGCAGGGAGGAAGTGTCCGGGCGTATCAGTCACATGGCGGAGGAACCGTCATGCAGATGATGCTGCCGAAAGAGTACGCGCTATGAGAAAAATAACAAAACTGTTATATATATTGAAAGGGTTCTGTAAGTTTCAGGGCTTATGATGGGTACATAGCAAACAAAATGTACACAGAAGGGAGCCTTTTATTATGGAGACGATTTTAAAGACAGTTGATCTGGTGAAATATTACGGCGACGGCGAGAGTCAGGTGAAGGCTATCGACCATACCAGCATCGAGGTGGAGAACGGGGAGTTTGTAGCGATTGTAGGTCGTTCCGGTTCAGGAAAGAGTACGCTCCTTCATATGCTTGGCGGCCTTGACCGGCCGGACAGCGGGGAGGTGATCATCGGGGGAAAGAATATCTTTTCCTTAAAGGACGAGCAGCTTGCGGTGTTCCGCAGGAGGAAGATCGGGTTTATCTTTCAGGATTATAACCTGATCCCGGCGCTGAACGTATGGGAGAACATCATCCTCCCGCTGGGTCTTGACGGCAAGAAGGTGAACAAAGATTTTGTGATGGATATCGTGAAAAATATCGGGCTGGCAGAAAAGCTTAAATCCCTGCCGAGCACTCTTTCCGGCGGTCAGAAGCAGCGGGTGGCGATCGCCAGGGCGCTGGCCTTCCGACCGGCCATTATCCTGGCGGATGAGCCTACGGGAAACCTGGATTCCAAAACGGAGATGGAGGTTATCTCACTTTTAAAGACCTGCGTCAGCAAATACGCTCAGACGCTGGTAATGATCACCCATGACGAAACCATCGCCCAGATGGCGGACCGGGTAATGATCATTGAAGACGGTAAGGTGGTGAGATAGATGAACATTATTACGACGACAGCGCTTGCCAATTTGAAAAAGAATAAGAGCAGAAATATATTGATCGGAATCGCTATCTTGCTTACCGCCTTTCTATTAACGATGCTGCCGACTACGGTAATGGGGCAGATGAGTCTCCGGTTCCAGGCGGTAAGTAAGCTGTATTCCCCGGTTCACGGTGTGTACCGGAACGTGGACGAAGAGTCGGCGGCCCAGATGTCCCGGGACGAGACCTTTGAGACGGTAGGCTTAAGAGAGCAGGCCGGACGGATGTACAGCGGGGACAGACATATCACGGCTGTTATGATGGTCTATGACGAAACAGCGCGAAAGCTGTCCAAGATAGTGCTGAAGGAAGGGACATTTCCGAAGAAAGCGGATGAGATCGTAGTGTCTTCGGGCTGTCTTAAGGCAATGGGGCTTAAAGGAGGCGTAGGAGACAGGATAAAGGTGCCTTACCAGCCGATGAGAAAAGGGAAGCTTCTTAAGGCGGCGGAGAAGGAATTTACCATTACCGGGATGACGGAGGATGCGCCGGAGTCTCTGGAGAAGGGGTTCTATGCCCCGATGGTGTCAGAGGCATTTGCCAAGGAAATCATACCGGAGGGGGAGCATACCTACGAAGTGTATTTTCAGCTAAGGGCTGTCGAAGGGATGGTTACGGAAGAGATCGAGGAGAGGATAAAGCTTACAGGAGAGCGGTACGGACTTACGGAGGGCGATATCGCAGAAAACTCAGAGTACCTTTTGGCCAATTATGTAGATGTGGCGCTCTATACCGGCCTGGGCGCACTGCTGGCGTTGATCGTACTGGCCGGGATCCTGACTATCTACAGCATCTATTATGTATCTATGCTGGATAAGATTCAGGAGTACGGGAGACTTAGGGCTATCGGGGCGACCAGAAGACAGATACGACGGATCGTGTTCCGGGAAGGCTTTGCCGTCGCCGCCATAGCGGTTCCTGCGGGGATAATCCTTGGGCTTATAAGCGGAATCCTGCTGATCAAAGCTTTGGTCAATGTGTCCTTAAGCAGTGATCCTGTGCTGGGAGAAGAGATGAAGGTGATTCTGGCAAACGGCGAGGCCAGCCTGGTGAAGTGGTGGATCATCGCGTTTGCGGCGGCAGTAAGCCTCCTGACAGTCTATGTTTCCCTTCTTCGCCCGATGCATAAGGCAGGCAGGATTACGGCCATTCAGGCGCTGCGCTACCAGGGCGGCCAGAAGGGGAAGAAAAAAAGGCGTGACCGGAAAGGCTATGACGAGCTGAGTATTCCAAGGCTTACCGCATCTAACCTGGGGAGGAACAAGAGAAGAACGGCAGTAACTATCATGGCTCTTGGAGTGACAGGAGTGCTCTTTGTGGCGGCGGCGACACTATGCAGCTGTATGAATGCCGAGGATATCACAAGGAATGATATCCGCAGAGATATTAAGGTGTGCATCGACAGTGAAATGGATGACGAGATGCATCCGGAGTGGGCGCTTAGCGCTATCCAGCAGAATAATCCTATGACAGAGGAACTTAGGAGCAAGGTCGGTGGAATCGACGGCGTGACCTCGATTGAGACCAGCCTTCTCACGCAAGGAAAGCTCAGTGATGAAAAGGAAGAAGGGGAAAAGTCAGAAACCGACGAGCTCTGTGACATAAAAGGGCTTGATGCTGCATCGATGAAGGAGCTTGAGCAGTATATAACGGATGGCTCTCTTGATGACCCTTCATTGAAGGAAGGGACGGGAGTGATCGTTTCCCCGTCTACGATGAAAGAGATGCATGCGGGCTGGAAGGTTGGCGACAGGCTGTTTTTAAAAGTCATGGACGGCAGAGAGATCAGGCAGCGGGAGGTCGTACTCGCGGCTACAGCAGAGGCGCCGCCGAGCCTGATGGGATATTACGCGGCGATGCCGAAGGATGCCCTGCAAAAATTATGCAGTTCAGACATTACGTATTTATGGGATATTTCTGTGGAAAAAGGAAAGGAAGACGCGGCGGCAAAAGAGGTTGAAGAGCTTATCTCCGATGTGGAAATCCTTCAGATGGAGACGTTTCGTGAGATAAATAAGCAGTCGGAAAATGCGATCCGCCTAGTGCTTCTGGGGTGCTACGGGCTCCTGTCTGTCTTCGGGCTTATCGGAATCCTGAACCTGATCAATACGATGATTAACAGCGTCCATGTCAGGAAGAAGGAGCTTGGCATGCTGCAGGCTATCGGGATGTCCGGGAGGCAGACGGTGTATATGCTGCAGCTTGAAGGGATTTTCTATACCGCAGGGACACTGGCGGTGTCCTTAGGGCTTGGGAGCATCCTTGGATACGCGGCATACCTGTGGGCGAAGGACGGCGGAATCATGTCCATCCGGGTGTACCACTATCCGGTGATTCCTGCGGTTTGTCTGACAGTGATTGTGCTGGCGGTGCAGATATTGATCACTTATTTTGTGAATATGAACTTTAAGAAACTGAGCTTGATCGACAGGATCAGGTTTGCAGAGTAGGACAGTGACAGCAGGTACCTGGATAAGCCAGTCAGCGCTTATCCAGGTATTTTAAAAATATCTTCATAGCCGCGGAGCCAAAGGTACCGATACGGATGATGCCGGACTGTGAATAATTAATAAAGCCCTGGAAGGGCTTAAGATCCCTTTTGAACGGGTGGAGACAGACGAGGCGGTTACCATGGACGATTGTACAATGATCGATCGGAAAATGGAGATGAAGATGGTAAAGACGTTGTTCTTATGCAACCGCAAGAAGACGGTATTTTACCTGTTCATCACAACGGGGGAAAAGGCCTTCGATACAAAAGCGTTCAGCAATGCCCTGGGTATCTCAAGGGTATCCTTCGCCCCGGCAGAGCTGATGGAAGAGATGCTGGGCAGCAAGGTGGGGGGCGGCGACGGTGTTTGGTACGCTGCTGGATGTGGACAGAGATGTTCAGATCATTCTGGACAGGGAAGTGGCGGAGGAGGAATGTCACGGCTGCAGCGACGGGACGGCTACTTGCTATATGAAGATAAAGACGAAGGATATTACAGAGAAGCTCCTGCCGTATACCAAGCATAAGGCGGTTATCGTTGAGATGTAAGACGCGCTCAAACTGCCTTACATGGAATAATAGTAAGACACATAGATAGAAAAATTTCTAAGTCATGCAACCAAATGACGGGTAAACCAGTCTAATAAGTGTAAAACAAAAACAAACCGGAAAGGGGAGGTGAGGTTCATGGAGCTGTTACTGGTGAAAAAGGCGCAGAAGGGCGACACAGACGCATTTGTGGAGTTAATGGAGCTGCACAAGATGTCGCTTTACAAGGTGGCGAAAAGCTATCTGAAAAGCGAGGAGGATATCGCGGACGTGATGCAGGACACAATACTGTCAGCTTATGAACATATAGGAGAGCTGAAAAAATCAGCTTATTTTAAGACATGGATTACCCGTATTCTGATGAATCATTGCAACGATCTGTTAAAGCAGCAGAGGCATTTTGTAAAAGCGGGATGGGACGGGGACAGGGAAGGAAACGCGCCGTCCGGCGACCGGGAATTTTATGAGTTGCTCTCAGAGCTTTCGGAGGACGTGCGTCCGATTTTCCTTTTGCATTACGGGGAAGGCTTTAGTACGAAGGAAGTGGCGCAGATTCTCGACATGAATGAGAACACGGTGAAGAGCAAGCTGATGAGAGGCAGAAAGAAACTGAAACAGGCACTTTGTTGTTAAGGAGGCGTTTGAATGAAAAAATCAGAAAAAGAAATGAAGGAAATATTCAATCGGGACATTCAGATTTCGGATGTGGTAGAGATGAGGATTCAGGAGACTTATAAACAGCTCAGAAGGAAGCCTTCCCGCCGCCGTACCAGGAGTGTTCAGCGAGCCGCAGCGGCGATTGCGGTTGTGTGCCTTTTTGTTCCGGGGGTGGTGTACGCATCCTCCAGGACAGAATTTTTCCAGGCAATGTTCGGCAATGAGACGAGGGAGTCTAACGGTGTCCTTGAGCGTGAGGTTGATACCGGCAAGAAGGGGAAGGATGCCAAAGTCACAGTGACGCTGCCTTCCAGGGAATATGTGCCGGTAGACGAGGAGCAGGCTCAGAAGGCAATCGGCGCTTATGTATCGGAGGAGCCAATCGTGAGAAAGATCGGCAGTCATACCCTTACGATCAGCAGCTTTGTCTACGACAGGAACGGCGCGATGATGTATTTTACGCTGGAGAGGGAAGGCGGAGTCACAGCCCTTGCAGGGGATGAGGAGACAAACCTTACCAAGGGGGCGTATTTTACGGATGATACGGATTTTTACTTTAGCTGCGAGACAAAAAACGGGGCTTTCGCCGGGGAGAATACCTATATTGATATGAAGAAGAGCACGGATGACAAGCTTTACTGCTATTCTTACATTTTGTGGAATGAGCCTTTAAAGGACGGGGATGTGCCGGAGCTTATGCTTCAGACGTTCCCCTGCGCCAGAAGGGAGCTGACGGAAAAGACAAAGACAGAGACGGAGAGGATCAGGCTGACGGATAAGGAGCCGGTTCCGGTCAAGAAGATCGACATGGGTGAAAAGGGATATGCGGAGTATTCGCCCATTACCCTGAGCGTTGATATGGCGAAAGGAATGGGGCTTTCCAAGGAGGAGGCCGAGGATCCGTATTATCTGGAATCCATAGAGATCGTGTATAAGGATAAGGAGAGCTATGTCGTCTGCGATAAGGAGAAGAACGCAGAGAACAGCAGCTACCAGCTTGGAGCCGGGACGTACTATAAGACGGTGTTCAACCGGCTGGTGGATGTGGATGAGATAGAGAAGATCATGGTGAACGGGGTTGAGTTTGGGGTGAAGTAGGATTGTTCGCTGAAAGCATATTGATTTGCTAAAAAGCGTGTCAGAAACCACGATATCCCCAGTACATCGAAAAATAAGTATCTGGAAGATCAGACAAGTAACCGGACTAATAGACTGCCTGTTTCGCACCGTTGCGGCGTTAAAATTTAAGACGATGAACCACCCATCGCTGTCGGAATTCTGCCTAGAACTGGCACGAACCACGCGTAGTCTATTAGTCCGGTTCTTAACAGGATGCAGCACCAGTATCGATAAGAGACTGGTAATATCTGCTGCGCTTGGCCAAGTCATTCTTCTTGGCATCCTGCATCTTAGTGTTATAGATGCTCTTTTCTTCATCCATAGCAAATACATCCATGCGCACGGAACGTATCAGCGGTGACAGGCTGAGTTCCTTTTCGGTCTGCGGCGGATCCAACAAGGAGATATCTCTTCCGAAGATAATCTCCAGTACATCCTCATAAACAGAACGGTCTTCTTAAATTTACCATAGATCATATAAAATTAACAGTATCCTTTTCTTTTCAAACATTGATGGAAATCTGGCGAGATGCCGATGAACCTGAAATATTTCAGAATACTTAAACTGTGCATTGATCATAGCATGGTTCTGATGCTTCTGCAAGAGAAAATCCGAATGAATAATAATGAAAACCTTTAGAATATCTTTAGATTTTTTTCGTTTTTTCCCAATGCTTTTATAAAGATTTATCCCCTATCCTAAATATATGCACAGTAGGTAAGCTGTACTGGCAAAAGGAGAGAGAAGGAAAGGATGGGGTGTGTATGTCTGCGACAATTAAAATATGCAATCTGAATCAATACTACGGCAAAAAGCAGGCGCTGAAGGGGGTGAATCTTACCATTGAGACGGGCATGTTCGGGCTTCTGGGGAGAAATGGGGCCGGGAAGACGACACTGATGAAGGTGCTTGCCACACTGCTTCCGGCAACAGAAGGGAAGGTGTCAGTCTGCAAAAGGAATATAAAAAGAACCCGGGAAGTCAGGAAGATTATAGGATATCTTCCTCAGGAATTTTCCATGTATCCGGACATGACTGTCTATGAAGCGATGGATTATCTGGGGATGCTCTCCGGTCTTGGCAGACCGGAGAGAAAGGAACGGATCTCGGAGCTTCTCGCAAGGGTGAACCTTCAGGATGACCGGCGAAAAAGGGTGAAGGCGCTCTCCGGAGGTATGAAGCGGCGCCTTGGCATCGCGCAGGCGATTTTACACGACCCAAGGGTGCTGATCGTGGATGAGCCGACAGCAGGGCTTGACCCGGAAGAAAGAGTCCGTTTCCGCAACCTTCTGTGCGAGTTCGCGGAAAATCGTATCGTTATCCTTTCGACACACATTGTCGGGGATATCGAATCCACCTGTGAACAGATCGCCGTTCTTGACGGCGGCGAGATCATTTATCAAGGGACCGTGCAGGAACTTACCCATATGGCAGAGGGCAGGGTATTTCAGGCGGAGATCAGCAAGAGAAAATTAGAGGCTCTTAAAGGCCAGTTCACGGTAACCAGTATGCTGACTATGGGAGAGCAGGTGATGGTGCGTTTTCTCGCGGAGGAAAAGCCCTTCCAGGCGGCAAAGCCCTGCGGGGCAGGCGTGGAAGATGCCTATATGTATCTGATGCAGGAGCGGGGAGGTGAAGGCGCATGTTTGGACAGTTGTTTATAAGCGAATGCCGCCAGCTTACAAGGAGTATAATCTACTGGCTGAGCATTCTCGCCTTAGCCTTCACTTTCGTTGCCCAGCTTGGGGGCGCGGAGATCATGGCCGAGCCGAAGAAGGGGCAGGCCGAATACGGATATAAGCAAAGCGACGATCAGGATGTGATCATGCGGATGACCCTGGGGCATCTTCTGGAAGAGTATTCCTGGAGAAGTTATACTACTTATCCCGTCGGCTTTTACAAGAGTGTGACGCTGAGCGAAGAGGAGGAAGCACGGATTGGAGAGATCATCGAAGAGACGACCGGGCTTTCTGGTACAGACCAGGTGGAAAAAAAGATCAGCGCCTGGTACAGCGCCCAGACGGGCGGCGGAGAAGACGGACCAGCGGATATGGCAAAGCCTATGGAAATAGAACCGGCTGCCGGGCTTGATTTTGCCAGATTCGAAATGCTTATGGATAAGGCTGACCATATCTTGGGCGGCGGTTCTAGCTACGCAAAAGAATACCGGGGCAGCAATGCCAAAGTTCCCATGACCTACGAGGATGCTATGGACGCTTACCGTGAGCTTGTGGAAAAAGACAGCCTGACCGGAGGCTATGCAAGGCTGTTCTCGGATTATATGGTCATCTTCCTGGGAATCCTTCCCGTATTCCTTGCCGTCTCAAGGGGCTTAAAGGACAGACGGGCAGGCATGCAGGATCTGATCTACACAAGACAGTGCCCTTCGGCAGTGATCATCCCAGGCCGTTATCTGGCTATGGTGGTAATGCTTGTGATCCCTGTGCTTGTGATTTCAGTATTTCCGCTTTTGGGCTGTCTGAAATATGCCTCCGCCGCCGGAATCTCAGCAGATGTCTTCGCATATGTGAAATATACGTTCGGGTGGCTCCTTCCGACGGTTATGGCAGTAACCGCCGTCGGGATGGTCCTGACGGAGCTTACTGGTACAGTGATTGCCGTTCTGGTTCAGGGCGCGTGGTGGTTCATCTCTGTCTTTGCGGGCACAGGAAGGATCGAGGGCGGTATGTACGGCTGGAACCTTATACCCAGGCACAATACAGAGCTTAACTGGAAGGGGTATCATGAGAATTTCCCGCAGTTAGCCAGCAACCGGATCTTTTACGCCTGCTTTGCCATAGTGCTCGTTGCATGTGCTACATTTATTTATAGTCAGAAAAGGAAGGGGAGGTATCGCTTGTCATGGAAAAATACTGGCAGATCGAAAAAATGAATTTAAAATATCATGTGCCTTTTCATGTTCTTGCATGTGTGCTTTTGCTGGCGGTCTCGCCGCTCCTGATGGGGACGGAGAATCTTCCGGCTGCGGATACGGCAAAGGTGCTGGAGTATTACGTGGCGCTGATGGGGATCGTCATGGCGCCGCCCATCTTCCTTCCGGAACAGAACCGGGATATCCGGGAGCTTGTCTTTGCCAAATACACTGATAGCGCGGCAGTTTATCTGGCCAGGCTTTTGGGGAATATGCTTATCCTAGGCGTCCTGCTGGGTGTTTATCTATGGACGCTTAAGAATAACCGGTGTGAATTCCCGGCCGTAAGATATTACTTCGGAGTGTTCGCTGAGATGTTGTTTTTGGGCGGGCTGGGGCTTTTCTTCTACGGGGTTTCCGACAACTACGTGCTTGGATATATGGTGCCTGTCATCTATTATCTCATTGCGTTGGGGAGCGGAGAAAAATATCTGAAACTGTTCTATCCCTTTTCCATGTCGGCGGAAAGATATGCGGAAAAAATATACTTGTTTGCGGCAGCAGTGGTTTTGACGGCGGGAGGCGTGTATTTCCGGTGCCGGTCACACGGCGGTATATGTTGCTGTTCACGGCCCAGGATCCGCTCATAGCAACGATTCGTGTCGGCATTCCGAATTTTGTTGCGCAAAAGCATCCGAGAGAAGTATTAAAAACGCGTTTCAGGCGGGACTTATATCGGGCGACGTATGGATGGAGATGCTTAAGGTGAGAAACCAGCTTGCCCATGATTATAACGGGGTGATTGTAAAAAAAATACTGCCAGAGGATTGTCAGTGTGTATATTATTATCCTGTGTGAGCTGTGCCGGACGATCGAGGCACTGCCAGAGAACAGGTAAGATACAAGAGCACCGTGCCCTCTTTACTATCGGCAATCTTACAGAACCAGACATCGTGAAAGAGTAGTTGCCGTATAGCCAATCAGCAAAAGCATACAGGGGAGCTGAATAATACCAGTATTGTTCAGCTCCCCTGTAATTCAATTATTCTTTCTGCCCGGCAAAGCTTTCTCCCAATCTAAGGATCAAGTTCTGCGCATTGTTCTTACGGCATGCGCAGCAGATCGCGTACGGGTAAATTATGCGTAGTGGTACCGCGCGCTCTTCCGGATGAAAAAAGTCACCGTTACAAGGAGCGTCATCCCTTCCGCTGCAGTAACCGCCAGCCACACGCCGTCGATCCCCAGGATCACCGGCAGCAGCAGGACGACGGCGATCTGGAACACCAAGGTCCTTAAGAAGGAGATCGCCGCCGACACCGCGCCGTCACTTAGGGCGGTAAAGAAGGAGGAGGCGAAGATATTAAAGCCGCAGATCAAAAATGACATCCCGTAGAGCCGGAACCCGTGGCGAGTCATGGCAAAAAGCTCCCGGTCGTACCCTACGAAGACATTGGCCAGGGGCGAAGCCAGAAGCTGCGCTGCCAGAGCCAGGAGCACTCCCCAGACGGTAACCAGGGTAAGGCTCTTCTTGAAGAGGTTCTTAAGCTCCCCGTGATGCCCCGCGCCGTAGTGGTATCCGGTGATGGGCGCGCTGCCGATGGAATAACCTAAAAATATGGCGATAAAGATAAAGTTCACGTACATGATCGTCCCGTAAGCGGCGACACCGTCCTCCCCGGCAAAACGGATGAGCTGGAAGTTGTACAGCGCATTTACCACCGACATGGAAAGGTTGGTCATCAGCTCCGAGGAACCGTTGGTGCAGGCCTTTAGCAGGATCCCTTTGTCAAAATGGGTCTTCCCGAGCCTTAACAGGCTTTTATTTTTACGCAGAAAATAAAAAACCGGCAGCAGCCCTCCTATGTATTCACTGGCCGCCGTGGCGATGGCCGCGCCTGCAAGTCCCCATTGAAAGACCGCGATAAACAGGAAGTCTAAGACGATATTGGTAAGTCCGGCCGCGATGGTCACGTAAAGCCCGAGCTTTGGCTTCTCTGCCGTCACAAAAAAGCTCTGGAATACGTTCTGCAGCATAAAGGGCGTCAGCGACAAAAACAAGATCCTTCCGTACAGCACGCAGTTGTCCGCGAGGCTTCCTGTAGCCCCAAGTAGCCCGCTGACCGGGCGGATCAGGATGAATCCGGCGATGGAGATTAGGATCCCGCCCACGACCGTCACACAGACCAGCATGGAGAAATACCTATTGGCCCGCTCCTTCTTTCCCTCCCCCAGCGTCTTTGCTACGATGGCGCTGCCGCCGGTGCCGATCATAAAGCCCAGGGCGCTTAACCCCATGAGGAAGGGCATGATGAGGTTGATCGCCGCAAAAGCGGTCTTCCCCACAAAGTTAGACACGAACAGGCCGTCCACTACGCCGTAGATGGAGGTGAAGATCATCATGATGATGGAGGGCAGCACGAACAGGATCAATTTTTTATAGGTAAAGTGGTCAGATAACTGGATTCTCATCATAAAAACTCCTTTGCATTTTTTTCAAGTATTTCGATATATTTCCGGCTGAGCCTTAAAAGCTCCCGGGATTCTTCTTCCGTCAAAGAGTCAAAGACCTTGTTCTCAATCTCGATGACCGGAAAGATGCGTTCTTTTGCCAGCTCCATCCCGGTCTCTGTAAGGAAAATGTGCATCTGTCGGCCTTTTCCCGGCTTTAGGATAATATGGCCTTCCCGCTCAAGCTTGCGGATGGAAGAGTTGATGGTCTGCTTGCTTGTGGCGGACAGGCTGCAGATATCCCGCTGCAGGCAGCCGTCCCCGAGCTGGCAGACGGCGTACAGGATATCGAAGGCGCTGTCTGACAGCTTAAGCTTTAAAGCAATGTCGTGATAGATGCGGTTGGTCTCCTTGTAGATGTGGTTGTATTCCTTTAAGGCATTTTTTATGGGAAAGTTCATAGCGGTCTCCTCCTTTTTGCTTGTGCAGATCGTCTGGCTGACCGGGCTTATCCGGTATGCGGCGGTCAGGCAGCTTAGTACTGCGCTGCGCAACTAACAGTGAATTTCCAGGCAAGTCTGATTTCATACCCGGATATTATAGTCTGAAATCATACTTGTGTCAAGACTTTTTTAGTTATTCCATTTTTACTATACCTGTGTTATAATTTATCTAAGTATGTGATGTACTGCGATAATTGATATAAGGAGCGGGAATGCTTATGAAAAGGGTACTATTAAAGCTCAGCGGGGAAGCGCTGGCGGGAGAGAAAAAGACCGGCTTTGACGAGGCTACCTGTCTTGGCGTTGCCAGACAGGTGAAAAAGCTTACCGAGGACGGAATCCAGGTCGCGATCGTGACCGGCGGCGGCAATTTCTGGAGAGGACGGACTAGTGAGACCATCGACCGGGTGAAGGCGGATCAGATCGGGATGCTGGCGACGGTGATGAACTGTATCTACGTGTCGGACATTTTCCGGTATGCAGGGATGAAGACAGAGGTGTTCACCCCCTTTGTATGCGGTGCGTTTACCACGCTGTTTTCCAAGGACGCGGCAGTTGAGGCGCTTGAGGGAGGGAAGGTCATCTTCTTTGCGGGAGGGACAGGCCATCCGTATTTTTCCACGGATACCGGCGCGGTGCTCCGTGCTATAGAGATCGAGGCGGACGCCATGCTTCTGGCTAAGGCCATAGACGGGATCTATGACAGCGACCCGAAGGTGAACCCGGAGGCGGAGAAGTATGACGAGATATCTATTCAGGAGATTATAGATAAGAAGCTTATGGCTGTGGATCTTACAGCTTCGATCATGTGTCTGGAGAATCAGATGCCTATGCTGGTGTTCGGGCTGAATGAAGAGAACAGCATTGTAAATACTATGTCTGGGACATTTACGGGAACGAAAGTGACTGTATCATAAGGAGGAAAGAAAGATGAATGAGAAACTGAAGGCTTACGAGGAGAAGATGACAAAGACGATGGCGAATCTTGATGGCGAGCTGGGAGCGATCCGGGCGGGCCGTGCGAATCCGAATGTGCTGAACCGGATCATGGTGGATTACTACGGAACGCCGACGCCGATCCAGCAGGTTGCGAACGTATCTGTCCCTGAGGCGCGCATGATCCAGATCCAGCCGTGGGATAAGAGCATGATCAAGGCCATCACGAAGGCGATCCAGACCTCTGACCTGGGGATTAATCCGAACAATGACGGTTCGGTGATCCGCCTGGTGTTCCCGGAGCTTACGGAGGAGCGCAGAAAAGAGCTGGTGAAGGATGTGAAGAAGAAGGGGGAGGCAGCCAAGGTTGCGATCCGCAACATCCGGCGCGACGGCAATGATTCTTTAAAGAAGCTTAAGGGTACGGAGGTGTCTGAGGATGAGATCAAGGATATGGAAGACGATCTTCAGAAGATGACGGATAAGTTTGTCAAAGAGGTTGATAAGGCTGTAGAGGTTAAGTCTAAGGAAGTTATGACGGTTTAATCGGTCGGGTACGGTTTAAGGATGGAGATGAGTATTTGTGCGGCGTAACGCACAGTGTGGGGACAGGCGCTTAAGAAAAAGGGTCTGTCCTTCTAGGTATTAAGAACCGGCGGCTGGAATTTTTGTTGCTGGTCACGGAGTGAACAGTTACGGATTTTTAGCTGTCGGCAGAAAAAGGAGATTGACGATGAATATTCCGCAGCATGTTGCGATCATATTAGATGGAAACGGACGGTGGGCGAAGTCTAAGGGGATGCCCCGCAACTACGGTCATGCCCAGGGAAGCAAGAATGTGGAGAGGATCTGCGAGGAGGCATGGCGCATGGGGATCAAGTACCTGACAGTCTATGCATTTTCTACAGAGAACTGGAACCGTCCTCGGGATGAGGTTGACGCGCTGATGAAGCTTTTGCGCAATTACATGAAGACCTGCCTGAAGACGGCAAAGAAAAATGATATGAAGATCCGGGTGATCGGGGATCTTAGGAGGCTTGATGAGGACATCCGCACCCGGATCGCTGAGCTTGAGAAGGCCACTAAGGAGAATGGCGGGCTGAATTTTCAGATTGCCATCAATTACGGCAGCAGGGATGAGATCGTGCGCGCGGTAAGGCGGCTTGCGGCGGACTGCGCAGAGGGCAGGGCGGATGCGGGTGGTATCGATGAGAAGCTGTTCGGACAGTACCTTGATACGGCGGGTATACCGGATCCGGATCTTTTGATCCGCACAAGCGGGGAGCTGCGGTTGTCGAATTTCCTGCTGTGGCAGCTTGCCTACACGGAATTTTATTTTACGGATGTATATTGGCCTGACTTTACGAAGGAGGAGCTTATAAAGGCGGTAGAGTATTACAATAGCAGGGACAGGCGCTACGGCGGCGTAAAGGAGGGACAGACAGATGTTTAGGACAAGGCTTCTTAGCGGGATCGTCCTTGTCATCGTGCTGGTTGCCACGGTGGGGCTGGGCGGCAATGTACTGTTCGCGGTTCTTGGAATTATCAGCTTAATTGGGATGTCTGAATTATATCAGGTGGTGGGCGTGCATAATAAAGTATTAGGGCTTGCAGGGTATCTTGGAGCGGCGGCTTACTATGCATTGCTTTCTGCCGGGCGTTTGGAATACGTGACGATGCTGTCTGTTCTTTTTCTTGTGCTTTTGATGGCGGTCTACGTGTTTACCTTTCCGTCTTTTCAGGCAGAGCAGGTGATGACCGTATTTTTCGGGCTGTTTTACGTGGCGGTGATGCTGTCTTACGTCTATCAGACAAGGCAGCTTCCAGACGGCGGGAGAGTGGTGTGGCTGATCTTTTTAAGCTCCTGGGGGTGCGATACCTGTGCCTACTGCGTGGGAGTGCTCTTTGGGAAGCATAAGATGGCGCCGAAGCTCAGCCCGAAGAAGTCGGTGGAGGGCGGTATCGGCGGTGTCCTTGGGGCAGCGCTCCTGGGAGTCTTATTCGCCCTGGCCATGAACCGGTGGGGCGCTGCATCGGCAAGCCCGGCTTACTATGCGGTGATCTGCGGCGCGGGCGGCATGATCTCCCAGGTGGGGGATCTGGCGGCGTCGGCGATAAAGAGAAACCATGAGATAAAGGATTACGGCAGGCTGATCCCGGGGCACGGGGGAATCCTCGACCGGTTTGACAGCGTGATTTTTACCGCGCCGGTGATCTATTATCTGGCTGCGTGGCTAGTATAATCCAACTTAAATAACCTTATGTTCCACTTGTCTAAATTTTCATCTGCTGCGTTGGCTTCAATCGACGATGCTACCGGCATCGCCTCATTAAGCCGCCTTGCATCTGAAAATTTATCCTACGTGAAACATTAAGGATTTTAAGTTGGATTATACTGGTATAGTGTATCATTCACTTGCAGCCAGATAGGGCAGATTGAATTTTTAGTTTGCGAGGCGGATTAATCGTTACTGTTCACGGGTCAGGAATGCGCACTGGCTGCGTATTCCGTAAGAACATGATACAGGATTTAATATCTGCTGTGCCGGCGGAATATATTGAAACAGGAGAGATGAATTTATGAAGACAATAGCCATTTTAGGCTCCACTGGATCCATCGGGACGCAGACTCTGGAAGTCGTGCGCGGGAACGGGGATATTCAGGTTATGGGGCTGGCTGCGGGAAATAATATCGACCTTTTGGAAAAGCAGATCCGTGAGTTCCACCCGAAGAAGGCGGCCGTGTGGTCTGAGGAGAAGGCAAGGGAGCTGCGCGTGCGGGCGGCAGACACGGCTACCGAGATCCTGTCGGGTATGGAAGGGCTGATCGAGGTCGCGGCGATGGATGGGACGCAGATACTGGTGACGGCCATCGTGGGCATGATCGGTATACGCCCCACCATAGAGGCCATAAAGGCGGGGAAGGATATCGCTCTTGCCAACAAGGAGACGCTGGTAACGGCAGGCCACCTGATCATGCCGCTGGCAAAGGATATGGGCGTTACGATCCTTCCGGTGGACAGTGAGCACAGCGCCATCTTTCAGTCCCTGCAGGGGAATGCGGATAATCCGGTGAAGAAGATACTTTTGACGGCGTCCGGCGGGCCCTTCAGGGGAATGCGGCAGGAGGAGCTTTTAGAGATCCGGGTAGAAGACGCCTTGAAGCATCCGAACTGGACTATGGGCGCCAAGATTACGATAGATTCCTCCACGATGGTCAATAAGGGCCTTGAGGTGATCGAGGCGAAGTGGCTGTTTGGCGTGGAGGTAGACGACGTGCAGGTGGTTGTGCAGCCCCAGAGCGTCATCCATTCCATGGTGGAGTATGAAGACGGGGCGGTCATGGCGCAGCTTGGAACGCCGGATATGAAGCTTCCTATCCAGTATGCCCTCTATTATCCAAAGAGAAGGTATCTTCCGGGAGAGCGGCTCGATTTCTACAGCATCGGGAAGCTGGATTTTGAAAAGCCGGATATGGATACCTTTTACGGGCTTAAGCTTGCCTATGAGGCAGGAAGGAAGGGCGGTTCCCTTCCGACGGTATTCAATGCGGCAAATGAGCTGGCGGTCAGCATGTTTTTAAAGCGGGAGGCGAAGTACCTTGAGATCACGGAGATCATCGAGGACTGTATGATGGCCCACAAGAACATCCCGGAGCCGACGCTTGAACAGATCCTTGAGACGGAGGCGGAAACCTATGAACGGATTAACAGCAGGAGGTAATGATTGGTTTGGGTATTATATTTGCAATATTGATTTTTAGTTTTATCGTGTTCTTTCACGAGCTGGGACATTTTTCCCTGGCGAAGAAAAATGGGATCGACGTGGAGGAATTCGCGATCGGAATGGGGCCGAACCTGATCTCGAAGGAGTACAAGGGAACCCGCTACTGCATCAAGCTATTCCCCATCGGCGGGATGTGTATGATGGGGGAGGATGAAGAGGCCACGGATTCCCAGTCGAATTTTAATAATAAGTCTGTGTGGGCGAGGATCGCGACTATCGCGGCGGGACCGGTGTTCAACTTTATCCTTGCGCTTGTGTTTGCCGTGATCCTGGTGGCGATGGTTGGCTACGATAAGCCGGTCATCAGCGCTGTGGAAGAGGGTTATCCGGCTTATGAGGCAGGGATCGAAGAGGGAGATACGATCGTTAGAATGAATGGAAAGAAGATCAATATTTTCCGGGAGATCAATGCGTATAACCAGTTTAACCAGGGGAAGGAGACGGAGTTCGTCTTTGTGCACGGCGGTGAGCAAAAGAGTGTCACCCTTACGCCGAAGATGGATGAGGAGAAGGGTTATTACCGGTTCGGCATCGGGGGCGGAGCATACACGAAGGCAAACCTTCTCACGGCGTTGCAGTATGGCGTATATGAGGTGAAGTTCTGGATCTGTACTACGCTTGACAGCCTGAAAAGCCTGGTTACAGGAAAGATCGGCGTAGACCAGCTTTCGGGGCCGGTGGGTATCGTGAACGTGGTGGATGACACGTACCAGCAGAGCAAGTCCTACGGCGTATTCATGGTCGTTGTCCAGCTTCTCAGTATAGCCGTCCTTCTGTCGGCGAACTTAGGTGTCATGAACCTTCTGCCTCTTCCGGCGCTGGACGGAGGGAGACTGGTGTTTTTGGCGCTGGAGGCTGTCCGCAGGAAGCGGATACCGCCGGAGAAGGAAGGGTATGTACATCTGGTGGGAATCACGCTTTTGATGGCGCTGATGGTGTTTGTGATGTATAATGATATTAAGAGGATATTCTTTTAGGAGAAGTAACAGAGGAGTTGTTGAAAAACAGCTCCTCTGTTACTTCTTATCTGATCCATTGATCTTCGTCGGAATACGGGATGACAGGCAGATTGATATAAGACGCCTGTATACTGTCCACATATACCTTATATTCAATGTCCTGGCTGTTTGGAAGTTGTACCATCCAATGATAGGGATTGGCGTCGTAATTTTTCACTTCCACTTCAATGCGGTGTCCCTTTTTGAATACCATTGAAGTGTTCATAAGCTCAATCGTATATTCATTGATCTCTCCCGGCACGACCGGCACTTTTCTTGTATGGTCATTGTTGAACTCCCAGGGTTCTAAGTCTTTCTTTTCAAGTCCTCTGTGGGATGCCCTTAGATTGCCGGTCACAATATTCACCGGCCGGCTTTCTGGTGCAGCATCATTGAGCATGACGGTAAAGTTGGCGTCTGTTTTATCAATGGCGCACATCAGATGCATCACGATCGGCCCTGTAACTTCGACATCTTCTTCCAGGATAGGGGTTCGGAACACGATACTTGGAACTTCGTAGGTTTCATTAGAACCGCCTTTATACGGGCTTTTGTGATTCAGTATCACCGGGGAGATCTGTTCATCAGTCTCCTTTTCGGTGGAAAGAAGTCCTCCGCTTCGCAGATAGTATCTGGTCCACTGCGTACGTGCCAGAGGCCATTCATACTCGTAACGGAATTTTTCTATGCCGCGCACAAGCAGTTTTATGGGAGGTTCATCCATAATGCCGGTATCGATGCCTTTTAACCAGTAATCATACCATCTTAAATATTCCGGCGTCATGATCCGGTGGGGCAGATGGAGTGCATCGTGTTCTTCAGGAGCGGCCAGTTTTCTCGGAACGGACATATCTCCATGTGTAAATAAGAAAAATGGTCCTTGTGAAAAACGTCCCAGTTCGTAATATTCGGAAATCAGGTACATCGGCACTTTTATATCTTCCGGGTGACTTTGTATTGAGCGCTGCTCCCAAAAATCGCAGTCATCATCGTGCAGCAGGATATCAAAGAAATAGGTCTGGTTTCTGGGCGGCCAGCAGCTCAATATGCCCGAGTACAGCGCGCTATGGCTGATGTCCGGATCTTCCAGCCGCTTTTTGATCCTTTCTTTTAGTTCTTCTGTTGTATAAGTCCGCTCTGCCGTAGAGACAGAATTTACATCCGGGCAGAAATCCGTATACATAAAAGAGCGGTTTACAAATACGCCGCCGGGATAATTGTGATGGTACATATTATCCACGACCTCCACCATCATGATGGCTTTCAGGTGAGGCGGCTGCAGCGCGGCGACGACCGGCTGAAGGATGGAAAAATAGGAGATGCCGATCATTCCTATATTTCCGTTGCAATAGGGAAGCTGCGCTGTCCATTCGATCACGTCATAGCAGTCCTCCTGCTCCTGGCGTCCGTACAGGCCGTCCCAGGCGCCCTCTGATTTGCCGATACCTCTTGGGTCCGGGACAACGACGATATAGCCGTGCTTCACATATTCATAGATATCTCCGGCTTCAATCGTGTGGTCGAACAGTACAGATTTGAACTGCATGGAAATGCGGTCCATTGTCTGGATGGACTTTCCGTATGAGGAAAATGCGACGAGGCCGGGGAACTTCGTGTCTTCGTCTGTATCCGGGCGGTAGATGTCAACGGCCAGAGTGATGCCGTCGCGTACCTGCATCCGGACGTCCTCTTCCTTAAGCGCCTTATATTTCCCGGGCGTCATGTGTTCAATACCGTTCATGTAGCGGTTATCCCAATATTTTGGTTTTTGTTCAAGACCAATAATTTTCAGTTTTTCTTTATTTTCCATTATATCCTCCTCATCTATTCCACCCAGTTCTTGTTTTTGCCAGTGACCGGCAGCTCGATCCATGAAGCATGGCTGCTGTCCATATATATCGAGAAATTCACCTTTCTGGATAATGGATGGGGACCTGCGACACGGCCGGATGTATACAGTCTTGGCAGGCTTGCCAATTCATTAAAGTCAAAATACTGTTGATCCATTGTCTTGAATTCCACTTCTGCCTGATGGCCCTTTTTGTACATGTTATCGATCGGGGCCATTTCAAAGACATATTCATAGATCTGGCCAGGTATCACAGGTTCTTCCCTGGTGTGGATGTTTTTTGGCCGGTGAGCGGTACTTTCCGGTGAAAGTGCCCGCCGGGAGCATTTTAGATACCCGGTTGACAGAAGTGTACGGTATCCGCTTCCGCTGTCCTTATCCCACAATTTTACTGCGAGATGCGCGTCTTCAATATCAATGGAAGCATGGAGACATGCAGTAACCGGGCCGCAGATCTCGGTGTCTTCGGTAAATATTTCAGAGGCATACACCAGAGCCGGGACATCTTCCGGCATCTGGGAAAGCCTTGTCGGAGGGATATGCTGTATCATATCCGGCGTTACTTCTGACTGACTCTCCGGATCTTCCGATAACCGATTCCCTTTCCGCAGATACATCTTTTTATAATCTGTGTCTGCGCACGGCCATTGGGTTTCATAGCGGTAACGGTTCTCGCCCATTACGTGCAATTTTACCGGAGGTTCGTCCATAATTCCGCTGTCGATTCCTTTAAGCCAGTGATCGTACCATCTGAGTTGTTCCGGGACAGGCTTCTCATACGGAGAGGTCCTTGCTGTTGCCGGGTCTATCATCATCAGCTTTTTCGGAATGTTCTTATCAAGCTTATTGTAGATATCATAGGCGGATATGGTAGAGTATCCATATTCGTAGTACAGCCCTACAATATATGCCGGGATCGTGATTTTGCGGTCTTTAAAGCTTCTCCTGTCCCACCATCCGCTTTTGAATGGATGGAGCATGACGTCGATGTTCCAGGTATAATGCCTGGGCGGGAAACTGTCAAGCCCCCGGTAATAATAGGAGTTTGTCGCGATTTCAGGCTGCTTTTTAGCCTGATCAAGCATCGCTTTTAAGTCCTCTTCGGAATTCTCAAGTTCTGCCTCAGAGACAGTATTTGTGTGCGGTATGTAGCTGCACAGAGGGTAGTTGATATCGCTTAGGATCCCGCCGGGATAACAATCCATGTACAGGTCATCGATTACATCAACCGGCATGATCGCTTTCAGATACGGGGGATTCATTGCGGCAACCAAAGGCTGTATCTTGCCCGCATATCCGCATCCGATCATCCCGACATTGCCGTCGGACAGGTAATGTCCTGCCCAGCGGATGACTTCGCAGCAGTCGATTTGATCCTGCATGCTCAAGATCCCTGTGCATGTTCCTTCGGAATTCAGGATGCCGCGCGGGTTGGCGACAACGACGATATAGCCCCGGGATGCAAAATAATCAATTCCTCCGATTTCAATTCCCTGTTCGTACATGAATCTTCCTAACCGGATAGGCGCTCTCTTCATTCCTGCTGCCTGGGCAGCTTTGCCGAATGGCGAGAATCCGACTAACACGGGGTATTTTTTATTGTCATCCGGGCGGTATACGTCGCAGTATATACGTACGTCATCCTTCATCACAATGGGACGGTCTTTTTCAATTCTGATCTTGTGTACCGGTCTTGAAAGATTTTTGGATTTTTCTTCTGCCTGCCGGTCCCAATAACAGACAGTTCTGGTTGTATTCTTGTTCACATTTTACCTCCTGATTTTATTTTATATTTGGATTATAAGCTTTTCCCTCCGGGGCAAAGTCAAGGCATAAATAATCTGCGGAGATTATCTGCCGTTTGCCATACATCTTCGTAACTCATGAAAAGCGGTGAAAAGGAAATCCGGATCTGGTCTTTTTCTGATGGCTCCATATTTTTTCGCATTTTCGATCTTATTGCAGCTCTCAGACCGTCTGTCAGAACCGAGCCGTTGTCCAGAAATGGGGGACTATGCCCATGGAGTGGCTTAAGTCAAAGCCAATGGTTATTCCTCTTTTTGAAGCCTCGGCTGCCAGCTGTTCTACATCAAGGAGCTGCCCGGTAGAATGCACGACTGACGGCAGGAACACAAGCGCCGTATGGTTATCCATCGTCTTTATGATTAGATCCTCGTCGATAAGCGGGCCGCTGCCTCCAGAAAGTATCAGTTCTTTTTGAGGGTCATAGCCTTTTAGCCGTATCTGCGCTTCCAGTGCATAACGGTCAGAGCAGAAGATCTGATGATCGCAGACAATTTTTGTTTTCTCTCCTTTGGGATTGTAAAATGCGGAGATGAGGCTGTGTATATTGGTCGTTGTCCCGCCAGCAATCACCAGCTCTTTCTCGTGTGCGCCGGCCAGGCTGTTTTCCATAGCGGCAATACGTTCAGGATAATAGAACCATGGGATTTTTCCACAGAACCATCCGGCTACAAGCTGGTTCTTCCATTCGCCGGCCACTCTGTTTAAGGTTTCTTCCGAACGCCGGGACATAGGGCCCAGCCCGTTGGCTTCATAGTATAAATGGTCCGGAAGATAAAATTCTGCCTTATATTTGGACAACACATCGGTTTTATCCATTTTTTCTGCATATGATTTGTTCACTTATTCATCCTCCCAGCTTACTTCTACCTGGACCTTCCCTGACTTGTAGCGCAGCATGACAAAGATAAAGGATACGGCAAGGAATATGATATTTCCAATGATGATTTCCGGCGTATTATCTTCAAGCAGGAGCCAGTTCTGAAAGATCAGCAGCCCGCCGCAGAAATAGCAGATTGCTTTTAAGGCTCCGTCAGATATTTTAAACGCAGACTTTTTCCAGGCTTCCGGAAGTAATTTGGGAAGTCTCGCCGTGGCAACTACGATAAGGAAAGTCGTAATATTCATGAGGATCATAGACATATTGGCAATACGGTCAATATCAAGACCTGCGACGATGGGAAGCAGCCCTACGATATAAAAGAGGATCAGCAGATAATAAGGAGTTCCATATTTTTCACTGATCGTGCCGAGTTTCTTTGGGAACCATCCGTCCACGCAGGCCTGCAGGACCGGCTTTGTCACCCAGCCGAAGGTTGCGTTCAGGGTGGTGGAAAGAGCAAGCAGGGCGCCGCCTGTCACAAAGAATACATACAGCATTTTGGGGAGAAATGCTTTTGCCGCAATGCTCAAGGGCTGATACATCACTTCCTCCACCGGAAGTACGCCCGCGGCGACGAAACCGATCACCGTATATAATGCGGTAACTAATAATGTAGATAACACGATGGCAAAGGGCACGTCTTTTGTCGGATTCTTGCATTCTCCTGAGAAGTTGACAAGATTGCCGCCTCCGGTCGTTGCGAAGGAGGTGAAGATCGCGGCCATGCAGAAGCCTTTCCACCCGCCCATGAACAACGGCGGATTCGGATTAGTGAAATACCCGGGTTCAATATGGAATACGCCCAGTGCCGCAAAAACTGCGAGAGCGAGAGCCAGGATAATGACCAGGATATTTTGCAGGAATGCGGCATCCTTTACGCCGAAGAGATTGATCACGAAAAAAAGCGTAAGGGCAATAACCGCCAGGGGCATCCTGGGAATGCCGGGAACGAGCGCCAGCAGATAATCCGCCAGCGACAGGGCATACATTCCGATGGATATATTGCCGATGATATAGATCATTATGTAAAAGCCTGAGAAGCGTTCGCCAAGCAGCAGGCTTGCCATAGTATACTGCCCGCCCCTGAGCCGTACCGCACTTCCGGCGAAAATACTCGGCACGGTAACTGCCAGTGAAAATAATGCGCCGAAGAGAAAAGCGAATACAACGGATCTACCGGTAAATCCGATAGCTACACCTGTCAGTGAAAATACCCCGGAACCGATGATCTGTCCAAGTCCCATAGAGATCAATTCCCGTTTACCAAGAACCCTTTTTAATTTTTTTGTCGTAAATTCATCATGTACGGATGATTCATTTGTATTTCCCATAAGCTGCCTCCTTATTTTTAAAAATTAGTTTTTGTCAGTTTTATTTCCGGTATACATACTGCCCGTACCGGCGAGCCGTCGGCCTTGCTGATCTTCAAAGGAAGAAATGAATAGAAGGCAGGCTCTTTCGGAAGCTGGTTCAGATTGCAGAGATACTCTACGATCAGACATCCGTTGTTTAACAGCGTTGCATGTGCTTCATTTCTTACGTTCTCTCTTTCCATGTTTTCCAGAATATCCATGAACGTGGGATCAGGAAGGCGCTTTGCTGTGGAAAATCCGAAAGCGGCGTCGGCAGAGCCTCCATCCGTCCCCACAATCCGGATCCCAAGTTCCGTCAGTGCTTTTGCCGCATCCTCCGAAAGGTAAGGATGACGGAAAAAATCCCATGTCCCGTAGTAGCGCGCCCAGCCTGTATTCAGTATGGCGAAATCTGCCTGGCAAAGCTCCTTTTCATAGGCCATAATATCCGCACGGGTAATTTGGTATATTTCTCCTTTGCTGCTGAAATCAAGGACGATTCCCATCCCGGCGAACCAGCCGGCGGGGAAATCATCCAAGGTCTTTCCGGTCTTGCTGATATGGTAGGGTGCGTCGATATGGGTAGCGGTGTGCGTTCCCATTTTTATAAATTTTACATTTACTCCTTCCTCTTCGGTCGTTGCGTAATTTTCAATTACTGGTGTCCTGTCGCAAGGGCAGACCTGAGTCTCGTTACTGATCTCCCTTGTCAAGTCGATGATGTTCATCCTGACTGCCTCCTCTCTTTTTGACGGGTATCTGAATCTCTGTTACGAATTCCTTTGGATTGTCCGTCATGTAGTCGTCCATATGAAATTCCTCTCGGATATTTCCGATGATCTCATAGCCGTTTTCTTCAATCCATGTCAGGATTGCTTCATAAGAATCCATGACGCTTTCATGTTCTCCGGTATGCAGAAGGAAAGCGGCTTTTTCATATGCTTTCTGAACCTTGCATTTTATTCTCTCTGTCTCAGGGAATGGCGCCAGTACCCTTTTTAGGATTTCAACATGGATTTCGTCATCTTTGTAAATGGAATCGTAATATATCGTATATCTCTCGTTGCCTGTCCTGATCTTGCATTTATTCAGATGATCCAGCAGTTCGGCCCACAGCTTTTCCTGGGTTGAATATGCGTTAATCGATGCTTTCAGGCTTGCTACCCGCATTTCGGGTATGCTTTTGATGCCGACCTGGAAAGAAGATAGTTTAATTCCTCCGTTATTCTCAAGCTTCTTTTTCAGCAATTCAATTGTCTGCTTCTTTGCAGACAGTTCCTGTATCTGCCGGTCCAATTCCAGTTGTTTTAACTCCAGCACTCCTTTTAGCAGCGTGTGATCCTTATCCACCTCCTCCTTTAGCAAATAGGTAATTTCTTTTAGCGATAATCCCATTTCCTTTAACAGAAATATTTCATTCAGTACAGGAATCTGGTCAGGGGTATAATAGCGGTATCCGGTTGTCTCATCCACGTATCTGGGCCTTAACAGTCCCAGTTCATCATAATATCTCAGGGTTTTCCCGGATATTTTATAGATACTTGCAAGCTGTCCGATGCGAAACATATGCTCATCCTCCTTGTACTGAATCATGCATTTGCGTGTTAAGTGCATTATAAAAGATTTCCCTTGGGGCAAAGTCAATATTATTTTGAAAATTTATTGTATTTATTTTTATTTTCTGTTTTTTGATATTATTTTCAATTAGCTATTCTTTTATGACTAGGAACTTACAGAATAATTTGAATCATTGGAGGAGATTGTAAAGATTAATATGAAAATTACTTAAAATTATATATGTCTTTTTGGCTATCTTTTTATATCTTCTTAAATGTCCGCAAAGCCTTATTTTATGCAGAATTGAAGCATGGACACTATGATAACTTCTTCGACAGTGAGGAAGAATGGCTGGAATATGAATTAGAAAAGTTAGGGGAATACATTACGGAATACATCAACGGAAAGAGCATTGAAATATCCGACCTTTACCCAATCAAAGAATTTATCCAACATTTGAAATTCAAAAAAATACTAGTGCTCCATCCTGCTAGAAACCGAACTCATGAACTTCCTGTTTCGCACCATTGCGTCGTTAAAATTTCTAGACGATGAACCACATCGCCGTCGGAATTTTGCCTAGCACTGGACGAACCACGCAGTCCATTAGTCCGGTTTCTAACAGGATGGAGCACTAGACAGCTATGATGATTTATACAGCATGGATATGTTTGGGGAAAGCATAGAGGGACATAAGTATAAAACACCTTATCAAGTTGTGAAAATGATAAGCCCAAATTCAAAAGAGGATATGGAACTATTACGGGAAGATTAAGGAATAACCATTTTGATGATGAGGACTAATAACCTTTTTCTTCTTGTGAGAAGATACCGTAAACAAAAAGCCCGATCAAGAGTGCAAAGCACCACCAATGGTGTCAAGCTCTTGACAGGGCTTTTTGTTTTCTGTGGCAGGTAATCAAGAGGAAGAAAGAGTAACTGTTATCAAGGTAGTGTAAAATAGTTTGTGTCTTTGGTTAAAAATGGCTCCTTTTTGGTAAGAATTAAGATATGACAATTCTTACTGAAAAGGAGTATTTTTATGGCAGTTGCAAAGGAGCAAATTCGACAAATTATTTCACAAAATAACATTAGCAGCGTGGCAGATGTTTATTCTCTTCTCAAAGAAAGTTTCAAAGACATCCTTCAGGAGCTTATGGAGGCAGAACTGGATGCTACTCTGGGATATGAGAAAAATCAAAAAGGTGATTTACTGACAGACAATAAGAGAAATGGACACTCTCCCAAGACTCTTAAAAGTCAGTATGGTGAGTTCCAGATTGATGTCCCCAGAGATAGAAATGGCGAATTTGAGCCAAAACTCATTTCCAAGTATCAGAGGGATATTTCTGGAATTGAAGAAAAGATAATCTCACTTTATGCGCGTGGGATGAGTACACGGGATATCCATGACCAGATTAATGATCTGTATGGAATTGAAGTATCTGCAGAAATGGTAAGCAAAATCACAGATAAGATCCTCCCCCAGGTAAAAGAGTGGCAGTCCCGCCCTTTGAATCCAATTTATCCTTTTGTGTTCATGGATTGTATCCACTATAAAGTGCGGGAAGATGGCCGGATCTTGAACCGTGCTGCTTATGTGGTATTAGGCGTTACTGTTGAAGGGTATAAGGACATTCTGAGCATCACGGTAGGCGCAAATGAAACCAGCAAGTTCTGGCTTGGCATGTTAAACGATTTGAAAAACCGTGGAGTAAAAGACGTACTGTTTTTCTGCGTAGATGGCCTGCCCGGCTTTAAAGAAGCGATACAGGCAGTATATCCGCAGGCAGAAATACAAAGATGCGTGATCCATATGCTGAGGAATTCNCACGACTTATACCGACAAAAAAACTATGCCGACATTTTGTTGGATCCAGCCATCCGCTGCAATTCCCAGAAAAATGTCGGCATAGTTTTTGCATTTAAAGAAAATATCCTTCATCATAGAAAGAAAAGGAGGTTGCTGAAGATGAAGGATCATGAAATGGAACTAAATGGATTAATCGAAGAAGTGTTGGCGCAGATGCGGGAACGAAAGTACGGACAGAAAATATACAGCCATTATCAGTATAGCTTTTCGCTTCTTAAATCTGTAGCTGTAGATTTGGGAAAAGACGATCTGTCTGAAAATCTTGTGGAAGCTTTTCTGGATTCTCCTATGAATTGTGGAGAAAGATGGGCAGAAAAGGAACGAACACACAGGAAACGCTGTATCAGGATGATACAATCCCTTGCAGAAAGCGGCATGATCGATTGGGGCAGGCAAAAACCGGAAAATATTTGTGATCTTCTCCATGTTGAAGTATTCCGCATGGAACTGGAAAAATTTCTGAGACAGATGAAAGAGGACGGCCTCAGCCCGAATACCACTGGCGGATATAAGCGCATTGTTACATACTTCCTGCTTTTTTGTCAGGAAAGCAGCTATGAATCTTTAACCGATCTCAGGACTAACGATGTAAGCCAGTTTATCGCCTCGCTCTATCATGATGGGAAATACCGCCCGACGACGATCAGCAGTGCATTGTCCGGATTGCGAAAGTTCCTTTCAGGGAACACGCATACAGAAAGATTTTTATTGGAAATACCCGTACATCTCCCACGTGAAGTAAAAATCATCGAAGTCTACAGCAGAGAAGAACTGGAAGCCATTGAAAACCTGCTGGTATCCGGACAGATGACCATGAGGGACACCGCGGTCTGCAGACTCCTGTTGGAAACGGGACTGCGTGGAACGGATGCCTGTTCCTTGAAGCTGAAAGATATTGATTGGGAAATGGATGTCATTTACATTTGTCAGGACAAAACCAAAAAGCCGCTGGCCATTCCACTGAGGGCATCTTATGGAAATGCAATCGTTGATTATATCCTGAATGAACGCCCGGGAAGCAAAGATACACATGTATTTCTAAAGAACACAGCACCATTTGGGAAACTGGGTGCAGGAGCTATACGGCCCATCCTGCAAAAAATGGAACGGTTGGCTGGCATCCAAAAAGAAGGGAGGATGTCCGGAAGCCGGATGACGAGGCACCACACCGCTTCATCCATGCTCCGGTCAGGCGTTCCCATGCCCGATATTTCAGCGGTACTCGGACACAGGGATCCTAACATTGTCTCGGTATATCTTTCGACAGATGCCGACTCCCTTGCCGTCTGTACACTGCCGCTTCCTATTGTTTGGAAAGGAGAGAGTGCAGATGATGAATGATTCTTTGTTTACTTTAGCAGATCAGTTTGTTGCATATAAAAGGCAGAATGGACGCGTATACCAGACAGGCGCTTATTATCTGGAAAAGTATATCCAGTTTGCAT